>DATEZP010000074.1:0-4865 GCA_035255465.1 Holophagaceae bacterium
CCACCTGCTCCAGAGCCCGGTGCCCGAGTGGCTGAAGGCCGTCGCCGTCATCAGCTCCATCATGCTGCTGGTGCCCGTGATGAGCGTGCTGGTGAACTTCTGGCTCACCATGAAGGGCAAGTGGGGCATGATGGCCGGCAACCTGCCGCTCCGCTTCTTCATCACCGGCATGTGGTTCTACCTGCTGACCTGCTTCACGGGCCCCTTCCAGGCCACCCGCTGGATCAACTGGTACCTCCACTTCACCCACTGGGTCGTGGGCCACGCGCACTTCGCGCTGCTGGGCACCTTCGGCTTCGTGGCCTGGGGCGCCATCTACTACTGCGTGCCCCGCGTGACGGGCAAGCAGTGGTACAGCCGCCGCCTCGCCAACGCCCATTACTGGCTGAGCCTCTCGGGCACCATCATCATGATGATCGCCCTGACCGTGGCCGGCCTCGCCCAGGCCGCCGCCTGGGAAGAGGGCACGGTGGTCTACCGCACCGTGATCCAGGTCGCGCCCTTCATGGGTCTGCGCGTCTTCAGCGGCGTCCTGATCGTCACCGGCCAGGTGCTGCTGGTCTACAACATCCTGATGACCGTGTTCGGCGCCGAGGCCGCGGACACGATGGATCCCCAGGACTGAGCCGAGGAATTGACGATGACCACCCAACGCGCCAACTACCTCTACCCCGCCATCGGGATGGGCCTGATCCTCAGCGCCATCATCTTCGTGGTGGTGCTCGTCCCCCGGTGGACGTTCAAGCCCGCCAAGCCCAAGGACCTCCGCGATTACACCGCGCAGGAACTCCGCGGCCGCCAGGTCTACACCCGTGAGGGTTGCTGGTACTGCCACTCCATGGCCAGCCGCCCCCAGGATTGGGATCACGGCGTGAAGAGCAAGGCCAGCGACTACTACTTCGATTACGCCCACGTGCTCGGTTCCGAGCGCAGCGGCCCCGACCTGGCCAACATCGGCGGCAAGTTCCCCGATGAGTACCACGACCAGCACCACCGGGATCCCCGCAGCCTGAAGCCCGGCAGCATCATGCCCCGCTACGACTACCTCTCCAAGCAGGAGATGACGGACCTCGTCGCCTTCCTGCAAGGCAACGGCCCCAACGGCACCCGCGCCACCGACGTGCACACCGGCGAGATGAAGTGGGCCTTCTTCACGAAGGTCTGGAACGCCGATCTGCCGGAAGTCCGCACCGTGCCCCGCGCCGAGGTGAAGCCCGGCATGGAGATCATCCGCGAGATCAGCGCCGAGTTCGTCACCGTGAAGGGCCCCCGCGACGGCTGGGAATGGGTGGCCAACTGGAAGCACGGCGTGCGGGAGCGCGAGGAGATCGCCTACAAGAACTACGAGTCCCACCCCGAGACCCCCTACAAGTACACGGCGGAGATCGAGGAGTTCATGTACGGCACCTCCCACGAGGCCCAGAACGCCAAGACCCCCCTCAACGCGCTGGCCACCAAGGCCTTCGCCAATGAGGAGGAGCTCCACCACGCCCGCATCGAGAACCCCGACGTGGCGCCCTGGACCGAAGTCTCCTTCAAGGAGCCCGAGGTGCTGCCCACGGACGTCGTCGGCCTCAAGGCCCTCGAAGCCCGCCGCGTCGTGGCCAACCAGGGTCGCGGCATCTACAACCAGAAGTGCTCCGCCTGCCACGGCCTCGACGGCAACGGCCACGGCTGGGCCAGCGCCAGCATGACCAAGCGCGCCGCCAACTTCTGGGAGGACAAGTTCCAGAACTACAAGACCGACACCTGGTACTGGCGCATCAGCCGTGGCGTCCCCGCCACTCAGATGCCCCGGTGGGAGCTGACCCTCGGCGCCGACCAGCGCCTGTACCTCACGGCCTTCCTGAAGTACCTCTCCCAGAACAAGGGCCTGGGCAAGCTGGCGGGCAGCGATGCCCCCAACGCCGGCGCCCCTCCCAGCGCGGCCGTCCCCGCCCCGGCCGCGGCTCCCGTCGCGCCCAAGGCCAAGTGAGGAACCCATGAGCCAGGACCCCAAGAACTCCCACGATGAAGAACCGATGGAAGAAGTCTCCGGGACCCGCATCGGTCACGGCAAGGCGCCCTTCGTCCTCGTTCTCCTCTATCTGATCATCCTCGTCTGGGCCGTCCTCGCCTGGATCCGCCCCAGCGGCACCTAGACCAGAGAGGTAGCGACCATGCAGATCAAGATGACGCTCACCGTGCCGGCCATCGCCCTGGGCCTCCTGGCCCTGGGCTGCGCCAGCGGCGGTCTCGGTTCCAAGGCTCCCGCGGGCGAGTTGGTGCAGGCCGCCAACGCCGTGCCGGGCGGCCTCGAGGGCATGGAGCCCGAAGCTCCCTATCCCTTGGGCCTTCCCTCCGCCATCAAGGGCCGGTTCCTCTACCAAGCCAACTGCGCCTCCTGCCACGGCACCTACTACACGGCCCAGGAACGCCTGGACCTGTCCGAAGGCAAGCCGGAGACGGTGAAGCGCCTGTTGGCCGAAGGCCGCCAGGTGGGCAACCCCCTGGAGAAGGCGAAGAACGGCCCCGACTTCTACAGCCGCGACTGGCGCTTCCAGCGCACGCCCGCGAAGCTCTACAACCTGATCGCCTACGGCAGCGACGACGTGGTCGCCAAGGGCAACACCTTCGTGCCCGCCACGGATGCCAGCGGCAAGCCCACCGGCAAGCTGCACCCCGGCGCCGATGGCAAGCTGGGCACCGGCTGGATCAACACCATGAAGGACAACCGCGGCAACGTGATGGTGGCGGCCAACGATCCCATGCCCGTGTGGCACACGGTCTATTACGCCTGGTCCCGCTCCATCGCCGGCGCGGCCCCCGACCAGTACAAGAAGGCCTGGGACGTCTACGGCCAGAACTGCAACGTGTGCCATGGCACCATCGGCAAGGGCGACGGCCCCCTCTCCAAGACCATCCAGCCCGCGCCCTTCAATTTCCACAACCGCAAGGCCATGGCCGAGCAGACGGACGAGTTCCTCTACTGGCGCATCTCCGAGGGCGGTCAGTTCAAGACCATCCCCGAGTCGATCGCGAAGACCATGAGCCACTCGGCCCTGAACCTCTACGTGCACCAGTGGTCCGCCATGCCCGCCTGGAAGGGCGTGCTCACGCCCGAGAAGCGCTGGCTGGCCGTCGACGGCGTGCGCATGAAGTCCTACGAGCAGGATTAGGGGAGACGACGATGCAAGAATCCACCCGCCGCACCCTCCTCAAGACCCTCACGGCCCTCCCGATCATCGGCGGCGCCATCGAGCTGCAGCACGTCATCCTGCGCTACTTCAAGCCCACGATGTCGGGCGGCCTGAAGGCCCTCGTGGCCGATCCGGACAGCGCCGGCTCCTCCGAGCAGGAGATCGCCGAGCTTTCCGAGCTGGCGAACCCCTGGGACTTCAAGGAATTCATCTACGTCCGCAAGTCCGTGGAATACAGCAGCCGCAAGTTCCAGGGCGCCAAGATCCCCGCCTTCATCGTGCGGCTCCCCGAGGAGTTCATCACGGATAAGAAGGATCCGAAGGCCGCCTTCGTGGTGGTGCAGCGCATCTGCCCCCACCTCGGCTGCACCTTCAACTTCATCTCCAATAGCGAGGAACTGGCCGGCGGCTACAACTACAAGGCCCCCGCGCCCTTCCATCCCTTTTTCGCCTGCCCCTGCCACTTGAGCGTGTATGACCCCACCCGGCCCCAGGCCATCGCGGGCACCGTGCAGGGCAAGCCGTTCGAGAAGCTTCCGGGCAAGGTGGTCTCCGGCCCCGCGCCCCGTCCCCCGCGCACCATGGCGTTCGATATCCGAGGATCCAAGATCGTGATCACGGATACCGAAGGCGGCGGTGTGGGCTAAGGCTGGAGGAGAACAGATGCTGACCAAATTCTGGAGCTTTCTGCAGGGCCTCCTCCCCCGTCGCGGGGTGTTGGGCCATGTCTATCACGGCGTGTTGAACGCCCCCGTCAACTTCTTCCAGTGGTTCATGGAGCGCTGGGACAAGATGGACCTCTTCGACGAGACCCACGTCGAGAAGGCGAAGACCAACCCGTTCTACGCCATCGGTGGCATGTGGTACTGGGTGTGGATGCTCGTGATCGCCAGCGGCGTGCTGCTGATGATCTACTACGTGCCCGACACCAGCCAGGCCTTCGTCTCCATTGAGCGCATGCAGGCCAACTGGAAGTGGGGCGAGATCCCCATCGGCGCCATCATCCGCGGCATGCACAAGTACGGCGCGGACGCCTTCATCATCCTCGCCACCATCCGCGTGTACCGCATCTGGTTCACGGGCGGCTACAAGGGCGGCCATGAGCTCAGCTTCCTCGTGGCCCTGGTCATCCTCATCATCGGCATGTACTCCGGCCTCACGGGCTACCTGCTGATCTGGAACCAGCGCGCCCTCTGGGCGACCAAGGTGATGGCCACCTTCCCGACCTACCTGGATAAGAATCCCAGCTGGATCCCGGGCGGTGACTTCATCAATTGGACGAACCAGGGCAAGACCACGGCCCAGATCCTCCTCGGCGGCACCTCCATTGGCCCCGCCACGGTGACGCGCTTCTACGCGTTCCACTTCATGCTCTCGTTCCTCGTGATGATCTTCTTCGAGCTGCGCGTCTACCACCGCGGCTTCAAGCGCATGAACATCAGCCGCTGGTCGAAGTTCATCCTCTTCATGATCCTGGCGGGCATGGCCATCCTCATCCCGGCCGCCCAGGGCAGCCCGGCCAACCCCGAGGTCACCCCGAACCCGATCCTCTCGGACTGGTACTTCCTCGCGATGTACCAGATGCTCAAGCTCCAGGATCCCTACCTGGCCACGGTGCTGACGGTGGGCGTGCCCGCCCTCGTGCTCCTGGCCCTGTTCCTGGACCGCCGCCCCGAGACGGCCTGG
>DATEZP010000075.1:0-10236 GCA_035255465.1 Holophagaceae bacterium
GGACCGGGTCTCCAAGGAGCCTGGCGGCGGCAAGGCCCTGCTCTTCGAGCAGGTGAAGGGGCGTCGGATCCCCGTCCTCATGAACGCCTACGGCTCCAAGCGCCGCATGGCCATGGCCCTGGGCGTTGAGAAGGAGGCCCGGGGCATCGACGCCGTGGCCGACCGCATCGAGGGCCTCATCAAGGAGGCCATGCCCAAGCCGGGCCTCGGGTTCTTCGACAAGCTGGCCAAGCTGCCCATGCTCGCCGAGGTGGGCAACTGGATGCCCAAGACCGTGAAGAAGGGCGCCTGCCAGGAGGTGGTGCTCACCGGCGACCAGATCAAGCTCTCGCGGTTGCCCGTGCTCACCACCTGGCCCGAGGACGGTGGCCCCTTCATCACCCTGGGCATGAGCCACACCCGCAACAAAGCAACGGGTCACCGCAACGTGGGCCTCTATCGCCTGCAGGTCTTCGACGACACCACGCTGGGCTTCCACACCCAGCTCCACCACGACGGCGCCCGCAACCGCCACGGCTACGACCGGGACGAGAAAATGCCCGTGGCCGTGAGCTTCGGCGGCGATCCCAACCTCACCTACTGCGCCACGGCCCCCCTGCCCCCCTTCGTGAGCGAGGTGATGTTCGCGGGCTTCCTCCGGGGCGAGGGCATCGAGATGGTGAAGTGCGTGACCAACGACCTGGAGGTCCCCGCGGACTCCGAGATCGTCATCGAGGGCTACGTGAACCCCGGCGAGCTGCGGCGCGAAGGGCCCTTCGGGGACCACACGGGTTACTACAGCCTGGCCGACGACTACCCGGTGCTGCACGTCACGGCCATCACCATGAAGAAGGAGCCCATCTTCCCCGCCACCATCGTGGGCCGCCCGCCCCAGGAGGACGAGTGGCTGGGCTACGCCACGGAGCGCATCTTCCTCCCCCTCCTGCGCATGGTGCTGCCCGAGGTGCGCGACATGCACCTTCCCGCCGCCGGCGCCTTCCACAACCTGGTGATCGTCTCCATGAAGAAGGAGTACCCCGGCCACGCCCAGAAGGTCATGAGCGCCATCTGGGGCACGGGCCAGATCATGTTCACCAAGTGCGTGGTGGTGGTGGACGAGGATATCGATCCCCACGACCTCACCGAAGTACTCTTCCGCATCACGAGCAACGTGGATCCCAAGCGCGACATGCTCTTCACGGACGGTCCACTGGACGTCCTCGACCACGCCTCGGACCGCTTCGCCTTCGGAAGCAAGGTGGGCATCGACGCCACCCGGAAGAACAAACCCTTCGACGACTACAAGCGCGAGTGGCCCCGAGACCTCACCTTCCCGGACGAAATCCTGGGCCGCATCGATCGGCGCTGGAAGGAGTACGGGTTCTGAAATCAAAAGGGCCGCGGAAGCGGCCCTTTTGATTACGACTGTTCAGATCAGAAGCGGAAGGTCACGCCCGCCTGGATGAAATCGAAGTCGCCTTCCCAGGCTTTGCCCTTCTGGTAGCGCAGTTCCGCGCCGACCGTCTTGTTGAACTGGTAGCCGAGGCCCGCGGCGAGGCCCAGCTTGGTGGTGGACTCGGAGCTGCTGCCGAATCCGGGCGCGTCGGCCTCCGCCTTCCAGCGGTTGGCGGAGAGGCCCGCCGTGAAGTAGACGCCTTCCGTCTTGCCCTCCACGAAGTAGAGGTAATCCGCGCCGACGGAGAGGTTGTTCACCTTGAGGGTGGCACCACCCAGGTCGTACTCGGGGAACCACATGTAATCGAAGCGAGGGCGCAGCGCGTGCCCCTTGCCGAGGTCCACGAAGAAGTGGGCGCCGACGCCGAACCCGAGCTTGCTATCCACGGCATCCTTCAAATCGCTCTGGGGCTGATTCAAGGTCGCCTGCAGCCCGAAGCGGGGACCTTCCTGGGCCGCGAGGGACGTCGCGGCGAGGGCGGTGACGGCGAGAGCAAGATTGCGAAGTTTCATGACAACTCCTCTGGGCCCACGTGGGCCATGCCTTCAAGTGCAGGTGGGGTGCCAAGTGGGCTCCCGGGCTTGTGCAAAGCAAGAACCCCTTTCGCCACAAGGCCAGGTCCCCGCCCGCGCCCGTCCCGCCCCCTCCGTCCACGCAATACGAGGCGTTGCGCAGCCGCCACACATCCGTCGAACTCTGCAACAAAAGGGGGCCCCGCAGGGCCCCCCTTCAGAAGGTCAGGGAACGCTCAGAACTTGAGGGTGGCGCCTACGCTGAAGGTGTCGCCATTGAGACCACTTCCCAGGCTGCTGTGGGCGTAGCGGGCCTCGGTGCCGAAGGTGGTGTTCCACTGGTAGCCCAGGCCCACGGAGAGGCCCAGGTGGGTGGAATCGTAGTTGTGCTTCACCCCGGCGACCTTCACTTCGTAGGACCAGCGGACCATGGAAAGGCCCCCGAGGAAGTAGACGCCGGTGGTGTCCTTGCCTTCGACGTAGAAGAGGAAGTCCCCACCCAGGTTGAGGTTGGAGACTTTGTTCTTGGCCGGGAACACGTCGGTCTCGGGCCAGGTGTTGAAGTCGCCGCGAGCTCGAATCGCCATGCCATTGCCGAGGGAGAACTGGGCGTGGACGCCGACGCCGATGCCAACCTTGCTATCCACGGCATCCTTGAGGTCGCCCATGGGCAGGTTGGCCTGGGCCTGGACGCCCAGTTTGACGTCCTGAGCCATGATCGCGGTGGAAGCGAGGGCGAGAGCGAGAAGGGAGATGCGCATGAAGACTCCTTATGGGGCCTTTCGGCCCTCTCCAGGATGCCTGAATTGCCGCCTGAACGAAGAAGGCGCCCCGGGGGGCGCCTTCTTTCGCGTCTGAACGGTGGGATCAGGCGTCCTGACGGATTTCCTTGAGGCGACCGGCCTTGCCGAGCTTCGCGCGGAGGAAGTAGAGCTTGGCGCGGCGCACCTTGTTGTGGCGCAGCACTTCGAGCTTGTCGACGATGGGGCTGTTCAGGGGGAAGATGCGCTCCACGCCCACGCCGGACGCCATCTTGCGCACGGTGAAGGAGGCGCGCATGCCACCGCCCTTGATGCCGATGACGGTGCCCTGGAAGATCTGGATGCGCTCCTTCTCGCCTTCGCGCACCTTCACGTGCACCTTGACGGTGTCGCCGGGGCCGATCTTGGGAAGGTCCTTGCGGAGCAGGCTCTGCTCCAGCTTGTCGATGATGTTCATGGATTCTCCTGTGGGCCAGCGGTCGAACAACCCAAGTGGGCGGACATGGCTCGAAGCCCCGGGACGGGGTGAACGGATGAGTGTATCGGAATGGCCTTGGAATTCAAGGGATCCTTGGGCCAGGGGTCCTTGGTCCCTGGTCCTTAGCTGCCGCCGACCCACCGGCAGCCCTGGGCCCTCAGGCGGCCTACATTCCGGCCAAGGACTGAGGTCTAAGGACCAGGGACCCTCGGAAACCCCTTCCACCCCTTGGGCTTGGCCTCGTCCCAGGCCTCCGGGTGCTCCACCTGCCAGGCGCACCACTGTTCAGATCTGGGCAGATCCGTCAGGCGGTCCTTCAAATAGGCCGCCCAGAGGTCCGGCCGCCGGTCCCGGGTGCGGGCCATGGCCTCCCGGAGGCGCCACAGGCGGATGGCCTCGTGGTTCCCCCCCTTGAGTACCTCGGGCACGGGCCGCCCCTCAAAGACCTCCGGCCGGGTGTAGTGGGGATGGTCCAGCAGGCCCGTAGCGAAGCTGTCCGCCTCGGCGCTCTCGGCGTTGCCCAGCACCCCGGGCAGCCAGCGGGCCACGGCGTCGATGAGCACCAGGGCCGGCAGCTCCCCGCCGCTGAGCACCGCCTCGCCCACCTTGTATTCCCGATCGATGCAAGCCTCCACGGCCCGATGATCCAGGCCCTCGAAGCGGCTGCAGACGAGGATGAGCTGGTCGAAAGTGGCGAGGTCCACCACGGCGTCGTGATCCAGGGGCGGCGCCGCGGGACTGAAGTGGATGACGAGGCTACGCCCCGCCTTGGGCACCGAAGCCAGGGTCTGCTGCAACACCTCAGGACGCAGCACCATGCCCGGGCCACCCCCGTAGGGCGGGGCGTCCACGTGCCCGTGCGCATTGCCCGAGAAGGGCCGGTAGCTGTGGGTGTGCAGGCCGTGGCCCAACTCCCGGAAGGCGCGGCCCGTGACGCCCAGGCGGGCGGCCTCGAAGTATTCCGGCAGCAGGGTGAGCACGTCGATCCTCATGCCCGGCCCCAGAAGGTGTGGAAGACCTTCAGCCCCCAGTGGACGATCTGCTGGAAGAACACCGCGAAATAGAGGGTCGTCACCAGGCTGAAGGCCCCGCCCAGCCAGGCGAGGAAGGGCCATTCCTCCAGCAGGGCCACCCCGATGAGCACGATGCCGATGGCGGGCAGCACGTTGGCCGCGGGCAGCACCACGGGCAGGGCCGCGAGGAAGCCCGTCCAGATCACGAGCAGGCCGAGCCCCCGGCCCTCCAGCTTCCGCCGGGGCGTATGGCGGGACCCCAACAGCCGAATGTACCGCTCCACCTGGGCCAGGAGCCCCTTGATCTTGCCCCGGTGCATCTCATGGGCCTGAAGGCGCTGGGGAATCCAGGGATGGGGCTGTCGCAAGACCATCTGGGCGCCCAGCACCATGGTGGCCAGGTTCACCACGTTGGCCACGGCGGGGATGAAGGTCAGCAGCCCCACCAGCAGGATCGCGAACCCATAGGTCTGTTCCCCGGCCTGATCCAGCAGCTCCCCGATGGAGACGGAACCATCCTCGTCCAGCAGGTGCTGGAGGGCGAGGAAGAGGGGTTCTTGGGGCATCGGCACGCAGGGAAGGTTCTGCATTGAGGCTATCCTGACGCCGTGATTCCCGGCGCCCTCTCCTCCCGATTTGATGCCCTGAAGGTGCGGGCGGCCGCCGTGGCCCTGGAGGATGGGCCCACCCGGAAGGCCCGCCTCGCCCGCCTGGTCCGCGTCTTCGACGCCCACCGGGAGCGCCTCGCGGAGGCCCTGCGGGCCGACCTGGGCCGCCATCCCCTGGAATCCGAA
The DNA here is from genome assembly GCA_035255465.1 of Holophagaceae bacterium. Taxonomy (GTDB): domain Bacteria; phylum Acidobacteriota; class Holophagae; order Holophagales; family Holophagaceae; genus JAFDVN01. Next base: position 4,994 of record DATEZP010000075.1, read on the forward strand.
CTCATCGAGCTGCACCCCACGGGCGCGGAGCTGCGCCATGCCCTTCGCCGGGTCCGGGGCTGGATGAAACCCCGCCGGGTGGGCACGCCCCTGACCCTGATGGGCACCCGCTCCTGGATCCACCCGGAACCCAAGGGCGTGGTGCTGATCCTGGCCCCTTGGAACTATCCGGTGTTCCTGCTCCTGGGGCCCCTGGTGGCCGCCCTCGCCGCCGGCAACGCCGTGATGGTGAAGCCTTCGGAGAAGGCCCCGGCCACGGAGAAGGCCCTGGCGAACCTGCTCCGCGAAGCCTTTCCCGATGGGGAGGTGGACGTGGCCACGGGCGGCCCCGACGTCGCGGAAGGCCTGCTGGAGCTGCCCTGGAACCACGTCTTCTTCACCGGCAGCACCCGCATCGGGCAGCGGGTCATGGCCGCCGCCGCGAAGCACCTCACGCCCGTCACGCTGGAACTGGGCGGCAAAAGCCCCGCCCTCGTCACCGCCTCCGCGAACCTGGATCAGGCGGCCACCCGCATCGCCTGGGGCAAGGTCGTGAACGCGGGCCAGACCTGCGTGGCCCCGGATTACCTGCTCGTGCACGCCGACATCCTCCCCGCCTTCCTCGAACGATTGAAGGCCCAGTTCGAGGCGCAGGCGGGCCCCGCGCCGCTGGACAACGCGGACTACGCGAGCCTCGTGGATGGCGCCGCCTTCGCCCGCCAGCAGGGCCTCCTGGAGGGCGCCCTGGCCGCAGGGGCCACGGTGGTGTGCGGCGGAGCCCAGGATGGGTCCCGCCTGCGCCTGGCCCCCACGGTGCTCACGGGCGTCCCCCTGGATCACCCGCTCATGCGGGAGGAGATCTTCGGCCCCCTCCTGCCGGTGGTGAGCTACCGGGCCGATGCCGAAGCGCTGGCCGTGATACGGGGCCTGGATGAGCCGCTCTCCCTCTACGTCTTCGCCGGCACCCGGGGCGAGGAACAGGCCTGGATCCGCCGCACCCGCGCCGGCGGCACGGGCCTCGGCCAGACGGTGGTCCACCTGGCCAACCCCAACCTGCCCTTCGGCGGGCGCGGCCCCTCGGGCCTCGGCGCCTACCACGGCGAACACGGATTCTGGACCTTCAGCCACGCCCGCGCGGTGCTGCGGCAAGGACTCCTGGAACCCCTGAACCTCTATCGGCCACCCTATGCCGGGGCCTTCAAGCGCCTGGCCTTCCGGATGCTGCGCTGGCTCGAGTGATCAGCGCTCGAGTGATCAGCGCTCGAGTGATCAGCGTTGGGCCGGTGGGGTGATGAGGAACCGCAGGCCTTCCCGGAAATCCACACGGGTGCCGGGCACGGCCTCCCCGCCTTCGAAGTAGAGCCCCACGATGAGGGCCGTCATGGCCCCGCGGCCCAGGTCGGTCCAGGGTTCATCGTTGTAGCGCCCCCGGAGCGGCCGCCCGCCGCCTCCCCTGAACTCCCAGTGCTGGCCAATGTCCGCATCCCGCGTCACGTAGGCTAGGTAGCGGCCCAGGTCCCTTTGCATCGCGGGGGGCACCCCCTGGGGCCACACCCCCCCCACCACTTGGAGGTTGAACTCCCGGCGGCGGGATCCACTCACGGCGATCTCCCAACCCTGCCAAATATGGAAGCGCACCTGGCCTTCCCGGAGCACCCGCAGGGCCTTGGCCATGGGGTCCTCCCCGGGTCGGCCCGGGGCGGCCATGGCCTTGCGGAACCCGGCCACATCGAGGGATAGACGGGCCCGGCTGAAGGGCGTGCCCTTCATGTCGAACCCACTCCGGGCGATCTCCACGAGCGCCGGTTCCGCCTGCGGTGCGACCAAGGCCGGAGCGGGCGGGAGCGGGATCACCGGAGCTTCCCCTGACCTTCCTTCACCAGCTGGCCGCAGGCCCCGGCCACGTCCTGGCCCCGGCTGCGGCGCACGCTGACGATGACACCCTCCTGGATGAGGATCCGGCAGAGCTCCTGGATCCGAGCCTCCGTGGGCGCCTCGTAGCCGCTGCCCTCGTGGGGGTTGAAGGGGATGAGGTTCACCTTGGAGGGGAAGCGCTTGGCGTAGGCGGCCAGGCGACGGCCATCCTCGAGGCTGTCCGTGACCCCCTTCAGGAGCACGTATTCCAACGTGATGCGCTCGCCGCTTTGCAGGGGGAACGCGCCGAGGGCGGCCGCCAGCGCCTCCATGTCCCAGGCCCTGTTCACGGGCATGATGCTGGTTCGGTAGGCGTCGGTGGTGGCATTGAGGCTGAGGGCCAGCCGCGGGCGCTTGGCGAAGGCGCCCATGCGCTCGATGCCCGTCACGAGGCCCGACGTGGACACGGTGATGCGCTTGGGGCTGAGGGCCAGCCCCTTGGGATCCGTGAGGATCTCGAAGGCGGCCATCACGTGGTCGAGGTTGTGCAGCGGCTCGCCCATGCCCATGAACACCAGGTTCAACGGGTCTGGCTCGCCATCCTCGCCCACAGGCCGGCCATGATGGGCGAGCATCGCCATCACCTGGCCCACGATCTCCGCCGCCGTGAGGTTGCGGATGATGCCCATCTGGCCCGTGGCGCAGAAGGTGCACGCCATGGCGCAACCCACCTGGCTGGAGAGGCAGAGGGTGGTGCGATCGCGGTAGGGCATGTGCACGCCCTCGACCTGCTTGCCATCTGCCAGCTCGAAGCCGTGCTTCGTGCTCCGATCTTCACTGGGGAGGCTCTGGGTGATGCGGGGCCATTCCAGTCGGACTTCGGCCTGCAACCGCTCCCGCAGGCCCTTGGGCAGGTTCGTGAAGGCGGACCACGTCGCCCACCCCTTGGCGTAGATCCCCTCGAAGAGCTGATCCCCCCGAAAAGCGGGTTCGCCGAAGGAGGCCACCAGGGCCTTCAGCGCCGCGCGGCCCAAGCCCGCCGCATTGAGCGCGCCTTCGGGGCTCCGTTCCGGGGCGGGGAGATCCCAGCGTTCCTCCATCAGTCGAGGGAGATGCGGAAGGATTTCATCATTTTCTTGTCTTCCTCGGACCAGGCCGCATCTTCTTCCACGGGAGAACCCATGGGCGTGGCTTCCAGGCTGAGGGTGAGGTTGAACCCCAGGAGCCTCACGCGGTGGGCGAGGGCCCGGCACTCGGGATCCTCCGTGAGGGACCGGACGAGGGCTTCGCCCAATTCACCCACCAGCTCAGGCAGATCCTCGTGCGCGTCCATCCGATCCTCCGGTTCCCAGTGTAAGGCCCGGAGGGCCTTCCCGGGGCCCGGGCAGGATCGCCTCACCCCAATCCGAACCAGGCCTTGATCTGGGCCTTCCAATTCTCCCGGCGGCGCTCGGGCGTGGCCGCCTCGCCCGCCCGCTGCTCGCTGCGACGCTCCATGAGATCCATGAGCCGCTCCAGCACCTCGGGCTCCCGGCGCAGGCTCTCTTCGAAACCGGCCTTGGGGATCTCCACCACCCGGGCCTCGGTGACGGCCACGATGGTGGCGCTGCGGGGAGCGCCCGTGAGGAGGCTGTGCTCACCGAACCAGTTGCCCGCGTGCAGCTCCGCCATCACCCGCCAGTAGAGGCCGTGGTAGGGCTCCTCCCGCTCCTCGGCCTTCACCACATGGAGCATGCCCGAGACCACCGCGAAGAGGCTCTCGCCCGGGTCGCCTTCGCGGATCACACCCTCGCCCGGGGCCAGGGTGCGGATGCGGATGTGGGGGAGCAGATCCTCGCTCCAGTGGGCGGGCAGCTTGAGCAGCCGCACCAGCTCGCCCATCAGGTGGGGATCCAGGGTCTCCACGGGCGGGTGGGCCGTGGTGGCGCCGTGGGGGCCCAACAGGCAGAACCCCTCCCGGGGCAGCACCGTGGCCAGCAGGCGGCTCACCTGGTAGGTGGCGGCGCGGCCGTGGCGGAAGCCCAGCGTCCAGAAGCGGGCCTCCAGGACGGCGCCCCCCAGATCCAGGCTGTGCACCACCACCTCGGGCCGGTTGGCCATGAAATGGGGTGTGCCCGCCAGGGCGATGTTCAGCTTGGCGAGGGCCTGATGAAGCCGCGGATGCGGCTCCACGACCACCTTGAGGGTGCGGCGGTGGAGGCCCGAGGGCACGTAGAGATTCGTCACCACCGCCTGGGCGATGACCTGGTTGGGGAAGATGTCCATGTCCCCGTTCTCGGTGCGGAGCTGCACCGTGCGCCAGGTCATGGCCATCACTTCGGCGATGTAGGTGTCGCGGCCGCCGCCGGGCCTCAGGTTGCCCGTGATCTCGATCCAGTCCCCCTCCTGGAAGGCGGGATCCAGGTGCAGGCTGATACCCGCGAAGAGGTTGCCCAGGGTCTGCTGGAGGCTGAGGCCCACGATGGCCGCCGCCAAGGCACCCGTGCCCAGCAGCTGGCCCAGGGAGATCCCCACCACTTCGCGCAGGATGCCGCCGATGGCGAACATCCAGAGCAGCACCACGATGAGATCCCGGGCGAAGCCGGGGGTGGCGTTCTGCCGCTGACGCAGCAGCGGATCCAGGAGCCAGAAGGTGATGAGTCGGACGCCCGCGTAGGCCACCGCGGCCCAGAACAGCAGGTCCGCCCCCCGCACCACGGAGGGGTGCTGGTAGAGGCGCGGCAGCATCAGGGCCCCGAAGGCCACCAGCAGGGCCAGCAGCACCCAGGCCAGCAGGCGGCGGGTGGGGGTGACGCGCTCGCGAAGGTCCCGGAACATGGCCCGAGTCTACCGCCTGCCGTCCCAGGCGGCGCGGAAGGCCTTGACGGCGGCCGCCGGATCCCCGGACCAGAAGGGCCGGATGGCCGCGATCCCCGCCAGCCTGGGATGGCGGACGGCGACGGCCCGTTCAGGCGTGAGCCCGCCCAGGGCCAGGATCCTCGGCCCCTCGGCCGGCAGCCCCTCCAGGAAGGCGTGGAGCCGACCGAGCCCCCAGGCCGGCCCCTTGCCCGGAGTCTCGAAGATGGGGGAGACGAGCAGCTGGGCGGCGGTGCGCCGGGCCTCCCATTGGGCCTCCGCATGGAGGGGACGGCTCCCGGGGCCTTCCGCCTCCGGGGCCCCTTCGGGAAGGTGCAGACCGCAGCCCGGCACCGCGAGCCCCCGCACCCAGACCTCCACCCCCGGATGGTGGGTCAGGCACCAGGTCGCCGCGCCGATCAGCTCCTGGGCCCCCAGGTGCGGTTCGCGGATCAGCAGCGCATCGATGCCGCTGGTCAGCACCTCGCCCCAGGCCTCCTCGTGGAAGCCTTGACCGGGGGTGACGGCCAGCAGGTGCATGCCTACAGTCTGGGGCTTCGCCGCTCGAGCAGCAG
>DATEZP010000076.1:0-4293 GCA_035255465.1 Holophagaceae bacterium
CGGCGGCAGGAGCTCCTTCTCCTTTCCCGCCATCACCAGCCGCAGCCGGGCCGCCTGGGCGCGGACGGGATCGACCTTGCCGACCTTCTGGAGGGCGTCGAGGAAGGCCTGGAGGCCGGGGGAGACCTCCGCGCCGTTCAGACGCGCCGTGGCGAGGGACGCCTCCAGGTGCAGGTGTCCGGGCCAGGTGGCGGCATCGGCGGCGGCGAGGCCATCGAGGGCCGTGAGGGCCTTCGGGCTCTTGAAGCGGTTCAGGAAGAACAGGGCATCGAATCGCTCTCGGGGCGTCCGGGCCTCGGCGGTCTCCGCCAGCCACAGGGCCTCCGTGGGCTTGTCGAGTTCCGGCGGCAGCAGAGCAGAGGCGCCGGGAGCCCCGATGCGACGGATCGCCCGTTCCAGACGGGCCTGGTCCGCCGGCGCCAGGGCCGCCTTCTGGGCATCTGTGAAAGCCAGGGGCTGCCGGGCCCATTCGGCCCGGATGGCGTTACGGGCGGTGAAGCCGGAGGACTGGGCAAGCAGGGGCAGGCTCAGACTGAAGAGGAGGCGGCGCATGAGATCCTCGAGAAGCCTACATGCTACCGGCAGGGCCCCGTACCGGTCCGGCGCTTCGGGCACAATGGAGTTTGGAGGTGGCGTGGTGGGCAATGGCAAGCCGGGGCATGAACGGTTGAGGGAAGCCCTTCCCGCCTTCGAACAGCCTGAAGTCTGGATCCGGTTTCCGCGACAGCTCGGCGATGTGATCTTCTCCATCCCCTTTCTGTACGCTCTCCAACGCGCGTGGAACGGCATCGCGGAATCCCAGGGTCGGAAGATCCGCTGGGTGGCGGTGGGGCACGCCATCGGCGCGGCTGTCTTCAGCGAGGCCCACCCAGACTTCATCGCAGAGAGTGTCATCGAGGCCCGCCGGGACCAGAAGCCCGATCCCTGGGCGCTCGTCCGGCGCTGGCGGAAGCAGCCTCCCGTGGCATTCGTGAACCTCAGCCAATCCGCGCGGCTGGCCTTCGCAGCCTGGCTGGCGCGGGTGCCTCTCCGCGCAGGCATCGCGGACAACCAGCTCTCGGTCCTGTACCACTACCCCTTCGCCTACCGGGATCTCCCCATCCACCTGGTGCGCCGGTATGAACCACTGCTGGAACAGTTGACCGGCAGTTCGAGGCTGGAGTGGATGCCCATGGGGCCGGAGCGCCTTGGGGGCCTGGGCGGGCTCGAGAAGCTGCGGGCGGCCGGGTGGAAAGGTGGCCCCTATGTCACCCTTTCCTACGGCACACGAGGCTTCAACAAGCGCTGGTTCCCCGAGGTGCCCCAGTGGACCGGATTCGCTCAGCTCGCCAAGGCCAACGGCTTGGAGGTGGTCTGGCTCGGGGGGCCGGACGAGGTCGAATTGGGGAAGCGCCTTGCGGAGCTTTCCCCGGGAACCCTGAACCTGACCGGCCAGACCTCCATTCCCGAGGCCTGCGCCATCCAAAGCCGGGCCTGGGGCAATGTGGCCGTGGATACCGGACTGGCGCACACCGCAGCTGGGACGGGACGTCCCACGATCACTGTGAACGGCGCTTCTCCCGAGCACCTGATCAATCCCCTGGGACCCTTCGCCCTTTCGGTGCGCGGTCCCTGCATTGATGTGGCTGATCCGCAGCCGCTGGAGGGCGAGGTGGACATGAACAGCACCGCCTACAGGGTTTCGCCGCTGCGGGTGTGGAACCTCCTCCAAGGACTTGTCGCGGAATCCGGCGGGCGGATGCTCGATCCGGTTCTTCCGGAGGCCATCCGTGGACGTTCCTGAGGGGGCTCTCTGGGTCCGCATGCCGCGGTTCATCGGAGATGCGATCATGATCGCTCAGGCCGTGGCGTCGGTCCGATCCCTTGGTCATGACCTCGTGGCCTGGGGCCCCGCGCCGGTAGTGGAACTCTTCGAGGGTGGGGCGGAGCCGTTCCAGGCAGTCGTGCCCGATCCGGTGGCCAAGCCTCAAGTCTTCTCCATGGCTACCCTGCTCAGGCAGCACCAGGCTGCGGGTGTCCTGAACTTGCCGCGGAGCCTGCGGGCGACCTTGGCGGGCCTACTGGCAGGCTCATCTCTGCGCGTGGGGTGGGCGTCGGGGCTCACCGCGCTCCTGCCTAGCCATGGGCTGGACTACCGGAAGCTTTCAGGCCACCAGATGGATCGCTACCGGCAGCTCTTGGACAGGGCATTCCCGCCCCAAGGAGAGGCCCATCCCCTGGTCTTCCGGCCCAGGACAACCTCAGTGCAGGCGGCCCAGGATCTCCTGGCTTCCCGATTGGAGGGGGCTCCTTACGCCACCATTTCCCTTGGCGCCATGAGCTGGAGCAAGCGCCTGGGCGATGACCGGGTGGTCGATGTGATACGCCACCTGGATCAAGCTGGTCTCCGGACCGTTCTGCTTGGCGCTCCGGGAGAGGACCAGGCACATGCGGCTCATGTGAGCGAGCAGGCGCCCGGGGTTGTCGACCTGACTGGGGGGACCCCGCTTTCGGTCGCGGCCGGGGTCCTTCTCGGTGCCCGGGTCGCCGTGGGCAACGACTCCGCGCTCAGCCACCTGGCCGCGGCCTGTGGTGTCCCGGCGGTGGTCATTTTCGGTCCCACGGATCCGGCCCTGACCTGCCCGCGGGGACCCTGGGTCCGTGCGGTCCGAGATGAGTCTCTCCCATGCCTAGTCTGTCATCAGGGAGCCTGCCCCGTGGAAGGCCATCCGTGCATGAAGGGATTGGATCCCAGCCTGATCTGCCGCGCGGTGGACGAGGCGCTAATAGCGGGGATCCCTTCCTCGGCGGTTGCGGGCGGCCGCGAGCAGACCGTCGAGCGTGGGCTTCAGTAGCCGCCACCGGCCCTGGAAGAACCGTTTCTGTAGAAGGTCCACTCCCATCAGGAGGCGGGCCAGCCCTTTCTGTGGCTGGATTTCCCTGTGCAGGAACAGGCGGTTTCTGACACCGTAGAAAACCGTCAGCGGGGATCTCCGGCCCGTGGTGGTCCCGCGTTCGTGAGAGATGGTCCGGTCCAGAAGGGCCATCGGCAGGCCCAGGCAGTGGGCCCGATGGCAGTAGGCGGCGTCTTCGTAGTAGAGGAAATAGTCGGAAGGCCAGGGGCCAATTCGCTCCCATTGCGCGCGGGATACGAACAGAGAAGCGCCGCTAAGGCTTTCGCGGGCGGTGAGGTACCTGCATCCCAGAGGGGGGAGCGGGAAAACTGGCTGGGGAAGAGCGTACCAAGCTGGGTGGCGGTCGGGTCCGATGCTTCGCCCTCGCTCGCGCTGGGTGTGTCCCCAGAAGGCGACCTCCGGGTGGCTCCTTGCCAGCGCGGCCAGTTCCTCCAGCATGGGAGTTTCGATCACCGCATCGTTGTTGAGGAACCAGACGCATTCAGCTCCCTGCCGGAAGGCTTCTTCCGCCCCCAGGTTGCACCCGGCGCCAAACCCTGGATTCTCGTGAGCCGAAAGGATTCGCAAGGCTGGATGGACGCCTTCGAGGGCCAGGGCCAGGTCCGGACCCGGACCGTGATCCACCACGATCGCCATATGCGGGGAAGGCTCGTGCAGGGCGAGAGACCGGAGGCATCGCTTGGTCGCCGCGGGGTCTCCGTAGTGGACGAGTACCACGGCATGCGAGGATTTTACGGATGTCCCGGAACTGTGGGAGAATGCAACGCTCATCAATGAGGGCGCCTTTTCTGAGGTGGACGTGTGGATATGAAGGGTGTCGTTCTGGCCGGGGGCACAGGCTCCCGCCTGTTCCCGCTGACCAAGGTGACGAACAAGCATCTGCTGCCGGTGGGCATGGCCCCCATGATCTGGCATCCGCTGTGGAAGCTCAAGGAGGCGGGGGTCGAGGAGATTCTCATTGTCACGGGCACCGAGCACATGGGGGACGTGGTGGCCCTGATGGGCTCTGGGAAGGATTTCGGCTGCCGGTTCACCTACAAGGTCCAGGACGAGGCGGGCGGCATCGCCCAGGCCCTGGGGCTGGCGGAGAACTTCGCGGGCGGCTCGCCCATCTGCGTGATCCTGGGCGACAACATCTTCCAGGACAGCCTGAAGCCCGAAGTCGAGGCTTTCGCCAAGCAGGGGAAGGGGGCCCGCATCCTGCTGAAGCCGGTGCAAGATCCCCAGCGCTACGGCGTGGCCGAGGTGAAGGACGGCCAGGTGCTGGGCATCGAGGAGAAGCCCAAGGCGCCCAAGTCCAACCTGTCCGTGACGGGCATCTACTTCTACGACGCCACCGTGTTCGACATCATCCGCACCGTGAAGCCCTCGGGCCGCGGCGAGATGGAGATCACGGACG
>DATEZP010000077.1:0-12059 GCA_035255465.1 Holophagaceae bacterium
CCGGCCCTGGCGTGGGGCCCCCGGTCGAAATCAAGCTCGTCGCCCTCGTCGAGGCCCGCCCTACCAGCGCAGCTCCACCCCCAGGCTCCAGCGCCGGGCGGGCTGGGGGGTGCCGTGGAATTCCAGGGAGTTGATCTCGGATTGCGGGGGCACCCCCAGGTAGCGCCGATCCAGGGCGTTCTCCACCCGGGCGTAGGCCTGGAGCCCCCGGGCGAGGCGCAGCCCCGCCGAGCAGTCGAGGCGGTGGTAGCCGGGCAGCGACTCCCGGTGGCCGGGATCACCCGCTTCCATGGGCAGCAGGCGCTGGCGCCCCACGAAGAGCCACCGCGGGCTGAAGGACCAGGGGCCCCAGTCGAGGTCCGCCTGGAGGCGGCCCACGAAGGGGCTCAGGTAGGGCGCCTCGGACCAGGCCCCGGTGCCCGTGGCATCCAGGCGGCCCTCCACCCACGAGAAGTAGGCGGCCAGCTTCAGGCGGCGCTGGAGATCCCACTCCTTCACCCGCTCCGCCTGGAGGGTCATCCCCCGGAGCCGGAGCGCACCCTGGTTCACGGGCACCTCGATGAAGGTCACCGGATAGCCCTTGTACCGGCCGCCGTAGATCTGGGTGCTGGTGGCATCCGGCGCCACTCCGAAGAGGTGGCGGGCCTCCGTCATGAAGGCCGTGCCGCCCACCAGCCACGCCCCGAGGCCCCGGTAGTGGCCCAGCTCCCCAGTGACGAGGCGCATGGGACGCAGGCCCGGATTGGGCAGGTGCCAGAAGGCGGAGGTGTAGCCGCCGGATCCGTCCGCCTGGAAGGTGCCGTAGGTGTTGTAGGCGTCGAAGGGGGAGGGGGCCAGGTAGGCGCTGCCGTACAGGAGCTTCCATGTGGCCTGGGGCTGCGGTTTCCAGACGACGCCCAGGCGGGGGTGGAGGGTGTTGCCGTAGCGCTGGTGGCGCTCCCAGCGGGCGCCGAGGGTGAGTTCCAACTGATCCCCGATCCGGCTCTGGCCCTGCACGTAGGCGCCGAAGAGGCCCTCCCGGAGGGAGGTCAGGTCCGCGTCCAGGTCGGTGCCCAGCAGCTTGCCGCGGATGGGGCCCTGCCCCGTCACCGGCTCCTGCAGGTCCGGCGTCTTGGCGATGGCGTCCTGGCCCTCGAAGAACCACCCGCCGTGCAGGGTCGTCCGCTCGGAGTGCCAGGTGAGCTCCTGCTCCCAGCGCAGGGTGGTGCTGGCCATGTACTCGTAGCCGGGCTCGTAGCGGGTGATGGCGTTGCGGTAGTTGGAGCCCGAATCCAGGGCGAAGCGCTGGCCCGTAAGGGTGGAGAGGTGGGCCCAGGTGCCGTCCTCCCACCGGTAGCTGGCGCTGAGGGTGGTCTGGCGGAAGCCGAGGGTCACGCCGTCGTTGTAGATGGAGAACTCGGGGCGGTTGGCCGCGGAACTGGGGAAGGCCGACTCCCGGTGGAAGAGGAAGGCCTCGAAGCCCTGGAGGCGCACGCCCAGCAGGGCGCCGCGCGCCTCCACCACCTGCGAGAGGTCGGGATCCACGGGGGTCGCCGGTGTGACGGGCTGCCCGTTGAGGTCCGTGAAGGTGCCGGCCCCATGGGCGTCGCGGCCCGCCCGCCACAGGTCGGGCCAGGCGGCCATGGGATCCGGCTGGGGGTCCCGGGATTGGAAGGCCAGGATCCGCAGGGAGCCGTCGTCGCCCAGGGGCTCGTGGTGGAAGAAGCTGGCGCGACCCGAACGGGCATCGCCGCCCTCCAGTTCCAGCTCCCCGGAGCGCCCCTCCTCGGGCCCCCGGGTGATGATGTTCACCACGCCCGCGAAGGCATCCGCCCCGAAGAGGGCGCTGCCGGGGCCGACCATGACCTCCACCCGGAAGGCGTGGTGGAGGGGGAAGTTCTCCAGGAGGGGCACGGGCTCGTTGGTGGGCCCGCTGATGCGCACGCCGTCCATGAGGATCACGAGGCGCGTCTGGCCCCGGATGCCCCGGGTGGTGACGGCGTGGTAGGTGTCGTAGTCGCCGGCACGATCCACCTTGAAGTCCGGAAGGTCGTCCAGGAGGTCCAGCAGGGTCCGGTAGCGCCGCCGGCGGATCTGCTCCTTGTCCACCACCCGCACCAGGGCCGGGGCCCAATCCCAGGTCTGCAGCACCCGGGTCGCGCTCACCACGGGCGTCGCCATCATGCGCTGCACGGACTCATCGGGATCCTGGGGGCCCGCCAGGAGGGGTAGACCCGCCACCGCCACCCAAGGACTCCGCATCCGGCGCCTCCCGGCTCCATTCTCGGCCCGAGCGGGCGCCGGGGTAAGTTCAGCCTTCTTCCGTCTCCCCCACGTCCTCGGGAATCCAGGCCCAGCGCCTGCGGGCCTGGAAGGCGGGGTCCTCCAGCTTGCCCAGGAAGGCCACCATGCGGGGCCCCCAGGTGGAGGTGCCCACGCAGCCCGGCGGGGCGTAGGGCAGAAGCTCCGCCGGGGCTTCCTCCAGGCAGAGCTGCGTCACGATGAGGCTCTGGCGGTAGGGCTCGCCCAAGGGCGTGAGGTTCGCGGAGAGCCCCTCCAGCTCCTCCCGCAGGGGATCCTCCTCGGGCAGGGGCTCCATGATCGCATCCAGGGCCTCCACCACGGCGAAGCGGGCCTTCTGGAGCCGGGCGTGGAGCTTCTCCAGGTCCGCCTTCGGGGCCTTCCGCTCGTGGGCGTGGGCCGCGTCCTCCAGGTGGGGGTGCAGCTTCTTGAAGAGGAGTTGCAGGGCCCCTTCGGCGGGGGTCGGTTCGTCCGTGGCCATGCCCCACTATCTCACCCATGGGACCGGGCCCCGGCCCGCAAGGTGCGGATTCAGCCCGGAGGCGCCGGGAGCCGAAGGTGAAGGTAGCCCCGCCCCCCCTTGCAGGAGGCCCGACCGCTTGGAACTCCACCCCGACCTTCAAGCCCAGCTGGACCTGCTGGGGCTGGGGCCCGACACGGCCCCCGGGGGCGAGGCCTGGGCCGGGCTCCTGCGGCAGCTGAGCGGCGTCTACGCGGGCCGGGCGGACACGGAGGCCCGGCTCCGGGCCAGCGAGGAACGCCACGCCCTCGCCCTCCAGGGGGTCAACGACGGCATCTGGGACTGGGACCTCCGCACGGACACCCTCTCCTACTCTCCGAAGTGGATGGCGCAGCTCGGGTATGTCCCCGACGAGCTGCCGGCCACCTTCGACACCTTCCTCCAGCTTCTCCATCCCAAGGACCACGCCAAGGTCCACGAAGCGATCCGCCGCCACCTGGAGGAGCGGGTGCCCTACGACCTCGAACTGCGCATGCGGCATCGCAACGGCACCTGGCGCTGGATCCGGTCCCGGGGGCAGGCCCTGTGGGATGCCGCAGGGAAGGCCCTCCGCATGGCGGGCTCCCACACGGACATCACCTTCCAGAAGGAGGCCGAGCGGGCCGTGAAGGGCAGCGAGGAGCGCTTCCGCACCCTGGTGGAGAACGTGCCCGGCGCCGTGTACCGCGCCCGCAACGATTCCGCGTTCAGCGTGCTCTTCATGAGCGAGGGGATCCACCCCGTGACCGGTTATTACCCGCGGGACTTCATGGAGGGGCAGGTGCGCCTCCAGGACCTCATCCATCCCGAGGACCTCCGCCGCGTCATCGAGACCATCTCCGAAGCCCTGGTGCTGCGCGAGCCCTACCAGCTGGAGTACCGCATCGTGGACCGCGCCGGGCACCAGCGCTGGGTCTTCTCCCAGGGCCAGGGCGTCACCGCCGACGACGGCACCATGCCCTTCGTGGACGGCATCCTCCTGGACGTGACGAGCCGCCGGGCCGACCAGGACGCCGTGCGCCAGGCCCAGGAACTGCTCGACCGGGTGGTGGAGAACATCCCCTTCCGCATCTTCATCAAGGATGCGGATCAGCTCAACTACATGCGCGTGAACAAGGCCCTTTGCGATGCCATCGGCCTGGGGCCCGAGCGCCTCATCGGGCGGCACACCCGGGAGGTCTTCCCCGCCCTCGCCTCCGAAGCCTATGAACGGGAGGATCGCCACGTCCTCGAAACCCAGACCCAGCTCGACATCCCCGAGGAGCTGGTGATCACCCCGGATGGGGAGCGGATCTGGCATACGGTGAAGGTGCCCATCGTGGATCCCGATGGGCGCAGCTCCTACCTCCTGGGCATCAGCGAGGACATTACGGAGCGCAAGCGCGCCGCCGAGGCCCTGGAACAGGCGCAGCGCCGGCTCGTGGATGCCATCGAAAGCCTGGACGCGGGCTTCGCCATGTTCGATGAGCAGGATCGGCTCCTCACCTGCAACGCCGCCTTCCGCGAGTTCTATCAGGAGGTGGAGCACCTCCTGATGCACGGCACGCCCTACGAATCCATCGTCCGGGCCTTCGCCCAGGTGATCCCCGTGGAGGAGTTCCCCGAGGGTGTCGAGGCGTGGATCCAATCCCGCCTCCATTCGCATCGGGAACCCGGCGTCTCCACCGAGCAGGTGCTCAAGGGGCGGTGGATTCGCACCAGCGACCGGCGCACCGTCGATGGCGGCCTCGTGAGCCTCCGCACCGACATCACCGCCCTGAAGGAGCAGCAGGAGGAACTCCGCCGGGCCCGGGATGCCGCCGAGGCCGCCACCCGCGCCAAGAGCGAATTCCTCGCCAACATGAGCCACGAGATCCGGACGCCCATGAACGGCGTGCTGGGGATGACGGGCTTCCTCTTGGAGACCGAGCTCACCGCGGACCAGCGGGAGTACGCGCAAACCGTGCGGAGTTGCGCCGAGGGCCTGCTGGAGATCCTCAATGACATCCTCGACTTCTCCAAGATCGAGGCCGGCAAGCTGGACCTCGAGCCCCTGGACGTGGACCTCTCGGACATCCTGGAGGAGACCCTCGCGATGTTCGCCCAGAAGGCCCAGGACAAGGGCCTGGATCTGCAGGGCGCCTTGGATCCGCGCCTTCCCCGCATGGTGGTGGCGGACGCGGGCCGGGTGCGCCAGATCCTCGTGAACCTCGTGGGCAACGCCCTCAAATTCACGGAGACAGGTTCGGTGCTCGTGCGCATGAGCCTGGAATCCCGCACCGCCGAGGCCCTCCACATGCACGTGGAGATCCAGGATTCCGGCATCGGCATCCCCGCCGAAGCCCAGCCCCGACTCTTCCAATCCTTCTCCCAGGCCGATGGCAGCATGACCCGCCGCTTCGGCGGCACGGGCCTGGGGCTCGCCATCAGCCGGCAGCTCGTCCACCTCATGGGCGGCGAGATCGGCGTGAGCAGTGACCCCGGCAGCGGCAGCACCTTCTGGTTCACCCTCCACCTGCCCCTCAGCGCCAAGGAGGCCCCGGCCCTCGAGCCGAACCTCGCCGGGGCCCGGGTGCTGCTGGTGAGTCCCCCCACGAGGGCCCGGGATCTGCTGCAGCGGAACCTGGAGAGCCTGGGGCTCACCGTGGAATGCGCCGTGGCCGAGGAGGCCGAAGCCCTGCTGGCGCACACGCCGCTGCCCTTCAAAGCCATGGTGGTGGACGGCCCCTCCCTCCCGCCCTCCGCCGCGGCCTGGGCCCATGCCCAGGCGACTCAGCGCCCCACCGTGCTCCTGCAAGCGCAGAAGGGCGCGGCCGGAGCCGCCGTGGCCTGCCTCGCCCGACCCCTGCGCCGGGCCTCCCTCCACGCGGCCCTCGCCACGGCCATGGGTCTCTGCCCGCCGGAGATCCCCGAGGGCGTCTCCGCGCCGCCGCCTCCACCGCCCGAAACCGCGCCCAAGCGGGGGCGCCTCCTCGTGGCCGAGGACAATCCCGTGAACCAGAAGGTCATCCTTCGCACCCTGGAACGCCTGGGCTACCGCGCCGAGGTGGTGGGTAACGGCCTCATGGCCCTTGAGGCCCTGCGCAAGGGGGCCTACGACCTCGTCTTCATGGATTGCCAGATGCCGGAGATGGATGGCTTCGAGGCCACCGCCGCGCTGCGCCGCCTGGAGGCCGCCAGCGGCCACCGCACGCCCATCGTCGCCCTCACCGCCCACGCCATGGCCGGCGAACGGGAGCGCTGCCTCGCGGCGGGCATGGACGACTACGCAACCAAGCCCCTGCAGTTGGAAGAACTCAAGCGCGTACTGCGGGAATGGGTGGATGAAGCCAAGCCCATCGCATCACCCTCGGCGGTCACGCAGCCGCTGCCGCCCTTCTCGGCCCCCGGCGTCCTGGATGAAACCACCCTCGCCCAGCTGCGGGACCTGGATGACGGCGGCGACGGCCTCATCCGGGAGATGTACGCCCTCTTCCTGGAGGACGTGCCCAACCGCCTCCAATCCATGCGGAAGAACCTCGCCGAAGGCGATGCGACGGCCCTGGGCCAGGATGCTCATGCCCTCAAGGGGGGCAGCGGCTCCCTGGGCGCGAGCCGCCTCCGCCACCTCTGCGCGGATCTGGAAAAAGCCGGGCGCGATAAGCGCCTGGAGGACGCCATCCAGATCCTGCCCCAAGTCCTCGCCGCCTACGATGAGGCCCGGGACGCGCTGGAATCCTACTTGAAGGTGGAACCCTAGGGTTGACCGCCGAACACCTTCACCGGTCCCGCCCCTTTGGGTGGAGGGGTGTCGCTGATCTGAAGGCGGCCCTGGGCGTCGGTCCACTGGTAGATGCGGGTGTTGGCCTTGGCGATCTGCACGGGCGGAACCTTCTCTTCCACCTCGAAGCCGCCTCGGCCCTTGGTGGCGAGGAGTTGCATGGCGCCTGCGGCCTTGGGATCCGGCTGCACGGCCTTGGCGCGGAAAAGGCCGAGGACCTTGGGTACGTAGGCCCGGGTCTCCCGGAAGGGGGGGATGCCCTTGTGCTTCATCACCGCGCCTTCGCCCGCGTTGTAGGCGGCCACCACCTTCTCCAGGTCGCCCTGGAAGTAATCATGGAGCCAGCGCAGGTACTTCACGCCGCCGCTGATGTTCTGGCGGGGATCGAAGGGATCCGTCACCCCGAAGCGCTCGGCGGTGGCGGGCATGAGTTGCATCAGGCCCAGGGCGCCGGCGTGGCTGCGGGCCCTGTAGTTGAAGGCGCTCTCGGCCTGGATGATGGCCCGGGCCAGGAAGGTGTCCACGCCCTCGGCCGCGGCGATCTCATCCACGATGGCGATGAGCTCGGGGCTCTTGATGACGCGCGCCATCTCCACGGAACTCATGGCGAGGCGAACCTGGCCCACGCCCACGGACTTGAGGGTGAGGCCCAGCCCACGCACGTGGGTGGGCGGGAGGTTGTTCACGACGAGGCGCCCCCCCTTGTCGTAGTAGGTGTAGAGGTAGGTCTTGGGAATGATCCGCCCGCCCGAACGGGGCAACGCCCACACCGGCGTAAGGGCCAGCAGGGTGGCGAGAAGGGGGAGGGGACGGAACATCAACACTTCAGTATAAGTCGGCAAGGGCCGTGCCCAAGTTGATGGCTCAGCGGGCTTTATTCAAGGCGCTGATATAGCTGGAGATGAGATGGTCCGGCACGCCGGCCGTGAGCACTTTGCCGGGCTTGTGGAACCAGCCCTGCACCCGATCGAGGGTGCGCTGGCCCCAACCCGCGTCGTCCACCAACCGCCCCTCCCGATCGAGGTACCGCAGGGTCGGCACGTGAAAGAAGCCCAGCCCCGGGTTCAGGAGCCGGGGCACGGGGTCCGCGAAATGGACCACTCGGTCGCTGCGATCCCCCAGGGTCCGAACATGGAACTCCACGAAGGCCTGATCCCCCACCGCCGGGCTGCCGAAGGTGGCCACCCCCGCCACCATCCACCCCTCCCCCACGGCTTGGAGCGCTCCCAACGTGGCCAAGGCCCCACCCAGGCTGTGCCCCGTCACCCAGAGGGGTCGATCCGACAGGAGGGGGCGCACCTTGGCCCACAGGGCCACCAAGCCATCCTTGAAGCCCTGGTGCACGCGGCCCTCGAAGGCCTGGGCATAGTTGCTCCGCAGATCCGCCCTCCAATCCGCGGATTGGGTGGCATCCGTGCCGCGGAAGGCCAACACCGAATCCGTGGCGCCCGTCAGCACGATGGCCTGCATGGACCCGTCGCTCACCCGGGCGAGGGTGTACCCCTCCGGAACGGCCCCGTCGCCGTAGGCCAGGGCCGAGATCTGGGCCAAGCTTCGAAGGCGGGGGAGGTCCATGGCGCCAGCCTACTCCCATTGGTCTACGCCTTCGCCACCACATCCTTCCACCGCGACCGGGAGGCCCGCACCGCTTCCGGATCCGCATGGGGTTCAAAGCGGCGGTCCAGGGGGTAGGCGCCTTCCAGCGCCGCCACATCCGCGAAGGCACCTGCTCCGAGCCCCGCCAGCATGGCCGCGCCCAAGGCCGTGGTCTCGAGCAGTTTCGGGCGCAGCAGCGGGATGCCCAGCAGGTCCGCCTGGAGCTGCATCAACAGGTCGTTGGCGGCGGCGCCTCCATCCACGCGCAGCTCCGTGAGGGGCCCACCCCGCTCCTGGGCCATGGTCTCCAGGATGTCCGCCTGGGCATGGGCGATGCCCTCCAGGGCGGCCCGGGCGAGGTGGGCGGACGTGGTGCCCCGGGTGATGCCGTGGATGAGCCCCCGGGCCTCGGGCCGCCAATGGGGCGCACCCAGACCCGCCAACGCAGGGACGACGATGACCCCGCCGGCATCCGGCACCGAGCGGGCCAGGGCCTCCACCTCCGCGGCGGAATCGATGATGCCCAGGCCATCCCGCAGCCACTGCACCAGGGCCCCCGCCACGAAGGAACCCCCTTCCAGGGCGAAGGTCGAGGCCTCCCCCACCCGCCAGGCCACGGTGGTGAGGAGGCCCCGGGTGCTCTCCACCCGCTGCGCCCCCGTGTTCAGGAGCACGAAGCTGCCCGTGCCATAGGTGAGCTTCGCCTGCCCCGGGTGGTGGCAGCCCTGGCCGAAGAGCGCCGCCTGCTGATCCCCGGCGATGCCCCGCACGGGCAAGCCCTCGGGCAACCCCGGTACGCCACGCACCGTGCCGAAGTCCCCGGTGCTGGCCCGCACCTCCGGCATGGCCACGGGGGGCATCCCGAACCGCCGGCGCAGGTCCGCGGACCAGGCCCCCGTGCGCAGGTCGAAGAGCTGGGTGCGGCTGGCGTTGCTGGGATCCGTGGCGTGGTGACCTGTGAGCCGGTGCAACAGCCAGGCATCCGAGGTGCCGAAGGCGAGGGCGCGTCCCGGATGGCGATCCAGGATCCACTTCAATTTCGTGGCGCTGAAATAGGGATCCAGGGGCAGCCCCGTGGCCGCGCGCACTTCCGCCTCATGGGGTTTCAGGGCCTGGCAGATCTCCGTGGTGCGGCGGTCCTGCCAGACGATGGCCCGGCCCACCTCCTCGCCCGTGGCCGCGTCCCACACGAAGGTGGTCTCCCGCTGATTGGTGAGGCCCAGGGCCGCGAAGCGCGCCGGATCCAGATCCGCCGTGGCCTCACCCAGGGCCTGGAGCACGGAGTCCCAGATTTCCCCGGGTTCATGCTCCACCCAGCCCGGCTCGGGGAAGTGTTGGGGAAAGGACGCCGTCGCCCGGCCCACCACTTTCAACGCCCGGTCCACGATGAGCACCGTGGTGCCCGTGGTGCCCTGGTCCAACCCGATGAGCAGATCCTTCATGGGCCTCCTATCGGCTTGGGAGGCCCCATCCCGAATTCAGCCCATCCTACTCCACGCCCTCCCAGGCATCCTCCGGCGCGGACCGGTGATGGCGGGTGAGCACCGCGAGGGCGGTCTCGTAATCCGGCTCCCGGGCGAGGTCCGGCACCAGCTCCGTATGCATCACGGTGCCATCCTCGCTGAGGACGATCACGGCCCGGGCCAGCAGGCCGCGGAAGGGGCCATCCACGAGGGTGAGCCCCATGGCCAGCCCGAAGCCCGGGTGGCGGAAGGCAGAGGCCGGGGTCACCCGGTCCAAGCCCTCATGGCCGCAGAAGCGTGCCTGGGCGAAGGGCAGATCCTCGGACACGCAGAGCACCACCGTGTTGGGCACGTCCGCCGCCCGCACGTTGAAGGCCCGCACGCTGGCCGCGCAGGTGGGCGTGTCCAGGCTGGGGAAGACGTTGATCACCACGCGCTGGCCTTCGAGATCCACGGAGGAAAGCTCCGTGAGGTTCGTGCGGGTGAGGAGGAAGGGCGGGCACGGGTCCCCCACCAGCGGCAATTCACCGCAGGTGTGGACGGGTGCGCCCCTCAGCGTGACGGTGGCCATGGGGCACCTCCGAGCTAGGCCCCCCAAACCTACGTCCGGAAGGGAGGCCGGGCATCCCTTATCGCGCAACTTCGTGATGCCCGGCTTGGGCGGCATTCCAAGGAATTGATGCACCACCAAGACACCAAGACACCAAGGAAAAGCAAAGGCTTGATGAAGGCGACTCCCACCTGTGACGAGAGATCCTTTGTTGGTTTTTGGCTTTTCTTGGTGTCTTGGTGTCTTGGTGGTGGTCCCTCGTGTCCCTCAGGGCCCTTAGAGCTCGTGAAGGAAGGCCTCCACCTGCTCCCAGGCCCGTACCACGGGGAAGGGCGGCAGGGCCGCGCGCACCTGGGAGGCGTAGCGTTTGCCGTTGCGATCCTCGCTGGGCAAGAGGATGCGGGGATCGAGCAGGGCGATGACGCCGCGATCGGAGCGGGTGCGGATCAGGCGACCGAATCCCTGTTTCAACTTCAGGGTCATCTGCGGCAACTGGATACCCCGGAAACCCAGGCCATCCTGCTGGGCGTCCGCCTGCTTGATGCGGGCGGCGAGCACGGGATCATCCGGCGGCGCGAAGGGCAGGGCGGTGACGATGACGAGGCTCAGCGCCTCGCCGGGCATGTCCACGCCCTGCCAGAAGGAGGCGAGGCCCAGGAGCACGGCATGGGGCGTGCTCTTGAAGCGCTCCAGCATGGCCTGGCGGTGCAGACCCTCGCCCTGCACGAAGACCGTGAGCCCCGGGCAGGCGCCCTCGATGCGGGGCCGGAAGGCCGCCATGGCCTTGCGGCTCGTGAAGAGCACCAGGGCCCGGCCCCGACTGGCGGTGAGCAGGCGCGTGATGGCCTCCACGCTGGCCTCCACCCAGGCGGGATCGCCGATGCCGCCCAGGCCGGCTTTGCGCTCGGGCATGCCCGGGGGCACGAAGAGCAGCCCCTGGTTCGCGAAATCGAAGGGGCTCTCCACCAACTCCCCCGCTTCCACTTCGGGTTTGCTGAGGCCCAGGCGCAAGCCCAGCCCGTTGAAGCCGCGGCCATCCCGCAGCGTCGCCGAGGTGAGCACCACCGTTTCGAAGCCCCGCCGCAGGTGCTGGTGGAAGAAGGGGCGCACGTCCACGGGGTTGCTCTTGAACACCACCATGTGGGCGCTCTCCCGGGTGAGGGTGCTCACCCAGCCCTCGGGTTGCGCGAAGATCTGCTCCATGCGGCTGAAGGCCGTTTGCACGCGCTCGGCGAGGCGGCCCCACTGGGGCTCTTCCCGATCCCGGGAGGCGAGGCTGCGCAGCTCCTTCAGCAGGTCCTGACCCGAGGCGATCCAGGCCTCCAGGGCATCCGCCAGGGGGGCGAGGTCCACCTTCTCCAAGGGGTAGGTGCCCGGTTCGTGGGGCACGTGGGACATCAGGGAGATCCAGGCGGCCTCGAAGGGATCCCGGAGCAGGTCGATGGCCGCGCCTTCGGCATGGCCACCCGCGTCCTGGAGGTCGGCCAGGAGCATGCTCATGGCCCGACTCGTCCACGTCTCGGCGCAGCTCTCCGTGAGTTGTTCCTCCAGTTCGTGCGCCTCGTCCACGATGAGTACGGGCGCGTCCGGCAGCACCTGGCCGAAGGCCGATTCGCGCAGCACCCGGTCCGCCAGCAGCAGGGCGTGGTTGGCGATGACGAGGTCCGCCTCCAGGATCTCCGCCCGCAGCTTCGTGAGGTAGCAGGTCTCGAAGTACATGCACTGCCGCCCCGTGCAACGCTCCGCCCGGGCGTTCACCTTGTCCCAGAGAGGGCTCTCGCCTTCGCCGTGGCGGCCCAGGGTTTCGCGCTCCCCATCCTCGGTGCGCTCCGCCCAATCGGGCAGGGCACCCCAGAGGCCGAAATCGGCGCGGGTGAGTTCCGCCGGGGGATGGGCCTTCAATTCTTCCCAGGCCAGCTTGCACAGGTAGTT
>DATEZP010000078.1:0-28817 GCA_035255465.1 Holophagaceae bacterium
GATCCTGTCGGTAGACCCGACGCGCAGGAAGACGGGCGGAGCGCTGCTCGGCGACCGCATCCGCATGAACGCGATCCACGGCGGCGCGATCTTCATGCGCTCGCTCGCCACGCGCGAGACCGGGCGCGAGATTTCCGCCGCGACCCGCCAGGCGATCGCCGCCTGCAAGGCGGCGGGCTACGAGCTGGTCGTGGTCGAGACCGCCGGCATCGGCCAGGGCGACGCGGCGATCGTGCCGCTGGCCGACTGCACTCTGTACGTGATGACGCCCGAGTTCGGCGCGGCGAGCCAGCTCGAGAAGATCGACATGCTCGACTTCGCCGACTTCGTCGCGATCAACAATTTCGACCGGAAGGGCGCGCAGGACGCGCTGCGCGACGTGCGCAAGCAGGTGCAGCGAGCCCACAAGCGGTTCAGCGAGGCGGCCGAGGACATGCCCGTCTACGCCACCTGCGCCAGCCAGTTCAACGACCCCGCCACCAACTGGCTCTTCGTGAACCTGGTGAAGGCCCTCGCCGCCAAGACCGGCGTGGACTGGACGCCCCGGCTGGAGGCCGACGCCGCGCCGCCGCGCCGCTCGGCCATCATCCCGCCCGAGAAGGTGCGCTACCTGGCGGAAATCGCGGACACCGTGCAGGGCTACAAGGCCTGGGCGCGGCGCCAGGCCGATACCGCCGAGCTGGCCCACGCGCTGTGGCTCAGCCTGCGCACCCTGGGCGACAAGGTGCCCCCGGCGGGGACCTTCTACGACGCCGCGCACCTGACGGAACCTGGTGAAGGCGACCAGGGCGTGGCGATGCTGGTGCTCCGGCAGCGCTACCAGGAGCACCTGGGCGAGCTGAGCGGCGAGAGCCGCCGCCTCATCCACGACTGGGCCGAGCTGAAGCGCAGCTACACCGAACCCGAGAACGTCTACGTGGTGCGGGGCAAGGAGATCCGCACCGCCAACTACACCCATTCCCTCAGCGGCTCCCTGGTGCCGAAGGTCGCCATGCCGCCCCACACGGGCTGGGGCGAGGTGCTGGGCTGGCAGCTGCTGGAGAACCTGCCGGGCCGCTTCCCCTTCACGGCCGGCGTCTTCGAATACAAGCGGGTGGGCGAGGATCCGACACGCATGTTCGCCGGCGAGGGCACCCCGGAGCGCACCAACAAGCGCTTCCACTACGTCAGCAAGGGCCAGCCGGCGGTGCGGCTCAGCACCGCCTTCGACAGCGTGACCCTCTATGGCGAGGATCCCCACGTCCGTCCCGACATCTACGGCAAGATCGGCAATAGCGGCGTCTCGGTCTGCACGGTGGACGACGCCAAGAAGCTCTATTCGGGCTTCGACCTGCTCTGCCCCACCACCAGCGTGAGCATGACGATCAACGGCCCCGCGCCGACCATGCTGGCCTTCTTCCTCAACGCCGCCATCGACCAGCGGGCCGAGGCCTGGCTGAAGGAACACGGCCAGATGGAGGCCGCCCAGGCCAAGATCACCGCGCTGTACGCGGCCAAGGGCCTCGCGCGGCCCCGCTACGGCGAGGCCCTGCCCGCGGGCAACGATGGGCTGGGCCTGGCCCTGCTGGGCGTCACCGCCGACCAGGTGTTGCCGGCGGAGGTCTACGCAAAGCTGCGGGCCGAGGCCCTGCAGACTGTGCGCGGGACCGTGCAGGCCGACATCCTGAAGGAGGACCAGGCCCAGAACACCTGCATCTTCAGCGCGGAGTTCAGTCTCAAGGTCATGGGCGACATCCAGCAGACCTTCATCGAAGAGAAGGTCCGCAACTTCTATTCGGTGAGCATCAGCGGCTACCACATCGCCGAGGCTGGCGCGAATCCCATCACCCAGCTGGCCTTCACGCTGGCCAACGGCTTCACTTTCGTCGAGTACTATCTCTCGCGGGGCATGCACATCGACGACTTCGCGCCGAACCTGAGCTTCTTCTTCAGCAACGGCCTGGATCCCGAGTACAGCGTCATCGGCCGCGTGGCCCGCCGCATCTGGGCTGTGGCCATGAAGGAGAAGTACGGCGCCAACGACCGCAGCCAGAAGCTGAAGTACCACATCCAGACCTCGGGCCGCTCCCTCCATGCCCAGGAGATCGACTTCAACGACATCCGCACCACGCTGCAGGCGCTCTACGCCATCTATGACAACTGCAACAGCCTGCACACCAACGCCTACGACGAGGCCATCACCACGCCCACGGAAGAGAGCGTGCGCCGGGCCATCGCCATCCAGCTCATCATCAACCGCGAGCTGGGCCTGGCGAAGAACGAGAACCCCCTGCAGGGCGCCTTCGTCATCGAACAGCTCACGGAGCTGGTGGAGGAGGCCGTGCTGCTGGAATTCCGCCGCCTCACGGACCGCGGCGGCGTGCTGGGCGCCATGGAGACCATGTACCAGCGCGGCAAGATCCAGGAAGAGTCCATGCACTACGAGCACATGAAGCACGATGGCCGCCTGCCCATCATCGGCGTGAACACCTTCCTGAATCCGAACCCCGCCGAGCTGGGCGCCCCCGAGCTCATCCGCAGCACCGAGGCCGAGAAGCAGCAGCAGATCGACAACCTCGCCGCCTTCCACGCCCGCAACGCGGCCAAGGCCCCCGCGGCCCTCGCCCGCCTCAAGGAAGTCGCCCGCACCCGCGGCAACCTCTTCGAGGAGCTGCTGGAGGCCGTGAAGGTCTGCAGCCTGGGCCAGATCAGCGCCGCCCTCTACGAGGTGGGCGGGCAGTACCGCCGGAACATGTAGGCGCCCCGCCGCGTCGGCGAGTCAGGAGAGCCCGAGCCCCAAGTCCTTCGCGAGCTCGGCCAGGGCTTGCATGGGCGGGCTCTGGGGGTCCCCTTCATCGATCACGGAAAGGGTGCGAATGCCTGCGGGGGTTCGGAGTTCCACGTCGATGCGGAAGCGGTCGGCCCCCGCGCCGGCGGGCGTGTCCCGGAGGGCCTGTTCGAGTCGGGCCAAACGGGCTTCGGCCGACCGGACGGTCTCCCCAGGGAGACCGTCCAAGTCCACAGAGCCCAAGGCCTGCTCCAACCCGGCGAAGCCGCCCCGTCGGAAAAGGGAGATGATCATGGCCTGAGCGTGACGCAGCCAGCCCCTTCAGGGAAGGAGGGACTGGCTGGTGCCTCGGATTACTTGAAGGCCTTGGCGATTTCCGCACGATCCTTGTTGAGCCGGTCCTCCTCGGTGAGGGCCTTGCCGGTCAGCATCAGCTTGGCGTCCGCCAGCATGAATTCCGTGCGTTGCATGGTGCCGCAGCAGGCCGCACGGTTCTGCGGGGCGTGGTCGGCGTCATGTTTGTGCGCGGTCATCTTAAGGAGATCCTCCCCTTCGACGAAGGACGGATCGGTGTAGGACATGCGTCCTTGGGCGTGGCTGGTGAGGGGCGTCGGAGACACGACCACCTCCCGGTAGGTGAAGCGGTTGCGGATGTAGGTGCGGTAGACCACCGGGTCACCGGCAGCGTGGGAAGCCACGAGCATCTGGTTCACCACGTCGGCGTAGGTGGCCGCCGAGGCCGGGGCGGCCTCGATGGCGGTGATGAGCAGTTTGCAAAGGTGGGCACCCACTTCCAGGAGGACCCGGGCGGGATCCTTCACCCCGGCTTGGCGGTTCTTCTCGAAGGCGAAAATATCCGCAAGCACGTCGTAGATGCCGCCAGTGAAGACTTGTGAGATCGCGTGGACCTCATTGCCCACCTGGCTCAGCTTCAAATCGTTGTCGGCGTTGCGGAGCCCCTGGGGAAGGCCCAGGGCGGAACCGAACTGCTCGGCCAGGGCCGCGAGGAAATTCTTGTCGTGGAGGTTGGCCTTGGTGAGGGCGATGGCCGCTTCAACTTGGTCGAGCTGGGAGAGGGCCAGGAAGATGGCCGTGAGATCCCCGAAGGATTCATGAAGGCCGCCGGTCTGGGGGGGATTCCCGCCCGCGAGCCATCCGGGCTTCAAGCCATCCAGCACGGCATGGCCCGTCTCATGGGCCACGATGTCCAGGGACCGGCAGGTGTAGACGGGGGCCGAGGCGCCGGTTGGCGTGAAGTAGAAGAACTTCAGGGATTTCTGGGCCCGGCTGTAATAGGCGTTGGCGGTGACGCCCGCGCGGGGGTAGGCCACCAACGTATCGGTGTTCCCGCCGACATTCCAGGCCCAGGGGATCTGGGCGCCGCCCCGCACCCGCTGGTACATGGTGAGGGTGTCGCGGACGATGGCGAAGGTGTGCGCGCAATCCAGTTCGGGTGAGTTGAGGGCGAAGATGAAATCCCCTTGGGCGTTCTTGCTCACGGGCGTGGTGCCGGGCAGCTCCGTGGTGATGCGGGCGTCCTTGGGGCCGCTGTAGGTGTAGGTGGGCACATAGTGGATGCGCAGGCCGGGCTCGCCCACGGACGGATCCTGCTTCCAGATGAGGAAGCGCGATCCCTGGAGGAGGGGCAGTGGAATGGGAATGGGATGGGGAATGACGATGGGCCCCGATCGGGTGACGCGGAATTTGCGTTCCTCAATGGCCTCGTAGGCTTCCAGCGTGGGTTCAAGGACGGCGCTCTTCATGGGAGCTCCTTTCAGGGGTGTGCCAGGGGATAGGCCAACGGCCGGCCCCTGGGGGTGGGGTGAGGGCTCGAGCCCAGGCTCGGGAGGAGTTGCGTGGACTCAGGAAAACGGACCCCCTCCACGGGGGTCCGCAGGCGCGACGTCGGTAAGGCGAAATCGACCTCACCGCCCCCTTTCAGCGGGGCGATCGGAGGCCGTTCAGGCGCAAGATAGGGCCCCTCGGGGAGGTGTCAACGGCGTGTTTTTTTTGAACGGGGAACCTTGCAATTTGAGGCCGCGGTGCTTCGGAGTCCGCGATGGAGACCTGTTTTCTACCAAGTGGATTCGGCCGCAGCAGCTGCTGATGTCACGCGCCTTGGTCGCATGATGCCGGGCGAGGGAATGGAGCGGACCGGGGTTCCCGGGAGCCCCATGGGGGGCATTCCAGCCCTCGGCCTCGGTTCCGACCCGGAGGGAGGCGTACCCTGTTTTTCATGCCCACCCTTCCGACGCTCTCCGGCACGGCCCTCGATGGCACGGCCCTCCTTTTTCCGCGGGACCTCCCGCCCATGGCCACGGTGCTGCTCTTCGGCTACCAGCACGAGGCCCGGGTGGATCTGGGCCTCTGGAAGCGGGCCCTGGATGCGGCGGGCATCCCTTGGATGAGCCTGGCCGTGGCCCAGGAGGGCACCCCCCCGGAGGCCCTGGAGCGCATCGCCCTCGCCATGAAGCACCATTCGGCGGAGCGGGATTGGGCCCACACCATCATGGTTCATGAAGGTGGCACGGCCCTCCTCATGGCCACCGGGTGGGTGCCCGATGCCTTGGCCAAGGTGCTGCTGGTGGATGGCGATGGCGAGGTGCTCTACCACCACGCCGGTCCTTACTCCGACGAGGCGGTGGAGGCCCTCACTTCGGCGTTTTAACCTCGCCATAGAAGCGCCAGGTAGGCTTGGGATCCAGGCTCACGGTGCCCCCCTTCAGCCGGTCCCGCAGGGCCTCGATGGGAATGGGTCCGCCCTTGAGCACCGCGTCGTGGAAGTCGGGCTCGGACATCCGGCCCTCCACCACCAGCTCACGGTGGAGCGCGCGAAGCTGGAGGCCGCCCAGCATGTAGGCGGCCTGGTAGAGGGGCCCATAGCCGCCCTGGAGGCTGCGGCGCACCTCCCCCTCGGCGTTCGCCCGCTCATGGCCCACCTGGTCCACCAGCAGATCCACGCACTGCTGCGGCGTGAGCTGGCCCAGGTGGAAGCCGAAGGAGAAGAAGATGCGGGCGCAGCGGTGCATGCGCCAGAAGAGCATGCCCATGCGTTCCTCCGGGGTGCGGGCGAAGCCCAGGTCCCAGAGGCGCAGCTCCCAGTAGAGGGCCCAGCCCTCGATGAGGAAGGGGGTGCTGAAGAGCTGCCGGTGGGTGGCGTAGCGATCCGCCATGAACCCCTGCAGGTGGTGACCGGGGATCAGCTCGTGGTGCACCGTGGCCCGGGCGAAGGCGGGGTTGTTGCCGCGCAGGCTCATGAGCTTGTCGGCGTGATCCATGCCTGCCGTGGGATAGCTCACGAGGATGCCTTCGCCGCCGAGGAAGAAGGGGGCCACCTTCTGCCGCTCGGGGCTCATCATCTCCATCCACCAATCCTCCTTGGCCAGGGCGGGGATGCGAAGCAGCTTCCGGGATTCCAGGTAATCCACGGCTTCCAGGGCGAGGCTGCGGATCAAGCGCGGCTGGTCGCCGGGGGCCACGTAGCTCTGCTTCACCTTCTCCAGGGCGGCCCGCCAGTCCTCGCCGCAGCCCATCTCCTTCGCGGCCTTCTTCAACGCCACCTGGCACCAGGCCATCTCCCGGCGACCGATCTCCAGGATCTCCTCGGGCGAATAGGCGATGCACTCGGCTTCCAGCGCCCGTTGCAGGGCCTCCCGGCCGATGGGATCGCCGTGGATGGCGTCCTTGTCCTTGGGGTCCACGCCGGCGAGGGTCGCTTTGAGAAAGGTGGCGTGGGCCTCCAGGGCCGTGTCGAGGGCCTGCGCGGGCTTCTCGCACCACCAGGTGAAGAGCGGATCGTAACCCTGGGTGAAGGTGCTCCAGTCTTTCAGCACCTTGCGAAGCTGATCCGTCTGCTCCGCGGCCCGCAGGGCGAGGGTGGGGGAGGGCTTCGCCGGGGCCGCGGCGAGCCGTCCTTGGGCGGCCTTCAGCTCCTGGGCGAGGCGGTGCAGCAGCTCCGCGCAGGCCTTGGGATCCTGCACCTCCATGCGGCGCCGGGCCTCCGCCAACTCCCGCAGGGGCTGAGCCACGGGAACCAGGGGCCGTGCCTCCAGGTCGCGCCGGGCTTCCTCCCGAAGCCGGGCTTGCTCGAAGGCGAGGTGCCCCCGGAAGAGGCGCAGGTCGAGCCGGTCGTCGGCGGAGAGCGTGGCCTCGGGCAGGCCCGCGGCCGTGCGGGTCCATTCCCCGTAAAAGCGGTCCAGGCGGGCGGCGCGGCCGGGGCCCTGGGGCACGGTCCAGAAGCGGTCGAGGCTCGCGACGTCGGCCTGGAATCGCGCCAGCAGCCCGGGCATCAGCGCGGCGGGGCGGGCCAGCTCGGCCACGGGAACTTGGGCGGCGAGCACCGTGGAAAGCCCGAAGGCGAGCAGGCGCATGGAGACCCTTTCAAGCAGGGCTCCAGTATCCGCGGACCTTGGGGCGGCGCAAAGGAAGCGGGCCTTACGGCCCGCTTCCCGAGGACATCGACACGCTAGTTGGTCTTGGGTGCCTTGGAGGCCTTGGGCGTCGCGGCGCCCTGGCCCAACTGGCGCTTGAGGTCTTCCACCTGCTTGCGCAGCTGATCCACCTGGCTGCGCAGCTTCCGCACTTCGTCGGCGTTCATGCGCGGCAGGGGCGTGCGGGGGAACTCGGCGCCATCGAGGCCTTCCAGGTGCCAGGCGAAGGGGCGCTCGCCGGCGAAGTCATCGGATTCCCAGAAGAAGTCGGGCCCGCCCTCGGGGTGCTTCATGCGGAAGGTGTGCACCTGGGCGCCGGGGAGCTTGTGCTCCTCCACCACCTTGCCGCCCTTCTTCACGATGATCCGCTGGGTGCCGTCCTTCTCATCGAGCACCTTCACTTCAGGGATCTCGATGATCCGGTCCTCCACCACCTTCCCGCCCTTCTTCACCACGAGGTGCTTGGTGCCGTTCTTCTCGTCGGTCATGGAGACTTCGGGCTGCTCGATGACGTCATCGGTGACGACCTTGCCGCCCTTCTTCACGATGATGTGCTTGCGG
Organism: Holophagaceae bacterium; assembly: GCA_035255465.1. Lineage (GTDB taxonomy): Bacteria > Acidobacteriota > Holophagae > Holophagales > Holophagaceae > JAFDVN01. The sequence continues at coordinate 7,759 of DATEZP010000078.1, forward strand.
CCATCCTTCTCGTCGGTGACGGTGACTTCGGGATGTTCAATGAGCTCGTCCTTGACGATCTTGCCGCCCTTCCGGATGACGATGCGCTGGGCGTGCGGCCCCTCGTCAGTGACCTTCACCTCGGGGATCTCCAGGAGCAGGTCCTCCACCACCTCCCCGTTCCGCTTCCGGATCACGTGGCGCTGGCTGCCATCCTCGGTGACTTCCACTTCGACGCGCCGCTTATGGGCTTCGCCCCGGGCCTTGGCCTCGGCCTTCGCCTTCTCGCTGGCCTTGAGGGTGTCGCGCAGCCAGGTTTCCGCGTCAGCGTCGAAGGGCTTCTCCTGGCCATCCACGGTGTAGACCTTCTTTTCGGGGGTCACGTCCAGGCGGCGGGACTTGCCATCCTTCCGCTCGGCGATGCGCATGCGGGCGCCGGGGGCCAGGGTGAGGGGCTCCTTGTCGTCGGGCTTCACCTGGATCTCACCTTCGCCCTTGATGGAGAGCTGGCGGCCATCGTCCAGGGTCTGCACGGTGACGGTGCGCTTCTTCTCCTCCTTCGGGCCGTCCTGGAGGGCGATGCCGGCGGCGCCCAGGGCCGTGGCGGCCAGGGCGGTGAGCAGGGCGGAACGGAGGGTGGGGTTGGGCAGGAGCTGGGGCTGGATGAGTCGGCTGATGCGTTTCATGAGGGATCCTCCATGGGATGCCAGGGCGAGGGTCGGGACGGGGGCGCGCAGGTCGTCGAGCACGGCGAGGGCCTGGGCGTAGGCGAGGGCATCCCCGCAGAGGCTGACGGCCACGTCGTCGCAGGCGAGCTCGCGCTCCTCCCGCACCTTGGCGGACAGCCACCACACGGCGGGGTGGTAGAACAGCAGGGCCTCCACGCAGGCCTGCAGCAAGTTCACGGCGAAATCATGGCGCCGCACGTGGGCCAGTTCGTGGGCGAGGATCGCTTCGAGCTGGTGGGGCGTGAGCTGGGTGAGGGCCGAGGCGGGAAGCAGGATCACGGGGCGCAGCCAGCCCGCCACCGTGGGCACGTCCACCTTGGTGGACCCCAGCAACCGCACCGCACGGTGCAGCTTCAGTTCGCGGCAGAGGCGGGCGAGCACCAGGTGCCACTGGCTGGGCACCGGCGAAGTGCCCACTTCCTTCAGGCGCTGGATCATGACGAGACCCCCCGCGAGGCGCAGGGCGAAGAGCCCCACGCCCGCCATCCAGCCCAGGGAGAGGGCGGGCAGCCAGGGCTGCAGGGCCGATTGGATCCGCTCCCAGGTGGAGGCTTGCACTACGGGAAGGGCGGCCATCAGCTCCGTGGGTACGGGTCCCGCCGGAGTGCCCAGGGCCTTCCGCAGCATCAGGAAGGTGACCACGGGCGCCAGGGCCATGAGGCCGAGCACGCCGCAGGCCCAGGCGTAGCGCGCCTGGGGGCTGCGCCGGGCCAGGAGCGTGAGGCCCACCCAGGCCACGAAGCCCAGGAGCGCGCCCTGCCAGAGGAAGTGGAGCAGCGTCCAGGCCAGGGCCAGGACCGCCGGATGGTGGAAGGCGCTCATCGTCCCCTCCCGCTCGCGGCCTTGGCCGCCTGATCCTTGGAGGCATCGTTCAACAGTTTGCGGATGGCCTCGCGCTCCCCGTCACTGGTGTGGCGGTCCTGCAGGGCCCGCATCACCAACTGGAGGGCGGACCCCGCGAAGGCCTTGTCCAGCAGGTCGGAGACCAGGTGCCCCTGGGTCTGCTCCATGCTGGCCACGGCCTCGTAGACGTGGCTGCGGCCCTGTTCTTCCCGGGACACGAGCCCCTTGTCCGTCATGATCTGGAGCATCTTCAGCACCGTGGTGTAACCGAGGTCGCGCGCCTCGGTCATCACCTCCAGCACCTCGCGGACGGTGCTGGGCCCCTTGTCCCAAAGGACCCGGAGGATGGCGAGTTCGCCGTCGGTGGGCTTGGGCAGGGATGCGGTCATGGGGAGGCTCCAGGGCGGGGTACGAAAGAATATGTACGATGTTTATCGTAGGTTTCAACGAAAATTTTCGTAGATGGTCCCTTGGCGGGAGTCACCCGAATCAAAGCCGATCTAAATGAACTAATAATTAGGACATTTGACCTGGAAGGCAGCAGGAGGCAGCCTTCCCCGATTACATAGCCTCAGGTCATGAACTGCCGTGAGGACGGCTTATGCATGCCGTCCATCGACCTCAGAGGCTCCCCGTGTCGGGGGCCGCCCAGAAAGGTATTCCTTGGCCCAATGGGGTAATCACGTCTTCGCGACCGCCAAGGCCTTGAGCACGCGTTCGGGCGTGAAGGGGACCTGGGTCACCCGGGCCCCGGTGGCGTCGAAGACGGCATTGGCCAAGGCGGCGGCGACGGGCACCACGGGTGGTTCACCGATCCCCTGGCTGACGCTGGTGCGGGTGTCGGCGAAGACGACCTGGATGCGGGGAATGGCGGAGAAGCGGGGCAGGAGGTAGGTGTCGAAGTTCTTGTCGAGGATGCGGCCGCCCTTGAAGCGGATCTCCTCGCTGAGGGCCTGCCCGAGGCACATGGTGATGGCGCCCTCCACCTGCTGCCGGGCCCCGTCGGGGTTCACCACCAGGCCGACGTCGATGGCCTCGAGGAAACGCTCCGTCTGCACCTTTCCGGTGGTCTTGTCCACGGACACCTGGGCCAGGGCCACCACGAGGCCCTGGCGCCAGGCGCCACAGGCCAATCCGATGCCGCGGCCCGTGGGGCCGGGCGCGGGTTCCCAGTTGAAGGTCTCCACCGCCAGGTCCAGGAGGCGAAGGAGACGCTCGTCCGTGATGAGCCTTCGGCGGAAGGTGACGGGATCCAGCCCGGCCTTGGCGGCCAGCGCATCGAGCTGGCTCTCCCGGGCGAAGGCGTTGGAGTGGGCGTTGGGCGCGCGCCAGGCGCCGATCCGGAGGGGATGGAGGGCCTGGAGCCCCTGGACCGAGGGGGCGCGGTACCGGGTGGCCGGCAGGTCGTAGGGCAGCTCGGCCTCATTCTGGGAGACGCCGGCCACGGTGTTGTCCCAGAAGGTGATGGCGCCCCCAGCCTCGAGGCCCGAGCGGATCTTCACGACGGCGGCGGGGCGGTAGCCGTCGAGGAAGAAATCCTCCTCCCGGTCCCAGCTCACCTGGATGGGTACGCCGGGGAGTTTCTGGGCGAGGCGAACGGCTTCGAGGGCCGCCGGGCCCGCCAGCTTGCCGCCGAACCCGCCCCCGACGAACTGGGAGAGGATCCGCACCTTGTCCTTGCCGAGCTTGAGGGCCTCGGCCACCGCATCCCGGAGCCCGAAGGGGGCCTGGGTGGAGGCCCAAACGGTCATGCGCCCCCCCTCCCACTTGGCGACACAGGTGTGGGGCTCCAGGGTGGCGTGGCTTTCGTAGGCGTTGCGGTACTCCCCCTCCACCACGGTGGTGGCCCGCTTTTCACCCGCCTCCACATCGCCCCGGGCGATCACCACGCGCTGATGGGGCGCGGCCTTGTCGACGAGGTACTGGTAGATGCGCCCATCATCGGTATCGGGCTCCACCCCATCAAAGGTGCCCTTCACCAGCGCCAGGGCCTTTCGCGCCGTATCCGGCTGAGGGTGAAGTACCGCGAGGAGTGAACCCTCTCGGATGATTCGAACGCCCGGAATGCGCTCGGCGGCCTTCGTGTCGGCGCTGACGAGGGTCAGGCCGTGGGCCGGGGGACGCAGGATGCAGGCGTGAAGCGTGCCGGGGAGGCGGAGGTCACCGGCATACTTCGCAGCGCCGGTGACCTTGGCGAGGGCGTCCTTGCGGGGGACGCGGCGCCCGATCACCGTGCACTCGGCCAGGGGCTTGGGCTTCGGCTTGAGTTTGCCGAGCAGCCGTTCCAGCTTCCGGCCCTTCACCAAGTCGCCGAAGGTGGTGCGTCGGGTGGGATCGGCCTTCACCCAGATTGCGCCATCCTTCATCGCCAGATCGGAGATCGGAGCGCCCAGGGTTTTGGAGGCCATCTGCAGGAGCACGGCCCGGGCCTCGGCCGCGGCGCCGCGGAGCACGGGGGCCGTCTGCCACATGGTGAGGGAACCGCCCGTGGGCAGGTCCCAGGGGCAGAGGTCCGTGTCCCCCATGAGCATGTCCACCTGGGCCGGATCCAGCTCGAGTTCCTCGGCGACGAGCATGGCCAGGACGGTCATGGCGCCTTGTCCGATTTCCACCTTCCCCACGAAGCAGCCCACGCGGCCATCGGCGGAGATCTTCAGGTAGGCATTGAAGTCCTCGGGGTAGGTTCCGGGGCGGGTCGGCTCAATGGGGGCCGCCTCCATCGGGGTGACGAAGAAGAGGGTGAGCGCGCCGGCGGCGACGCCTTGCAGGAAGTCCCGACGCCTCATCGCCCACCTCCCAGGGATTGGCCTGCGGCTTCCACCGCATCCAAGATCCGCACGTGGGCGCCGCAGCGGCAGAGGTTCCCTTCCAGGGCCTCCACGATCTCGGCCCGCGTCGCCTTGGGCCGCTTCTTCAGGAAGGCCCAGGCGGCCAAGATCATCCCGGAGGTGCAGAAGCCGCATTGGAAGGCGTGGTGTTCCTGGAAGGCCTTCTGGACGGGATTCAACCTTCCATCCAGGGCCAGTCCCTCGATGGTGAACACCGTCTTCCCGGCCACCTCGCCCACCGCGGTGGAGCAGGAGCGCACGGACTCGGAGTCCACCAGCACGGTGCAGGCGCCGCAGAGCCCCGCCTCGCAGCCCACTTTGGTCCCCGTGAGTCCCAGTTCGTCGCGCAGCACCCAGGCCAACACGCGGTCCGGGGGGCTCGTGACGGTGACCGGCTTACCGTTCAAGGTGAATGAGATGGCGGCGTCCATCAGGCACCTCCCATGGGAGCGGGCTTCCGGGGGCAACGGCCACCAGTTTATCGGGTGTGTCCATGTGGGACGGTCCCCGTGCGGTTGGTGGAATGGGATTCACCTTCAAATTCATCCGATGAAGGGGCAGGGGGCCGTGGAACAAGGCCTGGCCCTTCAATCCGGTGAAGCGGAAGGCGACCCGACGTGACACTGCGGGAGGGTGGAGTGAGCCGTGAAGGCCTTAACACCTTCTTAACGGGGAGCCCCCGCATCCGAACCCCGCCCTAACGGGCTCCGTCCGAACCTTGCTATCGAGTTGATGGAGCCGAGGATGGTGAGGTGGGGGTGCGAGGTGGTGATGGCGGGTGCAAGGCACCGCGACTGGGTCGTCTTCGCCAACATTCACACAGGGGCTACTTGGGCATTTAAAGTGGCTTTGCCAGGGCTCATTCCGCTCTTGGCCCTGGTGGCCTTCGGCTGCACCCGGGCGGGGATTCGGATCCATCGGGGGGAAGGGCGAAGGCCCTGGCAGGCCCTTCTGATGATCTCGCTGGGTTGGTATCCCGTCCTCATTTGGCTCATCGCTCAGTTCATTCCCAATTCCCCGAGGTAACCATGACCCCCACCCTCCTCATCGCGACGCTGCTGGCCATGGGCCTGCTGGCGTACCTCGTCTTCGCCCTGCTGAAGCCGGAGAAGTTCCAATGACCCACGCCTGGATCCAGAGTCTGCTCTACCTCGCCCTGCTCTTGGCCATCGCCGTGCCCCTGGGCCCTTTCATCGCCAAGGCCATGGAAGGGGAGCGCACTTTCCTTCATCCCGTCTTGGGCCCTCTGGAGCGGGGCCTCTACCGCCTCATGGGCATCCGGGGCGATGAGGACATGAATTGGAAGGCCTACGCCTGGGCCATCGGCCTTTTCAACCTGCTGGGCATCGCGGCGGTCTTCCTCCTCCAGAAGACGCAAGGGGCCTTGCCTTTCAACCCCGAAGGCATGTCCAAGTTGCCCACGGATCTTGCCGTCAACACGGCCGTGAGCTTCGCCACCAACACCAACTGGCAGGCTTATGGGGGCGAGACCACCATGAGCTATTTCACCCAAATGGCGGGGCTCGCGGTGCAGAACTTCCTGTCCGCGGCCACGGCGATTGCGGTGCTCGTGGCGCTCATCCGGGGCCTCGTCCGCCGCTCCACGGATGGCCTCGGAAACGCCTGGGCGGACCTGGTGCGCAGCACCCTGTACGTCCTGTTGCCCCTCAGTGTGGTGATAGCCCTCCTGCTCGTTTCCCAGGGGGCCATCCAGACCTTCGCTGGATACGTCCACACGGCTTCCGGCCAAGTGCTCGCCATGGGGCCGGTGGCCTCCCAGGTGGCCATCAAGATGCTCGGAACCAATGGTGGTGGCTTCTTCAACGCCAACTCCGCCCACCCCTTCGAAAGCCCCACGGCGATCAGCAACCTGATCCACATGCTGGCGATATTCGCCATCCCTGCCGCCCTCTGCTTCACCTTCGGCCGCATGGTCAAGGATCGTCGCCAGGGCTGGGCCGTGTTGGCCGCCATGACCGTGATCTTCATCGGCGCCCTGGCCGTCACCCATTGGGCCGAAGCCCAGGGGAACCCGGCTTTCAAGAACCTCCCGGTGAACCAGGCGGCGACCGCTCAACAGGCCGGCGGCAACATGGAGGGCAAGGAGGTTCGATTCGGCACGGGGGCCAGCAGCCTCTTCGCCACCATCACCACCTCCGCCTCCTGCGGCGCCGTCAATTCCTGGCATGACTCCTACACCCCCTTGGGTGGCCTCGTGCCCCTCTGGCTGATGCAGATCGGCGAGGTGGTCTTCGGCGGCGTCGGCTCGGGCTTGTACGGCATGCTGCTCTTTGCCCTCGTCGGGGTCTTCATCGGCGGCCTCATGGTGGGACGCACCCCGGAGTACCTGGGGAAGAAAATCGAAGCTTTCGAAATGAAGATGGCCTCCCTCGCCATCCTCCTTCCCTCGGCGGCCATCCTCATCGGCACGGCGGTGGCGGTGCTCTACCCGGCGGCCACGGCCTCCGTATCCAACCCCGGTCCTCATGGCTTCACCCAGATCCTCTACGCCTTCAGCAGTGCCTCCCAGAACAACGGCAGTGCCTTCGGCGGGCTCAGCGTGAACACCCCCTTCTACAACTACGGCCTGGCCCTCTGCATGCTTGTGGGCCGCTTCGGGGTGATCTTCCCCGTGCTCGCCATTGCCGGCTCGCTGGGGCGCAAGAAGTACACCCCTGAGAGTGTGGGCACCTTGCCCACCCATACGCCCCTCTTCGTGGGCGTGCTCGTCGGCGCCGTTCTCCTCGTGGGAGCGCTGACCTACCTGCCAGCCCTGGCCCTCGGCCCCATCGCCGAGCACCTGTCCCTGCGGTGAGCACCATGACCCACCCGTCCCCATCCACCTCGGAACCAGGTGCGCGGCCTTGGCTGCGGCTCCTCTTCGCGATGACCCTTCCCGTGCTCTGGCTGGTGGCTGGAATCCTCTTCCCGCCCGCTGCCAGCTAACGCCTCCGGAGCCTTCATGACCACCCATTCCCGACAGACCGCCCAGGCCCGTCCCCTCTTTGAACCTGCCCTCGTCAAACGGGCCGTGGCGGACGCCTTCAAGAAATTGAATCCCCTCCACCAACTTCGCAATCCGGTGATGTTCACCGTCTGGATCTGCAGTGCCTTCACCACGGGCCTCTGGGTCCAGGCCCTTATGGGTCGCGGGGAGGGTCGTCCGGGCTTCATCCTGGCCATCGCCCTCTGGCTCTGGTTCACCGTGCTCTTCGCCAATTTCGCCGAGGCCATGGCCGAGGGCCGCGGCAAGGCGCAGGCGGATTCCCTGCGGGCCGCCAAGCGCAATGTGAAGGCCACCAAGCTGACCAGTCCGGACCGCAATGGTCCTTCAGCATCCGTCGATGCGCCCACCCTTCGGATCGGCGACCTCGTCTTCGTGAAAGCCGGCGAAACCATCCCCGGGGACGGCGAGGTCATTGAAGGTGTGGCCTCGGTCAATGAGAGCGCCATCACGGGCGAGAGCGCCCCGGTCATCCGCGAGAGCGGCGGGGACCGATCTGCCGTGACGGGCGGCACCCTCGTGCTCTCCGACTGGCTCGTCATCCGCATCTCCACGAACCCCGGCGAGACCTTTCTGGACCGGATGATCGCCATGGTGGAGGGCGCCAAGCGGCAGAAGACCCCCAACGAGATCGCCCTCGACATTCTGCTGGCGGGGCTCACCATCATCTTCCTACTCGCCGTGGCCACGCTTCTGCCGTTTTCCATCTTCAGCGTGAAGGCCGCGGGCCAAGGCTCCCCCGTAACGCTCACGGTGCTCGTCTCCCTTCTGGTCTGCCTGATCCCCACCACCATCGGCGGCTTGCTCAGCGCCATTGGGATCGCGGGCATGGATCGCATGATCCAGGCCAATGTGATCGCCACTTCGGGTCGGGCCGTGGAAGCCGCAGGCGATGTGGACGTTCTGCTCCTCGACAAGACGGGCACCATCACCCTGGGCAACCGCGAGGCGGTGGCCTTCATCCCCTCCGAGGGGGTGGACATCAAGGACCTCGCCGATGCCGCCCAGCTGTCCTCCCTGGCCGACGAGACCCCCGAGGGCCGCAGCATCGTCGTCCTTGCCAAGGAGCTGTACGGCCTCCGGGAGCGGGACATCCGCGCCCTGGACGCCCACTTCGTGCCCTTCACGGCCCAAACCCGCATGAGCGGCGTCAACATGGGCACCCGCGAGATCCGCAAAGGGGCCGCCGCCGCCATCGAGGATTTCGTCCAGGCCAAGGGCGGTCGCTTTCCCGACGAGCTCCGCCGCCGGGTGGACGAGATCGCCATGGCGGGCGGCACGCCCCTCGTCGTGGCCGACGGGGCCAAGGCCTTGGGAGTCATCCAGCTCAAGGACATCGTGAAGGGCGGCATCAAGGAGCGCTTCGGCGAGCTGCGGGCCATGGGGATCAAGACGGTGATGATCACGGGCGACAACCCCCTCACCGCCGCCGCCATCGCCGCGGAAGCGGGCGTGGACGACTTCCTCGCTCAGGCCACGCCGGAGGCCAAGCTCAAGCTCATCCGGGAATACCAGACCGGGGGCCGCCTCGTGGCCATGACCGGCGACGGCACCAACGACGCCCCCGCCTTGGCTCAGGCGGACGTGGCCGTGGCCATGAACAGTGGCACCCAGGCGGCGAAGGAAGCCGGCAACATGGTGGACCTGGATTCGAACCCCACGAAGCTCATCGAGATCGTGGAGATTGGCAAGCAGCTCCTCATGACCCGGGGCTCGCTCACCACCTTCAGCATCGCCAACGACGTGGCGAAGTACTTCGCCATCCTGCCGGCGGCCTTTGTGGCCACTTACCCGGCCCTGGGTGCCCTCAACATCATGGGCCTCCACAGCCCTGAGAGCGCCATCCTCTCCGCCGTGATCTTCAACGCCCTGATCATCGTGGTGCTGATTCCCCTCTCCCTGCGCGGCGTCAAGTACCGGCCCATGGGTGCGGCCCAGCTCCTGCAGCGCAACCTCCTCGTTTATGGCCTGGGCGGGCTCGTCGTGCCCTTCATGGGCATCAAGGCCATCGATATGTTGCTCGTCGCCTTCCGCCTCATCGCCTAGGGAGATCCCATGAACCTGCAACTTCGTCCCGCCCTCCTCGGCTTCCTGGGCCTCACCGTCATCACCGGCCTCGTCTACCCCGCCCTCGTCACGGGCCTGGCCAAGGCCATCTTCCCCCGCCAGGCCGAGGGCAGTCTCATCCGTCAGGAGGGGAAGGTGATCGGCTCCGAGCTCATCGGCCAGTCCTTCACCGACCCCGGTCATTTTTGGGGTCGGCCCTCGGTCACGGTCAACGCCGAGGGCAAACCCCTGCCCTACAACGGTGCCAACAGCGGGGGAAGCAACCTGGCCCCGAGCAATCCCGACCTACGGAAAGCCGTGGAGGAACGCATCGCCGCCCTTCGCGCCGCGGATCCGGAGGCCTCGGGCCCCGTGCCCGTGGACCTTGTCACGGCGTCAGCCAGCGGCCTGGATCCCCACATCAGCCCCGCCGCGGCGGAATTTCAAGTCCACCGCGTGGCCAAGGCCCGGAACCTGCCGGAAGCCCAGGTCCGTGACCTGGTCCGCCAGCACACCGAGGGCCCCCAGCTCGGGGTGCTCGGAGAGGCCGCCGTCAACGTTCTGAAGCTGAATCTGGCCCTCGATCAGACGAAGTAACCCTCCATAGGGTGCCCTCCGCGATCCGGTCCCGGAGGGCACCGCCCTGCCCACCCCTTCCCCTTCCCGAAAGTCCTGCCCATGTCCAAGACACTCCTTTCAGCCCTCGCGCTAGCCGCCCTTTCGGCCCTTACCCTGAAGGCCCAGGCGGAAGCCCCCAAACCCACCTGGACCGTGACGGGCAATGCGGGTCTCTTCTCCGACTACCGCTTCCGTGGTTTCACGCAAACCGCCTATAAGCCCTCCTTCCAGGGTGGTTTCGATGTAGCCCACGGCTCGGGGTTCTATTTCGGCAACTGGAACGCCAACGTGGAGCAGTCCCTCTACCGGGGCGCCACCCTCGAGATGGACGTGTACGCCGGCTACAAATTCACGGCGGGTCCCGTGAGCTTCGACCTTGGCGCCATCACCTGCCGCTACCCCACCCGCGCCGACACGGGGAACGTGGGCGATGTGCACCACGACGAGATCTACATGGGCCTCAGCTATGGCATCGTGACCGCCAAGTACTCACATCAGCTGAGCAACTACTTCGGCCTGGGCGACGGCACCGGCGTGGACACCAAGGGCGGCTCCTACCTCGACCTCGGCGCCGCCTACGACTTGGGTAGCGGCTGGGGCCTCAACGCCCACTACGGCCACCAGACCATCCGGCATGCCACGGATCCCCTGATCGGCCTGAAGTCAAATTCCGTGGATGATTACAAGGTGGGTGTCACCAAGGATCTGAAGGGCTGGGTTGTGAATGCCGCCTGGATCGGCACCAGCAAGAAGGACTACTTCACCACGGGCGTCAGCGCCCCCGAGGTCGGCGGTCGTGGGGCCCTGGTGGTGGGATGCTCGAGGACCTTCTGATGCGCGCGCGGGTAGGCTAGGGCCATGACACCCGAGCGCCCCGATCCCGACGCCCTCCTGCGCAAAGTCCAGGAGGAGGAAGCTCTGGCCGCGCGGGCCAAACTCAAGGTGTTCTTCGGTGCCGCGCCCGGCGTGGGGAAGACCTACGCCATGCTCAGCGAGGCCAAGGAGCGCCTGGACATCGGCATCGACGTGGTGGTGGGCGTGGTGGAGACCCACGGGCGTTCGGAGACCACGGCCAAGGCCGAGGGCTTCGAGCGCATCCCGCCCAAGGAGCTGCCCTACCACGGGACTTTCTACCCGGAGTTCGACCTCGAAGCAGCCCTGAAGCGGAAGCCCCAGCTCATCCTTATGGACGAGCTGGCCCATTCGAACATGAAGGGCTCGCGCCACGAGAAGCGCTGGCAGGACGTGATGGAGCTGCTGGACGCGGGCATCGACGTGTACACCACGGTCAATGTGCAGCACATGGAGAGCCTGCGGGACGTCGTCGCCCAGATCACGGGGATCATCGTGCGGGAGAACGTGCCCGACACGGTGCTGGAGCGGGCGGATGAAGTGGAGCTCGTGGACCTGCCGCCCGAGGATCTCCTCCAGCGGCTGCGGGAGGGCAAGGTCTACGTACCGGACCAGGCCCGCCATGCCATCGACCGCTTCTTCCGCAAGGGCAACCTCCTCGCCCTCCGGGAGCTGGCCCTGCGGCAGACGGCCCAGAGCGTGGATGCCCAGATGCGGCGGTACATGGCCATCGAAGGCATCCGGAAGACTTGGGCGGCGGGCGACCGCCTCCTCGTCTGCGTGGGGCCCAGCGCCCTCTCCACCCGGCTCGTGCGCGCCACGCGCCGCCTCGCCGCCACCCTGGGCGCCCCTTGGACGGCCCTTTACGTGGAGACGCCCCGGCACTTGCGCTACGGGGAAGCGGATCAGGCCCGCATCGAAGCGAACCTGCGCCTGGCGGAGCAGCTCGGGGGCAGCACCGAGGTCATCGAGGGCGGCGTCTCCATCGGGCCCGACATCCTCGACTACGCGCGCACCCACAACGTCACCAAGATCGTCGTGGGCAAGCCCACCTTGCCGCGGTGGCAGGAGTTCTTCCGGGGCTCGCTGGTGGATGAGTTGGTGCGGGAGTCCGGCGACATCGACATCTTCGTCATCACGGGCGATCACGGGCAGGAGGCGGCGCGCCCCCCCTTGCGGCCGAAGCCGCACAGCCCCCTCTCCCACTACGCCTTCGCCGCCCTGGCCGTGGCGGCGGCCTCCGGCGCCTCGGCCCTCTTGTTCCGGCGCACGGAGCTGGCGGACATCGTCGTCGTGTACGTGCTGGCCATCGTCCTCGTGGCGGCCCGTTCGGGGCGGGGCCCTTCCCTCGTGGCTTCCGCCCTCAGCGTGGCCGCCTATGACTTCCTCTTCATTCCGCCTTACCTCACCTTTTCCGTTTCTGATTTCCGACACGTGGGCACCTTCTCCATCCTGATGATCACGGGTTGGACCATCGGGACGCTGACCGAGCGCATCCGACAGCAGGCGCGCCTCGCCCGGGTTCGGGAGCACCGCACCGCGGGCCTGCTGAGGTTGAGCAAGGATCTGGCCCAGGGAGGCGGCTCCACGGATCTGGTGGAATCCATCCTCCGCAACGTGGCCTCCCAGTTCAGCACCGAGGCCGTGGTGTTGCTCCCGGGGCCCCAAGGCAAGCTGCAGGCCCTTCGCAAGGACCTTCCCCTCCTGCTCACGGAGAACGAATTGGGCGTGGCCCAGTGGGTGTTCGAGCACCAAGAGGCGGCGGGTCGCGGCACGGCGACCCTGCCCGGGTCGAAGGCCACCTACCTGCCCATGCGGGCCACCAGCGGCGTCATGGGCGTGCTCGGGGTCCTCCCCGAAGGCGAAGCCCAGTGGACGGAGCCCGATCAGCGCCGCCTGCTGGAGGCCTTCGCGGATCAATCCGCCCTGGCCCTGGAGCGCCTCAGCCTGGCGGAGCAGAACGCCGAGGCCAACCGGAGGATGGATCAGGAGGCCATGCGCAGCACGCTGTTGAGTTCCGTCTCCCATGATCTGCGCACCCCCTTGGGGGCCATCACCGGGGCCAGCAGTACCCTGTTGGATGCGGAGGCCCCCGTGCCCGAGGAGACGCGACGGGAGTTGTTGGAATCCATCCAGACCGAGGCGGAGCGCATGCACCGGCTCGTGAGCAACCTGCTGGACATCACGCGCCTGGAATCCGGAACGCTCAGCGTCCGGAAGGAGTGGACCCTCCTGGAGGAGGTGGTGGGCTCCGCCCTCAATCGCATGGAGGCGGTCCTGAAGGATCACCCGGTGTCCGTGGATCTGCCTCCGGACCTGCCGCCCGTGCCCTTGGACAGCCTCCTCATGGAGCAGGTGCTGGTGAACTTGCTGGACAACGCCGTGAAGCACTCACCGCCGGGCACCCCCATCGAGATCAAAGGGTGGTCCGTGGGCCGCACGGCCACCCTCGTGGTGGCGGATCAGGGCCCGGGTCTCGAAACCGGGGATGAGGAGCGGATCTTCGAGAAGATGGTGCGGGGATCCCGGAGCACTCCCTCCGTGGGCGCGGGTTTGGGCCTCGCCATTTGCCGGGCCATCGTGCTCGCCCACGGGGGGCGCATCACCGCCATGAACCGGAACCAGGGCGGTGCCCAGTTCCTCGTGAACCTCCCCCTGCCCGATGAACAGCCGCCGATGCCCCAGGAGGAATCCTCCGAATGAGTCCCGAAGCGACGAGCGAAGGATCGGCCCCCCTGGTGCTGGTGGTGGAGGACGAAGTGCCGATGCGCCGCTTCCTCAGGGCCGCCCTCCAGGCCCATGGCTACCGGTGGCTGGAGGCGGGCAGCGGTCAGGAGGCCACCCTCCTGGCCGCCAGCCACCAACCCGCCGTGCTCCTCCTGGACCTCGGACTCCCGGACATGGATGGCCTCGAACTCACCCGTCGCCTCCGCGAGTGGATGCAAGCGCCCATCATCGTCATCTCCGCCCGGGGGCGGGAGGACGACAAGATCCGCGCCCTGGATGCCGGGGCCGACGACTACCTCACCAAGCCCTTCGGCACCGGTGAACTCATGGCGCGCATCCGCGTGGCGCTTCGGCACCAACGGGGCTCCGTGGAGGAAGCCCCCATCTTCGAAGTGGGGGACCTCCGCGTGGACCAGGCCAAGCGCCAGGTCTTCCGGCTGGGGCAGGAGGTGCACCTCACGCCCACGGAGTACAAGCTCCTCATCGCCCTTGTGAAGCACGCGGGCAAGGTGCTCACCCACGATCAGCTCCTCAAGGAAGTCTGGGGCCGCGCCAAGGGCGCCCAACCCCTCTACCTCCGCGTCTACATGGCCCAGCTCAGACACAAGCTGGAAGTGGACCCGGCCCGCCCTCAAATCCTTCAAACGGAACAGGGTGTGGGCTATCGGCTGCGCATCTAGATCGGCTCAGGGTTGGGCCGACGGCTCCGTTTGGACGCTGGCGCTGAATTCGCGGAGCGCCTTGAGGACGCCGGGTCGGCGTTGCTTGAGCTCTTGGAGGGACGTTTCAACGTCGCGATCGGTGAGGGCGTCATAGCCCTTCTCGCGGAAGGACTCCGACATCTCCCGGGCCCGATCCATGTAGCCGCGGACCATGGTTTCTGCCGTTTCCCATTTGGCCTGGACTTCAGGTCTGTCCCCGGTGGCGAAGCCGATCTGGAGGCCGAGGCAGGCCCCTTCGTTGCGCAATCGCCGGTCCAGGGCGTTATAGCTCTCGCGCATCTTTCGAACCTGCTCCGAGTTGGCATTCGTCTCCGAGGCATTGCCCCGGTAGCGGGCCGGATCGAAGGAGGGGTGCCAGGAGCGCACGGCATCATCCGAGACCAGCAGGCACTGATGGGCCAGGTCGAAGATTTGGAGCATGGTTGCGTTCTTCTGTTTCACGAGCTCCAGGTATCGCGCGAGCGCCTGTTCCCGCTCCTTCTGTCGCTGCTGGATGGAGGAGCTGATGATTTGGCCGGCGATCCCCCCGATCACCACGGTGATCAGGGCGGCCGTGGCATTCGATTCCAGAACCACCTGCCAGGCCGGTTTCGCTGGTTTGGCGGCACCTGGATCTTCGGGGGCCTTCCGAAGTTCCTCGAGGAACGCCTTGTGGCGGAGCAGGTCCAGCTCGGCGGGAGTCCATTGGGGTTCAGACATTGGAGAACACCAGGAGGCAGCTGCCATCGATCAATCGATGGAGGCCGATGAAGCGCTTGTCGGAGGCGTAGGCCTGAAGGGTCTTTTGGAGGCCTTCCGCCGTGAGGGGCCCCGGAAGCAAGATCAATTCATAGCCTTGGTGATCCGGGGGACGGTGGGAGGAATAGACGAGGAGGGAGTGGTCCGCCTCCACCGGAATGATTGAAATCAGCCAGGTCTTCCGGCTGGCAGCGCCTTCCAGGGTTTGTTTGAGGGCCCCTCGTCCGGATCCGCTGAACGATTCGGTGGTGATCTGAACGCCCTCGGCCGGGGGGCCTGGGGATGTCGGGCGGGGGTCGGGGGTGGCCACGGGGATGGGCCCCTCCAGTTGGAGGTTGAAGGTGGACGTTCCGCCGACGCCGAGGGTCACCTCTCGTTCGAGCATGGAAAGCCCGCTCAGCAGGACCCTAACTTTGTACCGGCCCACGGGCACTTGGCGGATTTGGCAGGTGCCGGCCTCGTCCGTGGTCAACCCGAAGGTCTGCGACGCGCCCTTGAGCGAGACTTGGGCGTGTGGAACGGGGGCACCCTCCGAATTTCGGACGATGGCCTTGAAGGAGGTGCGTGTTTCAGTCCCCACGGGGATGGGGTCCTGGGGTTGGGCCCCCAACGGAAGGGCCATGGGCAGCCAAGTCAACGCGCACAGCAAGGGCAGTACGGTTCCCATCTGGGCCTCCCGAAGGGATGCCCCGAGTATAGGTGAACCCTCTGGGCGTGCCGCTCGGAGGAGAGCTTGCCGAGGTCCAGGGCCTGGAGTGCTCCCGACCGGACCTCAGCCCTCCGCAGGCCGCTCCCGCAGCCCTTTGGCGAAGCGGAACTGCTCCTGGAGGTGCTTCACATCGGCTTCGACATCGCCCGTGGGGGTGAAGGCTTCGAGGAAGTGGATGCAGTGGTCCCCGTAGTCGAAGGCCACGGGAAGGATGGGGACGTGGGCGCCGGCGGCGATCTGATAGAAGCCGGTGCGCCAGCGGCTCGCGCCCTTGCGGGTGCCTTCGGGGGCGATGGCGAGCAGCAGGGCTTCATTGCTTTCGAAGGCGCGCACGCACTCGCCCACGAGGCCCTGGGGGGCGCTGCGATCCACGGGGATGCCGCCGAGCTTGCGAAGGGTGGAACCCCACACGCCGTTGAACAGGGTGTGCTTGCCCAGCCAGGAGGCCCGGAGGCCGGAGGCGAAGAGGAAGCAGAGGCCCAGGGGGAAATCCCAATTGGAGGTGTGGGGCACCACGATGGCCACGCATTTGGGGGCCGTGGGGAACTGCCCCTCCACGCGCCAACCCGAAAGGCGGAAGTAGGCGCGGCCGATGGCCCGCACGAGCCAGGAGCGATGCTGCCAAAGGCCGGCGGGCGGAACGGGGAAGCTGGGCGCCGGGTGGGCCATGGGAGTCTCACAGGCAAGGGGGGTGCTGGACAGGTTAGCAGCGGGGCGCGAGGTTCATGCGACGGGGTGGGGGCGGCGTCCCGCGGCTCTCTTCGGTTCCGGGGCCCCGGTCCGATGAGTTGGGGGGCGGCCGAGGGGCGGGGTAGATTTCAAAAGCCTGCCAGTTTCGCGGCAGGGCTCGTCTCCGATGGGCCCCGCGCCGAAAGCCTAGGGAGATGCATCCGCTCCGTCGCCTCCTGCTTGGCCTCGCCCTGGTGACAGGGCTCCACGCGGATTCGCCCTTTGAGGCGCTCTACCGGCGCGCCCATCCGGTGTTCAAGAGCCACGCCCACCGGGCCCCCTTCCCCAGCGACACGGTGACCGCCCTGGCCCTGGATGGGGAGGGCTGCCTGTGGGCCGGCACCGTGGCGGGGCTCGCGAAATACGATGGCCGGGGCTGGCAGCCCGTGACCATGCCCATTCCGGCCTGGCGCGTGTGGGTGAACAGCAATGCCCTGGGGGTGTTGGAGGATGGGACGCTCTGGTGCGGCACCCGAACGGAGGGTCTGTGGCTCCTCAAAGAGGGGCGGTGGACGCGGGTTGGCCGGGAACAGGGCCTGCCGAGCCTGGCCATCAATGGGCTGCTGGAGAGCCGGGCCCGGGGCACCGATGGCCGTCGGCTGCTCTACGTGGCCACCTATGGCGGGGGCCTCGCCCGGTGCCGGGAGGGCCGGTGGGAGGTGCTCGATGCCCGGCAGGGGCTCGCGTCGAACCAGGTTTTCGGGCTCAGCGAGGGGCCTGACGGTCGCCTTTGGGTGGGCACGAGCCACGGCATCTCCATCCTGGATGGGGAGCGCTTCCAGCCCTTCGAGGCTCAAGCGGAATGGGCGGATCGGGATGTGCGGCAGCTGCTGTGGACGCGGGATGCCCAGGGCCAGCCCGTGCTGTGGATCGGTCCCCTCAAGGGCGGTCCCTGCGCCTGGTCCGAGGGGCGCCTCACGCGCCATCCCGTGGGCACGAAGGGCGTGTCGGCGATCATTCCCGGCCGGAAGGGCGGCGTGTGGGTTTGCTTCTGGGGCGATGGCCTGGCCCGCTGGGATGGCGCGCATTGGGAGACGTGGCGGAAGGAGGATGGCCTGCCCACGGCGCAGCTGAGGTGCTTGGCGGAGGTGGAGGAGGATGGCCGTTCCGTGCTTTGGATCGGCACGGATGGGCGGGGCGTGCTGCGCGCCGCCGAGGGGGGATGGCGCCAATTCCAACCCCAGTGGAACGGGGAGGTGGAGGTTCGCTCGATCCTGGAAGGCCCCGGGGGCACCAGCTGGATCGCGGGCCGCAATTTCGGGCTGCTGCGCTTTGATGGGCGCGAGTGGAAGCGCTGGGACCTGCCGCGGGATCCCGTGAGCGGCGATATCCGGTGCCTGGCCTGGTGGAAAGGCCAGCTGTGGGCGGGCTGTGACATCGAGCTGCTCAAGCTGGGGCCCCAGGGCCTGGAGGCCGGGGCTCCGGGCACCCTGCTGGACCGCCGCATCATCCGGTGCCTGGCGGCCACGTCGGAGCGGTTGTGGGTGGGGACGTCCGTGGGGCTCGTCGGGTGGGACGGCGCGAAGGCGGAGTCCCTTCACCTGCCGGGTGGCCCGGGCAGTGGATCCGTGCGCAGCTTGGAAGGGGACGAGGGAGGCCTTTGGATCGGCACTGACGGGGGCCTGTTCCGGTGGGAGGGCCACGGTGACGTTCACACCATCCCGGGCCTGACTCCGGGAGAGGGCATCCTGGCCCTGCGATCCCGGGAGGGCGTGCTGTGGATCGGCACCTCCGCGGGCCGCCTCCTGCGGTGGAGTTCCAAAGGGCTCGAAGCCTTCGGCGAGGTGGACGGCCGCTGGGCCGTCCAGGCCCTGCGTGTGGGGCTTCAGGGGCGGCGCCTCTTCGTGAGCACCACGCGGGGGGTGGAGTGCTGGGAGATCGAGGGAGCGAAGCGGATCTGGCGCGCCACCTCCGAGGATGGCCTGCCCGATGACACCGGCCTGCCCGGGGCGATGCATCAAGATGCGCTGGGCCGCGTGTGGGTGGGCACCGAGAGCGGCCTGGGCGTGTTGGATCCGGGCAGCGCCCTCGCCCGGCCCTCGCCCAAGCGCCTCCACCTGGTGAGCGCCCAAAGCGACTCCGGGCCCCACGCGCCCGGGAGCGTGCTCCCCCGGGGGGACACCTGGATGCAAGTGGATTACGCGCTGAGGGCCCATCACCGGGAAGAGGACACGCGCTACCGGACCCAGCTGCTTCCCGTGGAAAGGGCCCCTGGAGAATGGGTGGCCGAAAGCCATCGGCGGATCCAGGCCCTGCCCCGTGGGAGTTACGTGCTGCGCGTGTGGGCGCGGGACTACCAGGGGCAGGAATCCGGCCCTTTGGAATTCCCCTTCCGCGTGACCGGGCGGCTTTGGGAGCATCCCGGGTTCCTGCTGTTGGGCAGCCTGCTGCTCCTGGGCCTCGGCGGGCTCCTCGTGCGGTCCCGCATGGCGGCTCGGCAGCGGGAGTTGATGGAAGCGGTGGCCCAAGGCACGGCGGAGCTGTCCCGTCGGACCGACGATCTGGAGCGCCTCACTCGGAAGCAGCAGGAGATCATGGGGCTCATCGCTCACGACATCCGCAACCCCCTGTCCGGCATCGGGCTCATGGCCGAGCTGCTGGAGGATGAGCCGGATGTGGAAGAGCAGCGCACCGGGCTGCGCCGCATTCGGAGCGAGGTGGGCACCGTCACCGAGCTGCTCAACCAGTTCCTCACCCTGCAGTCCATGGAGGGCGGGCGCGTCGACCTGCTGATGGAGGAGGTGTCCCTCGAGGTTCTGCTCGTTCAGGTGCGGGAGGCCTTCGCGCCGGTGGCGGCCCGGAAGGGGCAGACCTTGGAGGTGCCGGTGGCCGAGGGTCGGCTGTGGGCGGATGCCAAGATCCTGCGGGAAGTCCTGGCGAACCTCGTATCCAACGCGCTGAAGTACAGCCCGCCCCATTCGGTCGTGAGTGTGAGGGTGGGCCCCGGCGAGGCGGGCTTCTTCCGGCTCGACGTGGTGGACCGGGGCCCCGGGCTCACGGAGGCCGATCGGGCCCGCCTCTTCCAGCCCTTCACGCGGCTCAGCGCCCGGCCCACGGGCGGCGAGCATTCCGTGGGCCTGGGGCTTTCCATCTGCAAGCGGTGGATCGAGGCCATGGGCGGGCGCATCGGCGCCGAGAGCGAAGTGGGCCAGGGCGCCACCTTCTGGGTGGAATTGAAGGATGGCCCCGCGCCGGAGTGAGGCCCGGGCCCCGATCCACGGAGTATCCTGCGGACATGGCCACTCGACTGCGATTTCGGCGTGCACCCTCCCAGGCGACGGATGACCTCGGCCTCGGCGTGAAGCCGGGCGCGCCCCGCGGGGTGAACAAGGACGGCTCCTTCAACCTGCACCGGGCCGGCCTGCCGCGCTTCCGCCCCTACGAGTTCTACCACCAGCTCATCACCATGCCCCTGCACCGCTTCGTGGCGTTGCTGGTGCTCGGATACCTCCTCACGAACCTGCTCTTCGGCGGCATCTACCTCTGGGTCGGCATGGAGCATTTCGCGCGGGGTGGCACCCCGGGCGCCAAGGCGGAATTCCTGGATGCCTTCTTCTTCAGCGCCCAGACCTTGACCACCGTGGGCTACGGCCACATCTACCCCACGAGCCCCCTGGCCAACAGCGTCGCGGCGGTGGAATCCATGGTGGGCCTCATGAGCTTCGCCATGGGCTGCGGCCTGCTCTACGGCCGTTTCTCACGTCCCCACGCCCGGGTGCGCTTCAGCCATCACGCCGTGATCGCCCCCTATCGGGGCGGCCGCGGGTTCATGTTCCGCATCGTGAACGAGCGCAGCAACCAGCTCATCGAAGTGGAGGCCAGCGTGAGCCTGTCCATGACGAATCGGGACACGGGCCTGCGCACTTTCCACACGCTCGTCCTGGAACGCGCGCACATCAACCTCTTTCCCTCGAACTGGACCATCGTGCATCCCATCGATGAGGGAAGCCCCCTCCATGGATTGGACGAGGCGGCGTTCCAATCGGCCCACGTGGAATTCATCGTGCTCATCAAGGCCTTCGACGACACCTTCGCCCAGACCGTCTACGCCCGCAGCAGCTACAAGGCCGACGAGATCCGGTGGGGAGGCCGCTTCGCGCCCATGGTGGAAGTGCCCGAAACGGGGCATCCGGTGGTGGACCTGGCGAAGCTGGATGAGATCGAAGGGGCGGAACTGCCGCCTGCCGGAACGTCCGTGGGCAGATGAGCCAAGGGCCCAAAGGAATCGCTTGGCGAACCTTTGGGCCCTTGGTAGGAGGAACTGCTTACTTCTTCTTGGCAGCCTTCTTAGGAGCGGCCTTCTTGGCGCCGGCGGCCTTGGAGGCCTTGAACGCCATGGACTGGGAAGCGGCGATCTTGATCGTCGCGCCGGTCTGGGGGTTGCGGCCGGTACGAGCGGCGCGCTTGCGGAGGCTGAAGGTGCCGAAGCCGACGAGGGTCACCTTGCCGCCCTTGGCGACGTGGCCCGCGATGGTGCCGGTGAGGGTGTTGATGGCTTCGGCCGCGGCGGCCTTGGTGATGCCAGCCTTGTCGGCG
>DATEZP010000079.1:0-26026 GCA_035255465.1 Holophagaceae bacterium
TCGCCTTGGCCATGACGGGCCCCACGGGCACCGGCTACGACTACGACCTGTACGTGTACGACGCCACCGGCGCCACCACCCTCGCCAGCGGCACCGGCAGCACCACCACGGAAAACGTGAGCTGGACCAATTCCGGCGCCAGCACCGTCTCCGTCATCGTCGCCGTGAAGCGCTACGCCGGATCCAGCACCACCACGGCTTACAACGTGGCCATCACTCGCTGACCCGCCCGTTCCACCCCGGGGGCCGCCGATGGGCGGCCCCTTTTGCGTTAGGGTAGGCCGATGTCCCTGAACCTCGACCCCCTCCAATCCCCCGACTTCCCCATCGTGGCCCAGCTCGCCGAACGGATCTGGCGCAGCCACTATGCCGCCATCATCCCCATGGCCCAGATCGACTACATGCTGGCGGGCCGCTACACCCCCGAACGCCTAAGCACCTACCTCGGCTCCGACCGCCGGTGGATGCAGATCCTGAGGCGGGAGGGTGAGCCCGTGGGCTATTGCAGCTATGCCCTCACGGATCAGCCCGGCGAGATGAAACTGGAACAGCTCTACCTCCTGCCGGAGCTTCATGGCCAGGGTCTGGGAGGGCTGATGCTGGATCACGTGGAGACCGCCGCCAAGGCCCGCGGATGCACCACCCTCCTCCTCACCGTGAACAAGCGCAACGAAGGCTCCATCGCCGTCTACCGCAAGCGCGGTTTCACCCTCCGGGAAGAGGCCGTGTTCGACATCGGCCAGGGCTACGTGATGGACGACTACGTGATGGCGAAGGCCCTCTGAGCCTGCCAGCCGACGCAAAGCCCGAGGCTGACCCCTGCCTTCCTGCAGGATGGGTCGAATGGGATTTGGGAGGGCCTAACTTTCGAAATCACCGGCGATGCCGCGTAGCGGCAGCGTCCGCGTGCATTGAGTGGTTAGGTTGCACCTGTCTCTCCTCAGAACAGATATGAAACCCCGATCCCACTGGACGAGATGTTTCGTTTCTCATCTCGCTCGATGAAGATGAAAAGAACCGGATAGTGGCGATACGTTCCGTGCGTGCTTGGATAGAACATCGGATGGCCTTCTTTTACTGTCCCCAAACTGAGGTTGGATCGAAACCGAATCGTCCTTTCAGAGGCTCCAACTCTTACCTGAGCTTGAAACAAAGACCCGAACCCAAGGCCCAGGTATCCATGTGTCGTGGGGGCTTGTGAGTCTCGGTTTGTGAGCTGAGTATCCAGAGATGCATTGAAGCAGAACACGACCAGTTCAGCATCGGCAGATAGATGCTTCTTGTGATTTGAATCCGTTATTCCAGCTACTCCGAGGGTCCAGCCTGCGAGCCCAGAGAAATCGTCCGCAAAGGAGACAGACCCCGCCATGAGCATCAGCAGGAATAGGAGTTTCTTCACTTGGAACCTTTCAATAGATGTAGTGCAACCTAACTTTCGAAATCACCAGCGGTGGCGCGTAGCGCCAGCGTCTGGTGCATTGAGTGGTTAGGCCTCGTATTTCGGCCAATTTTGATAGCGCAGTTGTTCGACGAGTAATGAGATCACAGAACCGATGTTTGTCCTCAGCCGCTCCACGTACAACCTCCGATGTATCTCATAAGCAGAATGAGCCTGCTCCTGCGTGAAACCAGAAGGACCACTCCAATTCAGTAAATCGGATAGTCGGTTGAAATAGTATTCACCTAAATCGAAGCGACTGATGAAGGAAGCAAGATCTACAGCTGCTCCAGCCAGATCATCAAACGATTGATCTGGTTGCGGATCCATTAGCGGCTGAAGTCGCCTAAACACAGGCTCAAACCGGGACCACAGAATCTGAGGATCTTTGAATTTCCGAAACAGCGAAAGTAATTTGGGTGGGATCTGACGAGTTGGATCGTGCTGATCCGATAAGTGATGATTGGGGCACAGCGGAAGAAGATTCATTGGGTCGTTGTTGCTGGGATCCTCATCAATGTGGTGAACCTGAGGCCTATCCGCCCCGCAGATTGAACATCTATGGTTGAACTCTTTGAGTACGATCTCTCGCACTTCGTTTTTCGGTTTGGTTCGAGTTTTGACCATGGGAAAAGGCCTAACTTTAAAATGGGCGATTACGCAGTGAAGAAAGCTTTGCAGCGCATCACGCCTCCAGCAGCACCTTGGCGTGTTCCAGGGCCTCGGGGCGATCGGGGTGGCCGCTGAGCAGGCGGGCCAGCTCGCGAAGGCGGGTATCGCCTTCCAGGAGGCGGTGCCGGCTGCGGGTGCGGCCGTCCTCGGTCTCCTTGGTGATGGCCATGTGGCGATCAGCCTTGGAGGCCACTTGGGCGAGGTGGGTGACGGCCAGCACCTGGTGCCGCCGACCCAATTCCGAAACGGCGGTGCCCACGGAGAGGGCCGTTTCACCGCCAAGGCCCGAATCCACTTCGTCCAGCACGAGGGTGAGCGGATCGCCCGCGCCGCCGAGCTTGGCGCCCGCGCCCATGAGGGAGAGCATCATGCGGCTCAGCTCGCCGCCGCTGGCGATCTTGGCCAGGGGCCGGAAGCCTTCGCCCGCGTTGCTCTCCAGCAGGATGCCCACCTTGGACGCGCCCTGGGGCGTGACGCGCACCGCCTTGCCCGCGATGTGGGCGGGGCTTTGCGCGTCCTCGGCCAGCTCCACGCGCAGCTGGAGACGGGCCCCTTTCATGCCGAGCGTGGCGAGGCGGGCGTGCACTTCCTTCTCGAGCTTGGGCAGCGCCGCTTCGCGGACGCGGTGCAGCTTCTCGGCGACTTCGGCGTAGGCCTTGGCCACGACGGCCACCTTCTTCTCCAGGGCCTCGGCGCTTTCGCCGCCCCCCAGCAATTCTTTCTGTTCCGTCTGCAGCGCCTTCCAGACCTCGGAAAGCTCATCGGGCTCGCAGCGGTGGCGGCGGGCCAGACGCTCGAAGAGGGCGAGGCGCGCCTCCATGGCGTCCAGCTTCTCGGTGCCGGCCTTGGCCCAGTGGCGGGCCTGATCCTGGGCGCTGCCCGAGAGATCCTCCAGCTCCAGCAGGGCGCTGCGGAGGCGATCCCGCTCGGGGGTGCCATCGGGGAAGTGCGCGATGGCGCGGGTGAAGGCGCGATGGGCGGCTTCCACCAGGGGCACGGCTTCGCCCAGGGCCCCGGCGGCTTCGGCGTAGGCGGCCTCCAGGTGCACGGCGTGGCGCAGGGGTTCCCGCTCGGCGCGGAGCTGGGCCGCTTCGCCGTGCTTGGGGGCGAGCTTGGCGAGATCCTCCAGGGCCTCCTCCAACTGCTCCAACCGGCGCTCACGATCGGCCTCGCTCTGGCGCCGGGCCCGGAGGGCACCCTCGGCCTCGCGCAGGGCCGACACCTGGGGACCGAGGTCCGGCTCGATGCCCAGCACTTCGTCGAGCAGGGCCTGATGGCGGTCCTCGCTGAGCAGCTCCTGATGATCGTGCTGGCTCGTGAGGCGCATCCAGAGGCGCCCCGCCTCCCGCAAATCCGCGGCGGTGCAGAGGGCTCCGTTGATCCAGGCACGGCTGCGGCCCGATAGGCCGATCTCGCGCCGGAGCACCACGGGCACTTCCTCGGGCAGGCCGCGGTCCGCCAGGAAGGCCAGCCAGGCGCCCCCGCGACCTTCGACGACGGCCTCCACCGTGGCCCGCTCCTCGCCGCGACGCACCAATTCCGCATCGGCGCGGGCGCCCACCAGGAGGCCCAGGGCATCCACGAGCAGGCTCTTGCCGGCCCCGGTTTCACCCGTGAGCACCGTGAAGCCCGCCCCCACCTCCAGGGTCAGGTCCTCCACCAGGGCCAGGTTCTTGATGCGCAGGCTGGAGAGCATGGTTCCAGCTTAGCCTTGTTTCGTTTTTTTATCGCAGAATAGAATCGCCACCACCAAGACACCAGGACACCAAGAAAAGCGAAGGCGGGGAACGAACCCGCTCTCCTTTTCTGGGTGTCTTGGTGCCTTAGTGGTGAATGATGATTCCTCATGACCCCAACGATCCGCGAAGCCACGCCTGCCGATGCCGCCACCGTCGCCGCCCTGGCCCGCCAGAGCTTCACGGAGACCTTCGCCGAATCCAACACCCCCGAGGACCTGGCCCTCTTTCTGGACACCACCTATGGGGAAGCCCAGCAGGGCGCCGAGCTCCGGGATCCCGCCTGGACCACCTGGCTCGCCTCCGGGGACGGCGTGCCCCTGGCCTTCGCCCAATTGAAGCGCGGCCCCGCGGAACCCTGCGTGACGGGCCCCGCCCCCGTGGAACTGAACCGCCTCTACGTGCTCGCCGCCGCCAAGGGCCAAGGCTTGGGCAAGGCCCTCATGACCACCGTCATGGACCGCGCCCGGGCCGAGGGCTTCCAGACCCTCTGGCTGGGGGTGTGGGAACACAACCTCAAGGCCCAGGCCTTCTACCGCCACTGGCCCTTCCGGGACGTGGGGGGCCACGTGTTCGTGGTGGGCACGGATCCGCAGACGGACCGCATCTGGGAATGCGCGCTCTGAATCGGACATCTCGCAGGAACCGTTTGAGCGCCACGGCGCCACGAACAGAAAACAGCTCAGGGCAGGCCAGCAGCTAGAAGCGGCTGGACTGCCCTGAGGGCTTTTCGTGGCGCCGTGGCGCTCGATCGATCCACCAAACGGAATCAGGCCTTCGCGGCGGGCTCCAGGAACTGGGCCTCGAAGGCGCTCATGTCCAGCATGCCGGGCGCGGGGGAGGGCTCCGCCTGGCTCTTGCGAAGGCGGGCGATCTCCTCCTGGTACCACTCGATGACGGGCTTGCCGATCTTCAGCTTGTCCAGTTCACCGGCGAGGTTCGACGGCTGGAGCTGGCACACCCAGCCCCGGTCGTAGGGGCTGCGGCTCAGGGGGCTGGCGTCATGCTTCAGGTCGACGTTCTCCTTCACCACGCGACCGCTGAGGGGGGCGGCGAAGTGGAGGGTCTCCTTGCCCTGCTTCAGGGTGAAGAGGGTCTCGCCCTGCTTGACGCTGCGGCCGTGCTCGGGGGTGATCACTTCCGTGATGGCGCCCAGAGCCTTGCGGGCGAAATCATCGAGGCCCACGGAGACCTGGCCGCCGGTTTCGATGCGGGCCCAGGTGTGGCCCGGGGCGATGAAGGCGCCGCCCGGCACGCAGTACTCATTGGCGGGCACGATCTCGGCGAGATCGGGATTCACGACGCGCACCACGGGCTTGCGTTGGGATTCCAGACGGGCCTCGCGCTTGATGAGGAGCTTCTTCGCGAAGTCGCCCAGCTCATCGGCGGTGAAGGGCTTCTGCACGTACTCGCAGGCGCCCTGCTGCAACGTTTCCACGGCGGTCTCGATGGAGCCGTAGCCGGTGATGACCACCACGTCCACGTCCGGACGCAGGTGTTTGACGGCCTTCACCACCTCCACCCCCGTCATGCCCGGCATCTTCAGATCCGTGAACACGAAATCGTAGTTGTTGCGCTGCACGAGGCCCAGGGCCTCCGGGCCCGTCTCCACGGTATCGACGCTGAAGCCCTCCAACA
Source organism: Holophagaceae bacterium (assembly GCA_035255465.1). Taxonomy (GTDB): domain Bacteria; phylum Acidobacteriota; class Holophagae; order Holophagales; family Holophagaceae; genus JAFDVN01. The sequence goes on from DATEZP010000079.1 coordinate 5,485, forward strand.
CCAGGATGCGGCGGAAGGAATCCAGGATCACGGGCTCATCATCCACGGCGAGGATGCGGGCCTTGGGATGGGGCACGTCCACCCGCTTGAGGGATTTGGCCTCATGGGTGAAATCCAGACGGATGGCGGATTCCAGCACGGCGGCGCGGGCCTGCCGCTCCCGCTTTTCGCGGAGCTGCCGGGCCGTGTGCCGCACCAGATAATCAAGGCCGACGAAGGCGGCGAACATCAGAAGGATCAACAGGGCGGTCATGGCGTGGGCTCCTCATGCGAAGGGGTTGCGGGATTCGGCGCCGCCGGCGCCAAGGGGATGCGGACGGTGAAGCGGGCCCCGTGCCCGGGCTCGCTCTGGACGGTGATGGCGCCGCCGTGGCTCTGGACGATGCCCCAGGTGACGGCGAGGCCGAGGCCGGTGCCTTTGTTGCCTTTGGTGGTAAAGAAGGGTTCGAAGAGGTGGGGCTGATGCTCCAGGGGAATGCCCTCGCCCTGATCCTCGACGATGAGTTCCACGAAGCCCGGCGGGGCGGCCCGGGAGAGGAGGCGGATCTCGCCGCCCTCGGGGCCGTTGGCGTCGGCGGCATTGAGCAGGAGGTTCACCACCACCTGCTGGATCTGGTTGGCGTCGGCGTAGGCCGGGGGCAGGTCCGTGGCCAGGTCCAGGGCGATGCTCACGTGGTTCAGGCGGAGCTGGGTCATCACCACGGCCATGGAGTGGCGGATCACTTCGTTCAGATCCGCGGGCTTGCGGCTGGGCGGCGTGGGCCGGGCGAAGTCGAGCAACTCCCGGATGATGCCCCGGCAGCGGATGGTCTCCCGGATGATCACCTCCACGTCCTCCGCGTCGGCCCCTTCGGGGGCGATGCGCTTCTTCAACAGGGACGCGTAGGTGAGGACGCCCGTGAGGGGGTTGTTGATCTCGTGGGCGATGCCCGCGGCCAGGCGGCCCACGGAAGCGAGTTTGTCCGCCTGGGCCAGCTGGCGCTGGGTCTCGCCCAGTTGATGGGTCATGGAGTTGAAGGCCTTGGCGAGTTCCCCCAGTTCGTGGTGATCCTCCACCTGGATGACGGTGTTGAGATCCCCTTCCGCCACCCGCCGGGTGCCTTCCAGCAAGGCCGCCACGGGGCGCACGACCAGGCGGCGATTGAGCCACCAGAGCATGAGGCTGCTGCAGAAGATCGCCAGGGCGGCGAGCCCCGTCATGAGGCTCCGGCTGCGGGCCATCTCGGCGTCGGCTTCGGCCATGGAGACGTTCACATCCAGCACGCCGAGCAGCTTGGCCTCGGGCTTGTGGGCGTGGCAGGCCGCCGTCCAGCAGCTGGGCTCGTTGGGGATGGGGCTGATGATGCCGAGGATGCGGTTCCCATCGCCGCCCCGGAACACCCGGGCCCGGGCGGTGAGGCCGGGCTTCTCCAGGGGGCGGCCTTCGGCGTGGCAGGCGAAGCAGGCCTCGGCCTTCATCCCCAACGTGGTGCCGATCTCCTCCTTGGCGGAGGAGAACATGATCTGGCCCTCCTTGTTGAAGAGGCGCACCTTGTGGATGCCTTCGCCGGAGAGGGCGCCGATGTCGCGGATCTGCCGGTGCAGGTTCTCCCGGCGGTTCTCCAGCATGTCGAAGTGGGTGCTGCCCTTGATGGTCTCGCTGAGCTGGTTGGCGCTGCGGGTGCGCTCCGCCAAGAGCTGCGCGCCGTGGGCCCGGCCGATCAGCACCGTCATCACGCCGATCACCGCCGCCGACACCAGGCCGGCGCCGAGGATGAAGCGGGTGCCGATGCGGGTGCGCATCTCAGGCCCCTTCGGGTTCGGAGGGTTCCGGCTCGGGGTGCGGCTCGAAGATGGGGAAGTACCGCACCGTGAGAGCGAAGACCGCCATGCCCAGGCCCACGAGGCCCACGGAGACGATGATCTCCATGAGGGAGGGGATGTAGCGGATGCCCGCCGCCCGCTCCATGCCCGTGACGCTGATGTTCAGGCGGTTCACCACGAAGCCCAGCACCGCGGAGAAGGCCCCCGTCACGAGCCAGCTGGCGTTGGTGCGCAGCTTCTGGAAGGAGAGCAGGGCCACCGGAATCACGACCCCCAGGGCGAACTCCAGCAGGAACATCTTCCCTTCATAGGTGAGGGCCCAGATGTCGCCGAAGGCGTGATTCCGCGCGATGGTCTGCAGGCGGAGGAGGCCGTAGATCCCCAGCGCCACCACCATGGCCCGCGCCAGCGGCTCCAGGAGTTCCATCTCCAGGTGCCGGCCGAAGGCCCGCTTGCTCATGTAGGACTCGAGGATCACCATGCCGATGCCCGCGCCAATGGCCGAGATGTAGAAGAAGAGCGGCAACAGCTGGGAATACCAGATGGGGTGCAGCTTCGTGGGCACGATGAGGTACAGGGACCCCAGGGAGCTCTGGTGCAGGGTGGAGAGCAGCACGCCCACGATCACCAGGGGGGTGATGAGGCCGTGGATGATCCGGGAAGGCGTGTGGAAACCGAACCGCTCCAGCACCACCGGCGCGAATTCCACCGTGAGCACGGTGGTGTAGAGCATCACGCACCAGGCCACTTCGAACATGACGGAGTGCGGGTTCCAGTAAATGAGGGCGTGCCAGATGCGCCAGGGCTGCCCCAGGTCGAACATCAGGGCCATGATCACGAAGATGTAGCCCAGGAAGCCCGTGAGGATGGCCGGGCGCACGATGGGCTCGAATTTCCGGAGGTTGAAGAGGTGCACCACCGCCGTGAGGGTGAAGGCGCCCGCCGCGAGGCCCACGCCGCAGAGCAGATCGAAGCCGATCCAGAGGCCCCAGGGGAAGCGGTCGCTGAGGTTCGTCACCGCGCCGAGGCCCTTGGTGAAGCGGATCACCGTGACGATGCAGAAGGCGATGAAGAGCACGGCGAAGAGCGCCGTCCAGAAGCCGGGCCAGGGCCGACGGGCGGGTTGGGTCGCGACGGTGCTCATGAGGGCCTCCGATCCTGGGGTTCATCCGGGCCCCCGGGCTTCGGCCTGGAGTGGGCCTGCGCCACCACGTCCCGTCGGGCCGTGATCCAGTGGACGCCGTAGAGGAAGACGCCCCACACGGCCACGAAATCGGGGATGTTGGAGAGCACCTGCCAGGTGCGCAGGGCGGGGGGTTCCCCGGGCAGGTCCTTCTTCAGGCCCAGCTTCTCGAAGGGCACGCTGGAGATCATCATCACGGAGGTGCCGCCGGCCTCGGCCTGGCCGTAGATGTGGTCGATGTAGCCGGTGGGGTTCTCCCGGATGCGCTTCTTGGCTTCCTTGATGAGGTCGGCCCGACTGCCGAAGATCGTGGCATCCGCGGGGCAGGCTTCGGCGCAGGCGGTGGGCTTGCCATCCTTCACCCGGCTCGTGCAGAGGATGCACTTGCCCACGATGGGCACCGCGCGATCCCACTGGTACTTCGGCACATCGAAGGGGCAGGCCATCATGCAATAGCGGCAGCCCATGCACTTCTCGGAGTCGTAGACGACGGGGCCCTCGGGGGTCTTCTTGAGCGCCGCCACCGGGCACACCGAGGCGCAGGTGGGCACGAGGCAATGCATGCAGAGGTGGCGCACGTACAGCCCCTCCTTGGGCTCCACCGTGGTCCAGGTGTAGGCCGTGGTCTGCGCCTCAACCGCCCCGGGCAGGTGGTTCTGCTCCTTGCAGGCTGAAGCGCAGGCCCCGCAGCCCACGCAGCGGGTCGCATCGAAAAGGAGTCCCATCGTCATGGATCACCTAACTTTCAAAAATCAGTCTGAGTTCACCATCTGGTGAACAAATACAGACTTTCACATCCCACAAGCTCATCCATAAACGCCCGGATGTCCACTTGAAACAGCATTATGTGAGTTTCATCACCGGAAACCACAATCCGTTAATGGACATATAAACCATCGAAAACAACCAACAAAAGAGTCCTTTTATTCTTTTTTGATTTGATTTTATGAACTGATTTTCAGACGATCGCTCCGGATTTCCCCTCGAGTACCGGCATTCCGCTCAAAGGGCCCCCCAAGTGCATCCCCGGATGGATTCAGCGCAGTAAAAACCGTTCAATTTGAACCCACAAGACGTGATTTAGCGGAAGGAAGCCCCACGCCCCGATCCCACGCCGGGGCCTGCCCTGGCAGGATGAGGGCATGAATCCGAGCCCCCGCCGCTTCCTCTTCCTCCTGGCCTCCACCCGCCGCGATGGCAACAGCGAACAGTTGGCCCGCCGGGCCGCCGCGCAGCTTCCCCCGGGCACGGAGGCCACGTGGCTCCGCCTGGACGAACATCCCCTGCCCCCCTTCGTGGATACGCGCCACAGCACGGGCTACGGCGATCCCGATGGCACCGCCCGCCTGCTGGCGGAGGCCACGCTGGCCGCCACGGACCTCGTCATCGTCTCCCCGGTCTACTGGTACAGCCTGCCCGCGGCCGCCAAGCTCTACTTCGATCACTGGAGCGGCTGGATGCGCTCTCCCGCCCTCCAACTGCGGGATCGGATGAAGGGCAAACACCTGTGGGCCGTGCTGGTGGATTCGGATCAGGCCCACGAGGGCTCCGCCGAGCCCGTGCTCGACAGCCTCCGGCGCACGGCGGACTTCATGGAGATGAGCTTCGACGGCGCCCTGTTGGGCCACGGCAGCAAGCCCGGGGAGGCCCTGCAGGATCCGGCGGTGGGTGCGGGGGCCGACGCGTTTTTCCAGAGTGTGGTGCAATAGACGCATGTTTAGCGGCACTTACCTGGATGCGATCAATACGGCCTTGAAGGACGCCATGGCCGAAGACGCCCGGGTGTTCTGCCTCGGAGAGGACATCGGCGCCTACGGCGGCGCCTTCCAAGCCACGGCGGGCCTGCTGGACGCCTTCGGCGAAGGTCGCGTGCTCGACACCCCCATCGCCGAACAGGCCATCGCCGGCGTCGCCATCGGCACGGCCCTGCAGGGTCGACGCCCCGTGGCGGAATTCCAGTTCATGGATTTCTCCCTGCTCGCCTCGGATCTCATCTGCAACTTCGCCGCGAAGGCCCGCTGGCGCTGGGGGGCCTCCGTGCCCGTCGTCTTCCGTGGCCCCGTGGGCGCCGGCGGCAGCGGCGGCCCCTTCCACACCCAGTGCGTGGAGACCCACTTCCTCGGCACGCCCGGCCTCAAGGTGGTGGCGCCGGGCACCGTGGCGGACGCCTATGCCCTGCTGCGCGCCAGCATCGCCGACGACGATCCCGTCCTCTTCCTCGAGCACAAGCACCTCTACCGCCGCCTCAAGGCCCAATGGGACGTGGCCCCCACGGCGCGGCTGGGCGAAGCGATGCTGCGCCGCGAAGGCGCTTCCGCCGCCATCGTCACCTACGGCGCCCTGCAGCACGTGGCCCTGGAAGCCACCGAGGGCCTGGATGTGGCCGTGCTGGACCTGCGCACCCTCTGGCCCTTGGATCAGGCGGCCCTGGAAACGCTGGCCAAGCGCACCCATCGCATCCTCGTACTCACGGAGCCCAGCGGCAGTTTCGGCCCCGGCGCCGAGCTGGCCGCCCGCATCCAGGAAACCTGCTTCGCCTGGCTTGACGCCCCCGTGAAGCGCCTCGCCAGCCAGGACACCCCCTGCCCCGCCAGTCCCGTGCTGGAGGCCGCCTGGCTGCCCTCTAAGGAGTCCATCCGTCGCGCCGTGGACGAACTGCTGGCCTGGTGATGTTCGTCCAGCTCCCGCCCGCCCAGGTCGCCAAGGCCCCATCGGATCTGGAGCTGGGCCAGCGCGCCCTGCACGAGGGCCGGCTGCCCGAGGCTCAGGCCCGTCTCGAAGCCTGGTTGGCCAAACACCCCGAGGACGCCGACGCCCTCGTGGCCTACGGCTTCGCCGCCCTGCGCACGGATCGCCTGCCGCTCGCCGAGACCACCTTCCGCAGGGCCCTCGCCCACAGCCCCGCCTACGTGGATGCCCAGTACGGCCTGGGCCTCGTGCTCCTGCGCCTGGGCCGCCCTGCCGAGGCCAAGCCCCTCCTGCGCGCCGCCCTGGCCCAGGATCCGGGCCGCACGGATGTGAAGGAGGCCCTGGGCCACGCCCTCGCCGCCGCACCGGATCCGCTGCCGCCGCTGCCGCCCGTGACGCGGCCCGCCCAGCTGCAGATGCCCGCCCGCACCCGGGGCGCGGCCTTCGAGGTGCGGGACGCCCAAGGCCAGTGGCAGCCCCTCTTCCTCAAGGGCATCAACCTGGGCGCAGCCCTGCCCGGCAAGTACCCGAGCCAGTTCCCGGACGAGGCCACCTATCGCACCTGGCTCTCGGAGATGGCCGAGCTTGGCGTCAACTGCCTGCGCGTCTACACCGTGCACCCGCCCCACTTCTACCAGGTGCTCCGGGAGCACAACCTCAAGGCCGTGGCCGCCGGGAAGCCGCCCCTCTGGCTCATCCACGGCGTGTGGACGGAGCTGCCGCCGGAGGACGACTTCCGGGATCCCAACTGGTACGGGGAGTGGAAGCAGGAGATGCGCAACGTCGTCGACCTCCTCCACGGTCACGCCAACCTGCTGCCCCGGCCCGGCCACAGCAGCGGCGCCTACCGCGCCGACGTGAGCCCCTGGACGATGGCCATCATCCTGGGCCGCGAGTGGGAGCCCTTCAGCCTGGAGGCCTTCCACGCCAAGTACCCCGGCACTTCCGATTGGCAGGGCCGTTTCGTGGGCATCCAGGGCGGCACGGCCATCGAGGTGTTCATGGCCGATGCCATGGAGACCATGCTCGCCTACGAGCACGACACCTACCACGCGCAGCGGCCCATGGCCTACACCAACTGGCCCACGCTGGATCCGCTCACCCACCCCACGGAAGCCACCAAGGTCGAGGAACTCGCCTGGCGCAAGAAGCTGGGCCTCCCCGTGGACAAGCTCCAGATCCGGGAATACGACAACGACGCCTTCGGCCTCGATATGCAGAAGGTCACGGAAGGGAAGGAGCTGAAAGCGGGCCTCTTCGCCAGCTACCACGCCTACCCCTACTACCCGGACTTCATCAACCTCGATGCCGGCTACCAAAAGGGCCGCGACGCCGTGGGCCCCAACAACTACGCCGCCTACCTCAACGACCTGGTGAAGCACCACTCGAAGCACCCCGTCGTGATCTCCGAGATCGGCGTGCCCTCCTCCCGCCTCGCCGCCCATTGGCAGCCCCAGGGATTCACCCACGGCGGCCAGGACGAGGTGGCGCAAGGCGAGCAGGACGTACGTTTCCTCCAGAACATCCATGCCGCGGGGGGCGCCGGAGGCATCCTCTTCGCCTGGATTGACGAGTGGTTCAAGAAGAACTGGCTCGTCATCGAATTCGAGGAGCCCCTGGATCGCAAACCCCTCTGGTACAACGTGCAGGACGCCGAGGAGAACTACGGCCTCATCGGCATGCGCCCGGGGAAGGACGGCCCCACCGTCCTCATCGATGGCCGGGCCGACGATTGGGAGAAGGTCCCCATCTATCAGCAGGGTTCGGGCATGACGCTGAAGCTGCGCGCCGACGAGGGCTGGTTGCACGTGGGCCTCTTCCTGGACTCGGGGCCCATCGACTGGTCCAAGGAAGCGTTCCTCCTTGGATTGGACACCTACGACCCGGCACTCGGCAGCCACAAGCTCCCCTGGAGCCTGCCCCTGCGCAGCGAAGCCGGGATGGAATCCGTCGTCCTCTTCCACGGCGCCGAGGACACGGCCCTCTACCTGGACGCGCCCTACGACCTCTTCACCCACCGCTACACGCGGCCCTACCGCACCATCGCCCATGAGGGCGGCACCTTCCTCATGCCGCGCACCGAGAGCAACCGCGATCGCGTGGGCCGGGATGGCACCCGCTTCCCCGGCCATCAGCAGGAGATCGGCTGGCTCCGCCGCGGCACCCAGGACCGCCGGAGCCCCGCCTTCGACAGCCGCGCCGAGTGGATGGAAGGGCGCCTGCCCGATGGCCGCGGCTTCCTGGAGGCCCGCATCCCCTGGGGCCTGCTGAACGTCACCGACCCCAGCTCCCACCAGGTGGTGCAGGACACCGTGCCCCCCGGTGACGGCGTGGGCCTCGCCACCACCACAGGCTTCCGCATCACGCTGACCCGCCTCGCCACGACGGGCTCCCCCACGAAGGTCGGCGCGACGGTGACCGCGACGCTGCCGACGGCCAAGGCGGGAACGATTCCCACGCCACCCCTCTTCACCTGGCCCGGATGGGAGGAACCCACGTGGCACGCCTTCCGAAAACGGGGCTTCGAGATCGTGAAGAAGGGCCTCGCGGCGCTGCCGGAAAAGCCCCGGTAGGGATCGGGCGAAACGCGGAACGCAGGAGACGCAGAAACAAGAACGGGTTCATCTCGGAATTCCAAGGGACCGATTCACCACGGAGCCACTGGGACCACGGAGGATTGCACGGAGAGGGACCGGTTGGGCCAGGCGGGTTCAGGCTCGCCGGCCCCTCGGCACCTTGAATTGCCTCGGTGATCCCTCAGTGGACTCAGGGTCTCCGTGGTGCACGTGCGTTCACTCCAATGCGTGAAGCCCCAAAAGGGAAAGGGAAACTTCTGCGTTCCACCTTTCCCTGCCCCGGGTCGCGCCCCTAGAGTTAGGGCATGCTCCCGATCGCCCCACCCGCCCAGATCCAGCAGGCCCCTGAGTCCCTGGGCGCCCTCCTCGGCCGGGCCCGTGCGGCCAAGGATCAGGGCAAGCTCGCCGACGCCCTCGCGGGCTACGACGCCATCCTCGCCCAGGCCCCGGAGCACGAGACGGTGCTGCTGGAACGGGCCCAGGTGTTGAGCTGGATGGGGCGCTTCAAGGAGGCCGAAGCGGGCTACACGGAATTCCGTCGCCGCTACCCGAGCCGCGGGCTCGATGCGGACCTCCGCCTGGCCCAGGTGGCCGCCTGGGATGGCCGCTTCGCCCAGGCCCACGCCCGCCTGGAGCCCTGGGTCACGGCCGGCCACCGCCAAGCCGTGATCGACGACTGCACCTACCTGGCCTGGGAGGGCCGCCTGGGCGCCAGCCTCGAGCGCCTGGCCCCTTGGATGAAGGGCCATCCGGAGGATCTGGAGGCCGCTCAGTTGGATGCCAAGGTGCGCAGCTGGACAGGCCGCACCGAGGATGCCCGCCGCGCCTTCAACGCCATCCTCCAGCGCTGGCCAGGCGACCGAGAGGCCACCCTGGGCCTGGCCCGGATGAGCCTTTGGGCCTCGGATCCCCAAGGGGCCCGCACGGCCATGGCCGCCCTCCCCGAGGCCGAGCGGCGGCATGCGGATAGCCAGCTCATGGAAGCCCAACTGCAGGTCGCCGAGGGGCATCCCAGGGCCGCCCGCGCCATCCTGGCCGCCGCCCGCATCCCCGGCAAGGATGCCCAGGATCTGCGCGAGGATCTCGTGGATCGCCAGGGCCCCTGGGTGGAAGCGTCCTTCGCCCGCACGGACACCAGCGAAGGGCTGCGTGTGGAAGAGCCCGGCCTTCGGGCCCGCATGCCCCTGGGCGACGGCTTCGCCGAAGGGGCCTGGGTGGGGCGCCGACTCACCTTTGGAACCCAGGAACAGAAACCCACGGAGGCGGGCCTCACGCTGAACCACCCCCTGGGCGCCAAATGGTGGGCCAGCGCGGCGCTGCGGCGCACGGACCTGGCCGGAGAAGGGGCCTCCTCCCACAGCCTGGGCCTGGGCTGGAGTCCCCTACCCGGCCTCAGCTTCAGCCTCGAGCAGAGCCGCCAGCTCGCCACCTTCACGCCCTCCGCCACCGCGGGCCGAGTGGCGATGTCGGGCGTGGACCTCTCGGGCTCCTGGCGCCCCGGGGGCGGCCCCACGGCCCTGAGCGCCGGGGGCGGTCGATACGACCTCAGCGCGGGCTCCGTTCGTCGCAGCTTCTTCGTGGCCCTGGAACATCGCCTCCCCTTCACCTGGGGCGACCTCCACGGCGGCCTCAGCACCCGGGGCTTCGGCTACTCGGAGACGCTCGCCTTGGGGTTCTTCAACCCCGAGCGCTACCGCTACCAGGGCCTCTCCCTGGGCGCCGCCTGGCGCCGGGGGCGGGGATTCGAACTGGGCCTGGATACCCGGCTGGGGCGGCAATCCGTGAACGCGGATCCCACCCAGACCACCTGGGGCTGGTCCGCCTCCGCCAGCTGGCGACCCGCCCTGGGCCCGGCCCTGCTCTTCGCCACCTGGAGCGCCACCGAGGCGGGGCTGCCCGTCACCTCCACCGTGGACCCCGCCAGCTACCGGGAGCACACCCTTCGCTTTGGTGTGCGGATCCGCGCCCCGCGCCGGTTTTGGTAAGCTCTAGCCATGGCGCGATCTTGGGGAGAAGGGACGACCGTCCTGCTGGTGGAGGACAACCTCCTCACCGCACGGATGATCCGTTCGCGCCTGGAGATGGAAGGCCTCACGGTGCTGGAGGCCCACAACGGCCTCGAAGGCCTTGAAATCATCCGCGCCCAGCGCGTGGACCTCGTGAGCACGGACCTGATGATGCCGGCCATGGATGGCTTCCGCCTGATCCAGGAGATCCGGGACATGCCGCCGCCCAAGGGCAAGGTGCCCGTGCTCGTGGTGAGCAGCAACCAGAATGAACAGGACATGGTGCGCTGCCTCGCGGCCGGCGCCGACGATTACATCACCAAGCCCATCAGCCCCCAGGTGTTCATCGAGCGGATGTGGCGCCTGCACCAGCGTCACGGCGGGTAGGGCCTTCATGCCCTGGATGAGCCCCGAGGGCACGTTGGAGCTGCTGCTCTGGTGCACGGTGGGCATGGGCCTCCTCGTGTGCGCCCTCGCCCTTTTTGGGGCCCTGTTCCAGCTGCGCCGGGATCGCCTGCATCGCCGCCGCATCCAGCTCCATCAGGCCTGGGAACCGCTCGTCGCGGACCTGCTCTTCGAGGAGCAGGCCGATCTCAGCTCCCTGGAGCACCTCGTGGGCTGGGAGCGAGAGCTCTTCCGCCTCTTCCTCATGCGCACCAAGGAATCCCTCGCGGGCGACGAGGGGCGGCGCCTCGATGTCTTCTACCGGGGTCTCGGCCTCGATGGCGATCTGCACGAGCGCCTCCACGCACGTTCCGCCCGGCAGCGGGCCCTCGCCGCCCTGGAAGTGGATGCCTTCCTCGTGGAGGAACGCTTCCCCGACGTGCTCCTCCTGCTCAACGACCCCGTCCCCTTCGTGGCGCACGCCGCGGCGCGCACCCTCGCCCGCACCCAGCGCCTCCGCTTCGCGGAGCCGGTGCTCCAGTGGGTGATCGCCCAAGACGCCTACCAGCAGGATCGCCTGCTGCGCCTCATGGAATCCTTCGGCTCCCTGTTGCCCGCCTGGCTGGAGGCCTACCTCGCCGACGTGCCCGATAACCCGCAGGCCTGGCGGCTCTTCGCCCTCATGGTGGCCTCCACCCGGCAGGCCGAGAGCGAACCTCGCATCCTCGCCCTGCTCGACTATCCCCACGTGGAGGTGCAGGCCGCAGCCCTGCGGGCCCTCGCCGCCTTGGGAGACCCCCAGGCCTATGACCATGTGCGGCCCTTCGCCGTCTCCGAGGCCTGGGTGCTGCGGGCCCAGGCGGCCCGCGCCATGGGCATCCTCGGCGGGCCGCTCGCCATCCCCGCCCTCTCGGACATGATGGCGGATCCGATCTTCGAAGTCCGCCGCAACGCGGCCCATGCCCTCCATGATTTGGGGCGGCCCGGCCTCGCGGCCCTGGAGGCCATCGTCGCGGATTTCCACGGCGATCGCTACGCCCGGGATCTCGCCATGGAGCGCCTGGAATGGGGCGAGGAACGGGGGCACCCGTGAGGGCCTGGCACCTGTTCATCCTCTTCGCCCAGGGCGGCATCCTCCTCTACTTCGCCGCCATGAACGGGCTGAACCTCATCTTCATCGTGCGGGCCTGGCTGGGCATCCGCAGCCACCTGGATGACGTGGAGAGCGATCAGCTGGAGGCCTTCTTCGAGAGCACCCACTACCGCCCCATCACCCTCATCTGCCCCGTGTACAACGAGGGGCCCGGCTGCGAGGCGAGCATCAGCAGCCTGTTGGCGCTGCGCTTCCCCGAGTACCAGGTGGTGGTGGTCAACGACGGCTCCAAGGACGACACCATGGAGCGCCTCATTCGGGCCTTCCGCCTCCACGCCTCCCGCCGCGTCATCCGCCAGCTGGTGCCCACCAAGACCATCCGCGGCATCTACGAGAGCGCCTACGTTCCCAACCTCATCGTGGTGGACAAGGAGAACGGCGGGAAATCCGACGCCCTCAACTGCGGCCTGAACCTCGCGCGCTACCCCCTCGTCTGCTGCATGGACGGCGATAGCCTCCTGGAGAACGACGCCCTGCTGCGCGTGGTGCGCCCGTTCATGGACCAGAAGGACGTGGTGGCCACCTCCGGGGTGATCCGCCCCCTCAACGGCTGCAAGGTGACGCCCGCGGGCATCCGCGGCATCCACATGCCCACGTCCTGGCTGGCCCGCTTCCAGATCGTGGAATACCTGCGCGCCTTCCTCTTCGGCCGCATGGGCCTCGCCTCCTTCCGCTCCATGTTCATCGTGAGCGGCGCCTTCGGCGTCTTCCGCAAGGACCTCGTGGTCGAAGTGGGCGGTTTCAAGACGGGCACCGTGGGCGAAGATTTCGAGCTGGTGGTCCGCCTCCATCGCCACCTGCGGGAGAAGGGGCAACCCTACCGCATCGTGCTCGTGCCGGATCCCATCTGCTGGACGGAGGTGCCCGAGGATCGCGGCACCCTCTCCCGCCAGCGGAACCGCTGGCAGCGCGGGCTCATGGATACGCTTTGGATGCACAAGAAGATGGCCTTCAATCCCGCCTACGGGCGCATCGGCCTCTTCTCCATGCCCTACTTCCTCTTCTTCGAAGCCCTGGCGCCCCTCATCGAACTGGCCGGGTACGGGGCCTTCATCTGGTTCCTCTGGGTGGGCCAGATCAATGCCCCCTTCGCCATCCTCTTCCTCATCCTCGCCCTCTTCCTCGGCCTCCTGAACAGCGTGGCCTCCGTCGTCCTCGAGGAGATCTGCATCTACCCCTACCAAGGGCTCAAGGCCTGGGTGACCCTGCTGCTCACCAGCATTCTCGAAAATGTCGGCTACCGCCAATTGACTCTGATCTGGCGCCTGAAGGGCATCGTGGATTGGCTGCGCGGCAAGGAAAGCTGGGGCCACATGGTGCGCCAGGGGATCGGGCCAGCCCCCCCGGCGCCACCCCCCGCATCCGGACTTTAGGGAAGGCCGGGGAGGTGCCGAAAGAGCGGTCCGGCCGATGTTTTCAGCCCCAATCGCCGATCCAGCCCTGAGCCCATCGCGGCCCCTCCCCCCGGGAAGCCCCTGCGTGCACACCCCCGCCCTGCCCCTCCTGTTCAGCCTGCTCGCCTTGCAGCTGGCGGGGCAGGACGCGCCGCCCGCGGAGAATCCCCTCCGCCTGAAATCCCTGCTCGAACTGCTGAACACCCCCGTCATCACCGCCACCCGCTGGGCGACCTCCCAAGACGAAGCCCCCGCCACGATGTTCGTGCTGGAGGCCCGGGAGATCCGGCAGATGGGCGCCCTCAGCCTGCCGGACCTGCTGCGGAGCCTGCCCGGGCTGGATGTCCAACGGGCCTGGGATGGTGAAGTCATCGTGGGTTCCCGGGGCCTCGCCACCTTGAACAACGCCAAGCTCCTCGTGCTGGTGGATGGCCGCCGGGTGAACCTGGACTACAACGGCGGCGTGCGGTGGCGGGAGCTGCCCATCTTCCTGGATGAGATCGACCGCATCGAGGTGAGCCTCTCTCCGCTCTCGGCGCTCTACGGGGCCAGTTCCTTCGGCGGCATGATCCACATCGTCACCAAGCGCCCCGATGCGCGGCCCCGGTTCCAGGCCCGGGCCCTCCTGGGGGAGAAGGAGAACCAGCAGTACCAGCTCGGCTTCGCGACCACCCAGGGGGCCGTGTCCTACTCGCTGTCCGCCGGGTGGGCCCGGAGCGAGGGCTATGGCAACCGACACCCCTCGGAGGTGCGGGAGGAGGTGCTGGGCCCGGACAACCGCACGGTCAGTGGCGCCGGCAAATTCAAGGATGGTTGGGAACGGGGTCGCATGACCCTGGGCATGGATGTGGAATCCCTTTGGGGTGGGAACCTCCAGGTGCGCCTCGGCGCGGTGAGCGGGGATGTCTCCACCCCCTATTTGAATTCCACCGCCCTGAAGATCTCCAACAACCCCGTGCCCTCCCGCAACGCCTTCGCCTGGGGGGCCTACTCCTGGCGCCTCTCCGACCGGAATGAGGCCCGGTTCGTGGCCTCCAGCACCCAGTGGTGGGACAGGGGCACCGTCCAGCCCTTCACCACCCGGAACCAATCCGCGGAATTCCAGGTGTTCTCCTCCTTGGGCGATCACCAGCTCACCAGTGGCGTGGATGCGGAACGCACCACGGGGGAGGCCCCCGAGCTGGTGGGAGGGCGCGTCACCGAAAGCCTCACGGCCCTTTACCTGCAGGACAACTACCGGCTCTCCCACGTCACCATCAACGCCGGCCTGCGCTACGACAAGCACACGGATCTGGCGGGCCGGATTTCGCCCCGGGCCGCGATGGTGTGGTCCTTCGGGAAGGGGCACAGCCTGCGCGCGGGGTACGGCACCGCCTTCCGCAAGCCCTCCATCCAGGAGTCCTATCTCCAATCCATCCCGGTAGGCAACCCCGCCACCACGGGCATCGTGCTGGGCGAGGTGCCCGCGGAAGGCACGCGCCGGGCGGAGCGGATCTCAGCGGCCCAGCTCGATTACACGGCGCAGGCGGGCGAAGCGTGGCTGTTCCGGCTCAACCTCTTCCGCAACACCGTGCGGGACCTCATCACGCTGCGGAAGGTCCAACCCTACCCGCCCTACCAATTCGCGGTCATTTACGACAACCAGCACGACTTCCGCATCTCCGGCGCGGAAGCCGAAGCGCGTTGGGCGCCCCAGGGGCCCGTGAACGGATTCCTGAACCTCTCCTATCAGAACCTGGAGGAACTGACGGCCCCCACCACGGACCGCCTGGGCGTTCCGCGCTGGAAGGGCAATCTGGGCATCACCTTCCACTTCCCCGCGGACGTGAACGGCAGCGTGATTCTGCACCGGGTGGGCTCCCACACGCCGCAGTTCGGCCAGGCGGATCCTCAAGGCCAGCTCCACTTCATGGCGATCCGGCCCGCCACCACCCTCGATGTGAAGCTCTTCCAGGTGCGCGCCCTGCGCCGGTTGAAACTCGAATACGGCGTGCAGGCCCTGAACCTCTTCGACCGGGAGCACCTCGAGTTCCCCATCTTCGATGGAAACGCCCCCTACTTCGGATACAGCGCCACCTTCAACTACTCGGCGGAGCAACGGCGGTGGTACGAGAACCGCAACGCGCTGAACGACCGGGTCGCCTCGATCTACTGTTCCGCACGATTCTGAGTGGGCGCCGCCTCGATTCTTCTAAAGTCCCACTCCCCCCTTGACGAAATCAAAGGCATCCGCCCATCCTGGGGAACCCGGTTTCCGGGTTTGATCTTTGGCAGTCCGATAACGCGTTATCCAGAAAGGTGGAGGGATTAGGCCCTGTGAAACCTTGGCAACCTGCCCGCGCAAGCGGCGTAAGGTGCTAATTCCTGCCTCCTTATGGAGGAAAGATACCGGCGAGACATCGACGGACTGACCAGGACATGCAGGTTGGATGGCGCGGCGCCGGACCGCCCCGTCGAGGTTCCATGTCCAACCCCACCCCCTTTCGAGACGCGCTGGCTTCCGGTCGATGCTTCCTCTTCGACGGTTCCACGAGCAGCGCCCTGTTCGAACGGGGCATCGCCCTGAGCCGCTGCTTCGACGAGAGCAACCTCAAGAACCCCGACCTGGTCGTGGGCATCCACCAGGAATTCCTCGCCGCCGGCGCCCAAGTGCTCACCACCAACACCTGGGGCGCCAACCGCGCGCGCCTCGCCGGCTACGCCCTGGAGGCGGCCCTCCCCGCCATCAACGCCGAGGGCGTGCGCCTGGCCCGCAAGGCCATCGAACTGCAGGGCAGCGACGCCTGGGTGGCCGGCTGCCTTGGCCCCCTGGGCCTGCGCCTGGAGCCCTGGGGCCCCACCAGCTTCGACGAGGCCCGGGAGCTCTTCCAAGAGCAGGCCCAGGCCCTGCTGGACGCGGGCGTGGACCTCTTCGTGCTCGAGTCCTTCGAAGATCTCAACGAGATCCGCCAGGCCCTGGCGGGCATTCGCGCGGTCACCCAGCTCCCCATCGCCGCCATGATGAGCACGGGTGAGGAGGGCCTGGCCCTCACCAGCTCCGATCCTGGTTGGGTGGCCAGCCGCCTGGAGGAGTGGGGGGCCGACCTCATCGGTGCCAATGGCGGCAACGGCCCCTCGCCCCAGCTCGCCCTGCTGGAAAAGCTCCGCAAGGCCACCACGCGGCCCATCATCCTGCAGCCCAGCCCCGGCATGCCCAAACTCGTGGACGGCCGATGGCTCTTCATGGCCTCGCCGGAATACCTCGGCGACTTCGCCCAGCGGGCGCTGGCCGGCGGCGCGCGCGCCGTGGGCGGCTGCGCGGGCACCACCCCCGCCCACATCCGCGCCATGCGCGGAGCCCTGCGGCAGGATCGCGCCTTCGTGCAGGCCACCGGCAGCCAGGAGGTGCGTTCCGGCGAGCAGGCCCAGCCGGAAGTGCCCGTGGTGGAACGCAGCCGCTGGGCCGAGAAGCTCGCCAAAGGCGAATTCGTCAGCTCCATCGAACTCGTGCCGCCCAAAGGCATGGAGTACGACAAGCTCGTGGACAAGACCCGCGCCTGCAAGGCCCTGGGCGTGGACGCCATCAACGTGCCCGACGGCCCCCGCGCCATGGCCCGCATGAGCGCCCTGGCCACCGCCGCCATCATCGAGCGCGAAGTGGGGATCGAGACGGTGCTCCACTACGCCTGTCGCGACCGCAACCTGCTGGGCATGCAGTCGGATCTCCTGGGCGCCGCAGGCCTCGGCCTGCGCAACGTCCTGGCCATCACGGGCGATCCCCCGAAGCTGGGCCCTTACCCCCAGGCCACCGCCGTGTTCGACGTGGATGCCATCGGCCTCGTGAACATCATCAAGCGCCTCAACACGGGCCTCGACATCGGCGGCACCTCCATCGGCAAACCCACCCCCTTCTCCCTCGGCGTGGGCGCCAATCCCGTGGCCCCGGACTTGGAGCGGGAACAGCGCCGCTTCAAGTGGAAGGTGGAAGCCGGCGCACAGTGGGCCATCACCCAGCCCGTCTTCGATGCCGAAAGCCTCTTCCGCTTCCTGGACTTCGCCGATGCCATCGGCCGCATCCCCGTCATCGCCGGCCTCTGGCCCCTCAAGAGCCTGCGCAACGCCGAGTTCATGGCCAACGAGGTGCCCGGGGTCTACGTACCGCCCAGCATCCTTGAACGCATGGCGAAACGCGCCACCGCCGAGGACCAGGTCAAGGAAGGCCTGGAGATCGCCCAGGAGATCCTCGACGCCATCCGCCCCCGCATCCAGGGCCTCCAGCTCAGCGCCCCCTTCGGGCAGGTGGAGCTGGTGGCGCCCCTCGTCCCCAAGCCCCAGGTGAATGCATGAGCGCCGTGAAAATCCATTTCCTCCTCGACGACCTGCTGGTCCAGGCGCCCCTCGGCACATCCCTCCAGGAGATCGCCGAGGCCGCCGGTGCCGACCTCACCTTCGGGTGTCGCACGGGCTCTTGTGGCACCTGTCGGGTGCGCATCACCGAGGGCCTCGCCCACTGCAGTCCCCCCAACGCCGAAGAACGGGAATTCCTAGGCGCTCTCAATGTTCCCGCCGATCAGCGCCTCGCCTGCCAGGTGCGGGTGCACGGGGACGTGGCCGTCGATTACATCGGACTCTAAAAATGATTCACCACCAAGACACCAAGACACCAAGGAAAAGCCTCTGCTCGGAACAAGAGGTCCTCCCTCCTTTGCTTTTCTTGGTGTCTTGGTGTCTTGGTGATTCCCAGTTTTCCTTCGTGTGGCCCCAATGACCCAGACCCTGACCCAACTCATGAACGAACGCGTCGTCCTGCTGGACGGCGGCATGGGCACGCAGATCTTCGCCAAGGGCCCCACGATCGAGGACTACGGCTCCAAGGAGCTGGAGGGATGCGTCGAGCTGCTGAACCTCAACCGAAAGGAGTGGATCCAGGAGATCCACCAGCGGTACTTCGAGGCTGGCGCCGATGCGGTGGAGACCAACACCTTCGGCTGCACGTCCCTCGGGCTCGGGGAGTTCGGCATCGCGGACCGCGCCTTCGAGCTGAACGTCGCGGCGGCCCGGCTCGCCCGCGAAGTGGCCGACAGCTACGACGAAGCCCGCTACGTCATCGGTTCCGTGGGCCCCGGCACCAAGCTGGTGACGCTTGGCCACACCACCTATGAGGC
Source organism: Holophagaceae bacterium (assembly GCA_035255465.1). Lineage (GTDB taxonomy): Bacteria > Acidobacteriota > Holophagae > Holophagales > Holophagaceae > JAFDVN01. Next base: position 23,816 of record DATEZP010000079.1, read on the forward strand.
CATGCTCGACAGCTACCGCGTACAGATGGCGGGCCTGCTGGAGGGCGGCGCCGATGCGCTGCTCATCGAGACTTGCCAGGACCTGGGCCAGATCAAGGTGGCCGTGCGCGCCGCCCGGGAGGCCATGGCCAAGGCCGGGAAGCGCATCCCCCTTTGGGTGCAGGGCACCGTGGAAACCACAGGCACCCTGCTGGTGGGCACCGACATCACCTCGGTGCTCCACGCCCTGGAACAGCTGGGCATCGACGTGCTGGGCCTCAACTGCGCCACGGGCCCGGATGAGATGGCCGCCCACCTCCAGGCCCTCTCGGAAGCGAGCCCCTTCGCCATCTCCTGCCTGCCCAACGCGGGCCTGCCCCGCAATGAGGGCGGGCAGGTGGTCTATCCGCTCGGCCCCGAGGCCTTCGCGGACAAGGTGGCCCACGCCGCGGCGCACCACGGCCTCGCCATCGTGGGGGGCTGCTGCGGCACGAACCCCGATCACATCCGCGCCCTGGCCCCCAAGGTCAAGAACCTCGCCGCCCCCCGCCGCACGCCCTTCCTGGAGCGCAGCGCCACCAGCCTCTACCAGAGCGTCGCCCTGCGTCAGGAGCCCGCCCCCACCATCGTGGGCGAGCGCACCAACGCCAACGGCTCCAAGGCCTTCCGGGATCTCCTCGCGAAGGAGGACTGGGATGGTCTCGTGGAGATCGCCAAGGGCCAGCAGAAGGAGGGCGCCCACCTGCTGGACATCTGCGTGGCCTACGTGGGCCGCGACGAGGTCCGGGACATGGACCTCTACCTCTCCAAGCTCGTCACCCAGGTGCAGCTGCCCCTCATGATCGACAGCACCGAGGTGCCCGTCATCGAGAAGGCCCTGCAGCGGGCCCCGGGCAAGTGCATCGTCAACTCCATCAACTTCGAGGATGGAGAGGCCAAGGCCCGCAAGATCCTGGACCTCTGCAAAACCTACGGTGCCTCCGTCGTGGCCCTCACCATCGATGAGCAGGGCATGGCGAAGACCCTGGAACGCAAGCTCGCCATCGCCGAGCGCCTCGTGAACCTCGTGGTGGGCGAGTACGGCTTCGCCCCCGGCGACCTGCTCATCGACCCCCTCACCTTCACCTTGGGCAGCGGCGACGAGGAATTCCGCGGCAGCGCCGTGGCCACGCTGGATGCCCTGGCCGCCATCCGCGACCGCTGGCCCGAGGTGAACACCATCCTGGGCGTCTCCAACGTGAGCTTCGGCCTCACGCCCGCCGCCCGGCACACGCTGAACGCCCTGATGCTCTACCACGCCGTGCAGCATGGGCTGGAACTGGCCATCTTCAACGCTTCCAAGGTCATCCCCGTGGCCGCCATCGAGCCCGAGGACCGCAAGATCATCGAGGACCTCATCTTCGATCGCCGGTCCGACGGCTACGACCCCCTCAAGGAGGTGCTGACCCGTTTCTCCAACCGCAAGGCGGAGGCCAAGGCCGATCGCCGCGTGGGCCTGCCCCTGGAGGATCGCCTCAAGCTCGACATCATCGAGGGCGAGAAGCGCCAAGTGGTGGCCGATGTGGAGGAGGCCCTGGCCGCCGGCGCCGACCCCTTGCGCCTGATCAACGAGGTGCTGCTGGATGGCATGAAGACCGTGGGGGAGCGCTTCGGCTCCGGCGAGATGCAGTTGCCCTTCGTGCTGGAGAGCGCCGAGGCCATGAAGGCCGCCATCGCCCGCATCGAACCCGAGCTGCCCAAGGAGGGCGCCACCGCCAAGGGCCGCATCCTGCTGGCCACGGTCCGCGGGGATGTGCACGACATCGGCAAGAACCTCGTGGACATCATCCTCAGCAACAACGGCTTCGAGGTGAAGAACCTGGGCATCAAGCAGCCCATGGATTCCATCCTCAAGGCCCACCAGGAGTGGAAGGCCGACGCCATCGGCCTCTCGGGCCTCCTCGTGAAATCCACCGTGATCATGCGGGAGAACCTCCAGCTCCTGGAGGAGCAGGGCTTCGACGTGCCCGTGATCCTGGGCGGCGCCGCCCTCACCCGCGCCTACGTGGAGCAGGACTGCCGCAAGGTCTATGGCGGCCCGGTGTTCTACGCCGAGGATGCCTTCGAGGGCCTGCGCCTCATGCAGCGCATCGCGGCCGGTGGTGACATTTCCACGGCCCCCACGGATGCCGCCGCCCCGGCCATCCAGGTGCTGCACCGGGGTGATCGCGCCGTGGCCCTCACGGCATCGGG
>DATEZP010000080.1:0-5154 GCA_035255465.1 Holophagaceae bacterium
GTCTCCAAGAGGACAAGCTCATAGCCCAGCAGGGCGAGCTGCCGTTCGATCGAAGGCTGGAGCTTCTTCAGGTCCACAAGACTCAACAAAAAAGGTGGGACGAGCCCACCGGATCAGGGCGCCGGGCGGCACCTCGCCAGATTGAGAATTCCAAGCTTAGCCCTCGAGTGGGCTACCTGCAAGGAAAATCAAGGTGATTGAGGCCACTGCCCCCCTCTGATGGAATGGGATTTCGAGGTGGATCCCATGGGCAGCATCCTGGACGGCAAGGCCTACGCAGATCGCATCCTGGCCGAGGTGAAGGTCGGGGTGGAAGCCCGCTTGGCCAAGGGCCACCGGGCCCCTTGCCTGGCCGTGGTGCTCGTGGGGGAGGATCCCGCCAGCCAGGTCTACGTCCGGGGCAAAGTGAAGGCCTGTGCGGAAACCGGCATCACGAGCCTGGAGCACAAAGTGCCGGCCAGCACCTCCCAGGCGGAACTGGAGGCCCTCATCGACCGCCTCAACGGCGACCCCGGCGTGGATGGCATCCTCGTGCAGCTGCCCCTGCCCAAGGGCCTGGATGCCAAGTCCGCCCTCCACCGCATCAGCCCCGCCAAGGACGTGGACGGCTTCCACCCCATGAACCAGGGGTTGCTGTTCCAAGGTCTCCCGGGTCTCCGGCCCTGCACCCCCAGCGCCGTGATGCGCATGCTGGAGCTCCACGGCGTGAGTCTCAAAGGCAAGCGGGCCGTGGTGCTCGGCCGCAGCGAGATCGTGGGCAAGCCCATGGCCCTCATGTTGCTCGAACAGCACGCCACCGTGACCATCGCCCACAGCCGCACCGCGGATCTGCCTGCCGTCTGCCGGGAGGCGGATCTGCTGGTGGCCGCCGTGGGCCGCCCGGGCATGGTGGAGGGCTCCTGGATCAAGCCCGGCGCGGTGGTGATCGACGTGGGCATCAACCGGGTGGAGGATCTGGCCTTGGGCGAGCGGATCTTCGCGGCCGAACCCAAGAAGCTGGAGACCCTGAAGGCCAAGGGCGCCGTGCTCTGCGGCGATGTGCGCTTCGGCGAGGCCATGCACGTGGCCGCCGCGGTGACGCCCGTCCCCGGCGGCGTGGGCCCGCTCACCATCGCGGGCCTCATGCGCAACACGTTGCAGGCCAACGCTGGCATGGATTGAGGGTGAACAGGCCCTAGAAGGCGACGACGCCGCCTTCCGCGAGGGGGAGCAGCACGCTCTTGGGGCCACCATGGATCAGCCCCGCCCCGATCTTCTCCTTGATCTGGGCGGCGCTGGCTTCGCTGCCATCGGCGGGACGGAGCGCCACGATGCGGGCCCCGCCCTTGGCCCGGTGGACGGCGAGGATGGCATCGGCCCGGACCTGCAGGGGAAGGCTCAAGGCGCCGCCCAGTTCCCGGCGCCAGAGCGGGGCGCCCGTGGCCAGGTCGAGGGAGAGGACTTCCGCGTTGGTGTTGAGCACCACTCGGCCGTTGAGGATCCAGGGGAGGTGCGCGCCTTCCGCCTCCCATTCCCAGGCCTTCTCCCCCGTGCGGGAGTTGAAGGCGACGATCCAGGTGGTGGGATTGAAGGTGCCCCGGGGGGCCGTGAAGAGCAGGCGGTCGCCGGATCCGATCAGCAGGGAGTTGCCCTGGGCCTCCTGGGACCAGAGGATCTGCCCGGTCACGGGATCGAGGGCGAACACCTCCTGGAGGGTCCGCAGGAAAAGGCGATCCTCGATGAGCTGGCAGCTTTCGAAGGCCGAGCGCTTGGGCGTTTTGGCGATCCAGCCCCCCCGGCCCGTGGCCAGGTCGAAGGTGGTCACCTGGCCGCCCCCGCCCACGAGCACGCGGTTGCCCAGGATCAGGGGGTGGAGTTCCGAGGCGCCGGGCAGGGCCGAGGACCAGCGGAGGACGCCCGTGTTCAAGTCGAAGGCGAAGAGGCCCTGCTCGGGGCGCTGCTCACCGGCGGGCGTATGCCAGCCCACCACGAGGGTATCGCCGGCCACGGCAGGAAAGAGGAGCCGGGGCTTGGGGACGGGGCTGCCGCCCTTGGCGGATTTCCAGGCGGGCACGGAGAGCAGGTTGCGCAGGGCGCCGGTGGCGGCATCCAGCACGCCCAGGCGCCCGCCCTCCAAAGCGAAGATCACGCGGTTCCCCGCGATCTGGGGCGGGATGTCCAGCAGGCCCGTGAAGGGCACTTCCCACAGGGTGCTTCCCGTGAGTGGATCCACCGCCAGCACCTTTTTAGGGCTGGCATTCACCAGCACGAGGCGGGTGCCATCGAAGGCTGCGGGGATCTCGGATTGGTCGGTGGTGACCTTCCAGGATCGCGCCGGGACGAAGGCCGCGTTGCCCTGTCCCAACCGGGCCCGAAGCAACCACTGGGCCTGCCAGGAGGGCCCCAGGCTCTGCATCGGCGCGGGCACCTGGGCGATGGCCGCGAGGGCGGAGAGGCCAAGAACCAGGGAGGTGGGGCACAGGCGCACGGGGGCTCCAGTCAGCAATTCAGGATAGGGGATGGCGGGGGGCCCGGGGGCGCGCCTGTGATGAACCCCTCAGGGGCAAAGCCCGCCATCCACGTTCACGATCTGCCCGCTCATGTAGCTGGCCCAGTCGCTGCACAGGAAGGCGACCACCCGGGCCACCTCCTCGGGCTCGCCCACCCGTTTGAGGATGGTGGGGGCCAACAGCTCCTTGATCTGCTCGGGCTTGAGGTCGGAGGTGAGTTCCGTGTGGATGATGCCGGGGTTCACGGCGTTCACGAGCACGCCGAAGGGGGCCAGCTCCCGGGCGAGGCTCTTGGTCAGCGACATCACGGCGCCCTTGCTCGCTCCGTAGTTGGTCTGGCCGGGCATGCCGATGACGCCCGTGGGGCTCACGATGTTCACGACGCGGCCCCACTTGCGGCCCATCATGCCGCGCACCATGGCCTTGGTGGTGAGGACGGTGCCCATGAGGTTCACCCCCATGACCTCCTCCCACTTGTCGTCGCCCATGAGGATGAAGGGGCCGTCCTTGCGGGTGCCAGCATTGTTCACGAGGATGTCGATGGGGCCCAGGGCCGCTTCCGCGGCCTTGGCGCAGGCTTCCATGGCCGCCTTGTCGCGCACGTCGCCCTGCACGGCGAGGGCCCGGCCACCGGTGGCGCGGATGGCTTCGGCGACCTCTTCGGCGAGGTCCAGGTTTTTAAGCGCGTGCACGGCCACGGCGGCGCCCCAGGTGGCCAATTCCAGGGCGATGGCCCGGCCGATGCCCCGGCTGGAGCCGGTGACGAAGGCCACGCGTCCGGCAAGGGGAGGATTCGAGAAGGGCATGGGCATGGGCTCCCGTGGCCCGTACCTGCGGCCAACAGACTAGGATGCCAAAGGGAGGAACCCATGTCCAAACCTGGCCTCGTGACCCCGGCATCCCTGGAAGCCTTCCTCCACGCCCATCCGGGCTGGGTGGCCCAGGGCGAGGCCCAGGGGCTCACGCTGCGCAAACGCTTCGCCTTCGCCGCCTACACCCGGGCCCTGGGCTTCGTGGTGGCCGCGGCGGAGCATGCGGAGAAGGTGGACCACCATCCGGACCTCACCCTGGGCTGGCGCTGGGTGGTGGCCCAGCTCACGAGCCACCACGAGCGGGGCGTCACGGACCGGGATCTGGCCCTGGCCGTGGAGCTGGATCGGATCTACCAGGAATACCTGTAGCCCCGATCAGCGGTGGGGTTCGGCCTTCACGTCCAGGCTCCAGGCACCCCAGGTGGGCCGCACCCGGGGCGGGTTGAAGAGCTCCTGGAGCGCCTTGGTCTGCGCGTTGGCCAAGCCCTGGATGTTGCTGGCGTCGAAGGTCGCGAAGGTGGCCAACATGACGCGGCCTTCCAGCGATCCGGAGCCGGAGAGGCTGAACATGTCCCGGGCCACGGCGGTGAGATCCAGGCGCAGTTGGGTGCGGGCCGTGAATTCCTCGGTCATGCCCGGAGCCACCACTTCCACGGTGGCGGTGCTGGTGCGTCGGCCCTTGGCCTGGGAGCGCCCGGTGGGATTCCACTCCGGCAGATCCAGGCGGATCGGGGGCAAGGTGGCCCAGAAGCGCCCGGGCCGCCAGCCCTCCTCCCACGCGGGAGGAGGGGACTGAAGGGCGAGGGCGAGCAGGATCACAGAGCCATCATGCGCTGAGCTCGCGGAGTGTTCCCGCGATCAGGCCTTCTTGGGCTTCCGGGGGCCGGCGGGCTTGGCGCCCGCCTTGCCGCGAGGGGCCGAGGACGAGCGGGGACCCGAAGGACGGGCCCCAGCGGGGCGGCTGCCGAATTCCTTGCGGGGGCCGCGGGCCGGGCGGGCTTCGCCTTCGGTGCGAGGGCGACGGGGACGATCGTCGTCCGTGCGGGGGCGGCTGGGACGATCCCCAAAGTCCTTGCGGGGGCCTCGGGCCGGACGCTCATCGCGGTCGGCGCGGGGGCGCTGGGGCCGATCCCCGTCGGTGCGAGGCCGGCTGGGCCGGTCGCCGAAATCCCTGCGGGGACCGCGGGCGGGGCGCTCGTCCCCCTCGGTGCGGGGGCGGCTGGGGCGATCGCCAAAGTCCTTGCGGGGGCCGCGGGCCGGGCGCTCATCGCGGTCGGCGCGGGGGCGCTGGGGGCGATCCCCCTCGATGCGAGGCCGGCTGGGTCGGTCGCCGAAATCCTTGCGGGGCCCCTTGGGGCGCTCGCCCGAGCGGGCCTCGGCGGGTTCGTAGCGCTTGGCGCGGGCCACGCGCTTGTCCTTGTTCTCGCGGGTTTCCTTGGGCTTGAAGAGGCCTTCTTCACCCTTCTTGCCCTCGGCGGCGCGGGAGACCCGGGCGAGGTTGCGCAGGGCGCGCAGGGCCTTGTCCAGATCCTTGGGCAGGGGGGCGGTGACGGTGATGGTCTCTTCCGTCACGGGGTGCTTGAGGCCGAGCATCTCGGCGTGCAGGGCCTGGCGGTCCAGCAGTTCGCTGACTTCGCCGTAGACCTGATCGCCCAGCAGGGGGAAGCCACGGTCCGCGAACTGCACGCGGATCTGGTTGCGGCGGCCCGTTTCCAGCTTCACTTCCACCACGGTGTGCCCGGGCAGGCGCTCCAGCACGCGGTAGTGGGTGATGGCGCTCTGGGCGCCCTCGGCGTTCTTGGTCTTCTTGGGATCCACCACGCGCATGCGCAGGGTCTTGGCCTGCTCGATGA
>DATEZP010000081.1:0-9674 GCA_035255465.1 Holophagaceae bacterium
CCCTCAGTAGCTCCCCTCATCCTTCGTAGGCGGATAGGGCTTCCCGAATTTGTTCGTGTGGGGCTCGAAAGGGGGTGCCGTGGCGCCCAGCTGCCATTCGCCGACGGTGGTGCCTTCGCCGATCTTCACGGTCCAGATCTGGTCCCCGGTTTCCGGGTGCCAGAGGCGCAGGCGGTAGTTCCCGGGGGGCACATCCCGGAAATCCAAGCCGTCCCGACCATCCAGCAGCTGGAAGTAGGGCGTCTCCACCACCCAGAGGAAGGCGTTCATCTTGTGGTGCACGTTGCAGTAGAGCTTCACGAGCCCGGCCCTCTTGAAGGTCCAATCGGGGCTGTCGCCGGGCTCGTAGTGGCCCGTGTCGAAGCGGTTGCCGGGGCTGAGGCTGAAGACGTTGTGCAGGATGTGGTCCTGGTTGGGGAAGATCACCTTCGTGCCCACCGTGGCGATGGCCACCCGGGGCACGAATTTCTTCCCCACGGTCTTCACGCGCAGGGTGCCCAGGGGCTTGGCGGGGGCCGATCCACTCAGGGGTTCCAGAAAAGCCGCCACATCCTTGAGCGGGCCGGGGCGGGAGGTGCCGTCCTTCTCCTTGAGGATCACCTTGCCTGAAAGGCCCCCTGCGCTCAGGGAGACCGAAAGGCTGAACGCAGCGGCGCAGAGGCGCTGAGGCGCAGAGAACGACCGATGGGATCGAGATTCCAATCCTGCTTGTCTCTGCGCCTCCGCGCCTCCGCGCCTCTGCGTCATGCTGCTCATCAGAACCCTACCTCGTCCAGTTGTCCCCATCCTCCCACGGGCCCCTTGCCCAGGGCATTCCGCAGGATGACCGCGTGGTTCACCTCGTCGCCCATGATGCGCCCGGCCGCCTCCAGCAGGGCTTTGCGGCGGAATTGCACGAGGCTGGATTGGTAGGCGTGGGCGGCCTTCATTTCCAGGAAGAGGGCCAGGCGCAGCACATCAGCCTCGGTCTTCAGCTCGAAGGCGGAGAAGTCGTAGCTCTTGCGGGCCGGGATGGGGTTCCCCTTCAAATCCTTGATCACCTGGGTGAGGGCCGCGCGATGCCCCTCGTGGCTTTGCTTGAACAGCCCCCCCACCTCCAGGGCCCCCTTGGAGAGGAGACCTGAACCTGCCGCCAGGCCATAGGCGAAGACCGCCGTGTGCTCCAGCTCCAGGGCCACATTCAACAGGGCCACGTCGGAGGGGGCCCGGCCCGTGCCCGCCTGGAGGCCCGGCGCGCCGAAGAGGAAGAGGCCGGTTCCGCCGGCGAGGGAGGCAAGGAAGGAGCGGCGATCAGTCATGGTGTCTCCGGGGCTTCCGGGTTCGATGCCCGCCATCTTGCCACCGTTGGGTCCCGTTCTGAACAATCGACCCGATTCGGGCGATGTCGAGATTTGGCCCCGGGTTGCGAGGCCTGGAACGGATTCGAGGCCGGAGGCGTCTAAGATGGGTCAACTTCCCCAAGGACTCCCCATGGCCAACCCCCTGCCCTGGTACCGCACCCTGGCCTGGCGCTTCTTCCTGCGCACCGCCCTGGCCATCCTGGGCCTCATGGCCGTGGTGCTGTGGGTGGCCCGGGATCAGAGCCAACGGCGCGCCCACGAGAGCGCCGAATCCGGCATCCGGGTTAGCGCCCAGCTCATGGAAAAGAGCCTCGAAAGCCAGGCTCGCATCATGGACGCCGGGCTGGAAGTGTTCACCACCTACAGCGCGAACCTCGTTTCCATCCAGGAGGAGAGCTTCAGCACGGTCCGGGAGAACCTCCTCGACAACCTCGCCAATCTCAAGTCGGATATCGCCGTCGTGGTGCGCCCGAGCGGAGCATTGCTCAGCTGCACCACGGATGGCCACAAGCAGGACTACACCGACGTGGGCATCGTCCAAAAGGCCATGCACCCCGAAGAAGCCGCCCAGGCCGGGGACAAGGGGCCCTCCTACCGGGGCTACTTCACCATCGGCGGCGGCACCTACCAGGGCGTCTACCACGGCGTGGCGCGCCGCCTGCAAACGGCCGGCGGCGAATTCATCGGCGTGATGGTGCTCGCCACCCGCCTCGATGATCCCGCGGCAGGGGGCCTCCGTAAGCAATCCATGATCAAGCGCGAAGGCGATCCCGACGCCCACGTCACCATCGCCAGCGGCAAGCAACTCACGGGGACCACCCTCAAGCCGGGGCCCGATCGGGAAGCCATCGCCGCCTGGTTGCAGAGCCCTCAGGCCGAGCAGTCCCGGGCCAGCCTCGCCGGGCAGCCCCGCTCCACGCCCCTGCCCCTGCGCCTGGAGGGCCGGGATCAGTTGGCCATCCTCGCCCGCATGAACGGGGACAACGCCATGGACCTGCAGATGGCCGAGCTCATCACCGTGCCCCTGGGGCCCTTCCTCAAGCCCTTCCAGGTCATCCAGCAGGCCATCCTCGCCGTCGGCGTGGCGGGCATGCTGGTGGCCCTCCTCCTCGCCCTCGGCACCGCCCGCAAAGTGACCGCGCCCCTCGCCCGCCTCACGGAAGCCACCGCCGAGCTGGCCGAGGGCGGTCGCCCTGAGTTGCCCCGGGGCGGACAGGATGAGGTGGGCGTGCTCACCCAATCCTTCCGCGCCCTGCTGGGGGAATTGAAGGCGAAGGAGGATCTTCTCACCGCGCTGGAATCCCTCCGTGCCATGGAGCAGAGCCACGACGCCATGTCCAAGGTGGGCATGTCCATGGTGGACGTGGATGCCACGGTCATGGCCCCCAGCGCCTCGCAGCTGGCCGCGGGCGGCGTGCCCACGCCGGTGCGGCGCAAAGTGACCTTGAAGGAGGGCGACACTTTCGGGGGCCGCTACACCATCGACAAAATCCTCGGTCAGGGCGGCATGGGCCTTGTGCTCAAGGCCCGCGATACCCAGCTGGATGAGGATGTGGCCCTGAAGGTCATCCGCTCCGAGTTCAACCAGGATCCCGCCTTCCTCGAACAGCTCAAATCGGAGATCAAACTGGCCCGCAAGATCAGTCACAAGCACGTGCTGCGCACCCACGACTTCGGCGAGGCGGAGGGCATCCCCTTCGTCAGCATGGAGTACCTCAAGGGAGTCACCCTCAAGCAGCTGGTGGATGATCGCGGCAGCCTGCCCCTGCCCCTCATCCTGCGCATCGGCCGCCAGATCGCCGAAGGCCTCGAAGCCGCCCACGCCGTGGGCGTGGTGCACCGTGACGTGAAGCCCCTCAACGTCATGTTCGACACCCGCGGCGACGCCAAGCTCATGGATTTCGGCCTCGCGGCCCCCGCCGCCGCCCAGGGCACCGATGCCGAAGGCCAGATCTACGGCACCCCCCGCTACATGGCCCCGGAGCAGGTGCGCGGCGAACGCGTGGATCCCCGCACCGACATCTACTCCCTGGGCTGCGTGCTCTACGAACTGGCCACGGGCTTCCCGCCCTACGACCACACCAACATCACCGAGTTGATGCGGATGCACCTCAGCGCCCCCATCCCCGATGCCTGGGAGATGAATCCCGGCCTGCCCGAGGATTTCCGCCGCCTGCTCAAGCTCCTCATGGCCAAGTCCAAGGAGGAACGCCCCGCCACGGCCACGGAGGTGGTGGAGCTCCTCAAGCTCGTGGCCAGTGGCGCGGGCGAGACGCGCCAGGGCCAGCCCTTGGGCGAGGCCTCCCGCTAGCCCTCACACACCATTGCAAGCGACAGGGATGTCGCCCGAGTTCCCGATTAAATCGACAGCAGCTCCCGCAACCGCTCCAGCCCCTCCTCCGTGCGGCTGAGGTACCAGGTCATGGCCTGGCCATCCACGAGGTGCACGTCGGCGTTGGGGAAGCGCTTGCGCAGCTCCGCCTGATGGCGGGCGGTGAAGCGATAGGGCTCCGTGGGCAGGAGGATCACCGCCGGATCGAGGGCATCGAGTTCTGCTTCCGTGAGGGCCGGATAGCGGTCGGGGCCGATGGGCTGAAAGCCCGCCTGCCGCGCCAAATCCGCCACGTAGGTGTCGGGGCCCGCGGCCATCCAGGGATCGCGCCAGATGAGCGTGAGGGCGCGGGGGCCCGCCTTGCGGGAACGGCCCTTCAGCAGAGCCTTCAGGTGGGCGGCCTTGGCCTTCGCCTCCGCCTCCCGGCCCAGCACCTGCCCCAGCTGCAGCCAGGCCTTCGCGCAATCGGCCACGGTGCGCACCTCCAGGGCTAGCCAGGGAATGCCCAGGGCGGTCAGCTGATCGGCCACGGCCTTGGGGTTTTCGTCCGTCTCCAGGATCACGAGGTCCGGCGCGAGGCCCCGGATGGCTTGGAGGTCCGGATCCTTGGTGCCGCCCACGGCGGGCACGGTAGCGCGGATCCACTTGGGGGCGATGCAGTAGCGGCTGCGCCCCACCAGGCGCGTGGCGAGGCCCCATTGGGCGAGCAGCTCCGTGACCGAAGGGACGAGGGAGACGATGCGGCGGGGACCCCCATCCCGGTCTTCTGCTTTCGGACTTCGGTCGTCGGGTTCCGGTTCGGAGGGAGGCGACGACCGACGACCGACGACCGGCGGCAGATCGAGCGGAGGCGAGAGCTTCCGTCCCGAGTGCGGATCTTTGATCCTGCCCAGCCCCGTGGGGCAGAGGTCCAGCAGCGAACAGGCCCCGCAATCCGGCTGGCGGGCGTCGCAGGTGCGGCGGCCATGGAAGATGAGCTGGTGGTGGAGGGGGATCCAACTTTCCCGGGGGAAGATGCGGCAGAGGTCCGCTTCCACCTTCTCCGGGGTTGACGCTTTGCTAAGGCCGAGGCGCCGGGCCACGCGGAAGATGTGGGTATCCACGGCCAGGGCCGGAACGTTGAAGGCGTTGGCCAGCACCACGTTGGCCGTCTTCTGGCCCACCCCCGGCAGGCTGGCCAGCAGCTCCGGATCCGAAGGGAGGACGCCCCTGAACTCCGTCGTGAGGCGCTGGGCGAGGCCTTGGATGGATTTGGCCTTGTTGCGGAAGAAGCCCGTGGATTTCACCAGGGCCTCCACCTCCGCCGGATCCGCCGCGGCCAAGCTCGCGGGATCCGGGAAGCGCGCGAAGAGGGCGGGCGTGGTGAGGTTCACCCGGGCATCCGTGCACTGGGCGCTGAGGATGGTGGCCACCACAAGTTCAAAGGGATTGCGGTGGTCCAAAGCGCAGCGGGCGTCGGGATAGGCGATCGCCAGGCGGGTCATCAGCTCGGTGGCGGGGAGGGCCTTTTTTGCCATTCCACCAGCCTAACGCCGGGTGTGCCGATGCTAAGGGCTTGGGAGGGAATAACCTTGTCATTTGTTGGCCCCAATTCGCGCCCTCCAGCAACGAGAGACGCGCGGTGCGATGCGGGGTCATCGTGCAAGCGGCTCGACACCGCTGGGGGCGCGAAGTGGGGCCAACCCGGAGGGCGAGGAGCGGCGCCTGTCGCCATCCTGCGTTGACCTCCCTCCGCGTATTCCCGATGCATCTCCGGTCGGTCGCCTTGGATGGCTCGGCCGACGCCCCTCGCAAATCACAAGGTGATTCCCTCCCAGGCCCTTGCGAAGTCGATCCACTACAATGGGTACCGAGGTAAGCCATGTCCAGCCCGATGACCGGAAAGCTCGATTGCCACGAAACCGCCAATCACTACCTGGGATTGGTGAAGAGCAACATCCAGAAGCTGGGCTTCTCCCCGGGCCTCGGCGTGATCCTCGGCTGCGACGACATGGGCTGCGTGGTCTATCACAAGTGGCTCATGAAGGACTGCGAGGACTTGGGCATCGCCGCCAGCGACATCGAAGTGAAGTCGGGCATGGAGCTGGTGAAGACGGTGGCGCGCCTCAATCAGGATCCCGGCACCCACGGCATCTTCATTTTCTATCCCTTGCGCTACACGGATATCAAAGATGACGAGGTGATGGACCTCGTGGATCCCGACAAGGACATCGAAGGCCTGCACAGCATGAACCTCGGATACCTGAACAAGTACCGCAAGCGGGTGGATGGCAATGACCACCGCTGCATGACGCCCTGCACCGCACGCGCCATCATCAAAACCGCCAAGCGCGGCTTCGGCGACACCTTCTTCACGGGCAAGACGGTGCTCATCATCAACGACAGCCTGCGCATCGGCCGCCCGCTCAGCGCCATGGTGGCCAACCTCAAGGGCACGCCCATCCTCTGCCACCAGAACACCCAGGCGGAGCACCTGCAGCAGTTCGTGAAGCTGGCCGACGTCATCGTCAGCGCCGTGCCCATGCCCACCTATCGGATCCCCACGGACTGGATCAAGGACGGCGCCCTCTGCTTCGACCTCAGCGGCCAAGGCAACTTCGACTATGAAGCCCTCACCAAGCGGGGCATCCCCTACACCGACACCACGCAGAACAGCGTGGGCAAGGTCACCCGCGCCATGGCGCTGTTGAACCTCACCTACGCGGCGGGCGTGGAGTAGGTCATCAAAGGTCCTTGGTCCCTAGTCCTTGGTCCTTGGCTCGAATGCGATCGACTGGAATGGTCCCAGGCGATCGGATGGGTCGGCGGTAGCCAAGGACCAAGGACAAAGGACCAAGGCCCCTCTCTTAGAACTTCACCGTCACCGCCAGCCCCAGGCTGCTGCGGCGCCGCGGGCCCAGGCCATCGCCGAAGGGGCGCTCCAGGTGCTCCCCTTCCAGGGAGAGGGCCATGTGGGGGGTGAAGGCCCAGCCCACGCGCAGGCGGGGGCCGACGAAGGCGGATTCGCCGGAGGGGAACTCCGTGACCACGGCGGCGCTCATGAACAGGTCGTTGACGAAGGCGTTGGCATCGCCAATCACGCGCACAGCCGTGTCGCCGCCATTCCATCGGCGGACGCCGAGGCCGGCTCCCACGTGGAAGCGGACGTTGTCACCGTCGCTTTTGACGTCGAATTCCGCGAAGGGCACCGTGAACTCGCCCAGGGTGGCCCGGGGCTGGCGGATGACGGAGATGACAGGGGCCTGGGCGTTCAGGCCGAGGGCGAGGCAGGGCAGGAGCAGGAGTCGTCGCATGGAGGGGTCTACTGAGGTACCCCTTCGGCGGCTTAGCCGAATCGTAGGGTTCGGGTCATCGGCTCTGGGCTATGGCCGGGCACGAATTTCGGATCCAGCCATGCTCAAGGCCATGAAGGGTCGGCCCAAGCCAGAGCCTAGCCCCTGGATTCAGCCCGTCACCTTCCGCCAGAGGGCCCGGCCCAGGATGCGGGCCTTGGCGCCCAGGGGGAAGCGGGCCAGGTTCGTCTGGATGGCCCCTTCGGTGAAGGCCGTGGCCTTACCGTAGTCCACACGCACCCGCACCAGCACCGGCCGGCCTTCCGCGGCTCGGGCCCGGGCTTCCCGAATCCCCGCATCGAGGTCCGCGTCCTCCCCGATGGCCACGAAGGCGCAGCCCGTGGCCAGGGCCAGGCCTTCCAGATTCAACGCCGGCAGCACCGTGCAGACCTTGCGGTTGTAAGGGGCCGCCTGGGCCTGGGCGATCTGGCTCAGCTCGCCATCGTCGAAGACGTAGCAGACGAGCCCCAGGCCGTGGGCCGAAGCCGTGGCCAATTCCAGCCCCGTCATGCGCACGCAGCCGTCCCCGACGATGGCCTGCACCTCCCGCTCCGGATGAGCGAGCTTCGCGGCGATGGCCGCGGGCACGGCGTAACCCATGGCGTTGAAATCCGTGGGGCTGATGAAGTCGCCGCCCACTCGCACGGGCCACAGTTCCGCGGCGAGGAAGGTGTGGTTGCCGTCGTCCACGCAGGTGATCCCCTCCGCGGAGGTCTGCGCGGCCAGGGCCTCGAAGAAGCGGGCGGGGTTCACGCGCCCCGGGCAGGGGTGGGCCCGAAACGCGGCGGCATAGGCGGCTTTGTCCGCGGCGATCCGGGCCTCCCGGGCCACGTCGCGGACCTTGGGTTGAAGGCGCGCCAGCAGGGCCTCCACCACGGCCGTCGCGTCCCCCGGCAGCGCCACGGAGGCCGGGTAGTTCGCGCCGATGGCGGCGGGGTCGATGTCCACGTGAATCAGGTTCCGGGGAGGCTCGATGCCGAAGGAGCCCGTGGCGATCTCCGCGAAGCGGGTGCCGATGGCCAGGAGGCAATCGTGATCCCCGACGGCATGCCGCGCGGCGGGCACGGCGCTGCGGCCGAAGCCGAAGCCCGCGTGCAGGGGGTGGTCGTGGGGGAAGCTCGCCAGCCCCTGAAGCGTGGTGGCCACCGGGGCCCCTAAGCGTTCGGCCAGCTCCACGAGGCGGGCGCCCCGCGCCCCCCAGCCCACGAACAGGGCGGGTTGGCGGCTTTGGGCGAGCAGGCTGACCGCCGCTTCCAGGGCTTCGGCCGGTGGCAGGGCCGGCGGCGGATCCGGCACGAAGGGCAGGCGGTCATCCGCCTCGCCCGTGAGCAGCTGCAAATTCACCGGCAGCTCCACCAGCACGGGCCCCGGGGTCCCGCGCTGGGCGATCCGCGCGGCCTCATAGATCGTGGGCATCACGTCCGCATGGCAGGTCACGCGGAAGGCCGCCTTCGTGAAGCCCTTCGCCACCTCCAGCTGGTCGATCTCGTGCAGCTGGTACCGGAAGGGCAGATCCGTACGCGTGCCGCCGGTGATCACCAGCAACGGGATGCCATCGAGGAAGGCTTCGCCGATGCCGCTGGCCGCGTGGGTGAGGCCCGCGGCGGGCACCAGCACGAGGCAACCCAGGGAGCCCCCCACCCGGCTCGTGGCCTCCGCCATGAAGGATCCGCTGAACTCGCTCGTCACGAGAAGGGGCGTGATGACGTCGCTCTGGCCCAGCTCGTCGTAGAGCTCCGTATTGTGCACGCCCGGAATGCCGAAGGTGGTGCGCACCCCCACCCGCTCCAGGGCGAGGCGGGCGAGGCGGGCGGCGGTGTGGGTGGCCATGGCTACTCCGAAGGCAGGTGTCCCGTGAGCGTGGCGGAGGCGAACTGCCTCGCCCCCAGGATGCACCCGCCAAGCAGGGTGCCTTCCAGCGTGCGCTGCCCATTGAGGCCGCCGCCGCCGAAGCCCGCGGCCTCGCCCAGGGCGTAGAGGCCCGGGAGGGCTTCGCCCCCGGCGTCCACCACGGCGCCGTCCAGGCGGGTGCGCAGGCCCCCCAGGCTCTTGCGGGAGAGGGGGCGCAGGCGGAGGGCCACCAGGGGGCCGCCCCGGGGGTCCAGGATCCGGGCCTCACGGCAGGTGCGCAGGCGATCCCCGCGGAAGGCCCGCACCTCCCGCAGGTAGGCCCGCTGGGGATCGGGGCCGCGGGGATCGGCGTCCCAGGCCTCCACCGTGGCCCGCACGAGGTCCGGATCCACGTGGCCCTCCGGGACGCGCGCATTCATGAGGTCGACCAGTTCGGCGAGCGTGGCCGCGACGCAGGCGTCAGGGGCGGAGCCGAGCACCTCGTCGGCCAGGGCCCCGTTCCCGAAGAGCAGGTGCCCCAGGAGCTGCAGCCAGCGGTGGTCGCGGAAGGCGGGGTTGAAGGCGGAGCCCTGGATGGCCCCCTCCCGGGCGAGGATGCGGCGGTTGAGGAGGAGCCAGCTCCAAGGGCGGCCCGTGGCGAGGATGCGGGCCACCAGCGCGCGGGTGTCCGTGCCCGCCAGCAGCGGGGGATCGAAGCGCCGACCCGCCGCATCCAGCCAGAGGGCGGAGCGGGGCGGGATCACGGCGAGGCCGTGGCCCGGGAAGTCCGGCCGCCAGTGGGCGAGGCCCGCGGCGTAGACCCACTGGGCGTCCAGGGGC
>DATEZP010000082.1:0-34365 GCA_035255465.1 Holophagaceae bacterium
GTTGCGGCAGACCTTCTGCATGATGGCGGCGGCACGGGCATGGAAGCCATCCCGCTCGTAGGCGAGGCCCAACCGCTTGTGGATCTCCACGCCCTCGCCGGTGCGGTTGATCTGGATGTACAGATCGCCGATCTGGTTGAGGGTGTTGTAGTCCTTCGGGTTGTCGTCGACGAGCTTGCGGAACTCCTCGATGGCCTTCTCCACCTTCCCGGAGGAGAGGTAGGCATTGGCGTTCTTGGAAATTTTGGCTCGGTCGATGGCCATCAAACCGCCTTTGCACGGCTAGGGGGAGGGGTCTTCCCTTCAGTCTACGGAGGGGGCCTTGGATTGAACAGGGATGCTTATTCCTAAGTCCCGTGGCGTGAAGGCCTCCGGAAGGAGGTCCTCCAGGTGGTGGAGGGCGCGCTGGCGGCCGTTGGTGAGCAGGATCGGCAGCCGGTCCGTGAACTCGATGAGCACCTGTCGGCAGGCGCCGCAGGGTGGGGTGAGCCGTTCCGCTTCCGTGACCACCACCAGGGCCTGGGGGGCGGAGTGCCCCTGGGCCACGGCCGTGCACATGGCCACCCGCTCGGCGCAGGTGCAGAGCGGGTAGGCGGCGTTCTCCACGTTGCAGCCGCCCACGATGGCGCCCTCCCCGAAGGCCAGGGCCGCCCCCACGCGGAACTGGGAATAGGGCGCATGGGCCTGGGCCCGGGCGGCCCAGGCGGCCTCCACGAGGGGTTCCCAGGCGGGGGAGTGGGGGGTGTCGAAGGCGGTCATGGTCATCCTTAGCATCGGTTCGGGGGGGAGGCGAGGTTAGGCCAGGTCGTCCCGCCCCGCGGCTTGGGCCACGGCCAGGGCCCGCCAGCAGGGGGTGGGTTCCCGGTGGCGCTGGGGGCCTTCGGGGCCCTGCACCACCAGGTGCACGTCCCGGCGTTGGAGGCGGGCTTGGAGCACGGCCCCGGAGAGGCGTTCCAGCTCCCGCTCGAAGGGTCGGCCCGGCGCCCAGTTCCGGAGGTCCAGCTCCAGGTGGAGGCCCTTCGGCCGCTCCTCCTCGAAGGTGCGCACCCAGGGGTGCAGGGCACCCGGGAGGCTCCGCTGGGCCGTGCGCTTCCAGTTCACCCGGGCCGGGGGATCCCCCTGGCGCAGGGGCCGCACGCCCTCGGGGCTGCTCTCCCCGGCCTGGGGCAGGGTGCCCCGGCCCTCCTCGGGCTCCGAAGTGGCCAATTCGCCCGGGGTGCGGGGGTGGGGGAGCACGAGGATGGGCCGGTCCAGTTCCGCCCGCCAGGCCTTCTCCAGGAACCCGAAGGGGTGGCGGGTGCGCAACTCCAGGGACTTCAGCCGGGTCCAGCCCCGGCGCTCGGCCCGGGCGTGGAGCACCACCACGGGCTCGGCCTCCCCTTGGGCCCCGGCCAGGAAGCTGGGCTCCACGGCGCCCCCCTCCAACTCCAGGTGCACCTCCAAGCCCCGGGGGAGGTGGGGGCTCGCGTCTTCGAAGCGCACCCGCAGGCCGCCGCGCACCCGGGCGAAAAGGTTGCCCTCCTCGATGGAGCGCAGGCTCACCCCCTGCAGGGCCCGCCGGCTCACCACCCCGGACACGAGGAAGAGCCCCAACATCAGGGCGAAGATGAGGTAGAGCAGGTTGTTGCCCGTATTCGCGGCGAAGGCGCCCACGGCGAGCAGGGCCACCATGTATTGGATACCAAGTGACGTGAGGGCGAGGCGCAGGCGTTTGTCCTTCCAGAGCTGCATGGAGGAAGTGTAGAAGCCTCAGGAAGTTCGCGATACGCAAGTCGCCGCCAGGGGTGGGGCCGGGGCCGGAGGCTCGGCTTATGGGCCTCCGCTGGATACACTGGTTTTCTCACTCCCAGCTTGGAATTCCGAATGTTCAATCAGTTGTTCCGCACGAAATCCATCGAACAGATCCGCGCCAACGCCGAGGAACCCGAACACGGGGGCCTGAAGCGCACGCTGGGTTCCTGGGATCTGGCCCTGCTGGGCGTGGGCGCCATCATCGGCGCCGGCATCCTCTCCGCCCTGGGCACCGGCTTGGCGGGCGGCTTCGATTCCACCTTCGGCGTCACCCGGCCCGCCGCCGGCCCCGCCCTCATCCTCAGCTTCCTCCTGGTGGCCGTGGCCTGCGGCTTCACGGCGCTCTGCTACGCCGAGTTCGCCTCCATGATCCCGGCCTCGGGCAGCGCCTACACCTACACCTACGCGACGCTGGGCGAGCTGATGGCCTGGATCATCGGCTGGGACCTGCTGCTGGAATACGCCGTCTCCAACGTGGCCGTGGCCATCAGCTGGGCCAGCTACATGGATAACCTCCTGCAGGGCGTGGGCATCCACATCCCGCGGTGGTTGAGCATGGATCCGCGCACGATGATGTTCCCCACGGAGGCCTTCGCCGCCGCCCACAAGGGGGCGCTGCACTTCTCCGACAAGCTGGAGTACCTGGCCCAGTGCAAATCCGGGCTGCTGGATGGCGCCGCCACCTTCGCCAACTGGGACATCCTCCGCACGGCCCCCATGCTCGGCAAGTTCCCCGTGGGTGTGAACCTGCTCGCCATGCTCATCACCTTCGTCATCACTGCGCTGTGCGTGTGGGGCGTGAAGGAGAGCGTGAAGGCCAACAACATCATGGTCTCCCTCAAGGTGATCCTGCTCCTCCTCGTCATCGCCGTGGGCGCCTTCTACGTGAAGCCCGCCAACTACCACCCCTTCATGCCCAACGGCTGGCACGGCGTGCAGGCGGGCGCGGCCATCATCTTCTTCGCCTTCATCGGCTTCGACGCCGTGAGCACCACGGCGGAGGAGTGCAAGGATCCGGGCCGCGACATGCCCCGGGGCATCATCGGCAGCCTCGTCATCTGCACGATCATCTACGTCGGCGTTTGCGCCGTGGTCTCCGGCATCCTGCCCTACCACGCCTACAAGGGCATCGCGGATCCCATCGCCCACGCCTTCACGGCCATCGGCATGAACAAGGTCTCCGCCATCGTCAGCGTCGGTGCCGTGGTGGCCTTGGGCAGCGCGCTCCTCGTCTACCAGATGGCCCAGCCCCGCATCTTCATGGTGATGAGCCGCGACGGACTCCTGCCCCCCTGGTTCGGCAAGGTGAGCGACCGCTTCCGCACGCCCCTCAACGCCACGCTGCTCACGGGCCTCATCGTGATCCTGCCCGCGGGCTTCATGAACATCGACGAGATCATCGAGCTCACCAACATCGGCACCCTCTTCGCCTTCATCCTCGTTTGCGCCGGCATCCTCATCCTCCGCGTGCGCCGCCCCGAGGCCACCCGCAAGTTCAAGGCCCCCCTCGTCTGGATCACCGCCCCCTTGGGCATCCTCTTCTGCATCTACCTCGCCTATGGCCTCCCCACCCACACCTGGATCCGCTTCTGGATCTGGCTGGGCATCGGCCTCGTGGCCTACTTCGTCTACAGCGCGAAGCACAGCAAGCTGAACCAGGACGCCCAGACCCAGGGCTGAGCCTCCCGATTCCCTTGAGCACGGGCCCGTAAGGGCCCGTTCCCATGGAGCCACCTGCCCGGATGGGCGCGTCCACCCTTTGCAGGGCTGTCCTCCCGGCCCATGATGGGCGTATGTTCACCGGCCTGATCCGACACCTCGGCACCCTGGAATCCCGTTCGGCCCGCCCCGGCGGCGCGCGGTTGCGCATCGCCTGCGGCACGGAGGTGCTGGCGCGCGCGGAACTGGGTGCCAGCATCGCCACCCATGGCGCCTGCCTCACGGCCGTGGCCCGGGATGGTCACGCCTGGGAGGCGGACCTCAGCGAGGAGACCCTGGAGAAGACCACCCTGGGGCGCCTCGCCCTGGGCAGCACCCTGCACCTGGAGCCCAGCCTCCTCGTGGGCGATCCGCTCGACGGCCACCTCGTGAGCGGCCACGTAGATGGCATCGGCCGCCTCATCGAGCGGCCCGAGGGCGAAGGCCTCTGGCGCTTCGCCATGCCCGAGTTCCTGAGCCCCATGACGGCCCCCAAGGGCAGCATCACCGTGGACGGCATTTCGCTGACGGTGGTGGACTGCGGCGCCGACTGGTTCAGCGTCGCCCTCATCCCCGAGACGGTGAAGCGCACCGCGCTGGCGACGATGAAGCCCGGCGACGTGGTCAACCTCGAAGCCGATCCCATCGGGCGCTACGTGGCCCACGCCTTGGAACGCCGCGCCTCCGGAAAGCGCCTCGGCGCCTTCGCGGAGAAGGGCTGGGGGGCCCTGGAGGGCGGCTGGGGCGTGGACCCCGAGGTTTAGCGGGATCCGGCCAAGCGTGCCCCGTACCAAGTTCCGGGGAAGAATACCGCCAGGCTCGCCACCCAGAACCACAGGGGGGGCGGCATCATCAGGTTGTTGGTGATGCCCGCGAGAATGAGCAGCCCGCCCAGGATGAAGGCCGGTGCCGTGGATTCGGCGCGGGCGAGGCGGGTGGCGGCCCAGCCGCCGGCGATGGCGCCCAGAAGCCAACCGGTCATCACCACCAGCAGGGCGCCCACGGGCACCTGGGCCATGAGGGCTTTCATCTGGGCCGCATCCTTCACGGCCTTGGCCGCTTGGCCCAGGTCCGGATAGAAGAGGTGTCCGTTCGTGAACTCGACGACCATCATGACCGCGCTGGCCACGACGAAGCCGAGGATCACGCCGGAGACGCGGCGGAGGACGGACATGGGACCTCCCGGAATGGGTGTCCCACCATACCCCATTTCGAGGCTCAGCCCTTGGGATCCAACAGCAAGATCGTGGGATAGCTTCCGATCTTCAGCTTCGTCGCCAGGTCGGGGCGCACCTTGTCGGTATCGATGCGCACGGCCACGGCGTGGTCTTTGATCCAGGCCTGCACGACGGGATCGGGCCAGGTTTTTTCGTCCAGTTCGTGGCACTGGGCGCACCACTCGGCATAAGTGTCGACGAGGATGAGCTTGCCTTCGGCGCGGGCCTTCTGGACGGCCTTTTCGAAATCCTGCTCGATCCACTCACCCTTGGCTTCCGCAACTTCCGGCCCCTTGGGGAGCAACTGCAGGTGCTGGGAGGTTTCCACGGCGCGGATGCCCAAGAGCAGGGCCAGCGCGAGGCTCAGCAGGCCGGCGCCCTTGGTGAGGCCGCCCACGGTGCCCTCCGCGGATCGGAAGGCGCCGAGCACCACGGCTCCCACCATCAGTGTGAGCGTCCACATGGCATAGTTGGCCCAGGTGGGCACGAGGAGGCGCACGTTCCAAGCGGCGAAGCCGAGCACCACGAGGCCCATGAACTGCTTGAAGCGATCGAGCCAGTCGCCGCTCTTGGGCAGGGCGGCGCTGAAGGTGCCCACGGAGATGAAGAGCACACCCATGCCCAGGGCGAAGGTGAAGAGCTTGGCGGCGCCCAGGGCCACTTCGCCCGTCTGGGCGATGGAGAGCAGCACGGTGCCGATGACGGGGCCCACGCAAGGGGCGGAGATGGGGCCGAGCACGAGGCCCATGATGAAGGCGCCGCCATAGCCCTTGCGGGGGCCTTCGCCCTGCAGCTTGTTCTGCAACCCCTGGGGTAGGCGGATCTCGAAGGCCCCGAACAGGGAGAGCGCGAAGGCGGCGAAGAGCACCGACACGGGAATGAGGAAAGCGGGCTGCTGGGCGAGGGCCCCGGCGGCGGCGCCGCTGCGGGCGGCCACGACGCCGAGGATGGTGTAGGTCACGGCCATGCCCAGCACGAGGGCGATGGACAGCGTGAAGCCCTTCAGCTTGCCGCCCCCCTTGGCGCCGATGATGGCCATGGTGATGGGGATCATCGGATACACGCAGGGCGTAAGGCTGGCGCCCATGCCGAAGAAGAAGATGATCACGAAGGCCCACCATCCGTTGCCCGTGGATTCACTGGGCACGGCCGCGGATTCCAGCCAGGCCTTCATGGCCTTGGGCTCGTGGAAGCCGAGGAGGCGGCGCACTTCCTTCGCGTCGTTCGTGGGGGTGGTTTGGGTGGTCGCGGTCGGGGCCGGAGTGGCCTCCGGTGCCTTGGTGTCGATCCTGGGGGCGTCGGTGGAAGCGACCTTCGCCGTGGGAATGTCGGAAGCCTTCACCTTCAGCAGTTGCACCGTGGGCGGATAGCACACGCCGCCCACGCCTTCGGTGCAGGGCTGGTAGGTGACCTTGAGGGTGACTTCTCCGCTGAGGCCTTCGCCCTTCACGGGGATGCGCACGGGGCCGTGCCAGATGGCGTCGTCCAGTTCGTCCTTGGCGTTGCCCGGGGGCAGGGGGCCCGCCTGGAGCTTGCCGGGGCCCTCGCCCTTTTCCACCTTCATGAAGATGGCTTTGAGGTGGGCGCCTTCGGGGGCGGTGGCGATGACGGCGCCCTTCTCGAAGCGCACGGTGACGCTCTTCAGGGGATCGAAGCCCCCTTGGGCCAGGGCGGCGACGGTCACGGCCCACACGGCCAGCCAGGCTTTGAGACGGTTCATGCGCACTCCGGGGACGGTCCATTCTGCCAGGGTGGGCCTGGGCATCCAGGGATGGGATGCAGCAGGAGGCCCTGGCGTTCCATGGGGAGGGTTCTCAAGCGACGGTTGGGCCTAAGGCATTTCAGCGCCCTGGCGCCACACCGCTGAATCGATTCCCGCCGGGTCCTCGGATGCCCGATAGTGATCAGATGCCCTTGGAACTGCCCTGGACCCCCGCCCTCATCGCCCGGCTCGAAGCGGCCTTTGCCGCGGAACCCTTCACGCGGGATAGCGCCCACGACCTGGCCCACATCCTCCGGGTGGCGGCTTTGGCCCAGGAGATCGCCCGGGCGGAGGGGGCCGACGTGGACACCTGCGTGGCCGGGGCCCTGCTGCATGACCTGGTGTACCGCCCCAAGAACCACCCCGAGAGCAGCCAGACGGCGGCCATGGCGGCGGAACTCGTACCCCGGTGGTGCCGGGAGACGCCGGGCCTGGAAAGCCGGGCCGAGGCCGTGGCCCACGCCGTGGAAGCCCACAGCTGGAGCGGGGGCGGCGCGCCGGACACCCTGGAGGCCAAGGTGGTGCAGGATGCGGATCGGTTGGAGGCCATCGGCGCCATCGGCATCGCCCGCGTCTTCGCCACGGGGGGGAGCTTCGGCTCGCGCCTCTGGCACCCGGCCGATCCCTGGGCGGAGGACCGGGAATGGGACGACAAGACCTACACCCTGGATCACTTCTTCAAGAAGCTGCTGAAGCTGGCGGATGGCATGCAGACGGCCACGGGGAAGATGCTCGCCCAGGAGCGCCAGCGGGTGCTGCTGGATTACCTGGCCGCCCTGCGCCGGGAGTTGGAGGGCGGGGCGCGCTAAGATCATTCCAGTTATCCAGCGCTCCACCGGAGCGCTGTCCCACTCAGGCGCCATGCGCCCTCATGGAACTGGAACCTTCATGAGCTTCGAGCTTCGCCACCACCGACGTTTTGTCGCCGACCACTACCACGACCTGCCGGGCTTCCAGGAAGACCGCCATGGCCACAACTGGGAGGTGGAGGCGGGCGCGCGACTGGCCGACGAGGCCGACGAGGGCGGCGAGGCGGCTTTCGTCGCGGCCCTGGAAGCCTGGGTGAAGGGCGTGGATTACACGCTGCTCAACGATCAGGCCTGGCTCGCCCAGCGCAACCCCACCGCGGAGCTGCTGGCCCAGTGGGCGGCGGAGCATCTGCAGGCGGCGGGCTTTGACGTCACCACCGTGAAGGTGCGGGAGAAGGCGAACTACTGGGCCCTCTGCCGGCCGGCCGCCCGGGGCTGAGGCTCAGGATCCCACCAGCACCTTGGCCACGGCCGCGACGATGGCTTCGCCCTTGATGGGCTTGTAGAGGATGGCGCGCACGCCCATCGCCTTGAGGTGGGCATCCCGGGCCTCATCGCGGTTGGCGCTGAGGATGATCACGGGAATCTTCGCGTTGACCTGCCGCACCGTCCGCGCCACGTCCAATCCGTCCACGAGGGGCATGTTGAAATCGCTGAGCACGAGATCCGGCGGGGCGGATTGGATCCGCTCCTTCAGGGCCTCCACGGTTTCCGGCAACAGGTCCGTCACCGTGAACCCTTCCTCTTCCAACGCCTCCCGCGCGATGTTCCGCATGAGGAGGCTGTCGTCGATGACCAAGATGTTGAACACGCACGCTCCCATGGGTGACTGGGGGATGGGTCCTCAATGCAACGATCGCGCACCCAGGCTCAAGACGACGGGGCTGTGCAGGATCCGGAGGTGAGCTTCGGGGGAAGGTCACCCCTGGAATGGTGGCGGTGCGGGGGTGGTGGCCCCCGCTGCGGAGCTCAGGCTTCCGTGTTCCCGCAGCGGAAGAAGGAGATGAGGAACAGCGTGCCCAACATCAGGTCGATCAAGGCGAAGGGCACCATGACCCCGGCCACGCGGGAGGCTTGATAGAGGAACAGCGTGGAGGCGGCGAAGGAGGCCTTCTCCAGCACCGCGGCGATCATCACGGGGCGGAGGCGGAGGGGCTCCTTGGCGATGGCCAGGAAGGCGATCTGCCAGGCGAGGGCGACGCCGATGAAGCCGTAGAAGTACTCGGGGTGGGTGATGGCCGGCGGGAAATCCCGGGCCACCCTCCCTTCCAGGAAGTACTGGGGAAGGAGGGCGAGCAGGCCGTAGACACCGGCCCCGAAGAACACCCGCCGCGCGAAGGTCTCATTGGCGTTCATCCGGAATTCCTTTCGATTCGAGTTCACCCCGGAGCATCTGCGCCACAAGACGCTCTTCCCAAGGTCCGGGGGGATGAGCCAGGCCTGCGGAGCGGATGCCTATTTGCGTGGAACCACCGATCCCTCGAACGCAATCCGGGGGTCGTTCACATGGACGAGTTCATCGAGCTCATAGACGTTGCGATAGCCGTATCCATAGAGGTTGATGTAAGTCGGGATGTTCAAGGCCAACAAGATTGGCCTTTCCTGAGCGGCGAGTTGGGTCGCGAGCGGGCTGGCCGGTTGGGGTCGCCGGGGCGGCCCGGCCTTGGTCGCGAAATCCAGGGGATTCCCATCGAAATTGTTGTTGCAGTAGATCAAGACCTTCGTCTCAAAGGAGGGAATGACCTTGCTCAGGTTCTCCTGCGTGAAATCGGTGAAGCAGAGGTGCTTCGCGCCCAGCACGTGGATGCGGTCAAAGCGGAAGGTGGAGCGCGTATCGAGCACGATCACGCCCGGCTCGCGGCTCATCTTCAGGAAGGTGTCCAGGTTGATCAGTCGGCTGGCCCGATGCGGCTCCACCACGGATACAAGGTGTTTGAAATCCTCGAAGCTCACCTTGGCTTTGGGGTAAGGCATGGCCTTGCGTGGGAGGGATTGGGCCATGGCGAAAGCTGAGATCAGCAGCAAGGGCAAGCTCGATCCGATTCTGATGCGCATGGTGACTCCTGAAGGGAGGGGGGGATTCAGGGAAGCTTGCTCATTGAAACCACCGATGGCGCGGTGTGGCGGCGTCTGGTGCAGGGCGTGGTTAGGTAGCCACACTAGTCCACAATGAACAGCTTTGCACCTGACGTTGTAGACGATCGGTGGGATTCTGCGCCATCTGCGACCTGGTAACTCATCCCGGGGCTGAGCGTGAACCTCCGCCCATCTTCCAGCTCAGTGTGAAGCTCACCTTCGAGGCACAAAAGGACGTGCCCCTTGGAACACCAATGATCCGCACAATATCCAGGCGAGTACTGAACCATTCGAATTCTCAAATCTCCGAAATGGCGAGTTCTCCACAGGGCTGTTCCAGTCGTTCCTTGGTGCTCGGTGACTTCGACGGATGTCCAGTCGATCGTGGTGAAAGGAAGATCGTGGATTTTCACGGCGGTTCCCTGATTTCCTAACGTTCGAAATCATCAGCGGTGGCGCGTAGCGCCAGCGTCAGATCGCATGGATAGGTTAGGCAGGTCATGGACGAAGCTCGGACAGGCTGGAAAAGCTGTCGAGTGATTCGGAGCCACAAAGCGACGCGACATCAATGCGAACCGTTTTGTAATTGATGATGCTGCCTTCACCTTTGGTGTTAGAGACTCTCTCCATTTGCATCAACATGCCTGTGCGCAAATTGAAGAGCATTGAGTAATGAGATCTTAAATCTGGAGAATCCTCAAATCCGGGGTCCCCAAACTCGAGGTTCAAGTAGTAAGGGATTGTTTTCTCGTTGTGATACCAAGACGCCGAAGCTTTTATTTGGCTTGTACTCCGACTCTTCAATAGGTTCGTGATGCATGAGGGGAGCAAGATTCGATTCTTGCCTAGGCGGAGAGTAATCGAATTTATGGCAGGGCCGTTTGCATTCGCTCTGGCGAATTCAATGATCAAAGTGGAGGGGCCAAACTCTCGAGGAATGCCCTCTAGAGTCCCATCTTTCTTTATTGGAATGATGCGATCGGCATGAGCATAGCCGTTGGTGGCAACGAAAAGAAAACTTAGGAATATGGCAATGAGAGTCTTCATGGGACCTGCCTAACTTTCGAAATCACCGGCGATGCCGCGTAGCGGCAGCGTCCGCGTGCATTGAGTGGTTAGGTGTCGAACCGAAATCAAAGCACACTTCTTAACTCCGCTTGAACTCAATCCGGCCGTTTTTGATCGCCTCAATCAATTGATCAACCGATTTGTCTTGAGGCACCGCTTTCTTGTAACGCTCAAAGCATTCAAGGGCTTTTGATTTGTCCCCAGTCATTAGGTAGGACATTCCCAAAGAGAAGATGGCGCTTGTGTTGCCCAGAGAATCGGCCTTTTGAAGGAAGGGGATTGCTTCCTTCGGATGCCCCGCACCACCCAAGAATGCCCCGTACATTTGGTTGCCGAGTGCATCATTAGGGGCCACTTTCATGAGGCGATCAAAATACTCAACAGCCTTTCGAGACGCACCCTTTACATCGAGGTTGTGCGCAATGGCATTGATGAAGCCGGCCCGACGAAGAAGTTCTGGGTTGGGTTTGTCGGGCTCATTTAGCGTATCCATGATCTCCATTAGAAATTTTACATCTCGAATGGCCTGGGCCTTATCTGCCTCAGAGTCAAACGACACCGGCCAGTTCCGGGCGTGCTCAGAAAGTGCATCAACCCAAGAATCCAAGTAGCCGCCATTCACGGCAGGGCTCTTCCCGGTAGACGGATCCCCAGGGATGAGAATCTTCTGGGCGTCAAATCCTCCGTAGGGTCGCTTTTGGGCCATGAGCCCAGTACCAACCGCCAGTAGTAGTGCAACTAGAGAAATTGGTTTGATCATTGAGACACCTAACTTTGATTTGGATAAGTGATTAAATCTCTAAGATTCAATCGCCCTTCCTACCGCATCCTCGCCAACCGCTTCAGCAGCGCGTCCATCCTCGGGCGGCTGACGCTGAGGCTGGCGCCATCCTGCATGACGGCCTCTCCGGCGCGGCCGGCGGGGTTGTGGACTTCCACGAGGTAGTCGAGGTTCACGAGGCTGCTGCGGTGGATGCGCACGAAGGTGTCGCCGAGGAGGAGTTCCAGCTCATCCAGGGGCTTGTCGAGGGGTACCTTGCCGCGGGCGGTGTGGGCGTAGACCTGGCGGAGTTCGGTGGTGAGGTAGAGCACTTCGGACCAGCGGAACACGAGAATGCGATCGCGGATGGCCACGGTGAACCGCTCGGGGCCCGTGGCGTGGCTGAGGCCCTTCACGGCGGCGAGGAGGGCTTCGGGATCAGCGGCGGCGCGCCGGGCGCGGATGCGATCCAAGGAGGCCTTCACCCGGGCGGGGGAGAGGGGCTTCACCAGGTAATCGCAGGCGGCCCAATCGAAGGCCTTGTGGGCCTGGTTCTCCAAGCTGGTGACGAAGACGATGTCGGGGATGGGCAGCCCGGTGTCGCGCACGCGCTCCAGGAAGGGGAAGGCGCCTTCGGGGGGGAACACGATGTCCAGGAAGAGCACGTGCACGGGCTCGAGCATGAGCCGGTGGAAGGCCTCCATGCCATCGGCGGCCTCCCACGCCTTCACCGCGTCGGGCGCGAGGGTGGCCAGCATGCGCGTGAGCATGTGCCGCGCGATGGGTTCATCTTCCACCACGGCGTAGCGGAAGGCGGTAGCGTTCGGGGCCTGGGCGGGAGACACGCCTAAAGGCTACCCAGAAGACCGCGGGCGCGGTCCAACAAGGCCACGAGTCCGCCCAGGCCCTCGGGCAGGGGGCCGGCTTCGGGATCGGGGAGGTCGGCTTCGGCCAGGGCCTTCTCCAGGATGTGGCGGGCCTGGGCCGCGGCGTGGCGCAGCGCGTGGGCCTGGGTGGACGTGGCGCTCCGGGTGTTCCCATGCCCTTCGCGCTGGGGCTGGAAACTCACGAGGAAGGTCTCCTCGGAGCTGCCGGGCTTCAGGCCCAACTGGATGTCCCAGTGGCTGGGTCGGAGGTCGGGAACGGGGAATTCCAGATGGAAGCGCAGGGTGCCCCGGCGGCGCACCAGCTCCAGGCATCGTTCGAGCAGGGCCTGGGCCTGGGTGAGCCCATCCTCATCGGGGAAGATGGCGCGGAACACTTCGTGGATGGTCCAGAGGGCCCCGGGCGCGTTGCCCGTCATCCAGGCCGCCTGCTCCACCGCCGTGGGGCTCGCGAAGATGATCTCCCCCTGCTCTCGGAAGAGCATGTACGCGGGATATCGAGGCACGGGGCTGTGCATGGTGGGCGGTCGCGATGGAAAGGGATCCTGGGAACCCCAAGGTGAGGGGCGAAAGGCCCCTTCCCAAGGGCAAACGGACGAACCGCCCGTCTGGGGGAACGAACCCCGGGGGACTCGGGACCAAGGGAAGGCGGCTCCAAGCCCCTCGGCCCCGGCTTACACTGGGGGGGTCATGCCCACCCACCGCCCCTCCCGCCACCACGGGTTGCTGCTTCCGGTCCTCACGGGCCTGGGGCTGCTCGCCCTCTCGGGCTGCGGCCGGAAGGCCGAGGCCCCGGTCGCCGTGGCCGAGCAGGCGCCTGCGAGCCTGGCGCCCTGGACCTGGCATGGCCTGGGCAACCTCGTGGTCATCGAAGGGGAAGTGGCCGCCGAGGGGGAGCTGATCCTCGAAGGGCGCTCCATTCGCCACACCCGGGCGGCGGAATTGGGGCCCGTGCGGTGGGAGCTGCTGCGGCCCCCCGTGGGTGAAGTGGCCACGCTCAAGGATGGCCAGGGCCACCTGCTGGCCACCTTCACCTTCAAGGGGAATGGCGAGGCCCCGCCCGAGAAGCCGCGCCTGCTGGCGCACCAGCGGCCCCCCGCCGCCCAGCCCGCGCTCCGTTCCAAACCCGCGCCCCCCAAGGCCGCACCCGCGCAGCCCGCGCTCCGGGCCCAGGCGGCCCCCGCACCTGCCCCCACGCCCGCCCCGGTGCCCCTGCGCATCGCCAAGGCGGGGCCCCTGCCCAAATTGCGGGGCGGGAAGGCCCCGTTGACGCCCCTGACCCTGGAGCCGGGCGTGCCCGCGGCGCCGGCACCGGAAGCGGCGCGCCCGGTGCCGCCCCCGATGCCCGCCGGAACCCTCACGGCGGGCACCTGGCCCGGGGTGGGCGAGGCCTTGAACCTCACCCATGGGGACCGCGCCCAGCGACGCATCCTGCTCAGCTTCGACGGCGGCTCCAACAACGAGGGCGCCGCCGAGATCCTCGACGCCCTCAAGGCCCGGGGCATCCGTACCACGCTCTTCCTCACGGGCACCTTCATCAAGAAGTTCCCGGCCCTGGTGCGCCGCATGGCCGCCGAAGGCCACGAGCTGGGCAACCACACCACCAACCACCCCCACTTCGCGCCGGACATGCGGCGGGATCCGAAGTGGACCCGGGAGCGCATCCAGGAGGAGCTGCTGAGCGCCGACCGCGCCCTGGTGGACCTGCTGGGCCGCCCCATGGATCCCGTGTGGAGGGCCCCCTACGGCGAGCACACGGCGGAGATCCGGCGCTGGGTGGAGGAACTGGGCTACCGCCACGTGGGCTGGAGCGAGGGCGCCGATTCCCTGGATTGGGCCACGCCCAAGGAGCGGAAGCTCTACCGCAGCGGCGACGCCATCATCCAACGCCTCCAAGCGCGCCTGCAAAAGGATGGCGGCGGCCTCATCGTGCTCATGCACCTCGGCTCTGAGCGGGACGAGCGGGATCGCCCCGCCGCGAAGCTGGGCGCCTTCCTGGATCAGGCCAAAGCCGCGGGCTGGACCTTCGTCACCGCCAGCGAGCTGATCAAGGGCATGGGCAAGCCCACCTGGGATCGGAACCCGAGGCTGGCCCTGCTGCAGCGCAGTGGGAGCGCCGGAGCGCGCTGAATCCCGGATCGCGTTGAGCCCCGGTACACTTGGGGCAGCATCATGGCTGCCGCGCGCTCGAAACCCTCGCAGGACCCGCCCTCCAAGGGGGAGGGCCTGGCCGCGCACGTGGGTCGGGGCCTGCTGGGCTTGTTCGCGCTCCTGCTGCTCGTCTCCCTCCTGAGCTACCACCCCACGGATGCCCACCTCTTCAGCACGGGCCAGGTGTCGGGCGGCGTGCGGAACTGGTGCGGCTCCCTGGGCGCCACCTTCGCCGGGCTCCTCCAGATGATCTTCGGCGTCGGGGGCTACCTCGTGGCCTGCTACGTGGGCTGGGAAGCCTGGCCCCGGGAGGGCCGACAATGGCCGGGCCGCGTGGCGTGGCTGGCCCTGGTCATCGCCGCGGGCGCCATCCTGGGCTGGATCGGCACCCGCACCTTCGTGGTGGATGCGGCCCAACCGCCGATGCTCCTGCGCTGGGGAGGGTGGTGGGGCGACATCCTGTTCCCGCCCCTGCGGGCGAGCCTCGGCCCCGTGGGCCTGCCCCTGCTGCTGTTGCCCCTCGTGGGGCTCGCCTCCCTCGTGCTGGCACCCGCGCTGACGGAGGCCTTCGGCCGCCTGCTGGCCCGCTTCTTCGGCGACCGCGTGTGGCCGCTGCTCAAGCCCATGCCCTCCAAGGTGGCGGAGGTGGGGCTCAAGGGCTTCGTGGGCATGGTGCGCCGCCCCTTCCTGGGGTGGGGGTCCAAGTCCGCGGAGATCCCCGACCTCGATGCCTCGGATGCCCGCAGCCTGTCGGATCTCGATCTGATGGAGCGGCAGCGCGAATCCCTGCTGAAGGCGGAGATGGAGGCAATGGCCCTGCGCAAGGCGGGCGCCGTGCTCCGGCCCGAGGAAGTGCTGCCCACCATCCACTCCATGCGCCTGGATTCCGGCGCGCTGCTGGATCTGAAGCCCCTGGGGTCCGAGCCGGAGCCGCAGCCCCTGGAGCGCGATGGTTTCCGCAGCCCCATCCTCGCCGCCGCGCCGCCCCCGCCACCGCCCAAGCCCACGGTGGTGGAGCCCAAGGTGGAGAAGGACCGCTTCGGCCGTGAATTCGTGCAACAGCCACTGCCCCTGATGGAACCGACTCCGGCCAAGCCGCTGCCTCCCGTGCCGGAGGAGGGTCGTCGGTCGCCGGTCGTCGGTCGTCAGGATTCCTCCCGGCCGGGAGCGACGACCGATGACCGACGACCGATGACCGAGGGCCTGCTGCCCCCCCGCCGCCTCTTTGATCCGCCCTCAGAGCACGGCCGCCAGGATCCCGCCGTCATCGAGCAGCACAAGGAAGCCATCCTCGCCAAGCTGGCGGAGTTCAAGATCAAGGGTGTGATGGTGGGGGCGCAGCCGGGCCCGGTGGTGACCGTCTACGAGTTCCAGCCCGACGCGGGCATCCCCCTGTCCCGCATCCTCGGCATGGAGGAGGATCTGGCCCTCGCCCTGCATGCCGAGGCGGTGCGCATGGATCGCATCCCGGGCCGGAACACCGTGGGCATCGAGATCCCCAGCCCCAAGCGCGAGGTCATCACCTTCCGCGAAGTCATCGACGCCCCGGCCTTCCGCGAGCCTTCCGCGGGGCTCCTCACCCTGGCGCTCGGCAAGGACATGGCGGGCCACCCCGTCACCGTGGACCTCGCGAAGATGCCCCACCTCCTCATCGGCGGCAGCACGGGCAGCGGCAAGAGCGTGGGCGTGAACGCCATGATCTGCTCCATCCTCCTGCGGGCCCTCCCGAGCGAAGCCAAGCTCATCCTCATCGATCCCAAGATGGTGGAGATGGGCGTGTACGAGGAGATCCCCCACCTCTGGGCGCCCGTCGTCACCGACATGAAGGAGGCGGGCCGTGTGCTCAAGTGGGTGGTGGCCCAGATGGAGGACCGCTACCGCCGCCTCGCGCTCATGAGCGTGCGCAACCTCGAACAGTTCAACGACAAGATCCGCGAAGCCGGCGGCCGCATCGACCTCTCGGGCCGCACGCCCAACCCCCGCTGGGCGGATCGTCCCAACGAGTTGGAGGCGCTGCCCTACGTCGTCGTCGTCATCGATGAGCTGGCGGACCTCATGATGGTGGCCCGGGCGGAAGTGGAAGAGAGCATCGCCCGCATCGCGCAGAAGGCCCGCGCCGTGGGCATCCACCTGGTGCTCGCCACGCAGCGGCCCAGCGTGGACATCATCACGGGCGTCATCAAGGCGAACCTCCCCAGCCGCCTCAGCTATCGCGTGAACACGAAGATCGACAGCCGCACGATCCTGGACGGCGGCGGCGGCGAGCAGCTGCTCGGCAAGGGCGATGCCCTTTTCCTCGCCCCCGGCGCCGCGCGGCCCCGCCGCATCCACGCCCCCTTCCTCACCGAGGGGGAGACGCTGCGCCTGGTGGAATGGCTCAAGGAGCGCGGCCGTCCCGATTACAATCAGGCCCTCATCCAGGCCATGGAGACCGATGAGGAATCCGGCGATGGCGACGAAGCCCTCGCGGGGCCCGGTAGTGGCGATGAGGTCTGGGACAAGGCCCTGGCGGTGGTGGTGCGGGAGAAGAAGGCCTCCACGAGCCTGCTGCAACGGAAGCTGAACCTGGGCTACGGCCGCGCGGCCCGGCTCATCGATCGCATGGAGGCCGAGGGCATCATCGGCCCGGATCGGGGCGCGGGGAAACCCCGCGAAGTGCTGGTGGATTCCCTGCCCATGTGAGCTGACAAGGATGTGACGCCGTCACACCTGTGCCGCCCGTCACCCTTGGATGGTCGGATCCTGGCGTTCACCCCGGGCGGGCCTATGCCTTGGGTCAGTGAGGTGCGCCATGGATTCAGCCGTCATCCACGATGAACACCGCACCATCCTCGGCCGGGTGCGGGATCTCAGTGAGGACCTCGAAGGGTTCGAGGTGGAGAAGCGGGCGGATCAGTTCGCCTGGAAGGTGCGGGATCTCGGACTCAAGCTCAAGCAGCACTTCCAAGGGGAGCGCAATTCCCTTTACGGGCGCCTCCTGCGCGAGGGCGACGCGGTGACGCGCAGCCTCACCCAGATCTGCATCACCGAAGCCAAGGCGGCGGAGGAGGAGCTGGATGGCTACCTGCGCCAGTGGATGGTGCCCCTGCACATCCAGCGCGACCCCGAGGGCTTCCGCATGGCCACCCGCACGCTGCTGCGCTGCGTGGGTCGGCGCACGGGCCGGGAGGAGCGGGAGCTGCTGCCCCGGCTGAAGGAACTCGAAGCCCGGGCCCAGGCGCACCCGGGTTCGGTCTACGCCTAAGGCCTGTTCACCCTAGTCCAGGCCGCTATCGGGGGGCGGTGGCCAGCTTCCAATAGCTGGCGCCGGTGCCCGTGAGTTTGGGTTCCAGGCCGCGTCGGGCGGCGCGGAGCCCTTCGAGCAGCACCCGCCGGATGTCCACGAGCACGGTGGCGGTGGTGGCGAAGTAGGAGTGCTCCAGGAAGCTGGTATCCAGGCCTGAGGCATCCACGGTGTCGATGCCGGGGATCACCACGATGCCATCGGAGGTGTCGCCCAGGCGCGGGTAGCCGTGCACCTTCTTGGAGGCCAGCAGGGCGTTGTCGCCGTTGGAGACGTACAAGGTGATGCGCTTGCAGCCCTGGGTGAGCACGGGGGCGATGTCGCGCTTGAAGATCTCCGCGTCGATGTCGGGCGCCGTGAGGATGATCTCCTTGAAGCGGCCTTTGAGCTTGGGTTGTTCCGTGAAGAGCTGGCGCAGGGCGCCGGTGAGGGCGCGGTTCCCCATGGAGTGGGCGATGAGGTAGAGGTCCTTGCCGGCGGTGTGGGCGGCGTAATCCGAGAGGAAGCGCTTCAGGTTCGCCTCGCTCCACTGCACGTTGTTCTCGTCGGTGGTGTAGCCCTTGAGCGAGGCCTGGGAGGGCCAGCTGTAGAAGACGGGCACGCCCCGGAAGTCGAGGTCGTAGGCGATCTGCGCGGTGCGCTGGGCGGCGTAATCAAAGCCCACGTTGTAGCCGTGCACGAAGATGAAGCTGGCGGCCTGGGGGCCGGCGGCGGCGAGCCGCGCCTTCACCTGGGCGAGGAAGGCCTCCCGGGATTCGAGTTTCCGTTCCACCAGGGTCATGTGTTTGCTGGGATCCTCGCGAGTCTCCAGGCGCCAGATCGAGGGGGTCTCGATTTCGCCCGTCTTGTGTTGGAAGGGCACGCTGACCACCACTTCGCCGTAGGTGATGCCCTCGCCGCGATCGCCCCCGAACCAACCACCGGGGGAGGTGGCCTTGCGATCCGTCCCGAACATCACGGACACGCGGGCGTAGGTGTCGCCCTGCACGTCCTGGCCGGCCCGGATGGTTTCGTCCAGGGCGGGCCCGGCGTAGGCGGCGATGCGGCCCTTGGGGCCCACGGCCCAGCCGTGGCGCGCATCGGCGAAGGCCACGGCGTTGAAGGGCGTGGGATCGAGGGCGGTCCAGGTGCGTCCGCCATCGCGGGAGAGCCCCGTGCCGGCGAGCCCCGTGGAAAGGAAGGTGGCGGTGGTGCCGGGGATGGCGAGCACGGCGGAGTGGAAGCCCTTGGGGTCCAGGGCCACGGGCAGCCAGGTGCGGCCCCCATCCTCGGTGCGGGCGCCGGTGACGGGCAACGGGATCTTCTGCTGGTAATCCCCGCCCACGACGAGGCCCCGGTGGGCGTCGGCGAAGCTCGCGGAGAAGAGTCCAACCGTGGGGGCTCCGGCGGGGATGGGCGTGTCGGCCACGGTCCAGGTGCGGCCGCGATCCGGGGTGTGGAAGACGCGGGAGACCTTGGCGCCGCCGGTGACGAACCAGGCATCCTGGGCGCCGGACGTCACGAGGCAGGTGCCGCTGGCGGCGAAGGCGCCTTCACCTGGAAGGGCCTCGGGTAGGGCCCCTGCGGCCACGGGCTTCCAGGTGGCGCCGCCATCCTCGGTGGTGAGCACCTGGAAGCGGCCTTGGAGCACGTCGCCCAGGGCGATGCCGTGGGTGGCATCCCAGAACGCGAAGGCGTCGAGGAAGGCCTTGGGATCGGTGTTGGTGAACTGGAGCGACCAGTGGGCGCCTCCGTCGGTGGTGCCGTAGATGCGTCCGGCGGGGCCTTCCCCCGCGGCGAGGATCCAGGCGCGCTGGGCATCCAGGGCGTGGACGTCGCGGAAGTCCAGGGCCTCGCCACCGGGCACGGGGCGGGGTTCCCAGGTGGTGCCATCCTGCGTGCGCAGCACGGTGCCCCGGGCGCCCGTGGCCCAGGCGGTGGTACCACCGGGGGCGGCGAGGCCGCGCAACTCGGCCTGGGATCCGCTGGCCTGCGTCCGCCACGTGGACGCCGGGGTTTGGCCACCCAGCAAGGTGGGAGTCAGGAGCAGGGCGAAGCCCGCGACGTGGGATCGGAACAAGGAGGGGAAACGCATGGATCGATCTTGCCCGGGACTTCCCGGAAGGGGGACCTGCTTCTGATTCATTTCGGAGGAGGAGGTGCCGATACAGGGCGCCTGGAGGCCCTTTGAAGTGCGTTTCAAGGATTCTGCTGATCGTCCTGGGCGGATCGGGGTCCGCGCTGGGGGCGCAGGAGGATCGGGAATCGCTCAAAGCCCTGATGAAGGTGCAGGTCACCAGCGCCACCAAATTGGAGCAGAGTCCCGCCGAGGCGCCGGCCGTGGTGGAAGTGGTGCCCAGGGATGAACTCCAGGGCTACGGCTGGGAGACCTTGAACGAGGTGCTCTACGCGCAGCCGGGCTTCGCGCCCTCCCGGGACTACGAGCGCCGCACGGTGAGCGCGCGCGGGGTCTTCGAAGGTTGGAACAACAACCACTTGCTGCTGTTGATCGACGGCCTGCCCTTCAACGAACCCCTGTACGGATCCGCGTTGACGATGGAGCAGACGCCCCTGTGGATGCTGCGCTCCGTGGAGGTGCTCCGGGGCCCCGGCTCCGCCCTCTACGGCAGCAACGCGGTGAATGGCGTGGTGAGCCTCCGGACCCTCTCCTACGGCGATCTGCATGGCAGTGGCGAAGCCCGGATCCGGTGGGGCAATGGCGGCATCTATGGCGCGGATGGGGTGGTGGGGACGGAGACGCCCCGCTTCACCCTGGTGGCGGCCATCAACGCCTCCGGCACGGATGGCCAGGAGTACCTCAGCCGGGACCTCTCGGGGAGGACGAACCCCGGGGGCGATCCCGCCTCCTTCCAGGTCCTGGATCACCGGGAACAGCGCTACACCCTGATCAAGCTCGAGGGCACGGGCCGCTATTCGGATTGGAGCCTCCAACTGCACGACCAGCGCTGGCGGTTCAACACGGGCCACGGCTGGATCTTCCAGATCCCGGAGGTGCGCGAGCCCATGTCGGAGGCACGGCAGACCTTCGTGCTCCGGTGGGCCCCGGAGGCGGGCCCCCTGCGCTCCCAGGAGATCGCGCTGAAGCTCCAGCGCCACGCCCTCGATTGGACCCAGCGGTACCTGCCCTCGGGCGCGCCGGGGCTGCCCGCCGGCCTGTGGGAGGTGTTGCGCACGCATTCGACGGATGCCTTCCTCCGGATGCAGGGGAGCCTGGCCCTCCGCAAGGGCTCTCGCCTGCTGGGCGGCGTGGAGGCCAGCCGCTTCAGCTACCGCGGGGATGACCTGCACGAGAGCAACGTGGATATCAACGTGGGTGGCACGGGCCTGCCCTGGAACGCCAGCAATGAGTTGAAGCCGCTGAGGCCCTGGCTGGAATACGGCGTGGACCGCCCCATCCTCAACACGGCGGTCTACCTGCAGTGGAACAGCGGCGGGCTCCTGGGGGAGGCGGTGGAAGCGACTCTGGGCATGCGCCGGGATCACGAGACGGTGGACTACCGCTCCGTGGACCTGCCCGGAGCTCCCGAAGGGCGCCGCACCTTCGCCCAGTGGAGCCCCCGCGCCGCCCTGGTGTGGAAGGCGACGCCGACGCTCGTCTTCAAGGCCATGACGGGGCGGGCCTACCGCGCGCCCGCGCCTTCGGAATTGCTGGGCGCGAACACCTACTCGCTGGCCTCCAACGTACGGGGACTCAAGGCGGAAGTCGTGCACACGACGGAGCTGGCGATGGAGTGGGCCATGGGGTCCGGATCCACGTGGCGCTTGAACCTGTTCCGCTCCACCCTCGAAGACCAGATCGACTACAGCCCCGCGAACAACAACGCCAGCGCGAACCTCTTCAGTCCCAAAACCGCGGGGCTGGAAGGTGGGTGGGCCTTCGCGCGGGGGGGCCTGAGCGCCTTCGTGAACGCGAGCTCCGTGAGGCGTCTGGCTGAGCGCGTGGGGGATGCCGCGATCTCCGCCGAGCCGGAGACCATCCCCTGGGTGCCGGCCTTCCTCGCCCATGCCGGCGCCCTGTGGAGGACCGAAGGGTGGACGGCCTCCCTCCAGGTGAGCCACCAGGGCCGGGTGCGGCGCCGGGCTTCGGATCGGGGCGTCTACGCGGCCTATCGGCCGGAATCCATTCCCGCCTACACCACCCTGGATGCCCAGGGCTCCCTGCACCTGGGGGGCGGCCTGGAGGCCTCCCTGTGGGGGCGGAACCTCGGGAACACCCGGGCCTACCTGGCCAAGAAATACGACGCGCCCTTCGACTACCGCGTGGAGGGGCGGACTTGGGGCGTGGCGTTGCGGCTGGCTTTCTGAGGGCTACCGCCGGCCGCGGACGCGCCCACGATCTCCCAGGGCGCTGGCGCCGGTGGCGTGGCAGCTCAGGCAGGCTTGGAGCATGGCGCCTTCGCGGAGGTAGACGCGGGATTGGCCGCCGAATTCGGCACGGCGATCCTCGGGCACCCGGCCCCAGTAGAAGGCGAAGCGCGGCTTGCCGTCGGGGAGGATCTCCAGGAAGTAGAGGGGTCCCTGATCCGGTCCGGGGCGGCCCCAGCGGCTCACCTGGGTGCTCAGCACCGCGTGGGATCCCGGGGGCAGGGGCTGGCCGGCCTTCCATGCTTCCAGGGCGTTGGGGCTGATCCAGCCGCGGGCCCACAGCCCATCGTGGGCGGCGGAGCGGAAGGGCTCGGCGTGGAGGGATTCGAGGCTCCCGTACTCCAGGGCCCTCAAGGGCACCTGGGCCTCGGGATCCTTGGGCGCGGGGGGCGGCTCAGGTGCGGCGGCCTTGCGGGGGGCCTCCATGGCCACGAAGCCATGGGCCATGCGCCCGCCCGTGAGGCCCGTGATGGCCGTGGCCACGGCCCAGGCGGTGCCGAGCAGCAGGGCAAGGATGCCCAGGCCCTCATGCTCCAGGCGTCCCCGGTAGAGGCTCCAGAGGGTGGCGAAGCCCAGGGCGGCCGTGATCAGGCCCATGGTCTGGTGGCGGCGCAGCAGGAAGCCCGCAGGATCATCCAGGGAGGGCAGCCAATGGCCCGCTTCGATGAGCTCCAACCCCCGGCCCCAGGCGTAGCCCGTGAGCAGCGTGGGCAGGAGGAAGATGACGCCGATCCAGGCCATGTAGCGGCAGGTGTTCCACCAAGGCTTGATGCCGCGCCCAGCGCGCTGGGCGAAGAGGAGGGGCAGGGGCAGCAGCAGCGCGGTCGCGATGGGCAGGTGCACCAACAGCGGGTGCTTGAGGGCCAACCATTCCATGGGGGTAGAACTCCGGGAGGATCCAGAGCAGTTTGCCAGCGCCCTGGTAATTCGCATGGAAATTCCTGTCAGAATGCCAAGTCCGAGGGCCGAGGCCATGAAAAGCACCCTTCAAGCGCACGTCCAGGAGGCCATCCAATTGAAGTCCCGCTTCTTCGAAGCGGAGCTGGATCGCGTCGTGGCCCAGGCCGGGGACATGGCCGAGCGCCTGAAGCGGGGCTGCAAGATCCTCGTGTGCGGCAACGGCGGCAGCGCGGCGGATGCCCAGCACCTGGCCGCAGAGCTGTCCGGTCGCTATGTGAAAGAGCGCAAAGCCCTGGCGGGCATCGCCCTCACCACGGATACCTCCGCGCTCACGGCCATCGCCAACGACTACGGTTACGAATTCGTGTTCAGCCGCCAGGTGGAGGCCCTGGGTCGCCCGGGCGACGTGCTCATCGGCATCAGCACCTCAGGCAACTCCCCCAACGTGATCAAGGCGGTGGAATCCGCCCAAGCCTTGGGGATGCACACCATCGGGCTGCTGGGCAAGGATGGCGGCAAGCTCAAGGGCCTCGTGGACGAGGCCCTCGTGGTGCCCAGCGCGGTCACGGCCCGCATCCAGGAGGTGCACCAGATGGTGTACCACTTCTGGTGCGAATGCCTGGACACCCACTTCTAGGATGCCCCCCGTGACCCTCCGCCTCCTCCTGCTCCTCGCGATGGCCACGGGTCTCGCGGCGACGCCGCGGCAAGAGAGCCCCTCGAAGCCCGCCGCGGCGAAGGTGTACCGGTGGAAGGACGAGAAGGGCAAGATCCAGATCACCAACACGCCGCCGCCGCCCGGGGCGCCCGTGTTGGAGGAGCCTCCCCCGCCCATGGCCCTGGAGGCGGATCATGGCGGCAAGCTCCTGGTGAAGCAGAGTGGCGGTTCCTCCCGGAGCAAACCCGCGGACCTTTCGCCGGAGCAGCAGGCGGCCTGGGAGGCGCTGGACAAGGCCTTGGCCAGTGCCCGCCGCCGAGGCGACAAGGCCACGCAGGAAGCCGTGGTCTCGCTCTTGATCCAGAACAGCCGATGGTCCAACGGGCTCTGGTACGTGGCCTTCATGCCCCTCATCGCCTTGGCCCTCATGGGCCTGCTGGGCTGGTGGATCGCCTTCAACCTGCCGGCCTCCCAACGTCGCCCCATGATCGGCGGCTTCGTCCTTTCGGGAATCGTGCTGGGGCAGCTCCTGCTCTCCCACTTCCTCTACCGCCCCCAGTTCTACCGCCTGCGCCTGAACCTCACCCTGCTCACGGATTTCTACCTGGGTGGGGATCTGCGCATGGGCCCCAAGAACCGGGAGGCCCTTCAGGCCCACTGGACGGCCCTGGAAGCCGCGAGCGCGTCCACGGCCCTGCCCTGGCGTTTCCCCGCGGAGGTCAGCGCCCTGGAAGACACCCTCAAGCGCGTGGTGGTGGAGCCCTGAGGAAGGGGTCGGGGTAGTCTGACCTCGTGGCGATCCCCTCCCTCCTCCAACCCCATCGATCCGTGCTTCGAGCTGCGGCCCAGGTGGAGCCCCTGGGCCTCTACCTGCACGTGCCCTTCTGCAAGGACCGCTGCACCTACTGCTCCTTCGTCACCACGCGGGACGTGCACTTGCAAGCGGCGGTGGTGGCGCGGTTGGAACAGGAGATCCGCGCCTGGGGCGAGGCCCTGGGGCGGCCCGCCGTGGATACCCTCTACCTGGGCGGCGGCACGCCCTCGCTGCTCTTGGCGGAGGAACTGCGGTCGCTCACCCGGGCCCTGCGCGAGT
The DNA here is from genome assembly GCA_035255465.1 of Holophagaceae bacterium. GTDB lineage: Bacteria > Acidobacteriota > Holophagae > Holophagales > Holophagaceae > JAFDVN01. Next base: position 24,516 of record DATEZP010000082.1, read on the forward strand.
CCTTCGACCTGAGCCCCCTCGTGGAAGCCACCCTGGAAGCCAACCCCGGCACCGTGGACCTCGCGTGGCTGGAGCAGGCCCGGGCCCTGGGGTGGGATCGCGTGTCCGTGGGCACGCAGACCTTGGATGATGAGCTGCTCGCGCGCCTGGGCCGCATCCACGGCGCCCAGGAGGCCCTGGATGCCCTGGAGCTCTGCCGCCGCGCGGGTTTCGCGCGGCGCAGCGGCGATCTCATGGTGGGCATCCCCGGGCAGGATCTGGATCGCGTGCTCGGCGACGCGCGCACCCTCGCGGGCACGAGCCTGGAGCACCTGTCCATCTACCTGCTGGACCTCGACAAGGCCTGCCCCCTGAAGGCGGATGTGGAGGCCGGCCGCCTCACGCTGCCCAGCGAGGATGACGTGGCGGATGTCTTCGAGGCCCTGCAAGTCGCGTTGCCGCGGCTCGGCCTGTTGCCCTACGAGATCAGCAACTACGGTCGCCCCGGTGCCGAGAGCCGCCACAACCTGCGCTACTGGCAGCTGCGCCCCTACCTGGGCCTGGGCGTGTCCGCCGCGAGCCAGCTGGGCCCCTACCGTTGGACGGAAAGCTCCGTGCTCCCCGCCTGGATCGGAGGGCGCGGCGAGCTGGACCTCACGGAATTGGACGCCGCCGAATCCCTTTCGGAGATCCCCCTGCTCGGCCTGCGCCTGCATGCCGGCGTGGACTGGGAGGCGCTTCGCGCCGAAGGCCAGCGCCGCAACCTCATGCCCCTCGTCGATAGCTGGGACGAGCAGCTACGGGCCTTCGGCGCCCAAGGGCTGGTGCGTTTCGAAGGGGCGCGGGTGCGGCTCACGGACAAGGGCCGGCTGCTCTCCAACGCCGTGTTCCAGATCTTCGTCTAAGGCCGCGTCGGCGCGAGGGCCTCCAGGGCCCGGTCGAGGGTCGGTGTTGCCGGATCGCGCTCATTGCCGAAGGCGATGTTCAACAGGGCCTGGTGCAGCAGGCGGTCGGCCAGCACGATCCAGGGGCCGTCGCCCATGCGGATGTGCACTTTCCCGCTCGGAGCCCACACGTAGTCGATGCGGTCACCCGTTTCCAGGGGGTGGGCAGCCGAGGCCAGAAGGCGCTTCACCGCGGGCCGATCGGGATCCAGTCCGCCTCCGGGCCAGTGGGCTTCCAGTTGGGCCTTCAAGCCCTCGGCCCGCCGGGCGCCGCCGATGTCCTGGAGCACTTCCGAGCGGCGGCCGCACCAGGTGGTTCCCTGCAAGAGCCAGGAACGGGCGGACTGGCCCCGCGGTCGGTGCCTGAGGCTCACGGGATCCACGTAAAAGGCCACCCGGAGGTAGTCCACGTCGAATTTCCGGAAGATGTCCTGGTGGACCCCCTGCAAGTCCGGCGATCCCGCCACGGGCCGCGGCCATGGCGGCACCGTGGGGCCGGCGGAGGCCAGGCCCGCGAGGATCAACACCTTCCACATGATCCCAGTCTAGGAGTCTGGCGATGGCCGGGGAGCGGGAAGTTCCACGTCAAGCTTCCTCAGCCACCGGGACCCTGGGTCGGATCTGCACCATTGCCACCCCCAGCAGGATCACCGCCATGGCCAGGGCCATGCGCGGGGTGAGGGATTCGTGCAGGAAGGTGAGCCCGAGCAGCACCGCCACCACGGGGGTGAGCACGGCGTAGATGCCGAAGCGGCCCGGTGGCCAGAGCTTGCTGAGGATGGCGAAGGCGCCGTAGGCCACGAGGCTGGGCACAGCCACGAGGTAGGCGAAGGCCCCGAGGGCCTTCGGCGTCAGGGGGCCCGCGAAGCACCCGCCCGAGGCTGAAGCCAGGCCCGTGAGCACCACGCCCGAGGCGCCCATCTGCACGGCGAGGATCCAGGGCAGGCCCGCGGCCACGGGCCGCTTCCGGAGCCGCAGGGCCGCCCAGGCGAAGCTGAAGGTGGAGGCCATCATGAAGGCGAAGCCCAGCCAGCTCACCCGCTGGGCCTTCCCGGGCAGCAGCAGCAACGCCACGCCGGCGAGGCCCAGAATCATGCCCATCCACACGCGGCGGGGGTGGCGCTCCTCGCCCGCGCTGAGCAGCACGATCCAAAGGGAGATGCAGGCGTTCAGCAGCCCGCCCACGCCCGTGCTGAGGTGCTGCTGGCCCAGGGTCGTGAACAGGTTGGAGGCGCCCACCATGAGGAGGCCCAGGATCGTCAGCCGGGGCAGGTCCTCCCGGCGAGGGGGGGCTTCCCGCCGGAGGATCGCGAAGGCCAGCATCACCGCGGCCGCGGCCAGGTTGCGCAGGCCCACGAGGCCGAAGGGCGTGAAGCTCTCGAACGCGAGGCGGATGCCCATGAACGTCGAGCCCCAGCCGAGGACGACGGCGATGAAGCAGGCCCAGGCGAGCATTACTTGGTCAGCCCGGCGAGGATGTCCGCGGTGCCGCGCACCTGCGCGAACTCGCCGTGCAATTCGGCCAGCCCCACTTGGTGCATGGTCTCGGCGGGGATCCGGCTCCCATCCAGGGCCGTGAAGTCGAAGGTGGCGCAGGCATCCATGGCCACCTGCACGTCGAAGCCGAGGTTGCCCGCCATGCGCACGGTGGTGCTGACGCAGTGATTGGTGGTGAGGCCCGCCACCACGAGGCGGCGGAGGCCCCGCTCGCGGAGGTGGGCCTCCAGGTTCGTGCCGATGAACCCGCTGTTCACGGACTTGGGGAAGACGGGCTCGCCGGGCAGGGGCTGGGCTTCGGGCTTGAAGGCGTTGCCGGGGTGATCGGGCCGCAGCGTGGAATGGGGGGATACGCTGTCGTGCTTCACGTGGAGCACGGGCAGGCCCCGGTGGCGGAAGGCCCGGAGCAGGCGGGCGATGTTGGCCTCGGCGCCGGGGTTGTTCCGGGGGCCCCAGGAGGGATCGTCGAAGGCCTGCTGCACGTCGATGAGAAGGAGGGCGGGATCCGGCATCAGGGCTCCTGGAACGCGAGGGTGTGGCTCTGGTCGTGGTCGGCCATGCGGCCGGGGAGGTCCGCCAGGACGACTTCGCCCACGGCCTCCTGGGTGCCCCCGCGGTGCCACTGGGCTTCCGTCAACGCGGCGAAGGCCGCGAGGTTGGCGCTCCGCGCCTGCCTGAACCGGTGCAACGCTCCTTCGACGTCCCGTTCCCGATATCGGCCTTCCACGGCGGCCGTGTCGCCGTGGAAATCGGCGAGGTGGGGATGATCCTCATCGCGGAGCCGCTGGAGCCGGAGCGCGAAGATCTCTTCCAGCTCTGCCAGATGCCACAGGTGCTCCAGCGGTGCGAATTCCTCGGGGAGGGGGCGAACCCGCAGGGCCTCGGGGCGGAGGCTCCGGGCCCAGGCGTCCAGCCGATCCGGCATGCGGGCCAGGGCTTCCAGAGCCTCCGTTCGAGTCACGCGGCCTCTCCCACCACCTGCGCCTTGGGCCGCAGTTGCACGAGGGCCACGCCGCCCAGGATGAGCAGCAGGCCCAGCCCCGTGTTCCAGGTGAAGGGCTCGCGCAGGAAGAGGCCGCCCAGGAGCACGGCCACCAGGGGATTGAGGTAGGCGTAGGTGCCCATTTTGGCCGGAGCCCAGACGCGCGCCAGGTAGATGTAGGCGCTGAACGCGATCACCGAGCCGAAGACGGCCAGGTAGCCCACGGCGAGGAAGGCTTTCGTCGTTACGGGGCCCGAGAGGAAGCCGCCCGTGAAGGGGGCCAGCAGGCAGGCGATGGCGGCGGCCGTGAGCATTTGCACGGCGGTGTTACCCAGGGCGGAGCCGTGGTGCTTCACGTGGTGCTTGCCGTGGAGGGTGGCGAAGGCCCAGAGGATGTTGGCGAGCAGCAGGGCCGCGAGGCCCAGCCAGTGGACCTGGCCGTGGAAGGGATCCGCCAGCACCGCCACGCCCACGAGACCGAAGCCCAGGCCCACCCACGTGCGCCCGCCTTGACGCTCCCCGCTGAAGAGCGCGAGGAACACGGGCACCATGGCGCACACGGTGGCGGCGAGGCCCGAGGTGACGTGGCGCTCGCTCCAGGTCACCAGGGCGTTGCTGCCGCTGAGCATGAGGGCGCCCGTGAGCATGAGGTGGGGCAGGTCGGCCTTGGTGGGCAGCGCTTCCCGGCGCAGGCGGGAGAGCAGCAGCGCCAGCAGCCCGCCGCCGATGAAGCGGAAGGCCACCATGCCGTAGGGCGTGAAGCTCTGCAGGCCCAGGGCGATGGCGAAGTAGGTGGAGCCCCACACGAGGGCGATGGTGGCGTAGGCGAGCCAGGGCAGCATCAGGGGCGCTCGAATTCAGAGGCGCGGTGGACGGTGGCCACGCGCAGGGTGTAGGCCGTGTAAAAGCGCTCGCGACCCATGCGCATGACTTCCGCATGCTCCAGGTTGCGACGCCAGCCGAGGGCCGAGGCCTCATCCGCCCAGTAGCTCACGGTGATGCCGAAACCCTCGGCGTTGCGCGCGCTATCCACGCCGAGGAAGCCGGGCTGCTGCACCACCAGCTCCGCCATGCGGGCGGCGGCCTGGCCGTATCCGTCCTCGACGATCGAACCTTCATGAAGGGGCCGACGGCTGGCGAAGATCACGGCCACGTAGGGGGGTTCGGGAGTGGTGGCGAACATCAGGCGCGCTTCCGCGCGGCGGGGGTGATGGGCTGCACAGGCGCCACTTCCGCGGGGAAGGGGCTGGCGCCCGCCTTATGGAAGTGGGTCTGCAGGATCACGGTGGTGCGCGTCGTGACGTGGGGGCCCAGGGTGCGGATGCGCCGCAGGCGTTCGTTGAGGGCCATGGGGGTGGCCGCGCACACCTTCAGCAGGAGGCAGTCCTCCCCGGCCACGGTGTGGGCCTCCAGCACGTCGGGCTCGGCCTCCAGGGCCTTCCAGAAGCGGCGCTCCAGGGCCTCGTCGTTATCGGCCTTGTAGCGCACGGCCACGAAGGCGATGACGGGCTTCTGCACGGCGGCGGGGCTCACCCGCGCCGAGTAGCCGTCCAGGATGCCTTCGGCTTCCAGGCGCTTCACGCGGTCGATGATGGTGGGGCGGCTCACGCCCAGCTGCTCGGCCAGCTCCGCGTGGGGCATGCGGCCCTCGGCCTGGAGCAGGGCGACCAGCTTCCGGTTCAGCTCGTCATCGAGGAGGTGCTTCATGGGGGTTGCCTCCGATCTCGAAAAACCGAGTGTAGGCATTGTGGCAATCGGATGCCAATATCGTTTTACAAAATGTTAAAAGCGATCGTGATCCGATAGACTGGGAGTTCGAGGCCGTCATGGACTTCCACCATCCCTTCACTGATCAGAGCTTCTTCCTCATCGCGGGCCCCTGCGTCATCGAGAGCCGGGAGCACAGCCACTTCATGGCCAGCGCCCTGAAGGAGCTGGCCGTGAGCCGGGGCATCCCCTTCCTCTTCAAGAGCAGCTTCGACAAGGCCAACCGCACGAGCCTCGACAGCCACCGGGGCCAGGGCATGGAGGTGGGCCTCGACATCCTCGCGGAGGTGAAGCGCGAAGTGGGCGTGCCCGTGCTCACCGACGTGCACGAGAGCCACCAGTGCGAGCCCGTGGCCGCCGTGTGCGACGTGCTGCAGATCCCCGCCTTCCTCTGCCGCCAGACGGACCTTCTCATGGCCGCCGGCGCCACGGGCCGCACGGTGAACGTCAAGAAGGGCCAGTTCCTCGCGCCCTGGGACCTCAAGCACGCCGTGAAGAAGGTGCGGCAGGCCGGCGCGGGCAGCCCCGTGTGGGTCACGGAGCGCGGCAACTCCTTCGGCTACGGCAACCTCGTGGTGGATTTCCAGGCCTTCCCCCACCTGCGCCAGACGGGCTGCCCCGTGATCTTCGACGCCACCCACAGCGTGCAGAAGCCCGGCGCCCTGGGCGACAAGACAGGCGGCGCCCGGGAGATGATCCCCACCCTGGCCCGCGCGGCGGCCACGGCCGTGGACGGCTTCTTCTTCGAAGTGCACGACTGCCCCGAGAAGGCCCACAGCGACGGCCCCAACGCCTTCCGCCTGGAGGAGTTCGGCGCCCTGCTCGACCAGCTCCTTGTGATCTGGCGCGCCAACCGCGCCGCGACGCTCGGGGATCCCGCCGGGAAGCTCTGAGGGGCTATCCATGGGCTTACTGGGCGATTGCTGGCGGTCAGCCGCGCGATCCGACAAGGCGCGCGGCGCTTGGCGTCGTCGGTGCCCCTGGACATGGAATCACCCTGCCTGCGGGGCATCTCCTTGCCAAGCTTGCCCGGCGCTCCGCACAATCGCCCAGTAAACCCATGGATGGACCCTGATGCCGCTGGAACTGAAGGCCGATAAGGAGGTGGTGCTGAGGCCCCTGCGTCTCAAGCACGCGGCGGCCCTGTTCGCACTCACCCGCGCCAACGAGCTCTGGCTGCGGCGCTGGTTGCCCTGGTTGGATACCGTCACGAAGCCGGAGCACACCCGCGCCTTCATCACCCGCATGCGGGAGCTGGAGCGCACGGGCGTGGCCCTCACCTTCACGGTGTGGCATCGGGAGGAACTCGTGGGGGTCGCGGGCTTCAACTGGATCGACCGGACCAACCGCTGCGCGACGATGGGCTATTGGCTGGCGGAGGATGCGGCCGGCCAGGGCGTGATGGCCCGGGCCGTGCAGGCGCTGGTGGCGCATGCCTTCCACGCCCTGGGGCTCCACCGCATCGAGATCCGCGCCGCCGTGCGCAACCGCGCCAGCCGCGCCATCCCGGAGCGCCTGGGCTTCCGCCATGAGGGCACCGTCCGCCAGGCGGAGTGGCTCTACGGCAAAGCGGTGGACCATGCCATCTATGGGCGCCTCGCCACGGACTGAGGGCCTTCCCATCCAAGGGTGATCTCCATCCTGGCGGGACGTGGCAGGCTATCCGCAAGGATTCCCCATGATCGAAGCGAAGCTCACCCATCGGGCGGACGTGGTGTTCATCGGCGGCGGCATCAGCGCGCTGTGGGCGGCCCTGGAACTGGTGGAGGCGGGCCGCCGCGTGGTGATCCTCGAAGCCGGGGGGCCCGAGCGTCTGGGCGGTCAGGCCCGGGATGCCTTCGGCGGATTCTGCTTCGTGGGGAGCCAGGAGCAGCGGCGGGCGGGCGTGCGTGATTCCGCCGAATTGGCTTGGCAGGATTGGCAGGGTTATGCGGAGTTCGACGCGGAGAGCGAATGGGCGCAGCTCTGGGCGCGGCGATACGTGGATCGGAACCTGCCGGACATCCGCGAGGCGCTGCTCCGGCGGGGGCTCTCTTTCTTCCCCGTGCCCGCCTGGGCGGAGCGGGCCCATGACGGTCGCGGCAACCGCCTCCCCCGCTTCCACCTCCTCTGGGGCTGCGGCGCGGGCCTCGTGGCGAGGGTGCTGGATCAGGTTCGACCTCACGTGGGCGGTCGCCTCACCTTGGCCTGTCACGCCCGGGCCGAAGAGCTCCTCCGGCGCGGCGGTCGCGTGGTGGGGGTGGCGGGGCAGCACACCGAGGAAGGGCGCCCCTTCGAGGCCTTCGCCGATCAAGTGGTGATCGCCAGCGGAGGCTTCAATGGCGATCTGGACCTCGTGCGCCAGCGCTGGCCCGCGGCGTGGGGGGCCGCGCCGCGGGAGCTGCTCAACGGCTCCTATCCGTGGATCGACGGGCACATGCAAACCGCCGCCAGGGCCCTCGGCGCGGCCACGGGGCCCCTGGATCAGATGTGGGTCTACGCGGCGGGGATCGCCCACTGGAAGGGCACCTTTCCGGGGCAGGGCCTGGCGGTGATCCCGCCCCGCAGCGCGCTCTGGCTGCGCGCGGAGGGTGCGCGCTTCTCGCCCCCGTTGCTGGCGGGCACGGATACCCACGCGCTCGTGAGCCGCATCACCGCCACGGGCCAGCCCTGGTCCTGGCTGCTGATGAACCGGCGCATCCTCGCCAAGGAGCTGGCCATCCAGGGCTCTGAATTCAATCCAGCCTTCCGCAATCACGCGTGGCTGCGGCTGGCGGCCTCCTTGCTCGTGGGCAACGGGGCCCTGGCCGACGAGGTGCTGGCGCAGGCGCCCGACGCCGTCTCCGCGGCGGACCTCCCCACGCTGGTGGACCGCATGAACGCGGTGGCGACGGAAGGGCGGGTGGGTCTGGACGCGGTGCGCGAGGCGGTGACGGCCTGGGATGGCGAGCTGGCGCGGGGACCTCGCTTCCACACGGATCCCCAGCTGCAGTACCTCCGCGCCGTGCGTGCCTTCCCCGGCGACCGCCTGCGGACCCTGGCGCAGCAACCCATCCTCGATCCCGCGGCGGGCCCCCTCGTGGCGCTGCGCGTGCGCCTCCTCTCCCGCAAGAGCCTGGGCGGGCTGCGGACCCACCTGGATGGGGCGGTGGTGGATGCCGCGGGGGCGCCGCTGCCCGGCCTCTACGCCCTGGGCGAAGCCGCGGGTTTTGGTGGCGGTGGCATGAACGGGAAGCGCACCCTGGAGGGCACCCTCCTCGGCGGTTGTATCCTGGGCGCCCGCCAGTTCGCCGCCGTCACCCTCACCGGCCGCCTGCCGGGTTCGGAGTAGCGCCATGCCCGCCTTCACCGCCGCCCGCCTCGCCCGCCTCGCCCTGGAGCGCGTGGGCGTGCGCACCACCTTCGGCATCCCCGGTGTGCACACCACGGAGCTCTACGATGAGCTGGGCGCCAGCGAGCTCATCACGCCGTTGCTGGTGACGAGCGAGTTCAGCGGATCCTTCATGGCCGAGGCCACGAGCCGCGTCGGCGGCAGCCTGGGCTGCCTCGTGCTGGTGCCCGCCGCCGGGCTCACCCATGCGGCCAGCGGCATCGGCGAGGCCATGCTGGACGGCATCCCGCTCCTGGTCATCACCGGCGGCACGCGCACGGACCTGCCCTACCGCTACCAGCTCCACGAGATCGACCAGCTGGAGATCGCCAAGGGCCTCACGAAGGCGGCCTTCCGCGTGGGCACCCATGCGGAGGTGATGCCGACGATCTTTGAAGCGGCCCGCATCGCCCGTCGCGGCACGCCGGGGCCCGTGCTTGTGGAGCTGCCCGTGAACCTCCAGCTGATGACGGGGGAAGCCGACGACACCCTCGCCTTCGTGCCGGATCTCCCGCCGGCCCTGCCCTCCGCGGAACTGCTGGACGCCGCCGCGGAGCTGCTGCACCGCAGCGTGCAGCCCATGCTCTTCGTGGGCTGGGGGGCCCGGGGGGCTCGGGTGGTGGAGCTGGCGGAGCGCCTGGGGGCGCCCGTGGCCACCACCTTGCAGGGCCTCGCGAGCTTCCCCCACGACCATCCCCTGCACGCGGGCTTCTGCCTGGGACGCAGCGCCGTGCCCGCGGTGCGGCACGCCTTCGCGGACCACGACTGCCTGCTGGCCCTCGGCGCCCGCTTCGGGGAGATCGCCACGGGCAGCTTCGGGCTGGAGCCGCCCCGGAACCTCGTGCACGTGGACGTGAACCCCGAGGTCATCGGCGCCAACTTCCCCGCGGCCCTCGGGCTCGTGGGGGATGCCCCGGCCATCGTGGACGCCCTCCTGGCGCGCCTGGAGCCCAAGGCCCGCCGGCCCGAGGTGGAGGGCCGCATCGCGGCGGACAAGGCCGCCTACGCCGCGGCCTTCCGGGCCCATCCCTGCCCGGGCCGCGTGAACCCCGCCCGCTTCTTCGAAGCGCTCGCCGCGCAGACGCCCGCGGACACGCTCACCTGCGTGGACGACGGCAACCACACCTTCCTGGCCGCGGAGCTGTGGCCCGTGCGGAAGGGCGGCGACTTCATCAGCCCCACAGACTTCAACGCCATGGGCTACGCGGTGCCCGCGGCCATCGCCGCCAAGCTGGCCCATCCCGGGCGCGAGGTGCAGGCCTTCGTGGGGGACGGCTGCCTCCGCATGTCGGGCCTGGAGCTGGCCACGGCGTCGGCCCACGGCCTGGGGCT
>DATEZP010000083.1:0-14116 GCA_035255465.1 Holophagaceae bacterium
CATCCTCGTCAACGCCGTGGACGACCCGGCAGCCTGCGACGCCTACTTCGCCGCCACGATCCGCCGCGGCCCCCTCACCCTCGCCATCGGCAGCCAGGGCGGCTTTCCGGGCCTCACCCGCGCCCTGCGGCGCCTGCTCGAAGCGTTCATCGCCGAGGGCGACAGCCCCCTCCTCCATCGGCTCGCCGCGGCGCGCCACCGCTGTCGCGACCTCCCCGATCCCGACACCCGCAAGGCCGCCCTCGATCCCCTGCTCACCGCCTTTGAAGCCACGTACCCCGGAGTCCCCCATGAGCTCGAACCTTGAAGTGCTGAAGCTCGAATCCCGCCACCTGCGCGGCACCTTGGCCGAGGAGTTGGCGGGCCCGGAGCCGGGGTTCAGCGAGGCATCCCAGCACCTGCTGAAGCCCCACGGCTTCTATCAGCAGAAGGACCGCGACCGGCGCAAGGAGCCCCTGCCGCCCCCACCGGCGCTCATGGTCCGCGGGCGCATTCCCGCCGGGCGCCTGGATCCCCTGGCCTGGTCCACCTGGGATCGCCTCGCGGATGTCTACGGCGATGGCTCCCTGCGCATCACCACGCGCCAGAGCCTGGAGCTGCACGGCATCCTCAAGGGCGATCTCAAGGCCACGCTGCAGGGCCTGCGCGACGCCCTGCAGACGAGCACCGGCGCCTGCGGCGACGTGGTGCGCAACGTCGTGGCCCCGCCCAATCCTACGGGCCGGGAAGCATTGAACTGGATCGAGGACGTGGCCCACGTGCTCTCGGACCACTTCAAGGCCCGCAGCCGCGCCTACGCCGAGATCTTCCTCGATGGGGAGCCTGTGGATCCCATCACCGAATCCGAACCCATCTTCGGGGACACCTACCTGCCCCGGAAGTTCAAGATCGCAGTGACCCTCGCGGGCGAAAACGCCGTGGACCTGCTCACCCACGACCTGGGCCTCGCCGCCACGGTGGAGGAGGGTGGCATCAGCGGCTGGCACCTCTTCGCTGGCGGGGGCATGGGCATGAGCCATGGCAACGACACCACCTTCCCCCGCCTCGCCGATCACCTGGGCTGGATCCCCGCTGCGGAGCTGCTGCGGGTGGTGGAAGCGGTGGTGACCGCCTATCGCGACAGCGGCGATCGGGGCAACCGTAAGCGGGCCCGCCTCAAGTACGTGCTCCATGATCGGGGCGCAGCCTGGTTCCGCAGCGAGGTGGAGGCCCGCAGTGGCGTGGCCTTCGAGCCACGCGAGGTCCCTGCCTGGTCGACGCCCTCGGTGCTCGGCTGGCATGAGGCGGTGGATGGCACCTTCGCCCTGGGCCTCCACACCCTCAGTGGCCGCATCACCGACACCCCCGAACGGCAGCTCAAGTCCGCGCTGCGGGAGGTTGTGGCCACCTTCCAACTGCAGGTCCAACTGACCCCGGAACAAGATCTGATCCTGCGGAACATCCGGCCCGAGGATCGCGCGGCGCTGACGCAGCTGCTCCACGCATCGGGCATCGTCACGGATCGCCCCGAGTCCGCCTATGACCGGGCCCTCGCCTGTGTGGCCCTGCCCTGGTGCGGCCTGGCCGTGGCCGAAGCCGAGCGGCACTTGCCCGAATTCCTGACCCACCTTCAGGCCGCGTTGGATCGCCATGGCAAAGCCGACCTCGCACCCACCTTCCGGGTCACGGGCTGCGCCAACGGCTGCGCCCGGCCCTATGCCGCAGAGCTGGCCCTGGTGGGCCAATCGCCGGAGCGCTACGTGCTCTGGACCGGGGGCGACGCCGAAGGCACCACCCTCGCCTTCCCGGTGAAGGACAAGGTGCACCGCACGGAGCTGCCCCACCTCTTCGACCGCCTCGTGGCCCATTGGGCTGAAGCAGGCCTGCCCGGCGAACGCCTTGGCGCCTTCGCCCGCCGCCTGCGCCCCGAAGGCCTGAGCGCGGCGCTCGAGGGGTCCTTGGTCCTTGGCCCTTAGTCCTTAGCTGATCCCGACCCGGCCAAGCCCACCTCCCCTTCCAATCCAGACCCTCCCGGTTCAGACCTCAACTTGGCACACCAAGCCAAGGACCAAGGACCAAGGACAAAGGACCCCATGCCCCCCCTTCATCTTCCCCAATGGCTCGCCCTGGCGGGCATCACGCTGGCGGCCGCCGTCATCAACGGGGCCCTCGGTCACGGCTTCTCCACGCTCACGGTGCCCGTGGCCCTGCTCTGGCTCAGCCAGCGCCTGCTCAATCCCGTGCTCGTACTGCTGGAGCTGGTGATCAACCTCTGGGCCTTCCTCACGAGCCTGGGCGATTTCCCCGCCGTGGCGGACCGGGTTCGGCCCATCGCACTGGCCCTGCTCCCCGGCATCTTCGTGGGCGGCCTCGTCCTGCGCTTCGTGCCCGCGGGTCCCCTGAAGATCGCCACCTACGCGCTGCTGCTGCCCCTGGCCCTATGGCAGGCCTTCGGCCGCAAGCCAGCCCGCACGCCCCACGCCCTCGCCTATGGCGGCGCCACGGGCCTGCTCTATGGGCTCACCACCATCAGCGGCCCCGTGCTGAGCCTCTACTTCCATCATCACCACACCCCCAAGCATCAGTACCGCGCAGCCATCAGCTTCCTGCGACTGGTGGAGAGCGCCGTGTCCGCCGTGACGCTGCTCTCGCTGGGCCTGCTGGGGGGTGACACCGTGCAGACGGCACTGCCCCTGCTGCCGGGGGTGCTCGTGGGCCTGTTGCTGGGACAACTCCTGCTCCGTTGGATTCCCGAGGGTTCCTTCCGCCGCTTCTGCGCACTCTTCAACGTGTTCGCCCTGTCCTTCGGATTGGCCCGCCTGCTCCAGGGCATCGGGCTTCACCCTCTCGCGGGCCTGGCCCTCTGGGTGGTTCCCACGGCTTGGGTCCTGCACCGCACCCTGCGGGCCGAGCCCCAGCCCATTCGGGAGGCCGCGTGAACAGTTTTGAAGTGGAGGCCCTCAACCGCCGCCTCGCAGGTGCCCCACCCGAAACCATCCTCGATGAGGCCCTGCACCTCCACCCCGAAGGCTTGCGCTTCGCCTGCAGCCTGGGCCTGGAGGATATGGCCCTGCTGCACCTGCTCCGCACCGCGCGCCTGCCCATCAAGGCCTTCGTCCTTGATACGGGGCGCCTGCATCCGGAAACCTATGGGCTGTTGGGCCTCGCCCAGGATCGCTACGCCCCATTGCAAGTCTACTTTCCGGAGACGACGGCGGTGGAAGCCTACGTGAACACCGAGGGCCTCGATGCCTTCCGCCGCAGCCTGGAGCTGCGCAAGGCCTGTTGCGCCATCCGGAAGGTGGAACCCCTCCAGCGCGCCCTGCATGGCGCCTCCGGGTGGATCACGGGCCTGCGCCGGGATCAGAGCCCCACGCGCACCGGACTTGGCGCCTTCGAGCTGGACTGGGCCCACGGCGGAATCCTCAAGGTGAACCCCCTCATCGACTGGACCCTCGAGGCCACCTGGACCTACGTAAAGACCCACGACGTGCCCGTGAACCCCTTGCATCACGCGGGTTTCCCCTCCATAGGCTGCGCCCCCTGCACCCGCGCCATCGCCCCCGGCGAAGATCCCCGAGCGGGGCGCTGGTGGTGGGAGGCGCCGGAGCAGAAGGAGTGTGGGTTGCACAAAGCGGTCCTTGGTCCCTAGTCCTTGGTCCTTGGCCGCCGCCGACCCACACGCATTGAATCCATCGATCTCACAGGAATGACCATGCCCTTCCCATCGCACACCGAGCTTGAGCCAAGGACCAAGGACCAAAGACCAAGGTCTCTCTCCCACCTCGACTGGCTCGAGGCCGAGGCCATCCACATCCTCCGCGAAGTCGCAGGCCAAGCCGCGAATCCCGCCCTGCTCTTCAGCGGCGGCAAGGACAGCCTCGTGCTTCTGCGCCTGGCGGAGAAGGCCTTCCGCCCGGGCCGCTTCCCCTTTCCGCTGCTCCACATCGACACGGGCCACAACTACCCGGAGGTGCTCGCCTTCCGGGATCGCCGGGCTTCGGAGCTGGGCGAGCGCCTCCTCGTGCGCAGCCTGGAGGATTCCATCGCCCGGGGCACGATCCAGCTGCGCAGTGCCGATGAATCCCGCAACCGCCACCAGAGCGTGACCCTGTTGGAGGCCATCGCCGAGTTCCAGTTCGACGCCCTCATCGGCGGCGCCCGGCGGGACGAAGAGAAGGCCCGCGCGAAGGAACGCATTTTCTCCTTCCGGGATGCCTTCGGTCAGTGGGATCCCAAGGCCCAGCGGCCGGAGCTGTGGGACCTCTACAACGCCCGCATCGCCCCCGGTGAACACATCCGCGCCTTCCCCATCTCCAACTGGACGGAACTGGACGTGTGGCAGTACATCGAACGGGAGGGGCTGGATCTCCCGAGCATCTACTACGCCCACGAGCGCTTCGTGGTGCGGCGGCCCGGTGGCCTCCTCATGCCCGTCACGCCGCTCACCCCCGCCCGGTCCGACGAGCAGGTTGAGCGCCTCTCCGTCCGCTTCCGCACGGTGGGCGACATCCCCTGCACCGCCCCCGTGGCCAGCACCGCCCGCACCGTGGCTGAAATCCTCCTGGAGACCGCCACCACCGAGCTCACCGAACGGGGCGCCACGCGGCTGGACGACCAAACCAGCGAAGCGTCCATGGAACAGCGCAAGTGCGAAGGCTACTTCTAAAAAAAATCACCACCAAGACACCAAGGTAAGACAAAGCAAGGCCCAGGCAGTTTCAGTTCTTGGTGTCTTGGCGTCTTGGTGGTTCTTCCTTCTTTTGGACTCACGATATGAACCAGCGTATTGACCACGGCGTCCTCCGATTCCTCACCTGCGGCAGCGTGGACGACGGCAAGAGCACCCTCATCGGGCGCCTGCTCTACGACAGCAAGGCCATCCTCACGGACGCATTGCAAGCCCTCGAACGCACCAGCGCCAAGCGCGGCCACTCCGCCGTGGATCTGAGCCTCCTCACGGATGGCCTCCAAGCCGAGCGCGAGCAGGGCATCACCATCGACGTGGCCTACCGCTACTTCACCACCGGCACCCGCAAGTTCATCCTGGCGGACGCGCCAGGCCACGAGCAGTACACCCGCAACATGGTGACGGCGGCGAGCACCGCGGACCTCGCCATCCTCCTCATCGACGCACGGAAGGGGCTGCTCGCCCAGACCCGCCGCCACCTGGCCCTGGCTCACACGTTGGGCATCCGCCACCTGCTCGTGGCCGTGAACAAGATGGATCTGGTGGGCTTCGACCGCGCGGTGTTCGAGGCCATCCGAAGCGACGTGGAGGCCTTCGCGGCGTCCCTGGGCGTGGCGAGCCTCGCCTTCATCCCCATCTCCGCCCTGGAGGGTGACCTCATCGTGGACCGGGGTGACCGCCTCCCCTGGTATGAGGGCCCGACGCTCCTGGAGTTCCTGGAGGCCGTGGAGTTGGAGGATCCCCGCCAGGAGCGCCCCTTCCGCTTCCCCGTGCAAGGTGTGCTCCGCCCCCATCAGGATTTCCGGGGCTACACGGGCCGCATCGCCTCGGGCCGCATCGAAGCGGGCGAGGAGGTGGCGCTGCTCCCCTCGGGCCGCCGCACCCGCGTGAAGGCCCTCTGGCTGGGCACCACCCGCCTTCCCTTCGCCGTGGCGGGGCAGAGCATCACCATGGAGCTGGAGGATGAACTTGACATCTCCCGGGGCGACCTCCTCGCCGCGCCGAGCCAGGCGCCGCTGCCCACCCAGCGCCTGGAGGCGGAACTTTTCTGGCTCTCGGAAACCCCTTGGAACCCGACCCGAAAATACCTCCTCCAGCACACCACCCGGGAGACCCGGACCCACCTCCAGGGCACGGCCCAGCGGCTGGACCTGTCGACCCTCACCCGCCACCCGGCCACCCGCCTGACCCTCAACGACATCGCCACCCTGACGCTGCACTTGCAGCACCCCCTCATGGCCGAGCCCTACGCCCAGGACCGCGCCACCGGCGCCTTCATCCTCATCGACGACACCACCCATGCCACCGTGGCCGCCGGCCTGGTGAGGTGAGCCCCGAATCATCCCCCGGAGGCTGCCCGCCGTTAACAGGGTCATGAACCTGGGTCGCAGCCTCCGAGTGGGGGTCCTGCTTGGCTGGGCTGTCGCGGCCCCGGCCCAAGGCCCAGGCCGGATGACGGTCCACTCCTACGGCCAGGCCCAGGGCATTCCCGAATCCCGGGTGAACGCCATGATCCAGGATCAGCACGGCCGCTACTGGGTGGCCGGGGATCAGGGCGCCTACGTGGGGGATGGCACCACCTTCCTGAGGATCCAACCCACCCCGGGCGATGAACGCCCCCTCTTCCGGGCGCTCCAGGAGGATGCGGAGGGGGGCATCTACCTCGCCGGGGCCCGGGGCCTCTGGTACCTCAAGGGCGAAGCCTGGACCCGGCTGCCAAGCCCCCTGCCGCCGGAACCGGGGGAGCCCCACGACCTGTTCAAGGATGGGGTGGGCCACCTCTGGCTCCACTGGGGCCGTCAGCTCTTCCGCGTGGAGGGGCCCGGTCGCTACTCCCCCGTGCCCCTTCCCCAGGCGGGCGAGGCCTTGTTCAGCCCCCGGGTCCGCGCGCCGGGCCTGCTCCTGCGGATCGGCGCCCGGGGCTGGGCCTGGGCGGATGGCGCCTGGCTCCCCCTGCCCGACGTCCCCCTCCGTCAAGGTGAGGAGTACAAGGGACCCATCCAGGAGGATGGGAAGGGCTCCTTCTGGACCGGCACGTATCTGAGGATTTTCCGCCTGGAGTCTGGGTCCGGGGCCTGGGAGGTGCAGCCGGATCCCGATAACAACCGCGGCTTCGCCGGGGGAACCGCCAGTCCCGGCGGCATCACCAGCCCTGGCCTGGGGGAGATCTGGGCCATGGGGGATCAGGTGGCCCGGCGATTGGATCAGCCCGCGCCGGCCCTGGAGACCAACCCCACCTTCAGCACCTACGCCATGCGCATCCTCCTGCGGGACCGGGAGGGGAACCTCTGGGTGGATCGCGATGGCCTGCACCGGCTGGGCGGGCCCTGGCGCCAGCACGGTGGCCTCGACGGCCTGCCCATCTCGGGCATCTGGCAGGTGCTCCGGGATCCCCAAGGCCGCCTTTGGGCCGCCAGCACCAAGGGGCTTTTCCGCGCCACCGGCCACCGCTGGGAACAGGTTTGGGAAGCGGGCCTCCACGCCCAGATCGCCCTCGGCGCCGATGGCTTCGTGTGGGCCGCGGAACGCCTGAGTGGGCGGATCCTGCGGTTCCCCACCCAGGGCGCGAGCCTCCGCCCTTCGCCCCTCCCCCCGGGCCTCGCCGGCGTGTCGTCCCTGCGGGGCCTCAGCGCCACGGGGCGCCTCCTGGCCTTCCCCTCCCGGGACGGGCGGTTCTGGGTCGGCACCTGGGCCGCATCCCAATGGACCTGGCAGACCCTTGCCGCCCCCGGGGCCGAGTCCGCCTTGCGCACCTATGCCGACCTCCTCGGGAACCTCCACCTCGTCGCGAAGGAGGCCTCCGGTCGCCACCTCCACCGCACCCCCGAGGGGCCCTGGCGGCCCCTTCCCTTGGAGCCGGGGTGCGATGTCACCGAGGTGTTCTACACCGCCGAGGACACCCTGGTGGCCGTCCAATTCATGCCCCCCGAAGTGCACACCCTGCACCTGAACGGGGACCGCTGGGAACCCCTGTCCAAGGTGCCCCTGGAGCCCTTCAGCCCCTGCAAGACCGCCTATGGCGCCGGGGTGTTGGATGACGGCCGCACCTGGGTGCTCACCGATCACGGGATCCTGGAACTGGATCCCCGCTTCCCGCATCGCGCCCGGCACTACACCACCCCCGATGGCCTCCCCCTGGATGATTGCAACCAGTACGGCCTCTTCATCGAGCCCTCCCGGATCTGGGTTTCCACGGGCACGGGCCTTGCCAGCTTCGATCGCACTGCGGAGCAGCCGCTCCCCAAGCTGCCGGCCCCCTTCCTGCTGGGTGCCCGCGTGGATGAAGGCCCCTGGACCCTCACCCTGCCCCAGGAACTGCCGCCGGGAACCCGCGCCTTCAACCTCCAGATCGGCATCGCCACCCCGGCCCGCCAAGCCCACCTGCGCTACCAATGGCAGGATCTCGAACGCAGCGGGGAGTGGCACGAATTCCAGGCACCCCACCTCACCTTCCTGGATCCCGGCGCAGGTCGGCACCGCATCCGGGTGCGCGCCCTCGAACCGGGCAACCACGCCAGCCCCGAGTGGATGTACACCGTGACGGTGCTGCGGCCCTGGTGGCAGCGGACCTGGGCCCTCCTGCTCTGGTCCGGGATCGCGATCGGCCTCACCGGGTTCCTCCACCGATTCCGCCTCCACCGCATCGAAGCGCGGAACGCGGAATTGGCGGCCCTCGTGGCGGAGCGCACCGCCGCCCTCGCGGCCTCCGAGGAACGCGAGCGCAACGCCTCCCGGGCCAAGAGCGCCTTCCTGGCCGACATGAGCCACGAGCTCCGCACGCCCCTCAACGCCATCCTCCTCTACAGCGAGCTCATCCGGCAGGATGCCGAGGAGGCCGGTCACGCGAGCCTCACCCGGGACAGCGGCCGCATCCTCTCCTCGGGCCGCCACCTCCTATCCCTCATCAACGGGATCCTCGATCTCTCCAAGGTGGAAGCCGGGAAGATGCAGCTCCACCTAGAGACGGTTCCGTTGCTGCCCCTGCTGGAGGAAGTGGCCAACACCCTCGGCCCCCTGGCCCAGCAGCAGGAGAACCAGCTCCTCATCGAGTTGGAGGAGGAGATGGAGATCCGCACCGACATCCTCAAGCTCAAACAGGTGCTCATCAACCTCACGGGCAACGCCATCAAATTCACCGCGGCGGGCACCGTCACCCTCGCCGCGCGGCGGGATCCCCGGGGCCTCCACCTCCAAGTGCGGGATACGGGCGTGGGGCTCACCCCCGATCAGATCGATCGCCTCTTCCAGGCCTACGAACAAGCCCCCCAGGGCGGCGCCTCCCGGGCCGGGGGCACGGGCCTGGGGCTCACCATCTCCAAGCGCTTCGTGGAACTGCTGGGCGGCAGCATCGACGTCACCAGCGTGCCGGGCCAGGGCAGCACCTTCCACATCCACCTGCCCTGGGATCCCGGGCCGCGGGAAGCACGCGGGGAAGGCGCTCACCCCACTCCCTGAACAGTCCACCCCGAGGGACGCGGCCGGAGGGCCGGAGGCACCGTACACAGGGGTTTGGACATCTCATGACCCGTATCTTTCTCGCCACCTGCCTCACCTCCCTCTCGCTGCTGGCGGGCCCCACCCAGGCGCCTGGCGGCAAGGCGCTCCTCCGGCCCGTCAAGACGGATCAGCCTCCGGTGCTGGATGGCCGCCTCGATGACTCCGTGTGGGCCCAAGCCACCACGGTCAGCGACTTCGAGACTTTCATCCCGGAGTTCGGCAAGAAGCAGCCCGAAAAGACCGTGGCCTACATGGCCTACGACCGGGAGAACCTCTATTTCGCCTTCAGGTGCTTCGACCCGCACCCGGAGCTCATCAAAGCCGCCGTCTCCCGGCGTGATGACATCGCCAACGATGACTTCGTCTGCATCAACCTCGACACCTTCAACGATCAGCAATCCCTCTACGCCTTCTACGTGAACCCCCTGGGCATCCAGGGGGACAGCCGCTTCGCCAGCGGCAAGGAGGACTTCAGCATCGACCTCGTGTGGGAGAGCGCCGGCCGCATCGATGCCGAGGGCTACACCGTGGAGATGAAGATCCCCCTGAAGAGCATCCGCTACACCAGCGGCGACGTGGTGCGCATGGCCGTGTTCTTCGAGCGCACCATCAACCGCCGCCAGGAGCATGGTTCCTATCCGGCCCTCGATCCCAAGGCGGGGTACGCCTTCCTGCCCCAGATGGCCCCCCTGGAGTACGAGGGCCTCGCGCGCGCCTCCGTGCTGGAACTGTTGCCCGCCTTCACCTACCTGCGCCACGCCAGCCGGCCCGCGGGCGTCATGGTTCAGGACCCCGACAAACGGGAGTGGAGCCTCACCGCCAAGGCGGGGCTCACCTCCAGCCTCACCCTGGATGCCACGATCAATCCCGACTTCTCGCAAGTGGAGGCCGACGCGGGGCAGGTGGATGCCAACCTCCGCCACAACCTCTATGTCGCGGAGAAGCGCCCCTTCTTTCTGGAGGGCATCGAGAACTTCAACGTGGGCGCCACGAGCAACAGCCCCCTGCTCACCCTCCTCCACACCCGCACCATCGTGGATCCCAGCTACGGAGTGAAGCTCACGGGCAAGGTGGGCCCCCAGGACACCCTGGCCCTCCTGCACGCCAGGGACGGGGCTCCGCCTCCGGTGGAGGCTGGCCCCCTCGACCCCAAGGCCACCACCAGCGCGCTGCGTTTCAAACATGCCCTGCGCGACGACGGATACCTGGGCCTGTTCGGGGTGGATCGCACCCAGGGCCCCCACCGCAACCAGGTGGGCGGGCCCGATGGCCAGATCCGCCTCAACCCCTCGGACATGCTGAGTTTCCACGCCTTCGGTTCCTCCACCCGCTATTCCGATGGAACCGGATCCCTGAATGGCAAGGCCGCGGGGGTGGAGTACCTCCACGACACCAGCACGCTGGCCATCAACGCCGGAGCCCACACCGTCTCCACGGATTTCGCCACGGACGCCGGCTTCCTCTCCCGCACCGGGTTCAGTTCCGCGGAGCTGAGTTTCACGCCGCGGTACTACCCGGCCTCCTCCTGGTTGAGAAGGTTGGATCCGACCGCAGGCATCACCGTGCTGCGGGACTTCGAGAGCGGCCTCACCGAGCAGGATCGGCGCGTGGGCATCACGGCCATCCTGAAGCGCAATGCCGCGCTGTCCCTCCTGTACGACGACAGCACCGAGGTGTACAGCCTCCACCGTTACCGCACCGATGGCCTCACCTTCACCGGCCGGAGCCAGATCACCAAGGGGGTCTCGCTCACCGTGAAATACCGCGTGGGCAAGGTCATCTGGTATGACCGGAACGACCCCGCCCAGGCCCACGGCAGCCAGACCACCGTACAGACGATCCTGCAGCCCCTCGACACCGTGAACCTCACCCTCTCCTGGCTCCACGAGGACCGCACCCGGGACGACACCGACGTGCAGGTGCTCAACTACTCCATCTCCCGCGCACGCCTCACCTGGCAGCCCAACGAGCACTTCTTCCTGCGGGCCATCAGCGAATACAACTCCCGGTTCCGGCGGCTGCGCACGGATTATCTGGCTTCCTATACCTACGTTCCCGGCACAGTGCTCTACCTCGGCTACGGCACCCTCGCCGAGCGGACCGAGTGGGTGCCGACGCCCGCCCCCGGCGCCTTCCGCGAGGCCGATCGGTTCCTGGAGATGCAGCGGGGGCTCTTCTTCAAGGCCTCTTACCTGTGGCGTTTCTGAAGTTGCCGAAATCACACGAACGTGACTTGACCTCCGGTCCATTTCTGCGACATTGGAACTTCCACGAGATCTTTGTCAGTCGAAGAGCGAGATATCCAGAAAGGTGGAGGGACGGGCCCTGTGAAACCTTGGCAACCTGCGATGGCGTGAGCCTGAGCGTGGTGCCAAATCCTGCCGATGCGTGATCTGAAAGGATCCGCAGCGGAGAGATAACAAACTGTGCGACTGATGCATGGGGGGCCCGAACGGTGAAAACCGGCTTCGGGCCCCCCGTTTTTTTGATCTGATTTGGAACTCGAATCCGCGCTGACGAGGCACGTCCTCGCCGCGCCCGGAGGCGTCTCAGCACCACCGAGACGGGACATGGGCGCACCACCACTCCCCCCTTCGACGGGGTGGGGGAACCTCTGCTCGGAGTCGTCATGACCACCACCGCAACGCAATCCTTCCGATTCGAAACCATCGCCCTCCACGGGGGCCACGCGCCGGATGGCGACACCCGCAGCCGGGCCGTGCCCATCTACCAGACCACGAGCTACGTGTTCGACTCCGCGGAGCATGGGGCCCAGCTCTTCAACCTCGAAGTGCCGGGCAACATCTACACCCGCATCATGAATCCCACCCAGGCCGTGCTGGAACAGCGCGTGGCCGAACTGGAAGGCGGCATCGCCGCCCTGGCCGTGGCCTCGGGCCAGGCGGCCATCACCCTCGCCCTCACCACCCTCCTCCGCCAGGGCGATCACGTGGTCGCCGGCGACAACCTCTACGGCGGCACCTACAACCTGCTGCACCACACCCTGGCCCGCACGGGCATCACCACCACCTTCGTGAACAGCCGCGACCCCGAAGCCTTCCGCGCCGCCATCACGCCGAAGACCCGCGCCCTCTACATCGAATCCCTGGGCAATCCCAAGCTGGACGTGCCGGACTTCGAGGTGATCGCCGCCCTCGCCCGGGAGGCGGGCATCCCCCTCATCGTGGACAACACCTTGCCCTCGCCCTACCTGCTCAACCCCCTGAAGCACGGGGCGAACATCGTCATCCACAGCGCCACCAAGTTCCTGGGTGGCCACGGCACCTCCATCGCCGGGGTCATCGTGGACGGGGGCACCTTCGATTGGGCGGGCGGCAAGTTCCCCGAGTTCACGGAGCCCTTCGCCGCCTATCACGGCGCGGTGCTCTCGGATCTGGCCGGCCCCGCCGCCTTCATCACCAAGGCCCGCATCGAGGGCCTGCGCGACACCGGCGCGGCGCTCTCCCCCTTCAACGCGTTCCTCATCCTTCAGGGCATCGAGACCCTGCACCTCCGCCTGGAGCGCCATGGCGAGAACGCCCTCGCCCTCGCCCGGTGGCTCCAGAAGCAACCCCAAGTGGCCTGGGTGAACTACCCTGGCCTCGAAGACAGCGAGCACCACGCCCTGGCCACGCGCTACTTCAAGCCCGGCGCGGGCTTCGGCGGCATCCTCACCTTCGGCGTGAAGGGCGGCTTCGAAGCGGGCAAGGCCCTCATCAACGGCGTGAAGCTCTTCTCCCGCCTCGCCAACGTGGGCGATGCCAAGAGCCTCATCATCCACCCCGCCTCCACCACCCACTCCCAGCTCCAGCCCGAGGAGCGCGCGGCCACGGGCGTCACGGAGGATCTGATCCGCCTCAGCGTGGGCCTGGAGCACCTCGACGACCTCAAGGCGGATCTGGAAGCGGCCCTCGCGCAGGTGAAGGGATGACCACCGCGATCCTGGGCCTCGGCGACCTCCCCCTCGAGGGGGGCGGCGTGTTGCCCGTCCACATCGCCCACCGCAAGGTGGGCACCGGAGAGCTGCGCGTGCTCCTCTTGCATGCCCTCACGGGCGGGCCGGACGCCGCGGATCGGCCCGGCGTGAAGGGCTGGTGGGGCCCCCTGCTCACGGAAGGCGCCCCCTTGGGGCCCGAACGCGCCACCGTGTGGTGTCCCAACCTACCCGGCTCTTGTTATGGAAGCGTGGGCCCCGCCCACCTGCAGCCCTTTCCCGAGCTCACACCCCGGGACATCGCGGCGGCCCTGCTCAAGTGGATCGAAGCCGAGAACCTCCAGTTCGATGCCACGATCGGCGGGTCCCTGGGCGGCATGGTGGCGCTGGAGTTGGCCGTGCTGGCTCCCCATCGCGTGGGCGCCTTGGGCGTGCTCGGGAGTGGCGGCCGGGCTGATGCCTGGATCCGCGCCAGTTGCCATGCCCAGCGCCGCATCCTGGAATTGCCCGTGGGCGATGACGAGGCCCTGGCCGCCGTGCGCCGCGTGGCCATGCTGGGCTTCCGCTCCGGCGCCAGCCTGGAGCACCGCTTCCCTGAGGGCGGCGAAGGCGAATGGCTCGACTACCACGGCGCCGAACTGGCGGAGCGCTTCGATCGCGAGAGCCTGCGCATCCTCTTGGGCACCATGGCCACCTTCGATCTGGGCCGCGGCCGCGGCGGCCTGCGCTGGGCCCTGGCGCGCCTCGAGCACCCGGTGCACCTCTTCGCCATTCCCAGCGACACCCTCTTCCTGCCCGCCCTCATCGAAGAGCTGGCCCGGGCCGCGGAAGACGCGGACTGCCTCGGCTCCCTCACCTGGCTCAGGAGCCCCCATGGTCACGATGCCTTCCTCATGGCCTGGGATGAACTCGCGCACTGGCTCGACCACGTCGTTTTGAAAGGCCTCCCATGACGCTCAAAGTCCTGAAGTTCGGCGGATCCTCCGTGGGTAGCCCCGAAGCCATGGGCCGGGCCG
>DATEZP010000084.1:0-2977 GCA_035255465.1 Holophagaceae bacterium
GGCCTAACGAATGAAGCTAACCGGCCCCGCCTGCGCCGAGGCGCTGAGCGGAGCCGAGGAAGCGAGAAGTTGAGAGAGAGCGGAAGACAATGCAGGCGGGGTCCGAGTTGAGCGGAGGGTTAGGCACCCCACGAAACTGGAGCCCACGCGAGCGGCCGTAGTGCTGGGATGAGAACGACCGAAGGAAATGCCGACCGAACAAGGGCGGGCATTCACGCGGCTAGGCCCAAAGGCAAAGAACCGAAGCGGATTGCGCTAAAGGTGGAGCAGGTTGAGGAATGGCGGAGCCAGGATGCCACGGGAAGTTGCTGAATTCACCACAAAGCTCGCAGGAGAGCGGTGATGGAGCACGAGAGCGCAAGCCCGCCATTCACGAGAAGCCGCACTAGCTAGGCCGCATAAATTCACGATTAACGAAGCCAAGGCGCTGAATCTAGAACCCGCTTGAGAAGGACCAGGCCCAGCCCTCGAAGGGAAGAAGCCGGGTGTGCCTAACTTTAAATTGGACGACGGGGGGTGAGTGGTTAGGGGTTCGCCTAGTCCTGGGGGTGGGCTGGGCGGGAGGGGTCGTGCTTGGGGGAATGGGCGAACTGGACGGAGGGGGTTGCGTAGCGAAAAAAAAGCGATAGATTCGGGTGACGCTTGAGATTCTGGGGGAGAGACTGGGCAAGGGTAGCGCAATCGTTAGCGCAATAGGCGAACTGGAGCGATCGGGTGGGAGCCATGCTTGGGGGACATAGGCAGACGGGTGCGGGGCGGATCGAGGAGGCGGCGGGGCAGCCTCCGCGGCTCATGGATCAGCTGCGGGAGCGCTTGAGGGTCCGTCACTACAGCCTCCGGACGGAGGATGCCTATGTGGACTGGGCGCGGCGGTTCATCCTCTTCCATGGCAAGCGGCACCCGAGGGAGATGGGGGCAGGGGAGGTCCAGGCCTTCCTGAGCCATCTGGCGGTGGACCGGCGGGTGTCGCCCTCGACGCAGAACCAGGCGAAAGCGGCCCTGCTTTTCCTCTACCGCAACCTGCTGGAGGTGGATCTTCCGTGGCTGTCCGAGGTGGTCCAGGCCAAGCGCCCGCCACGGCTGCCGGTGGTGCTCACGCCCGGGGAGGTCCGTGCGCTGTTCGACCAGATGGAGGGCGGGATGGCCCTGGTGGCGCAGGTGCTGTACGGCACGGGCATGCGGCTGATGGAGGGGCTGCGCCTCCGGGTGAAGGATGTGGAGTTCGAGCGGCGGGAGATCGTGGTGCGGGACGGGAAGGGGGGCAAAGATCGGGTGACCATGCTGCCGGATCGCCTGGCCGAGCCTCTCCAGGCGCACCTGGAGCGTGTGCGCGCGCTGCATGGGCGCGACCTGGAAGAGGGCTTCGGGGAGGCCCCCCTGCCGGACGCCCTGGGGGTCAAGGGCCCGCATGCGGCGCGGGCCTGGGGCTGGCAGTGGGTCTTTCCGTCGGTCCAGCGATCGGCGGACCCCCGCTCGGGTGTCATCCGACGCCACCACCTCCACCCGGAGAGCGTGCAGAAGGCCGTGCGGCTGGCGGCCCGGGCCGCGGAACTGGTGAAGCCCGTCACGCCGCACGTGCTGCGCCACAGCTTCGCGACCCACCTGCTGGCCGCGGGTCACGACATCCGGACGGTGCAGGAGCTGCTGGGGCACAAGGACGTGGCCACGACGATGATCTACACCCACGTGCTCAACCGCGGCGGCCGCGGCGTGGCGAGCCCACTGGACGGGTTGTAATGTGTGCTTTGCCACAGATGAACACAGATAAGCACGAATAAGCGCAGGCCCCCATCCGTGTTGATCTGTGTTCATCCGTGGCTGACCTCATCTTTTCCGGAAGGAGTAGCCTCGTCCTCATGCACATGTCCGACCGGGCGTTCCGCAGGCTGGTGGACGAGGCGATGGCCCTCGTCCCGGAGGAGTTCCGGCCCTACCTGGAGGGCGTGGCGGTGGTCCTTGAGGACTGGGCGCCGGATGCGCTGCTGGATGACCTGGGCGTGCCGGAGGACGAGACGCTCTACGGCCTCTACTCGGGCCGGGCCCTGACGGAGGGGCCGGCGCAGTCCGGCGACCTGCCGCCGCGCATCACCATCTACCGGGGGCCGCTGCTGGAGGACTGCCAGGACGAGGACGACCTGCGGCGGGAGATCGCCACGACTGTCATCCACGAGATCGCCCACCACTTCGGCATCGGCGAGGATCGGCTGGAGGAGCTGGGCTGGGGCTGAGGGGCGCTGGCCTGATGACCGGCCAAACTCAGACAAAAATCAATGAAATCACTGAAATCGGTGGAAAAAAAGCCTGGGACCCGCCCTTGGGCCGACGCCTCGCCGGGCTTCCTGGAATCAGGGGAAGGTCCGGTAAACTGGAAGGTCGGAGTTCGGATGGTCAAGCGCCTGTGGTCCACCTTCAAGGGCAGCGTTGCCGGTTCCATGCTGGTGGCCAATGTCCTGGCGATCTTCTCGGGCATGATCCCGGTGGCCCTGGTGAAGCTGGCCCTGCCCTTCGGGGCGGTCCGCCGGGGCACGGACCGCCTGCTGAACGGCATGGCAGAAGGCTGGATCGCCGTGAACGGCTGGTGGATGGCCCTGGTGCACCGCATCCGCTGGGACGTGAAGGGACACGAGCGCCTGCGGCGCAAGGGCTGGTACCTGGTGAGCAGCAACCACCAGAGTTGGGTGGACATCCTGGTGCTGCAGAAGGTCTTCCACCGCAAGGTGCCCTTCCTGAAGTTCTTCCTCAAGCGCCAGCTGCTCTACGTGCCGGTGATGGGCCTGGCTTGGTGGGCCCTGGACTTCCCCTTCATGCGCCGCCGCAGCGGCAGCCGGTCGAAGGACCTGGCCACGGCGCGCCGGGCCTGCGAGAAGTTCCGCCAGATTCCCACCTCCGTGATGAACTTCCTGGAGGGCACGCGATTCAACCGGGCCAAGCACGCGGCCCAGGGCTCGCCCTACCGGCACCTGCTCAAGCCCAAGAC
>DATEZP010000085.1:0-12531 GCA_035255465.1 Holophagaceae bacterium
TGATCACGAATCACGAATCCGTGGCCTTCGAGTGGGCCCGCCACAAGGACCACCCCGCCTTCAAGGCCGTGTCCACGATCCTGAAGGCGGGGCAGCCGTGGAGCTAAGCGAAATTCACCGCAAAGACGCAAAGGACGCAAAGCAAAGAAAAGGTCAGTAAGACTCTTTTCCTGCTTTCCTTTGCGTCCTTTGCGTCTTTGCGGTGGATCCTTAGAGCCGCTCGATGAGCATGGCCACGCCCTGGCCGCCGCCCACGCAGAGGGAGGCGAGGCCGAGCTTCTGCTGCTCGTCCTGGAGGATGTGCAGGAGGGTGACGAGGATGCGGGCGCCGCTGGCACCGATGGGGTGGCCCAGGGCGATGGCGCCGCCGCGCACGTTCACTTTGGTCGCATCGATCTCGGGCAGGCCCTTCAGGACGCCCAGGCTCTGGGCGGCGAAGGCTTCGTTGAGTTCGAAGCGGTCGATGTCGGACAGCTTCACACCGGTCTTGGCGAGGAGCTTGGGGATGGCGGCCACGGGGCCCAGGCCCATGACGGCGGGATCCACGCCCGCCTGGGCGAAGCCCACGATGCGGGCCAGGGGCGTGCGTCCCTTCAGGCCTTCTTCGGTGCAGAGGACGAAGGCGGCGCTGCCGTCGTTGATGCCGGAGGCGTTGCCGGCGGTCACCGTGCCGTCCTTCTTGAAGGCGGGCTTCAGCTTGGCGAGGCCCTCGGCGGAGGCATCCGCCTTGATGTACTCGTCGCGGTTGAAGGCCACGTCGCCCTTCTTGCCGGGGATGGTCACGGTGAAGATCTCGCGGTCGAACTGGCCCGCGGCCTGGGCGGCGGCGGCCTTCTGTTGACTGGCGAGGGAGAACGCATCCTGGGCCTCGCGGGTGAGGCCGTGGCGGCTGGCGATCTCCTCGGCGGTGATGCCCATGTGGGTGTTGCCGTGGCCGCACCAGAGGCCGTCCTGGATCATGGAGTCGATGAGCTGGGTGTGGCCCATGCGGGCGCCCCAGCGGGCCGCGGGCATCAGGTAGGCGGCGTTGCTCATGCTCTCGGTGCCGCCCCCGATGGCCACCTGGGCGTCGCCTTCGCGCAGGGACTGGGCGGCCAGGGCCACGGCCTTGAGGCCGCTGCCGCAGACCTGATTGGGGGTGTGGGCCGGGGTCTCGAAGGGGATCCCGGCCTTGAGGGCGGCCAGGCGCGCCACGTTTTGGCCGCTGCCGGCCTGGAGCACGTTGCCCAGCACCACGTCGCCCACCTCGGCGGCCTCCACGCCGGCCCGGGACAGGGCCTCCTTCACGGCCAGGGCACCCAGCTCGACGCTGGAAAGGGGCTTGAGACCGCCCCCGAAGGAACCCACGGCGCTGCGGGTGGCGGAGAGGATGTAGATGGCCGACATGGGACGCTCCAAGACAACCCCTGAGGCTATCAGGAGGGACCTGGGACCCCGATCGCAGGTTTTTCCCCGGCGCCTCCCAGCGCAGACCGCTTCCCCCCTTCCCCGGGAAGGGCTGACCGGGGCACTTCGGGCGCAGATAACCTTGGGAAACAAGGGACCTGCTAACCTTTCAACACCTTCACCCGTATGGCAATTCACCAGGCCCGCCCTGGATCCTTGACTGACCGGAGTCGCCCATGAGCCGTCTCAAGAGCCTGGCCCTCATCGCCTGCAGCGCCTTTATCCTCGCTGCCCAGGCGCCTCCGCCACCGCCCCCGCCGGCCCCCCCCGCGCCGCCGGCCCCCCCCGCCCCTCCGGAACCTTTCACGGGCGGCGAATCCCGGGTGGAAAAGCGCGAGGAGCCCCTGGTGGCCGGTTCCAAGCTCTGGATCCGCAATCGCAATGGCGCCATCCGCGTGACCGGCTGGAACCAGGATAAGGTCGCCCTCACGGCGGAGATCCGGGATACGGACAACCGCAAGGTCCAGCTCCTCGTCACCCGCAAGGATGGGGACCTCGATATCGAAGCCCAATTCGCCAAGCCCGGCTTCACCTTCGGATTCGTCCACATGAGCCCCCGATGCGAGATGACGCTGCAGGTGCCCCACCGCCTCCTGCTCCACGCCCGCACCATGAACGGCGCCGTCACCGTGACGAAGCTGGAGGGCTACGCCCGCTGCGAGACCACCAATGGCGGCGTGCGGGTGGAGGACGTGACCGGCGAAGTCCACGCCGATACCACCAACGGCACCATCGAAGCCCGCCGGCTCAAGGCCCGGATCAAGGCCGAAACCACCAACGGGAAGGTGATCCTGGAGGATGTGGAGGGCGGCGTGCAGGTGAGCACCACCAACGGCTCCGTGAGCGCCAGTGGCCTGGATGGCTGGGGCGAGGGCATCACCATCGAGACCACCAACGGCAGCGTGCAGGTTGAGCTGGGCAAGGCCTCCGGCGATCTCTTCGCCGAGAACAGCAACGGCAGCATCGAGGCCAATGTGCGGGGGGCCACCGTGCAGGGCGAGATCAGCAAGCATCGCCTGCACCTGAAGGTGCCCGGCCGCGATCAGAAAATCCGCATCGAGACCACCAACGGGTCCATCAAGATCCGATAAACCCAGGCCCCGGCCCCCCGTAATCCAGCCATTCCCCACCTGAAGGAGGCTCCCATGCGGACCCTAGCCGCTGCTTTGCTTCTGCCCGCCCTGGCCCTCTCCGCCGGCGAGCGCACCGAGACCAAGACCGAGGCCCTCAAGGCGGGCTCCGTCCTCCAGGTGAAGAGCGCCAATGGCGCCATCCGAGTCTCCACCTGGGACAAGGAGGAAGTGGAGATCCGGGCCGACATCAAAGAGCGCACGGATAACTCCGTGAAGCTCGAAATCCGCCGCACGGGCAACGGCCTGGAGGTGGAAGCCATCCTGCCCAACCACTCGGGCTGGAACTGGGGCGGCAGCGACGCCGTGAACTTCACCCTCCGCGTGCCCAAGCGCCTGGAAGGCCACTACCGCACCAGCAATGGCCGTGTGGAAGTCCGTGACACCGTGGGCTCCCTGGAAGTCACCACCAGCAATGGCAGCCTGATGATCGAGAACGTGAAGGGGGACGTTAACGCCCGCACCTCCAATGGCGCCGTCACCCTGCGGGCCATCGACGGCCGCGTGAAGGGGGGCTCCAGCAACGGCAGCCTCACCCTGGACGGCGTGAAGGGCGGCGTGGATTTCTGCACCAGCAACGCCTCCATCACCGCCACCGACCTCGACGGCCGCAACCAGGGCATCGACCTCACCACCAGCAACGGCTCCATCCACCTCGGCCTGGGCTCCGCCACCGGTGAAATCGACGCCAAGACCTCCAACGGTTCCGTGCACGTGGATCGCCCCGGCGTGGAGCTGGTGGAGATGGGCAAGTCCTGGGCCCGTCTGCGGGTGCCCGGTTCCACCCAGGCCATCCGCCTGCGCAGCAGCAACGGCAGCATCCATTTGAGGTAAGCCCATCCCCCACTCGACTCGCGCGGGCGCCCAAAGGCGCCCGTGTCGTCTCGGTAGTAGCCTGTACCCATGCGTTTCGCCCTGTTGCTCGCCGCCGCCCCCCTCTTCTGCCAGACCCCGCTCCGCGTGGATGCCAAGGAACTCAGGCTCCAGAACGGGGCCCGGGTGCTGGTGGTGGAGCGCCCGGGCCTCGGTGCCTTCCACGCCACCCTCTGCTTCCGAGGCGGCGCGGCGGAGGAGCCGCCGGAAATGCAGGGCGCCTCCACCCTGCTGGCCCGGACCCTCTACGCGGAGACGCGCCCCGAGGATCTGGAGCCCCCCACCAAGGCCCTGGAGGATCAACTCGCCCAGGAGGACGGACTGCGGGAATCCCTGCGGGTGGAGCGGCGGCGCCTGGAGCGCGGCTCCGGCTCCGAAACCACCGTGGAGGAATTGGAATCCACCCTCAAAACCCTGGAGGCCCGCCGCCGGGATTCGAAATCGCAGGGGCCCGCCCAAGACCTCTACCTCGCCTCCGGCGGGCTGACCCAGGCCCGGGTCAGCCAGGATGCCCTCATCTACGCGGTGGATTTGCCCCTGAACCAGCTGGAGCCCTTCCTCCACACGGAATCCAAGCGGCTCCAAGCCATGCGGCTGGCCCGCTTCCCCGAGGCCCGCGCCTCCCTCCTCGCCGAATTGAAGGATCCCTCCCGGGATCGGGGCACGGCGCTGCTGGCCGCGTCCGCCCTGCCCGGCCACCCCTACGGCCGGGACTTGCAGGGATCCCCGGGCAGCCTCGAAGGCCTGCGCTGGGCTGAGCTGCGCGCCTACGCAAAGGGCCATCTGGTGCCCGAGCGGCTGCTCATGGTCATCGTGGGCGACGTGGGCACCGCCCCCCTGCAACCCCTGCTGGAGAAGACCCTCGGCACCCTCAAGGCCCAGGAGGCGCCGGAGCCGGCCCTCTTCGATCAGGATGGTGACCTGGGCAACCGGCGCCTCCAGGCCCAAAGCGGCAGCCGAGATCGCCTCCTCGCCGCCTGGCGCGTGCCCCCCCGCAGCCACCCCGACTTCCTGCCCCTGCGGGCCCTCATGGTCTGCCTGGTGGAAGGTCCCACCAGCCGCCTGCATCAGCGGCTCGTGGAGCGGGGCCTCGCCAAATCCGCCGCTGGGACCTTGGGCGCCAATGGCTCCCGGCAGACGGCGCTGTTCCAGCTGGATCTGGAGCCCGCCGATGGCGTGGGTCTCGCCTCCCTGGAAGGCGGGCTCCAAGCGGAGATCCTGCGCCTCCAGCAGGAGCCCATGGGCCCCCAGGAATGGCAGCGCCTCTTGCAGCAGGGCGAGCTGGCCCAGGCCCTGGATTTCCAATCCGCGCCGGGCCTCGCCCGCGCGCTGGCCCTGGGCTGGGCCGAGGGCGGCGATTGGCGCCTGCCCCTCACCACCATGGAGCGCATGGCCAAACTGGCGCCGGAAACCCTGCAGGCCGTGGCGCGGAAGCACCTGCAGACCAGCCGCCTCACGGAGGCCTTCCTGGCCCCCGAACTCGCCGCCACGGATCCCCTGGAAGCCGCCGCCGCCCAGGTGTTGCGCACCCTGGCCCGCCGCCGCATCGAGGATCCCGCGCAGATCGAAACCCTGGTGAGCGAAACCCTCCGCCAGTTGCGCATGCTCCCCCGGGAGGATCGCGAGCGGTCCCTCAAGCTGCTCCAGGATCAGGTGAAGGAACAGGTGAACCTCCGATGAAGGCCGGCCTCTTCCTCGTATCCACCTTCGCCGCCAGTGCCCTCTCCGCCCAGGAACCCACCCCCGCGCGGATCCAGCTCCCCAGCGGGCTCACGGCCCTGCTCTGGGAAGAGCACGATGCCGCCATCATCCGGATGGAAGGCCTCCTGCCCATCCGTCCCGAGGAAGTGCCCGCGCACCTGCCGGGCCTGCCCGCCCTCCTGGTCGCCACGTTGGAAGGCAGCCCCAAGGGCAACCGCAGCGCGGCGGAATTCCAGGCCCTGCTGGATCGCAGTGGCATCCAGATGGGGCTGACGCTGGATCCCCATGGCCTGCGGATCACCCTGGCCTTCCGCAGCCGGGATCAGGAGCTGGCCTTCGGCCTGCTGGGGGATCTGCTGGGCCGCGCGCCCTTGGATCCCGAGAGTTTCGAGACCCAGCGCCAACGCCTCTACCACCGGCCCCACCCCGAGGCCGTCGTGTCGGCCTTCCTCCACCAGGCCTCGGGCAGCCTTCAGCTCCCGCCCCCGGAATCCACCTTGGCCAAGGTCGCCATCAAGGATCTGGAGACGCTGCTCCAGCGCGTCCGTCGGCCCGGGCGCCTGCGCCTCTGCATCCAGGGGGACCTCAGCCCCTCCCAGGCCACCCAGCGCCTCCTGCTGGATCTCGGCGCCTGGAACCCCGCCGAGGTGGAGGCGCCGCTGGAGGCCCACCCCGCCCCCGCGGATGTCAAATCCGAGCGATCGGGCCCTGGTGAACTCTGGATGGCCTTCCCGCCCCTGCCCCCGGAGGACGCCGCCAGCGCCCTGCTGGAGGTGCTCCTCGCCTCCCGCTTGGAGGGCCATGGCGAGCCCGGCGACCCCTGGCGCCTCCAGGTCCAGGGCGACACCCCCCAGGCCGCGCTCACGGCCCTCCAGGCCGGGCTCGCCAGCCTCTCCTTCACGGACGCGGAAGTGGTCGCCGCCAAGGCCTTCTGGAGGGGCCGCCAGACCCTGCTGCCGCTGAACCCCGCTCAGGCCCTCCGGGCCCGGCTGCGGGGGCTCCCCGCCCGGGCGGCCGTGGAGCGACTGACGCGCCCTGAGGTGGAGGCCGCCTTGAAGGGCCTGCTCAGCCGCGGTCAGCGGCTGTGGCGCGGGGAGGCCGCCTGGCTCAAGGACGTGCCCTGAGCCCAAGGGGCCCCCGAGCTCAGATCGCGATGCCGAAGCGTTGCGCCAGGTCCAGGTAGCGGTCGCGAATGCCGGTGACGATGGCTTCCGGCAGATGCGGCGCGGGCTCCTGCTTGTTCCAATCCTGCAGCGTCTCCAGGTAATCGCGGAGGAACTGCTTATCCAGGCTGGGGGGCGTGATGCCCGGCTTCCACTGGTCCGCCAGCCAATAGCGGCTGCTGTCGGGGGTGAGCGCTTCATCGATGAGCAGCAGCGTGCCATCGGCGGCCACGCCGAATTCGAACTTGGTATCGGCGAGCAGGATGCCCCGCTCGGCGGCGAGCTTGGAGCCGCGCTCATAGAGGGCGAAGCTCAGGGTGCGGAGCTGCGCGGCGAGGTCGGCGCCCACGATCTCCGCCATGCGCGCGAACGAGATGTTCTCGTCGTGGCCGCTCTCGGCCTTGGTGGCCGGGGTGAAGATGGGCTCGGGCAGACGATCCGCCAACTGGAGCCCCGCGGGCAGCTTCACGCCGCACACTTCGCCCGTGGCGTTGTATTCCTTGAGGCCGGAACCGGCCAGGTAGCCGCGCACCACGCACTCCACGGGCAGGGGATTCGTCTTCTCCACCACCACGGCCCGGCCCGCCAGCTCGGCGCGGAAGGGCTCCAGCTCCGCGGGCCACTCGTGGGCCTTGCGGAAGTGGTTGGGCAGCAGGTCCTCGCTGGCCTTGAACCAGAAGCTCGCCACCGCCGTGAGGATGCGGCCCTTGTCGGGGATCCCCTCGGGCATCACGCAATCGAAGGCGCTGATGCGATCCGTGGCCACGATGAGGAGGCGATCCCCCAGCTCGTAGACATCGCGCACCTTGCCACGCCGGAAGATGGGGAACGGGAGGTCGGTTCGGAGGAGGGCGGTCATAGCCTTCCATTGTCCCGTGAAGGGGGGCGTTCGGCCAGTTCGGGGAAGGGGCAGAACTCCCGGCAGCAGCTTCCTACGCCAACTCCGGCAGCTTCCGGGGCGTGGGCGCGCTCCAGTTCAGCGGATTGGGCAAGAGGTGGTAGCGGTTCATGACCCCCACCCAGCGGCTCAATTCGGATTCGCGCACGGCGCCGTCGGCATCGGCCACGGGCAGGGCCCGCTCCGTCTGGAAGCCCCGCACCTCGGCGCCACTGACGCCCAGCAGGCCGGCCAGCTCTTCGAAGGGATAGATCCTATCTCCGGGCGGGGGGTTCAGAAGGCGGAAATCAAAGGTCTCCCGCAGGGCCGAGGCCACGGCCGGGGCATCCAGTTCCTGGGCGGCGTCCAGGTGCGGGAAGGGATTGCCCCCCAGCAGGCCCACGGCCTGGGCCATGCCCAGGTGGGCCAGGAGGTGCAGGGGCTGGGACTTGAGCACGGCTTCGAAGGCGCGCTTGGCCTCGTCGCAGCGGCCCAGGGCCAGGAGAGCCTCCCCGTGCCTCAGGCGGGCCTCCAGGCTCCGGGGATCCGCGGCCACCCAGCGGGCGGTGACGGAGGCCAGTTCCTCGGGCAGGCCCTGGTCCCGGAAGAAGGCCGCCAGGCGGGCGAGGGCGCCCAGATCCCGGGGTGCCAGCAGGAGCAGGCGCTCCATGAACTCGGCCGCGCGCACGCGCTCTCCGGCTTCCTCCAGGCGATGGGACCAGGTGCGGAGAATCTCCACCTGTTGCCCCACGGGGTGATTGGGCGTGCCCTGATGGGGGTCTGAAGGGTGCAGCACCTGGGTGCCCACCCAGAGGTAGCGCACGGCATTGCGGCCCTCGGGGCCCTCCAGCTCCGCTTCCAGGGCGTGGATGATGGTGCGCAGGCCATGCTCCCAGAGGGGCGGCAGGGGCATCTGGGCGTGGGTGCGCAGCTCCCGCTTGAGGAGGTCCAGGGGATCGCCGGAGCGCCCCAGATGGAGTTTCACCCTCAACACCGGGTGATCACCCAGGTCCGAATCCAGCCCCACCCGCAGCGTCAGCTCCCCCGTATCGGGGTCGAAGGCATCGAGGAGCAGGAATCCCAGGGCGGCGCGCATTGAGACAAGGCTAGCCCAAGTCGCACGGGGAATTGGCACCTACACCCTCGCCTTGAATGGCACGTAGGCGTTGACGACCCCCACCCTTGGCGTCACGATGGGCCCACAACGCCCGTTCCTTCCCATGGAGATCCTATGAAAAAGCTGATCCTTCCCGTGTTGCTCGTGGCCGCGGCACCGCTGGCCGCCCAGAACTTTGAAGTGGGTGTCTTTGTGGGCCGGCAAACCTACAAGGATTTCAATGTGCTCGGAATTACCGCTGAACCTGAATCCAAGACAGTGGTGGGCATGCGGTTTGGGTACTCCGTTGTCGACATCGGCCCCGCCCTCTTTCAGCTGACGGGTGGGTACCAGCCTGAATCGAAGGCGACGATCAAAAACAACCTTGGTCTCGATGGCGAGCTGAAGCACAGCCATTACTCCTTGGGTGCCATGTTCAACTTCAAGGCCGGCGTCGCAATCGGTGCTGGGGTTGAGTATCGGTTCGAAAAGCTTGACGACGGTTCCACCAGCACCAACTACGGCCGGCCGTGGGCTCGTGCCAATGTTGGCTTCGCCTTCCCCACCCCCCTCGTGAAGCCCTTCCTCGGCCTGGAAGTCGCCGCTCCCCTCACCAGCAAATCCAACGAGACGGGCAGTGCCGAAGATGCGCTGAAGTCCATTGCCCCCAAGATGCAGGTCGGCATCTACGCCGGGCTCCGCTTCTAATCGATCATCTTCAAATCTCAACGAGGGCACCTGCAAAGGTGCCCTCGTTGTTTGAGGATTTAAACATTTAGTCCGTTTTTTAATGCGTTTTTTTAACCAGTCATGTACAGTTTAGATGTGCCACTTAGGCGCATCCAACAGGAGCATGAATGAAGCGCATTGCCCCCCTCGTCCTCGCTGGCCTCGTGTCCCTCCCCGGCCTCGCGGGCGATAAGGAAGTTTCCCTGTTCTACAGCTCGGCCTCGGGCCGCTCCGGCAGCTTCAACCAGACCGGCAGCCCCGCCCAGACCCTGGAGAGCGACAAGTTCTCCGGTCTCGGCCTCCGCTTCGGCACCACCGTCGCCAAGCTCGGCCCCGCGGACCTCAGCATGGATGCCAGCTGGCGCATGTCCAGCAAGTCCGATCTGAAGCTCAACGGCACCAAGATCGGCCAGTACGAGTGGAGCTACCTCGGTGTCGGCGCCATGGCCACCTGGCACGTGCCCCTCGACCTCGGCGTCGGCATGGACCTCCGGGCCGTCCAAGGCACGCTCATCCAGCAGTCCCCTGGCTACGAGCAGCGCATTGGCGTGAACCACTTCAGCCCCTGGCTCCGCGCCCAGGTGGGCTACACCTTCCCCATGCCGGCCGTGAAGCCCTTCGTCCGCTTCGAAGTGGCCATGGACCTCGCCAGCCAGGGCGATTACTCCTACGCCTCGGGCAGCGTGGATGCCAACAAGGCCTACGGCGTGGCGTTGCCCAAGACCGAACTCAGCCTCCAGGCTGGTTTCCGCTTCTAAGCGCCTCCGCTCAGGAAAGGGCACCCGGTTCCCCGGGTGCCTTTTTTTTGCACTCTTGTTATCGTGGCTCAACCCAAGGGAGACCATGGAACTGCGCATTCTGGGATGCAGCGGCGGTGAGGCGGATGGTGAGCGCCTCACGGGGCTGCTCATCAACGAGGAGGTGGCCATCGATGCGGGCAGCCTCACGGGCGCGCTCACGGTGGAGGAGCAGAAGCGGATCCGCCACGTCTTCCTGAGCCACAGCCACCTCGATCACATCTGCACGCTGCCCTTCTTCACGAAGAACATCTTCGGCCACAACGCCGAGCCCGTGGTGATCCACGCCCTACCGGAAACGCTGGACGTGCTGCGCCGCCACCTCTTCAACGATGAGCTGTGGCCCGACTTCAGCGTGATTCCCAACCCGAACGATCCCACCATCCGCTACACGGAAGTCGTGCCCGAGGAGGGCACCACCGTGTGCGGCGTGACCTTCACGCCCATCCGCGTGAACCACCTGGTGCCCTGCGTGGGTTACAAGGTGGACGACGGGAAGGACGCCTTCATCTTCACCAGCGACACCTGCCACACCGACCGCATCTGGGAAGTCGCCAACGCCACGCCCAA
Source organism: Holophagaceae bacterium (assembly GCA_035255465.1). GTDB lineage: Bacteria > Acidobacteriota > Holophagae > Holophagales > Holophagaceae > JAFDVN01. Next base: position 10,383 of record DATEZP010000085.1, read on the forward strand.
CCTGCGCCTGCTCATCACGGAAGCCTCCTTCCCCAACGAGCAGGATTGGCTCGCGGAGGCCAGCAAGCACCTCACGCCCCGCATGCTGGGCGAGGAGCTGAAGAAGCTCACCCGCAACGTGCCGGTGGCCATCTACCACCTCACCCCCGGCGACAAGCCCCAGATGCTGCCCCAGCTCCGCGCCCTCGGCGATCCCCGGCTGCGGATGCTGGAACAGAACGAACAGTTCGCCTGGTAGGGCGGGAGGGCCTAGAGGCCGGCCTTCAGGGCCTCCAGCCCTTCCTGGATGCCCGCCTCGATGGGTTCCACCAGCGCGGCCACGGGGGCCAAGTTGCCTTCGCGGGCCGCGTTCTCGGCGAGCCGGGCCAGTTCCGCCAGCCGGGCGAGGCCCAGGTTGGCCACGCCGCCCTTGAGGGCGTGGGCCGCATGGCCGGCATCCGTGGCGGAACCCGCGGCCAGGGCCGCCTTGAGGTCGGCCACGCGCAGGGGGGCATCCTCCTCGAAGATGCCGATCAGCTCCCGGATCAATTCCGAGGCGCCCTCGGGATCCAGCTCCCGGAGCATGTCCAGTTGCTTGGGATCGATGATGGGCAGTTCGGGCACGCGGACTCCGGAAAGGGAAAGGCCCCCGACCTTCATCGGGGGCCCTCCATTGTCGCATGAGGAAAAGTGACTAGAAGCCGTGCCCACCCGGGTGGCTGGCAGCCTGGATGCGGATGATGCTCGCTTCCAGGGTGGCCTGGGCTTCGTCCATGTCGTGCTCGGTGTGGGCTTCCTTCAGCAGCTTCAGGGCGTGCTGCTTGTCGGATTCGGCCTGGGAGAGGTCGATCATGTCCACGGTCTCGGATTCACGGGCCAGGATGGTGACGTGGTCCGGACCCACTTCCGCGAAGCCGCCGAACACGGTCAGCCAGTGGCGCTGGCCTTCCTGGGTGAAGTAGATGAGGCCGTTGCCCACGGGGGTCAGCACGGGGGTGTGCTCCGGCTTGATGCCGTAGTACCCGCGGTGGGCCGTGGGGAACATGACTTCCTGAACCTGGGCGGAAAAGACCCGGCGTTCAGGGGTGACGACTTCGAGAAGCAATTGACCAGCCATGGGGCCTCGATTGAAAAAGGGAACAACCACCAAGACACCAAGGCACCAAGAAAGGCGTGGAACCAATCACCGGCTTTCCTTGGTGTCTTGGTGCCTTGGTGGTTCAGGCTTTTAGGCCTTCATCTTCTCGGCCTTTTCGACGGCCTCTTCGATGGTGCCGACGAGGTAGAAGGCCTGCTCGGGCAGGTGATCCCACTTGCCGTCGCAGATCTCGGCGAAGCCCTTGATGCTGTCCTCGAGCTTCACGTACTTGCCCGCCATGCCCGTGAACTGCTCGGCCACGTGGAAGGGCTGGGAGAGGAAGCGCTGGATCTTGCGGGCGCGGGCCACCACCAGCTTGTCGTCCTCGGAGAGCTCGTCCATGCCGAGGATGGCGATGATGTCCTGGAGCTCCTTGTACTTCTGGAGGATGGACTTCACGCGCATGGCGGTGTTGTAGTGGTGGTCGCCCAGGATGCGGGGATCCAGGAGGCGGGAGGTGGAGGCCAGGGGATCCACCGCAGGGTAGATGCCCAGGGCCGCGATCTCACGGCTCAGGTTGGTGGTGGCGTCCAAGTGGGCGAAGGTCGTGGCGGGCGCGGGATCGGTGTAGTCGTCCGCGGGCACGTACACGGCCTGCACGGAGGTGATGGAGCCCTTCTTCGTGGAGGTGATGCGCTCCTGCAGGCCGCCCATCTCGGTGGCCAGGGTGGGCTGGTAGCCCACGGCGGAGGGCATGCGGCCCAGCAGCGCGCTCACTTCGGCGCCGGCCTGGGTGAAGCGGAAGATGTTGTCCACGAAGAGCAACACGTCCTTGCCTTCCTGATCGCGGAAGTACTCGGCGACGGTGAGGCCGGTGAGGGCCACGCGGGCACGGGCTCCGGGGGGCTCGGTCATCTGGCCGTAAATCAGGGCCACCTTGCTCTTGGAGATGTCGTCCTTGTTGATGACGCCGCTGTCCATCATCTCGTGCCAGAGGTCGTTGCCCTCACGGGTGCGCTCGCCCACGCCCGCGAACACGGAGTAGCCGCCGTGGCCCTTGGCGATGTTGTTGATGAGCTCCATGATGAGCAC
>DATEZP010000086.1:0-37249 GCA_035255465.1 Holophagaceae bacterium
GATGGTGGTGTCGGCACCAAGAACGCCGCCGACCTCATCCGCGCCGGCGCCGACTGCCTCGTGGCCGGGAATGCGGTGTTCAAAGCGGCGGACCCCAAGGCCGCCGTGAAGGGTCTGCAGGCGGAGATGGTGAAGGGGCGGCAGGGTTAAAAAGACGCGAAGCGCTGCCTAGCTTGCAGATGCACCTGCGCTTCCGCGCAGCGGCGGCATTGCGGCACGTTGAGGGTCCGGGGCTCCCATGGCTTGAAGGTTGAATTTTGGCTTTGGATCTTGGGCCTCAGGGGTAGGCCAGAAGAATCGGTACTCTCCCGCGAGGAGGAGGGCCGAAAGCATGAGGAACAAACCCAGTTTGAGGTTGTCCCAATTGATCCGGGTGTGAGAGTCGAGCACCCAGGACCAAAACCCAAATTCAAAATCCGGGATGAAGGCCGAGAAGAATTCGCTCCATGAGGAGAAAAACATTGAGCCCAAGATCACAAGGACGGGGGCGTTTCCAACCACCAGAATCGCCAACCGAGTCTCTACGGAATTGAAAGTCATGTAATTCCAGAAATGAAGATGAGCGATTGGGAAGCGCTAGCTGAAAACCAATCAGTTCCCCACCACCGGCCCGCTATCCCACAGGATCGTGGCCCAGAAATGCATGTCCGCCGGCGGCAGCACGGGCGGGAGGTAGTCCTTTCGGGAGGCATGGGGAGCGTACACCGCGACGGCCAGTTCGCTGCAGTAGAAGCGGTCGGGCACGTTGAGGCCCACGAGGCCGGCGAAGTCGTAGCCCTTGCCCACATATCCCCGGGCCTTCGCCACGGCGGCCTGTTGCCGTTCCGGGGTGGTGGCCCATTGGGACCGCATGAGGATGAGGCGGTGGGCCTTCTTCATGAACTCCGGCAAGGGGGTGGTGTGCAGGCCCTTGCCTTCGGCCTCGATGACCTGATCCTTTTCCGGATCCAGTACCGCCACATGGCTGAAGGGCGCGTGGGTGGCCACGCTCACGAAGTCGTCCGTGGCGTGGTAGCCGCGGATCACCAACCAATCGCCGGGCTGGCCCAGACGCCGCACGGCCTCCAGGGCCCGGGCTTCCCGCGCGACGCGATCCGCCGGGGGATGCACCACCATTGGATGGTTGCAGGCCGATAGCAGGCCGAGCAGGGAGAGGGCGAAGCAGGCGGGACGCATGGCGCATGGTGCCATGGAGCACGTCGAAAGGGCCAGAAGCCCCATCAAGGACCATGGCCGGTACGGCCGGCGGGGATCACCGGCCATCACCGTTCTCACCGGCTTACCATTCCTTGAATCAACCGAAGCTTCGCCTCCCGGGTGAGCCCCTTCACGGCCCGTTCCCGCTTCAAGGCTTCGCTCCGGCCGTTGCAGGCCTCTTCGTAGACGAGTTCCAGCGGCCCCCGCCCCCGAGTGTACTTGGCGCCCTTCCCCGCCTCGTGTTGCGCCAGGCGCGCCGCCACATCCACGGCGATGCCGCAGTAGAGGGTGCCATCGCCGCAGCGGAGGAGGTAGAGGTGCCACCGAGTCATCGGTCATGATCTTCCCATGCGCCGCTCTGTCCTGAAGAACCTCCGAGGCCTCCTCACTCCCGACCCCCACACGTCATGGTCGGTGGATCGCATTCCCGCCGCCGCCTTGGCGGTGGAGGATGGCCGCGTGGCCTGGCTCGGCCCCGAAGCCGACCTGCCCGCCCCCTGGGCCGGCGCGCCCGTGGTGGACGGCGGCGGGGCCTGGGCCACGCCCGGCTTCGTGGACCCCCACACGCACCTGCTCTTCGGCGGAGATCGTTCCCAGGAGTTCAACCGCCGCCTCCATGGCGTGCCCTACACGCAGATCGCCGCGGAAGGCGGCGGGATCCGCGAAACCGTGCGCGCCACCCGCACCGCCACCGTGCCCGAGCTGGTGGCCGTAGGCGAGGCGCGCCTTCGCGAGATGCGCTCCCGCGGCATCGTGCACATCGAAGCCAAGACGGGCTATGGCCTGGAGCTGGAAGCCGAAAGCCGCCTGTGCGAGGCCTATCTGGAATTGAAGGCCAAGGGCTGGAGCCTGGACATCACCCTTCTGCCCGCCCACGACATCCCCACGGAATTCGCAGGCGACCCCGAGGGTTACAGCCGGCTCGTGGCGGAATCCTGGCTGCCTGAGCTCGTGGCCCGTTTCCCCGGCCTCGCCCGCTACTGCGACGTGTTCATCGAGACGGGCGTCTTCACGGTGGCGCAGGGGCGCCGTATCTTCGAAGCCGGTCGGGCCCTGGGCCTTCAGGCGCGGGTGCACGCCGACGAACTGAGCTGGACGGGCGGTGCCGAACTGGCCGCGGAGCTGGGCGGCGCCTCCGCCGATCACCTCATGTTCTGCAGCGAAGCAGGAATGAAGGCCATGGCCGCGGCGGGCGTCACGCCCATCCTGTTGCCCACCACCACCCTCTTCCTCGGCATGCGCGATTGGGCTCCAGCCCGGAAGATGATCGAGGCGGGGTGTCGCGTGGCGTTGGCCTCGGACTTCAACCCCGGCTCCAGCCCCTGCCTGGATCCCCTGCTGGTGCTTCGGCTGGGCTGCCTGCAACTCCGCATGACCTTCGAGGAAGCCTACACCGCCATGACCCTCCATGCGGCCCGCAGCCTGGGACGCCCGGACCTGGGGCACCTCCATCCCGGCGCCGAGGCCAAGGTGCTGCTCTGGGACGTGAAGGATCCCTTGGAGTGGGTGTATTGGGTGGGCGGCAGCTTCCAGCCCCGGATGCCGGAGCTGTGACCCGCGATGCCGGCTGGATGTCCATCAACCCACCATGCAGCGGCGATGCCGCGGTGACCATCCCGCGGTGACGCTGCCGGCGGTGACGCTGCCGGATGGCGGATCGCTTTGGATCGCATGAAGAAGGGCCCGCAGCGCGGGCCCTTCTTCATGATGGTGACGCAGGGTTCCTAGTGTTCCCGCCCGTCGTGCTCCTGAACAATCTGGTAGATGCGTTCCTTGGCCCGGAGTTTCTGCTTCTTCAACTCAACCTCCTCCACGCTTTCCTGGGCGCTGAGCCGGGCCTTGTTCTGGAGGTTTCGAAGCCGCTCATCCGCGCTCCGATGTTCCTCCATCAATTTCTTGAACTCGAAATGCTCTTTCATCAGGTGGTCCTGGATCTCAGGGCGCAAAAATTCCATCGTTCCTCCCGTTGAAAATGGTTGTCCAAGGGCCCTTTATCGGGGGTCCTTGGTTGTGATTACGGTGCCCAAATCCTAGGCAGGGTTCCCGGCCCGTCAAGCGGCGGAAAACGCCCGTCCCGAGGATCCGCTCCCAAAGGGCTGAAAAGGGGGGGCCTGTGAGATTTGACCAAGGCAGGGCTTCAGCCCCCTCGTACCAGGCACCTCCGGCAGGCTTCGGGAACCTCCGCTGGATTAAAGGTCTCTGCCGTGAGAACATGCCTTGCAAGGTCCCGCTGCCTCCGCTCCTAGGCAAAAGGTTCTGTCCGGAAGGCTCCCATGCTCACCTTGCCCCTCATGAAAGCCCTCACGTTCGATGACGTGCTCCTGACCCCCGGTCACTCGGAGGTCCACCCGAACGCCGTCGATCTGAAGACGCGCCTGGCCAAGGACCTCACCCTCAACATCCCCCTCATCAGCGCGGCCATGGACACGGTGACCGAGGCCCGCATGGCCATCGCCATCGCCCAGCTGGGCGGCCTGGGCATCATCCACAAGAACCTCCCCATCGAGCAGCAGGCGGAGGAAGTGGATCGGGTCAAGCGCTCCGAGAGCGGCATGATCACCAACCCCATCACCATCACCCCCGAGCAGCCCATCCGCGACGCCGAGGCCCTGATGGCCAAGTTCCGCATCAGCGGCGTGCCCGTGGTGAAGGACGGCAAGCTCGTGGGCATCCTCACCAACCGCGACCTCCGCTTCGAAACCCGCTGGGACATCCCCGTCTCCGAGGCCATGACGAAGAAGGATCTGGTCACCGTGCCCGTGGGCACCACCCTGGAGCAGGCCAAGGTCACCCTCCAGAAGCACCGCATTGAAAAACTCCTCGTGGTGGATGACGCGGGCGCCCTCAAGGGCCTCATCACCGTCAAGGACATCGAGAAGAGCATCGAGTATCCCAACGCCGCCAAGGACGCCATGGGTCGCCTGCGGGTGGGCGCCGCCGTGGGCGCGGGCAAGGATCTGCTGGACCGCGCCCGGGCCCTCGTGAACGCCCATGTGGACGTGCTCTGCCTGGACAGCAGCCATGGCCACAGCCAGGGCGTGCTGGACGCCGTGCGCGACCTCAAGAAAGCCTTCCCCGATACCCCCGTGATCGCCGGTAACGTGGCCACCTACGCGGGCGCCAAGGATCTCATCACCGCCGGCGCCGACTGCGTGAAGGTGGGCATCGGGCCCGGCTCCATCTGCACCACCCGCATCGTCACCGGCGCGGGCATGCCCCAGATCACCGCCATCGCCGAGGCCTCCCGGGCCTGCCGCGAAGCGGGCGTGCCCTGCATCGGGGATGGCGGCATCAAGTTCTCCGGCGACATCGCCAAGGCCGTGGCCGCGGGCGCGGACGTGGTCATGATCGGCAGCCTCTTCGCGGGCACCGATGAGGCTCCCGGCGAGACGATCTTCTACCAGGGCCGCACCTTCAAGTCCTACCGCGGCATGGGCAGCCTCGGGGCCATGAAGCAGGGTTCCAAGGATCGCTACTTCCAGGAAGGCAAGGACGACACGAAGCTCGTGCCTGAGGGCATCGAAGGCCAGGTGCCCTACAAGGGCCGCATGAGCCAGCTCGTGACCCAGCTCATGGGCGGCCTCCGCGCCGGCATGGGCCTTAGCGGCGGCAAGAGCATCCCCGACTTCCAGAAGAAGGCCGTGTTCGTGGAGATCAGCGCCAGCGGCCTCCGGGAAAGCCACGCCCACGACGTGATGATCACCAAGGAAGCGCCGAACTACCGCATGGAGTAGCCTTCCGAGGGGCCGAGGAAGCTGCTGCGAACCTCTCTAAAAGAGGTTATAACGTCTTTGCGGAGTCCCCTTGAATTTCATTTACGACACCCTCGGCTTGGCCCTGGCCATCGCCCTATTCGGGGTGGCGGCCTGGTTCTCCTGGATTTTGAGGGCCTGGCTCCATCGACCGGGGGTGACCGCTTGGGCCGCGAGCTATTGGAGCACGGCCAGCGGCATCGGGCTCTACCTGGTGCATGCCCACCAGGAGCCCGGGGACCTCTACCTCACCGCCCTGCGGAACTCGCTGCTGATGTTGGGTCTCGGCTTCCAATGGATCGGCTGCCTTCGGTTCGTGGGCCGGTCCGCCCCGGCCCCCCTGGCCCTGGCTCCGGTGGCCCTCTACCTGGGCGTGCTCGCGCCGCTTTCAGCCCACCTGCAGGGGCGCCCCTTCGCGTTCTCCGTGGGCGGCATTCCCTTCCTCCTCCATGGCGCCTGGGTGCTTGGCCGCAACCTGCACCCGGTGCTCGCCCGCACGGGGCACATCGTGGTGGCCACCCTGGTGGTGCACGGCGGCTTCCACGCCTTCAGGGCCACCGTGCTCGCCTACCAATGGGAGCGGGCCGACCTCTTCCTCTGGATCTCGCTGGGATTCCTGGAGGCCTTCCCCGTGCTGGTGACCCTGGCCGCGGCCCAGTGGATGCTCGTGGAGCACCGCATGGAGTCCTTGGATGTGCCATCTTCCCGCTGAGGGAAGCCCCTGGATCGTGGTGAAATAGAGTGTTTGGAGCCCCGCCATGTCCCTGCTCGTCACCAACGTTCGCCTCCTCGACCCCGCCCAGAAGCTGGATGCCAAGGGTGCCCTCCTGGTCGTGGATGGACGGGTGGCGGCCATCGGTCCCGACGCCGCCTCCCACCCCCAGGCCGCAGGGGCGGAGAAGGTGGACGGCAACGGCGCACTGCTGACGCCCGGCTTCATCGATCTGCACGTGCACTTCCGCGAGCCCGGCCAAACCCGCAAGGAATCCATCGAGACCGGCGGCCGCGCGGCCGTGGCCGGGGGTTTCACCGCCGTCTGCGCCATGGCCAACACCAAGCCCGTGAACGACAACGTAGCCATCACCGAGCTGATGCTGGATCGCGCCAAGAAGGCCGACCTGGCCCGCTACTTCCCCATCGGCGCCGTCACCAAGGAGTTCAAGGGCGAGGAGCTGGCCGACTACGGCACCCTCAAGGCCGCCGGATGCGTAGCCTTCAGCGATGACGGCCTGCCCGTCATGAACTCCGCGATCATGCGCCGCGCCCTGGAATACACCAAGTGGCTGGACGTGCCCATCGTCGCCCATGAGGAGGACAAGGACCTGGCCGGCAAGGGCTACATGCACGAGGGCCACATCTCCGCGAAGCTGGGCTGCCTGGGCATCCCCGCCGCCGCCGAGGAGGCCATGGTGGCCCGCGACATCGTGCTGGCCGAGCACACGGGCGGCCACCTGCACCTGGCCCACATCAGCACCGCCGGCAGCCTGCGCATGATCCGCGAAGCCAAGCAGCGTGGCCTCAAGGTCACCACCGAGGTGACGCCCCACCACTTCGCCCTGTCGGACAAGGAGCTCATGCGCTTCGATTCCGACTTCAAGATGAACCCGCCCCTGCGCAGCGAGGCCGACATCCAGGCCATCCTCGAGGCCCTGGCCGACGGCACCATTGACGCCATCGCCACGGACCACGCCCCCCACGGCTGGGACGACAAGGAATGCGAACTGCCCATCGCCGCCTTCGGCGTCATCGGCCTGGAGACCGCCTTCCCCCTGGCCCTCGAACTGCTCGTGAACAAGAAGGTCATCAGCCTGGAGAAGGCCGTGAGCCTCCTCACCTGGGAGCCCGCCCAGGTCTTCCACCTGGATCGCCAGGGCCTGGGCAGCCTGAAGGTGGGCGCCCCCGCCGACTTCACGCTCATCGACCTCGCGGCCAAGGTGAAGGTGGATCGCGACTTCATCCAGTCCAAGTCCTACAACACGCCCTTCAAGGGCTGGGAGTTGCCCGGCAAGACCCTGGGCACCTGGGTGGCCGGCAAGCGGGTGTGGGGCTGAACGAGCTGGAATTCACCGCCGGAGATCGGGTCCGCCTGACCCGCGCCGGCGTGACCATGTACGGCGGGGCCTGGCCCCACTGGGTACCCGAGGCCCAGGGCGGCGGCGCCCCGGGCACCGTGCTCTTCGCTGGGGAGCGCCCCCACAAGCCCGGCGCCGCGCCACGCCCCTACTACGTGCGCTGGGACAACGGCGTCGAGAACACCTACCGTGAGGAGGATCTGGAACGGGCCGACCCCGTGGCCCCCTCCGAGGATGCGGAATCTGAATCCCATCCCAACGTCATCCCCTTCCACCGCCGCCCTTGAGTGGCGGTAGGCTGGGGCCCTTCCCACTGGAGCCCCCCTGAGCCACCCCTTCACTTCCCAAACCGCCCTCATCTCCGGCGCCGCGTCGGGCATCGGGCGAGCCACGGCCCTCATGCTGGCCTCCCGGGGCGCGAAGGTGGCGCTGGCCGACCGCGATCTCGTCGGCGCCGAATCCACCGCCGCCCACATCCGCGACAGCGGCGGAGAGGCTCTGGCCCTCCTGCTGGACGTCACCTCCGAAGCCCAGTGGGATGCGGCCGTGGCCGATGTCCTCGAGGCCTGGGGCCGCCTGGATATCGCCGTGCTCGCGGCGGGCATCTCCCACGGCGCCCCCGTCACCGACACCGAATGGGCGGATTGGCGCCGCGTCATGGCCGTGAACCTGGACGGCTGCTTCCTGGGTCTCCGTGCCGCGGCCCGCGTCATGAAGGGACAGGCCACGGCGGAATGTGAAGGGCGCATCGTGCTCGTCTCCTCCGCATCGGGACGCAAGTCCACCCCCGGCGCCGCCGCCTACGCCGCCAGCAAGGCCGGCGTCTCCATGCTGGCCCGCAGCGCCGCCCTGGAGCTGGCCAGCGATCACATCCGCGTGAACGCGGTGCTGCCCGGTGGCGTGCGCACGGCCCTGTGGGAATCCATGCCCTTCTTCCAGGAGCTCGTGAAGTCGGAAGGCAGCCTCGAAGGGGCCTGGAAGGCCATGGAAGCCCAATCCCCCGGCCCCGGCCAGAAACGCTTCGCGGCGCCCGAGGAGATCGCCGAAGGCATCCTCTACCTCGTCAGCGAGGCGGGGCGCTTCGCCGCGGGTGTAGAGCTGGTGTTGGATGGCGGCTATTCGGCCTGAGGTTGCGCCGGATGCCCTGGCTCGGTACAAGGGTGGACACCCCCTTCGCTGCCCAGCCTTTCATCCACGCACTGCGAGCCCCACGAAGGACCTCCATGCCCTCACGTGATCCCATGAAGCCAGCGCGATGGATCGCTCTGGCCCCCCTTGTGTTGAGCTGGGCCTGCGGAGGCGGTGGGGGGGATGCGGCCAAAGGGATCCCGCCCCCCGCCGATCCCTGCGCCACGACACCCGCCTCCAGCCAAATATTCAACGTGAAGGACGCGCCCTACGGCGCCAAGGGCGATGGGATCACCGATGACACCGCGGCCCTGCAACGGGCCGTTAACGCGGCCGCCGGAACCGGCGGCACCGTGCTCGTGCCCGCCGGCACCTACATGGTGAACGCCGTGGGCACGAGCAATCAGGGCATCGTCCTCAAGTCGAACCTCACCTTCGCCATGGCCTCCGGGGCGGAGCTCAAAGCCATTCCCAACGCCTCCGCCAACTACGCCATCCTCATCGCTTCCGGCATCAATCACGTCACCCTCACCGGCGGCACCCTCACCGGAGAGCGCGGGGCCCACAGCGGCAGCACCGGTGAATGGGGGCACGGGCTGTCCATCGGCGGCGGATCCCAGGCCATCAAAGTGGTCGGCCTCACCGTGAAGGAGTGCTGGGGGGATGGCATCTACGTGGGCCTCGCCTCCGAACTCACCTTCTGCGGCGTGGTGGCGGATCACAACCGACGCCAGGGCATGTCCATCACCGCCGCGAATCACGTGCAGATCCGCAACAGCACCTTCAAGAACACGGCGGGCACCTTGCCGGAATGCGGCATCGATCTGGAGCCCAACTCCGGCGACACCGTGAATGACGTGCTCATCACCGGCTGCACCTTCACCCACAACGCGGGTGGCGGCCTGCAGGATGGCGTGCCCATCGCGTACTCGGGGCTCTCCCACACCCTGAACGTCGTGGTGGATGGCAACACGTTCACAAGCAATGGCGCGGGCACCTTGAGCAGCTCACCGCGCAGCGGGATCGAAGTATCCAACATCGCGGGGCACCGGATCACGAACAACACCGTCACCCTCACCACGGGCAACGGCATCCTGCTGCGCAACGGCGTGACCGGCACCACCGTGTCCGGTAACACCGTGACGAACAACACCCAACACGGGATCTTCGAATACCTCTCTTCCGGAAACACCATCTCCGGCAATACCGTCTCGGGCAATGGCCTGACCCCCTGATCCTGGTACCTTGGGCCCATGCCCGCCCCCGCCAACGAAGTCCTCGGCGCCATGATCACCCCCGCGGTGCTCATCTCAGCCTCCGGAACCCTTGTGCTCTCCACCTCCAACCGCCTGAGCCGCGTGGTGGATCGGGTGCGCGCCCTGGCCCGGGAGGCCGAAGGCATGACCCACGATCCCACCCGGGCCAAGCTGCTGGCGGATCAGTTGCCCCGCCTCTCCCAGCGCGCCCTCATGCTGCGCACCGCCATGACGGTGCTCTATAGCGCCATCGGCCTGCTGGTGGGCTGCAGCTTCACCATCGGCCTGGGCGGCATCCTGCGCGGCGTGCCGGCCTGGCTCCCCGTGGGCCTGGGGATCCTGGGGGCGGGCGCCCTGCTCCATGCCAGCTTCCTCCTCATCCGGGAGGCCCGCTCCGCCGTCAGCAGCACGCTGCAGGAGATGGAAGTGCTCGAGCAGGTCCTCGGACGGGATCAGTAGTCCCGGTCAGATCGCCCCGGCCAGCTTCGCCATGAGGATGGCCCCCGCCGCGGCCACGTTGAGGCTGTCCACGCCTTCGGCCATGGGGATGCGCACGGTGCGATCGCAGCGGCTCAGATCCTCCGCGGAAAGGCCGGGACCCTCGGCCCCCAGCACCAACGCGCAGCGGGCCGGAGGATCCCATTCCCAGCCCGCCACGGAGCCCGGCAGGGCCGCGGCCACCACTTCGCCTCCGGCCTGCTTCCAGAGCTCCAATGCGGCCCAGGGATCCTCCACCCGCCACAGGGGCAGTTTCCAACTGGCCCCCATGGACACACGCACCGCCCGGCGGCTGAAGGGATCCGGGCCGGGCCCCAGCACGGCGCCATCCAGGCCCAGGGCCGCCGCCGTGCGCAGCAGCTGCCCCAGGTTCTCCGCATCCGCCGTGGCCGGCAGCACCAGGAGCCGCCGCGCGGAGCCGATCGAATCGAGGCGACGGGCCTGGGGCACCCGCGCCGCGGCCAGCAGCCCCCGGTGGAAGGGGAAGCCCGTGAGTTGCTCCAATTCCGCCTTGGTGGACGTCAACAGGGTCGTGCCCGGCGGCAGCAGGGGCCTCACCGCCTCGACCTGGCCCTCCTCGGCGAGCACCGCCACCACGTCCATGCGCCCCTCACGGCCCCAGGCCAGCAGATCCTCCACCAGGATGCGCCCCTCCGCCACGAAGCAGGCCGCGCCGGTGGGATCCAGGCGCGTGCCGCCAAAGCGAAGGTCGGCGAAGAGGGAGCGGAGGGCTGAATCGGACATGAAATGAATTAGCCACAGATGGACCCAGATGGACACAGATAAGAGCTCGATGGGAGTCCGGGCCTGGATGGGGTTCGGTGGGCGGCCCCGGGGCGCCTTCAAGGGCGCCCAAGGCCGCCCGCCGAACCGCCGTCGCGCCGCGACGGCGCCGCGCAAGGCGCGGCCCAGGCCCTGACCGTACACCCCGAACATGGAATTCCATCTCCTTCATCCCCTCTTTTCATCTGTGTCCATCTGTGTCCATCTGTGGCTAACCGTTTTTCGTTCCGGTGGCCGATGACCCGCAAGCTCCCCCGACACCTCACCTGGCTGGAGGCCTTCGTGGCCGCCGTGGAAACCGGCTCTCTGGAGGGCGCCGCCCAGCACCTGGCCGTGGCCCGCTCCGTGGTCAGCGAGCACCTGAAAGCCCTCGAGCAGGGACTCACGGACGGCGCGCCCCTGTTGGAGCGCGGCCCCGGCCGCAAACTGCGCCTCACGGCCCGGGGCGAGCGCCTCTACGCCGCCGCCCAGGGGCCCTTGCACGCCCTGGACCTGAAACGCCTCAAGGATCAGGCCGGCCTGGAAGCCCACCTTCGCGTGGGCCTCAACCCCACCCTCAGCACCCTCCTCCTGCCCGAGATCGCCCAGGCGGCCGCCAGTCACGGCGTGAAGGTGGAAGCTTCCTTCGGAGGCGCCCACGAGTTGGTGCGGCAGGTGCAGACCCGCCAGCTGGACCTGGCCCTGGGCTTCACGCCCCTGCCGCCCCACGAGGGCGTACGCACCCAGAGCCTGCTGAGCCTGCCCTTCGTGGTGATCGGCCCCGTCAAATCGGCATTCGGGAAGGCCAAGGCTACGGCGGCTTCCCTCAAGGTGGCCGACCTCCAGGATCAGCCCTTCGTGGATTGGCTCCGGGATGATCCCTACGGAGGCGCAAACCGCGCCCGCTTCGAGAACGCCGGCGTGGCCGTGAAGGAGATGGGCCGGGCCGAGAGCTTCCTCCACCTCTTCGACCTCCTGCGCGCCTATGGGGCCGCCGCCATCGCGCCGGACCTCCGCCGCATGGCCCCCATCCCCGCCGATCTCAAGGCCTGGCCCCTGCGGGAAGCCAATCCCCAGGCCGTGGAAGTGGTGGCCCTGGGCCCCGAAGGCGGATGGAGCCCCGAGGCGGAGGCGATCCTCGCCCCCCTTCGCAAACGGCTCAAATCGAATCGTCGATAAAGCGACCAACCCTTCGGTATTTTCTGGATTTCCGATTTAGCTCCGGGGCCTTAACGTAGAAGGTCGAGGTCCCCCATGCGCCCCACCGAAGCCGCCATCGCCAAGCTCCCCGCCCACCTGCGGCGCTACGTGGTGACCCAGGATTACGACGCCTACACCTCCCGGGATCAGGCCGTGTGGCGGCATATCCTGCACCGCCTCAAAGCTCATCTGACCGACAAGGCCCACAGCGTCTACTTGGAAGGACTGGAGGCCACGGGCATCGGCAGCGAGACCATCCCCAGCCTCGACGAGATGAACGAGAAGCTGGCCCAGCTGGGCTGGTCCGCCGTGGCCGTGCGGGGCTTCATCCCTCCGGCCGTCTTCACGGAGCTGCAGACCCTGGGCGTCCTCGCCATCGCATGCGACATCCGCACCCACGAGCACATCACCTACACCCCGGCCCCCGACATCATCCATGAGAGCGCGGGCCACGCCCCCATCCTCGCCAACGCCCGCTACGCCGAGTACCTCAAGGCCTGCGGGCTGGTGGGCTTCAAGGCCATCGCCTCCGTGGAGGACGAGGCCATGTTCGAGGCCATCCGCAACCTCTCGGTGGTGAAGGAGGATCCCACCGCCACCGCCGAGGACATCGCCCATGCGGAGGAGCGCCTCCACGCCACCGCCGCCAGCCGCCGCTACGTGAGCGAGAACACCAAGGCGTCGCGCCTCTACTGGTGGACGGCCGAATACGGCCTTGTGGGCACCTGCGAGGACCCCAAGATCTACGGCGCCGGCATTCTCAGCTCCCTGGGCGAGGCCCAGCACTGCCTCACGGACGCCGTGAAGAAGGTGCCCCACGGCCTCATCTGCACGGAGACCGAATACGACATCACCCGCATGCAGCCCCAGCTCTTCGTGGCCCGGGACTTCGAGCACCTCTTCGAGGTCCTCGCCGAGTTCGAGCAGACCCTGGCCTGGAAGCGGGGCGGCGACTTCGGCCTGGAGGAGGCGCTGCGTGCCCGCACCGTGAACCACCTCGTGCTGGGCGACGGCCTGGAACTCACAGGCAAGGTGGTGGAGCGCATCGCCTCCGACCAGGAGCACACCCCCGGCCTCGCCACGGCCCTCGCCCGCCTGGAGGGGCCCATCATGGCCAGCCGGCAGGGCAAGGCCCTCGGGAACCCCTGGCCCGGCCAGGCCCTCGTGGTCTTCGGCGAGGCCCCCCTGCCCGAGCGCGGCGCCTTCAGCTTCGAGCTGAGGAGCGGCCTCTTCCTCACGGGCTTCGCCGTGGGCGGCGGAGAGGTGGTGAACCTGCGGGGCCACCTGAACGGACGCCCCCTGGACCTGCCCTCCTGGACCTACCTCTTCGTGACGGCCTCCCTGCCCTCCGTGGCCGGCGGCCCCGCGGATCCCGCCACCTGGGACCGCTGGTTCGGCGAGATGAACGCCTTCGCCGCCGGCGAGGGCGAGGTCAAGGCGCAACAGGCCAAGGCCGAATCCCTGCCGCCCGCCTTGGCCGGCCTCTACCGCGACGTGCGCGAGCTGCGCGCTTCCGGCGCGAAGGCGGAACGCCTCGCGGCCCTCCAAAGCGCCGCCGCCGGGTATCCGGAAGAGTGGCTCCTGAAGGCCGAGATCGCCGAGCTGCTGGGAGAACCCGCTTCGGTGTAGCCTGGGGAGCCTCCCCGGAGCCCCCATGCTTTTCGAGCAGCTGAACGACGGGAATTGCAAAACCTACCTCATCGCGTCTCCGGATACCCATGAGGCGGCCCTGGTGGATCCCCTGCTCGGCCGGGAGGACCACTACCTCGCCGTGCTCAAGGATCGGGGCCTCACCCTGCGCATGGTCCTGGACACCCACGTCCACGCGGACCACCTCTCCGGCTGCGCGATCCTCCGGGATCGCACCGGCGCCGAGCATGGGGTGCATGAGCAGTCCCGCGTTGCCGAGGGCAGCCTTCGGGTGGCGGAAGGTCGGCGCCTTCAACTGGGAGGCCTTCCCATCGAGATCCTCCACACCCCCGGCCATACCGGGGACAGCATGAGCCTGCGCCTGCCGGACCGCCTTCTCACGGGGGACTTCCTGTTCCTGGGCGAAGGCGGCGCAGGCCGCACGGACCTGCCCGGCGGCGACCCCGGGCAACACTGGGATGCCCTCCAGAAACTGATCTCCCTGCCCGATGACCTGCTCATCTTCCCCGGTCACGATTACCGCGGCGCCACCCATTCCACCTTGGGCCAACAAAGGAAGGACAACCCCCGCCTCCAGCCCCGCAGCCGGGAGGCCTACGTGGCCTGGCTCCAGGGCCTGCAGCTGCCGCCAGCCGAATGGATGAAGGCCGTGGTGAAAGCCAACCTCGCGTGCACGCGCGAAGCCACCGGGATCGACATCCCCGTGGGGGGCGCCGTGTGCGAAGTGGGTGCGGGCTGTTCCGGTATTCCCCAGATCACCTGCGAGGAACTGCGGGACGCCCCCGAGCCCCTGGTCCTCCTGGATGTGCGCAACCCCGACGAGTGGGAAGGGCCCCTGGGCCACCTGGAGGGCGCCCGCCTCATTCCCCTGCCCCAGCTGCCCGCGCGGCTGGCGGAGTTGGAGGCCTTCCGCCACCAGCCCCTCGTCACCATCTGCAAGGCCGGCGGCCGCTCCAACCAGGCCGCCACGATCCTGATGGAAGCAGGCTTCACGAAGGTCCGCTCCCTGGCCGGCGGCATGGGGCGCTGGAACCAGCTGGAGCTGCCCGCCCTCCGCTGAGCTTGAACCAGGTCCAATCCTTGGACTGCTCTAAGACGGTCTTAACAGGATGGACGGGATAAAGAACCCCATCCTGTCCATCCTGTTTCAAAACCCACCTCATCCCGCGATAGCCTGAACCACTGGAGTTCCCCATGAATTGGATCGAACGCGACAACGCCTTGCACCTCGACCTCCGCACCCCCGACTTCATGACCGCCTACAAGATGGTCTCCGCCTTGGTGGGACCCGCCGAAGCGGCCAACCACCATCCCGACCTCGCCTTCGGCTGGGGCTACGTGCGCATCAAGCTCACCACCCATGATGCCGGTGGCGTGACGGCCCAGGATCGCGCCATGGCCCTGAAGATCGACGAAGCCCTGAAGCCCTTCGGTGTCTGAAGGGGGGCGCAAACTCACGGGGATCCTCCTCGTCGCCGCATCCGGGCTGGCCTTCGGCCTGCTCTCCATCTTCAACCGCCAGGCCGCGGCCCTGGGCCTGGGCGTGCCCACGCTGCTGGCCTTCCGCTTCCTCCTCGCCGCGACCGTGCTCTGGACGTGGCTCCTGGCGCGGGGAGTCCCCGTGCGCCTGCCGATGAAAACCACCCTGGGCCTCATGGCCATGGGTGGCCTCTACGTGGTGGAAGCCGGGCTCTATTTCCTCAGCGCCCGCCGCATCCCCGTGGCCCTCACGGCGGTGCTGCTCTACCTCTACCCCGCGCTGGTGGCCGTGGCCGCCTGGCTTCGCGGCCGGCACGCCTTCACGGGGCGGGACGGCCTCGCGTTGGCGCTGTCCCTGGCCGGCACGGCCCTCGCCGTGGGTCGATTGGGGGGGGCCACCGACACCCTGGGCGTGCTCATGGGCCTCGCCACCGCCGTGGGCTACACCATCTACCTGCTCCTCGGGGAGCGGGTGCAGCAGGGCCTGCCCACGCTGGTGGTGGCCGCCTGCGTCATCACCACGGCGGGCTTCGGATTCCTCGGGTGGGCGCTCATCTCCCACGCCTGGCAGCCCGCGCTGGCCCTGCAAGCCTGGGTGCCCCTGGTGGGCATCGCCCTGCTCTGCACCGTGCTTCCCATTCCCCTCCACCTGGCGGGCCTCGCCCGCATCGGCGCCCCCAAGGCGGCCATGGTCAGCACCACGGAGCCCATCGCCGCCGCGTGCTTCGGTGCGTTGCTTCTGCACGAAATCCCCACGCCCCTGCAAGCCCTGGGCGCATTGCTCATTCTCGTGGCGGTGGTGTTGCTCGCCGTGGAGCGCACGGAAGCGGAGCCCCTTCCGGAGCGCTGAGCGAGCCGCCCGTCCTCAGGCCTTGGCCCAGTCCCGGACCAGGGATTCGAAGCGCTCCCCCCGTTCCTCGAAATTTTTGAACTGGTCGAAGCTGGCGCAGGCGGGGCTCAGCAGCACCTGATCGCCGGATCGGGCCAGGCCCAAGGCCCGGGCCACGGCCACGTCGAAATCCCAGACTTCGTCGTGGGGCAGGTCGCCGAGATCCCGCTTGAGCTGGGGAATGGCGTCGCCCAGGAAGATGATGCGGTGGAGCTTCCCCGCCAAGGCCGCGCGCAGCGGCTCGTAGCTGGCGCCTTTGTCCTGGCCTCCCAGCAGCAGCACCAAGGGCCCGGGCAGCGCGCGCAGGGCGGTGAGCGTGGCGTCCACGTTGGTGCCTTTGGAATCGTTGTAGGCCTTCACGCCGTTCCGCTCGCCACAAAACGCGATGCGGTGGGAAAGCCCACCGTAGGTTTTGAGGCCCTCCCCGATCGCGGGCAGCGCCGCCCCGCCATGCCAGGCCAGCAGCAGGGCCGCCAAGGCGTTCTCCACGTTGTGGTCGCCGGGAATGAGGAGTTCGGAGCGATGCAGCAGGGTCGTCACCGCACCATCCCGGTCCTTCACCTTCACCCAGCCATCGCCATCACAGAAGGCCCCGGGCCCCGCGGGCTCACCCCAACCGAAGGTGGCGGTGGCCGCGGCTCCCGGCGCATCGGCCCAGAGCTCCGGCGAGGCCGCCGGCACCACGCGCAGATCCCCTTCCGTCTGCCGGTCGAAGATGCGCAGCTTGGCTTGGCGGTAGGGTTCCAGGGTCCCGTAGCGGGCCAAGTGATCCGGCGTGAGGTTCAGGAATGCGGCGCCTTCCGCGTGGAAGGCATCCAGACTCTCCAACTGGTAGCTGCTCAGCTCCAGGGCGAAGCAGGTGCCCGGCAGGGCCGCGTCCACCGCCTCCACGAAGGGGGTGCCCAGGTTTCCGCAGGCGATGGCGGGAAGCCCCGCGCCGCGCAGCAGGTGCGCCAGCAGATCCGTGGTGGTGCTCTTACCGTTGGTGCCCGTGATAGCCAGCACCCGGCCGCCGTCCTTCCGGGCCCGCAGCGCCCGGTGCCCCAGTTCGATTTCACCGATGACGGAAATGCCGCGTCGGATTGCCTCGGCGATGAAGGGCACGCTGCGGGGAATGCCGGGGCTGAGGATGATCTCGGTGCAATCCTCCAGCAGGCCCAAGGGGTGGTCGCCCCACACGCCGGCGACGCCGAGGTGGTTCAACTCCTGCTCCACGGCCACGCCCGGGTCCGCCATGCGATCCGTGAGCACCACGTCACGCCCCTGCCCGCGCAGATGACGCACGGCGGCCATTCCCGATCGTCCCGCACCCACCACCAAGGTCCTGGCCATGGTTCCTCCGCCCCCAGCGTAACCCGCGACGGCCCAGAGCACCCGGAGTACACTCGATGGTCATGACATCGCGCAATACGCCCCTGCTGAGGGCGATCCTGGAAGGCAAACAGGCCGTGGAGGCCCACGCTCAGCCCGTGCTCGGCCTCAGGGACCTGGAGCCGGTGGCGCAGGAATACCTCACCCGGTTCACGGATCCCAAGGGCCGCCTCTGCACGCTGGCGGATCTGGATTTCGTGAAATTGGATGACGCCACGCGGTTGAACGTGGATCTCATCTGCCTGGAATCCACCTTCAAGGCCCTCCGGGACCAGCCGCCCTCCAGTCGCCTCCACTTCATCAACGTGGAGCCCATGACCCTGGAGAGCCCCCGGTTCTGGGGCAAGCTGCAGGGCTGGCTCAGCGATCTGCAGATCCCGCCCCTCAACGTGGTGGTGGAATTCACCGAAAGCCACGGCATCCATGACCTTGATCTGCTCCAGAGCTGCGCCAAGAGCCTGCGCAGCCATGGCCTCCAGCTGGCCGTGGACGACCTCGGCGCCGGCGTGGCCAGCCTCACCCACATGGCGCGCCTCGCCCCTGATTTCATCAAGGCCGACCGCTCCCTCGTGGAGCAGGCCCATCGCCGCCCCTATCAGGCGGCCCTGCTCAACGCCCTCTCCGTGTTCGCCCAGCGCATGTGCATCGGCTTCATCGCCGAGGGCATCGAAACAGCCGAAGAGCTCCAGGCCGTCATCGACGCCGACGTGCCTTGGGGCCAGGGCTACGTCTTCGGCCAGCCCCAGCCCCTGAACGTGGCGCCGCTGTGGGTGGAACGCCGGGCTCATTCCCCCTCCTGATCCGAGGGCCCAAAGTCAGGCCCGACCAGCCCCCTGGCGTGCTAGGGTGCTCGATCCCCACCTGGATCGAGTTCCAGCACTCCCGGAGCCCACCATGAACCTGAGCTTTCCAAGGGCCGTTCTCGCCTTCGCATTGCTGGGCCAGGCCTCCCTGTCGGCCCAGGAGCCCACCACCCACGTTTATCGCAGGGTGCAAGACCGGGAGTTGCCACTCTTCGTCTTCTCTCCCAAATCCCCCGCAGCCTCCCATGGCGCGATCCTCCTCTTCCATGGCGGGGGATGGAATGAAGGCGAGGCCGCCTGGACCTTCGGATCCGCCCAGCGATTCGCCGCCTTGGGACTCGTGGCCATTCCCGTGGAATACCGCCTCTCCGACCTGAAGACCACGACTCCCCTCGACGCCATGGGGGACGCCCGGGCCGCCGTCCGCTGGGTCCGCAAGCACGCGGCCCAACTGGGCATCCATCCCAAGCGGATTGCGGCCTACGGGGCTTCCGCAGGTGGGCACCTGGCCGCCTGCGCCGCCCTCTTCGAGGACGAGGGACCGAAGGATTCCGTGAGCGCCGCGCCGGATGCCCTCGTGCTCTTCTCCCCCGCCGTCGCCCTTGCAGCCGACCGGTGGTTTCAAAAGGTGTTGTTGAAGCGGGCCTGCCCCCTGGACTTCTCCCCAGTGGACAACCTGCGCCCTGGCCTGCCACCCACCCTGATTCTCCAGGGCGCCGAGGACACCGTCACCGGGCTGCGCGGCGCCCAAGCCTTCCAAGCACTCATGACCCGCCTCGGAAACCACTGCGAGCTGGAGGTCTACCCCGGCATGGGGCACCTCATGACCCCCGCGGGCCAGGATGACTCCGGCATGCCCAACCCCGATCCCAAGGCCATGGAGAAGGTGCGCGCCCGCATGGACCGTTTCCTGCGCGAGCAGGGCTACCTGGATCCAGAGCCGAAGGGCGCCCCTGGGAAATGACCCCACTCATGGAGACGCCTCGACACCGCCACCGAAGGTCGAAGGTGTTCATGTGGGGCATTCGAACCGGCCCGCCCTCGTGCGTGCCAGCGGTTCCGCCCGAACCCTACCTCAGTTTGAGCGAGCTCAGCGCCAGGATGCAGCAGACGATGGCCGTGATCCACAGGCGGATCACCACCTTCGTCTCCGCGAGGCCGCCCAGTTCCATGTGGTGATGGAAGGGGGCCATGCGGAAGATGCGTTTACCGCCCCGCAATTTGTAGCTGCCCACCTGGAGGATCACGCTGAAGGCTTCGAGCACGAAGAGACCGCCCGCGATGACCAGCAGGAGCTCCTGCTTGGTGATGACCGCCACGGTGCCCAACGCGCCACCCAGGCCCAGGGAGCCCGTATCGCCCATGAACACCTCGGCGGGGTGGGCGTTGTACCAGAGGAAGCCCAGGCAGGCGCCGGCCATGGCGCCCAGGAACACGGTGACCTCGGCGGCGCCGGGCACGTGGGGCACGAGCAGGTAGTTGGCCATCTTGATGTGGCCGCCCACGTAGCAGAGGATCGCGAAGGTGACCGTGACGATGAGGACGCCGCCAGCGGCGAGGCCATCCAGGCCGTCCGTGAGGTTCACGGCGTTGCTGGTGCCCACCATCACGAGCCAGATCCACGGAATGAGCAGGAGTCCCACGTCGGGGCGGAAGTTCTTGAAGAAGGGAACCGAGAGCTGGCTGGTGTTGGCGCCCCGGATCTCGAAGTGCAGGATCACCCAGGCCACGGTCACGGAAATGATCGTGAGGAGGCCCATCTTCTGCCAAGAGGTGAGGCCCAGGTTCTGCTTCTTCATGAGCTTCTTCGCGTCATCGAAGGCGCCCACGGTGCCAAACCCGATGAGGGCGAGGAGGCACATCCAGATGGCGCCGCTCTTCAGGTCGCCCCAGATGAGCGTACTGATGGCGATGACCACGAGGATGAGCAGGCCCCCCATGGTGGGTGTGCCCGACTTGCCCTGGTGGTGCTGGGGGCCTTCCTGGCGGATGTGCTGGCCCATCTTGAGCCGGCGCAGGGTGCGGATCAGCCAGGGGCCCAAGAGCAGGCTCAGGAGCATCGCCGTGGCCGCGGCCATGGCGGCCCGGAAGGTGATGTAGCGGAGGACCGTCAGCCCCTTGAGGCCGAAGAACAGGTGCTGGGAAAGCCAGAGCAGCATGGGAATCCGGAAGGGGGTTCAGGCGAGGCCGTGAGATCAAGAAAGAGGAATCATCCGTCCAAGATTCCGGCTTAAGGGGCCGTAGCAAAATGAATGGAATCGAGCGGAATTCATTTTGACACGGCCCCTAAGTGGCATTGGAGCCATTCCACCGCGCGTTCGGTGCGGTAGAAGCGACTGCCTTTCACGAGGACGCGGGCGTCGGCGGAAAGCGTGGTTAGACCTGCCTCATCATCGCGCAGGGTTTCGAAATCCGGAAAGGCCCGGCCTCCGCCGCCGAAGGCCTCGGCGTAGGCCGGAGCATGTTCCCCGAAGGCGAGCAGGCGTTTCAGGCCGAGGGCCTTGAGCCCCTCGCCCACCCGCCGGTGCGCGGCTTCCGCGGTCCCGCCCAGCTCCCGCATGGCCCCCAGCACGGCCACGGGCTCGCCGCCCTGCAGTTCCATCAGGCTCGCGCCGCAGGCCAGGATGCTATCGGGGCTGGCGTTGTAGCTCTCATCCAGGATCCAGCCGCCGTCCTTCAGGGCCGTGAGGCGGCCCCGGCCCCATTCGGGTTCGGCCTGGGCGAGGCCCGCCACCACCTCGGCCAAAGGCCAGCCCGCCAACAGGGCCACCGCGGCGGCCAGGGCGGCGTTGCGCACTTGATGCTCACCCCGCAGCTGGATCGCCACGGGGGCGCGATGGTCGGGGGTGCGCAGGGTGAAGGCCTCGCCCTTGGGGCCCAGGGATCGCCACCCCTCCCACCCGAACTCGGCACCGGGACCCACGGGCACCGCCAGGGCGTGGGCCGCCCAGGGTTGCTGCGCGATCCAGGCGCACCAGGGGTCCGTGCTCAGATGCACCCAAGCCCCGCCCGGACGGAGGCCCGCCACCAGTTCGCCCTTGGCCTTGGCGATGCCCTCCTGCCCCTCGGTGAAGTTCTCCATGTGGGAGGTACCCACCAGGGTGATGAGGCCGAAATCCAGGGGCGCGATTTCCGTGAGGCGACGGATCTCCCCGGGGGTGCTCATGCCCATTTCCAGCACCGCGGCCGCCCGTCCCGAAGGCATCGTGGCAAGGGCCTGGGGCAGGCCCAGGGTGTTGTTGCGGTTCCCGGGCGTCTTCCAGCCGGACACGGCGCTGGCCAACAGCTCCTTCGTGCTCGTCTTGCCCACGCTGCCCGTGACGCCGAAGACGGCCCGGGGGCGCACCGCCTCCAGCCGCGCCTGCCCCCAGGCCTGCATGCTCGCGAGGGTGTCCCCCACCACCAGCTGGGGCACCGGAAGGTCGAGCCGGTGATCCACCAGCAGCGACGTGGCGCCTTGGGCCACGGCCTGGGCAGCGAAGGCGTGGCCATCCCGCTCCGCGCGAAGGGCCACGAAGCATTCCCCGGGCTGGATCGTGCGGGTGTCGATGGAGAGCGCCGTGGGCACGAGGCTTCCGTCTCCGTGCAGCGCCCCACCGATCCGCGCGGCGGCCTCCGCCAGGCTGAACCCGTCCGTCATCGAGGCTCCAAGGGCGCCAGGGCCAGGGGGCCCGCGGAAGCGCGATCGCCCGTCACGGCGCGACGATGATAGTCCACCTGCCCCAGATGGAAGGCCAGGTGGGACGCGAGGTGCAGCAGCACGGCCTCCGTGGAGAGACGGATGCCTTGGATCTCCAAAGGGTAGGTTTCGCCGAGGCGGCTGGCGGCCAGGGCCTTCAGCGTGGCTTGAACGTCCGCGCGGGCGTGACGCAGCTCCTGCAGCACGGCTTCGCGGCTCAGGCCCGTGGACGCGAACTCCCGGTCGCGGTCCCGCACGTAGCCCGTGTCGCCCAGGGTGGCGCCGATGAAATGCTGGAGGTTCCCCGCGAGGTGCAAGGCCAGGTTGCCCCCGGCGGTAGGCTGCCCCGGCACCGCCACCCAGAGGCTCGCATCCTCCGGGTACAGCTGGATCTCCCGCATCAGGGTGTCCAATTCGCGGGTCAAGGTGCGGGCGAGGGCATCAATCACGGGGTACCTCCCAAGGCGGCTTCCACGGCGCCGCGGTCGCTGTAGGGATGCTTCACGCCCGCGATTTCCTGGTAGGGCTCGTGGCCCTTGCCGGCGAGCAGGAGGAGATCCCCGGGGCGGCAATCCGCCAGGGCCTCGCGCACGGCCAGGGCCCGATCGGCGATGCGGTGGTAGCGGGCCGGATCGGTGCGGAGCGCCTCGGGAATGCCCGGCATGGCGTCGTCGAGGATCTGCTCGATGTCCTCGTTCCGGGGGTTGTCCGTGCTGTGCCAGATGACGTCGGCGCCCTGGGCCACCGCCGCAGCCATGAGCGGGCGCTTGGTGCGATCCCGCTCGCCCCCGCAGCCGAAGAGCACGTGCAGGCGCCCGCCCGCGGGCAGCAAGGCCTTGCCCGCGGCCAGCAATTTCAGGAGCGCGTCCGGCGTGTGGGCATAGTCCACCATGACGCCGAAGGGCTGGCCGCAATCCACCCGCTCCAACCTTCCCGGGGCTCCCGTGAGCTTGGAGACCGCGGGCAGGAGCTCGGACAATTCGAAGCCGGCTTCGGACACGGCCGCCAGGGCCGCCAGCAGGTTGTAAACGTTGAAGCGGCCCAGCAGGGGGCTCGCCACCGCATGGGATCCCTCCGGAGTCACCAACGTGAAGCGGGTGCCCGTGGCGGATTCCTGGAGGTCCACCACCCGGTAGTCGGTCGCCTGCTCCAGGCCATAGCTGCGATGGCGCCCTTCGGCCAGCAGGCGTCGCCCATAGGGATCATCGGCGTTCACGAGGAAGCGATCGCACATGCCGACGAGGGCGTGCTTCGCGCGAAAGTAGGATTCCATGTCGCCGTGGAAGTCCAAGTGATCCTGGGTGAGGTTGGAGAACACGCCCACCTTGAAGCGGGCGCCCGCCACGCGACCCAGCTCCAGGCCGATGCTGCTCACCTCCACGGCGGCCGCGCGATCTCCGGCCTCCACGCTGCGGTGGAGCCAGCGGTAGAAGCTGGGGCTCTCTGGCGTGGTGCGGACGGCCTCCTCCTCCCGGTCTCCCGCGGCGTTGAGCACCGTGCCCACGAGGCCGCAACCGATGCCCGAGGCCCGCAGCAGTTGGCGGATCAGCGTGGTCGTGGTGGTCTTGCCGTTGGTGCCCGTCACGCCGATGAGCTTCAGCCGTTCATCGGGGGCGCCCTGCAGGCGTTTGGCCAGCAGGCCCATGTCCGCCCGGGCGGTGGGAAGCAGGGCCGAGGCGAGGCCTTCGGGCAGGGGTCGATCCGGATCGTCCAGGATCACGGCGGCGGCCCCCTTGGCGATCACCGCGGGAATGAAGTCGGCGCCATGGGACTTCTCCCCCTTCAGGGCCACGAAGGCCCAGCCCGGCTGGACTTCCCGGCTATCGCAGGTGAGATCCAGGATCTCCGCCTCGCCGCCGTGCAGGTGCAAGGCCCCATGGCCCGCGAGCAGGGATTCGAACTTCACGGGGCCCCCAGCTTGATGATCACCGCCTGACCCGGGCGCAGCTCCGCCTCCGGCGCTGGCGATTGTTCCTTGACCCGCGCGGCGTTGATGCCCTCGGGGCGCCCTTCCACCACGGGCTTTCCACCGGCCATGACGATGCGCTGGATGGCGGCCTTGAGGCTCAAACCCAGAAGGGTGGGCACGCGGCCCTCCTGGATGTGGATCACGGCCTCGTCCGTCTCGCCCACGGGCCAATCGCGCAGGGAGAGCTTCAGATCCGCGCCGC
This sequence comes from Holophagaceae bacterium, assembly GCA_035255465.1. GTDB lineage: Bacteria > Acidobacteriota > Holophagae > Holophagales > Holophagaceae > JAFDVN01. The sequence continues at coordinate 23,908 of DATEZP010000086.1, forward strand.
GATCCGCGTCGCCGCCGCCCTGGCGGTAGCGCAGGATCGCGTCGCCGATGCGCTTGAACACGGGCGCGGCCACGCTGCCGCCATCGGCGTCGCCCGCGGGATCATCGAGCATCACGAGCACCCCGAATTGAGGCGCCTCCGCGGGGAAGAAACCCATGAAGGAGGCGAAGTGGCGCTTGGGATCGTATTTCCCGTTGATGATCTTGCGGCTGGTGCCCGTCTTGCCGAAGGCCTCCACGCCGCCATCCAGCTTGGCCTTCTTGGCGGTGCCCTGACTGACCACGCCCTTGAGGGCCTCGCGCATGAGGGCGCTGGTCTCCTCGCTCATCACCTTGAAGCGCACTTCGGGCTTTGCCTCCTTCAAGAGGGAACCCTTGTCGTTGTAGATGCGGCTCACCAGGATGGGTTTCATGAGCTTGCCCCCGTTGGCGATGGCGCAACCCGCCATGAGCACCTGCAGGGGTGAGGCGTTGAGGCCATAGCCGTAGCTGAGGGTGTACTGCGTGGGCACGCTCCACTCGGCGGGGATGGGCAGGCGGCCCTGGGTTTCGCCGGGGAAGTTCAGGCCCGTGGGCTCACCGAAGCCGAACTTGTGGAGGTACTGGAAGTGGGTGGAGGGATCCAGGCGGATGCCCATCTTCGCCGCGCCCACGTTGGAGCTCTGCCAGAGGATCTCCTCGAAACTGAGTACGCCATGGCGGTGGGTGTCCGTGATGGCGTTCTGCTTCGGGCTGTAGACCCATCGGCCGCCCATGCAATCGATGCGCTCGCCCAGGTGGACCTTGCGTTCTTCGAGGGCGATGGAGGCCGTGAAGATCTTCATGGTGGAGCCCGGCTCGTAAGCATCCTCCACGGGGTGCACCTTGCGCGCCGCGCGCTGGCGATCCAACTCGTGGCGGAGTTCCTCCTTCTCCGCGGAACTCAATTCCCCTTCGCCTCGGTTGCGGAATTTCTTGGGCAACAACTGGTTGGGATCGAAGCGGGGCGTGCCCGCCATGGCGAGGATCTCTCCCGTGTTGGGATCAACCACCACCGCATAGGCCGTGGCGGGCCTGGAGAGGCGCACCGCCTCCTCCAGAGATTCCTCCACGATGTGTTGGATGGTGCTGTCGATGGTGAGCTGCAGCGTGCTGCCGTTGACGGGGGTCTGGGTGTACTGCTCCCGCAGCAGGCGCAGCCGGTTTCGGGCGTCCTTGGCGGCCACGAACTCCCCCTTGTGCCCCGCAAGCAACGCTTCGGAAGTCTGCTCGATGCCCAACTGACCCTGCCCGTCCACGTTCACGAAACCGATGATCTGGCTGGCCAGGCTGCCCCGGGGGTAGACGCGGCGGCTCTCATCCAGGAAGGCCAGCGCCTTGAAGCCGTTCGGCCGGTCGTCGTCATCCGAGTCCTCGGCCTTGGCGATGAGCTCCTTGATGGCCGCCACCTTGGAGGCCGGGAGCTGTCGCTCGAGGTAGACGAAGGGTGATTTCTTCAGCAGGCGATCCACCACCACGCCCTTGGGCAGTTCCAGAATCGGCGCCAGTTGGGCGGCCACTTCCTGGGCCAGCTTGCGGTTGGGGTTGCCCCAGGCACGCTCGCCCTTGTCCTTGCGGAAATCGGGATAGAAGAAGCGGGGAGTGGCGAAGAGGCTCTCGGCCTTGAGGGAGATGGCCAGGGCCTCGCCCCGACGATCGCGGATCTCCCCGCGGATCGGGGGCACGGGCACCGTGATGGTGTGCTGCTGCTCCGCCTGGGCCTGGTACTTGCGGTGCTGCACCGCTTGCAGCCAGATGAGCCGGGCGAAGATCGCCGCCCCCCAAAGCAGGATGCCACCCATCATCCAGGGCAACCGCGTGGCGGCCAGATCCCGGGCCTCGGGCCGGCCCAAAAGGCGGCGGGGGGAAGCGGGGGCGGAAGGAGGGGACAGGAAGGCCATGGGCGGATCGGCTACCAGTATCGCGGAAGTGGGGCCTGGGCGGGCAGCCATCAGCCGCCAGGCGGGATCTTTCCCACACTGACGGCTGAGGACCCGGGGGTGGAATCAGTTCAGCGCAGAACCTCTTCGCTGGACACCGCCCGGAACCGCGCGACCTTTTGATCCTCGGTGTTGAAGGCCCGGTTGATCACGTGGCCCTGCTTGCGGGGCTGGAGGCCGCTCTTGGTGGCGTAACCCTGGATCTCCTCATCCCGCTGGAAGCGGCTGCGCTCCAGCAGGAGCTTGCGCTGCAGCTCCTCCTCCTTGTGGAGGCGGTCGCGCAGCTCGCTCATCTCGTAGCCGAGCTTGCTCTTCTGGGCCTGGAGGTAGATTAGGCTGCCCAGGGGCATGGCCAGGGCCAGGGCGAGGAGCAGCATCCGGAGGATGCCCTCGCTCTCGATCTGGCGGTTCTGGAGGGGCTGGCGCTCAAGCATGGGAGCTCCGTTCAGATTTTCTCAGCCACGCGAAGGCGCGCGGACCGGGAGGGGGGATTCGATTGGGATTCTTCGGGGGTGGGGGCGAGGCCACCGGGATGGATGAGCTTCACGACCTTGGGGAGCTCCATCGGGGCCACGCGGCCGGGGCCGTCGTAGGTGCCCGCCAGGCGACGCAGCGTCTGCTTGACGATGCGGTCCTCGAGGCTGTGGAAGCTGATGACGCCGAGGCGGCCGCCGGGCTTGAGCTGGCTGACGGCCCGCTCCACCGTGGCGCCGAGCCGGGCCAGCTCGCCGTTCACGGCGATGCGGATGGCCTGGAAGCTCCGGGTGGCCGGATCGATCTGCTTCTTGCGCTTGGCGATCTCCTTGGGGAGCACCTCGTAGATGGCCGAGGCCAGGTCTGCGGTGGTGTGGAGCTCGCCGGCGTGGAGGCGGCGCAGGATGGCGCGGGCGATGGGCCGGGAGGCCCGCTCCTCGCCGTACTGGTAGAGGGAGTCGGCCAGGGTCGTGTCGTCCTGCTGGGCGAGCCACTCCAGGGCCGTGGGGCCGTGTTCCGTGTCCATGCGCATGTCCAGGGGGCCGGCATTGACGAAGGAGAAGCCGCGATCGGCGGTGCGGAGTTGGAGGGTGGAGACGCCGAGGTCCGCGAGGATGGCATCGAAGCCCTCGGGGGCGTGCTCGGCCTTCCAGGCCTGGTAGCCGGGGTGGTCGAAGGCGTCCTCGTGCGCGCTGGCCAGGATGGTGAGGCGGGCATCGTGCCCCAGGCGGGCCTGGGCGCGGGCGCGGGCCTCGGGATCGCGGTCCACGCCCAGGTAGCGGGCGCCGGGGCCGCACTGGGCCAGCAGGGCCTCGGCGTGACCGCCCAACCCCAGGGTGAGGTCCAGGATGCGGGCATCGCCGGATGGCTGGAGGGTGTCGAGGACCTCCTGGAGGAGCACGGGGACGTGGACGACGGCGTTCATCGTCAGATCCCCAGGTCCGCCAGCTGGGACAGGTCGTCCTGGCTGAGGGGCTCGGAGGCGAGCCGACGTTCGAAGGAGGCCTTGTTCCACAGGGCGATGTGATCCATCTGGCCGAGCACCGCCACCTCGCCCACCAGCTGCGCGGCCTCGCGCAGGGTGGGCGGGATCACGAAGCGGCCCTGGGCGTCGGGTTCCACCACGCTGCCGTAGTAGGCCGTCACTTCCAGGAACTTGCGCTTGGCAGGATTGGTGGACGGGAGCGTGGCCAGCCGGGCCTCGATGGCCTCCCAGACAGGCAGGGGGTACAACCGGGCAGACCGCCCGTCCATGGAGGTGAGGTAGTGGGCGGACGCTCCCTGGCCCTCGCCCTGGGCGAAGGTCTCCAGCTCGGCCTTGAAGGAAGAGGGGAGCTTGAGGCGTCCCTTCTCGTCCACCGTGGCCGGGGAATTGCCGCGCAATCGCAGCACCGGACCGTCCTTTCAATGCAACCCACAGGAACGGAGGGGGGTGAGAGAATGAACCACTTAGATCCATTTCAGTCCACTTTTGTCCACTGAGGGCCACTTCCGAGTCTAAGAAGCCACCGAAACCCCACAAGCCAGAAGAAAAGCGAAAGCGCTTGGATTCAGGCGGAAATTTACGAAACGGTCACCCCAGCCCCCGGGATGGGGCGCGTATCCTGGCCCCAGGCGTTCCCCCGCCGCCCCTGAACCCCGTGCCTTGGAGCCTCGATGGAGGAGTCCTCATCCCCCTCGCTGCTGGCCCGCCTGCTGGGCCGGGAAGATGAGGAGTTGCGCTACCGGCTGGCCAAGGCGGAACGCGAGCTGGAACGGGTCCGGGAATCGGCCTCCCGCAAGGAGGCCCTGCACGAAGCGTTGCTGGAGGGATTGGCCGAAGGCGTGGTTCTGCTGGATTCGGATCGCGTGGTGCGCCTCCACAACGCCGCGGCGGTGCGCCTCCTGGGCACCGGCAGCCGCGTGGCCGAGGGCAGCACCCTGCTCTACCTCTTCCGGGAGCCGGAAACGCTGGCGGCCATCGATCGCATCTACGTGGGCGAGGAATCCGAGTGGCTGCTGAGCCGCCCTCCCCGCATCCTACGCCTCCGGGGCTTCCCCTTCACCTTCCCCGGCCAGGCCCCGGGCGCGCTGTTGACGGTGCACGATGTCACCCGCCAGGAAACGCTGGAGACCACCCGCCAGAAATTCATCTCCAACGTGAGCCATGAACTCAAGACGCCGGTGGCGGGCATCCGCCTGGCAGCGGAGAACCTGCAGCTCGGCAACCTGGTTTCCGCCGAAGGGGAACAGAGCCTGGGCTCCATCCTCCGCGCCTCGGAACGGATGAGCCTGCTGTTGCAGGATGTGGCCGAGCTGAGCCGCATCGAGACGGGCGCGCTCAAGCTGGAGCCGATGGAGATCGAGGTGGAGGGCTTCGCCCGACAGCTGGTGTCCGACTTCGCACTGCCCGCCCGGTCCCGGCGCATGAAGCTCGAGGTGGAGGTGGGCCCTGGGGTGGCGGGGCTGAGGATCAAAGCCGATCCCCTCCGCCTGCATCAGCTGCTGGACAACCTGATCTCCAACGCCCTGAAGTTCAGCCCCGAGGGCAGCGCCGTGACGCTGACCCTGATCCGGGAAGGCGCCTGGCTGGCCTGGACCGTTCAGGATCAGGGGCCCGGCATCGCCCTCAACGAACAGGGCCGCATCTTCGAGCGGTTCTGGCGCAGCGAGCGCATGCGCGGCATCCCCGGCACGGGCCTGGGCCTCAGCATCGTGAAGCACCTGGCCCGGCTCATGGATGGCGAAGTGACCGTGGAGAGCGAGTTCGGCCAGGGTGCGGCCTTCACCGTGCGGTTGCCCATCCCCTGATCTGCCCTACTGGCAGAGCTTCCCGCCCAAGGGCCTCCCACCCAGCAGGTGGAAGTGCAGGTGGAAGACCGTCTGGCCAGCATCGGGCCCGGAGTTTGCGATGAGGCGCCAGCCGCTCTGCACGAGGCCGTGATCCCCGGCCAGCTTGGCCGCCAGGAAGGGGATGCGCGAAGTGGCCATTTCCGCTTCCGTCGACATCCGGGAAAGGCTTTCGCAGTGGGCCTTGGGAATGATCACCAGATGGACGGGCGCCTGGGGGAAGATGTCCTTGAAGGCGACAAGCTGCTCATCCTCGTAGACGATGGAGGCGGGTACCTCCTTCTTCACGATCTTGCAGAAGATGCACTCCGACATGGGATCCCCTTGAGCTTTCACATCATCTTGCACGAACCCGAGATTCCACAGAACACCGGAAGCATCGGCCGGCTCTGCGTGAGCAACGACACCAAGCTCCACCTCATCCACCCCCTGGGTTTCGAGGTGAGCGATTACTACCTGCGCCGGGCGGGACTGGACTATTGGGAACGCCTGGCCCCCACCCACTACGACGACTGGGCCGATTTCCGGGCCCGCAATCCCCACATGCCCCTGCGCCTCTTCAGCACCAAGGCAGAGCGCACCCATACCCAGGTGGCCTGGGCGGACGGGGATGGCCTCGTCTTCGGCCGGGAGACCCGGGGCCTGCCCGACAGCCTGCTGGAGGCCCACGCCTCCGACCTGGTGAAGATCCCCATGGTGGGCGAGTTCCACCGCAGTTTGAACGTGGCCCAGGCCGCGGCCATCGGTCTCTACGAGGCCCTGCGGCAGACCCGGGGCTGGTAGACCTCATTTGATACCAATGGGTTGATTTCGTATCAAATGAGACTAGTTTGGGATTGGAGCTTCCCATGCCCTCTCCCCTCGTCCAGCCTCGCCCCGCCCCCGCCCTCGACCTCGCCGGGGCCGGCCTGCGGGCCTTCTTCCGGATGGCCGACCTCTGGGAATTGGGCCTCGACGAGCAGCGGACCCTGCTCGGGAGCCCTTCGCGAGCCACCTGGCATCGCTGGCGCAAGGCCCCCCCGGCGGACCTCTCCCGGGACACGCTGGAGCGCATGAGCTACCTGCTGGGCATCTGGAAGGCCCTGAAGATCCTCATCCCCGACGCGCGGCAGGCCCTGGCTTGGGTGCGGAAGCCCAATGCCGATCCCCTCTTCGGAGGCCGCCCTCCCCTGGAGCGCCTGCTGCAAGGCCGCATGGTGGATCTGGCGGATGTGCGCCGCCACCTGGATGCGGCCCGGGGCATCTGGTGAAGCACCTCCCGACCCTGGACCTCAAATGGCAGGCCTGGCGCATCATCTCCACGCGATTCCCCGCCGTGAACCTCTTCGAGGAACTGGCGGATCCCGCCGACTGGGAGGCCCTCGCCGCGCTGGAGGCCCTCACCAATCCCCGCTACCTGGATGAGGTGGGGGACCTGGCCCAGGTGCGCACCGAGGATCGGGTGAGCGGACCCGGCGCCTCCTTCCTCATGGCCCCCTTCACCCACCCTCGGCCCGGCCGCTTCTCCACCGCCGCCTTTGGCGCCCTCTACGCAGGCCGCACGGTGGAGGTCGCCATCGCTGAGACCCGCTTCCACCAAGAGGCCTTCTGTCGGAACGGGGGCCTGGAGCCCTTGGATCTGGACCTGCGGGTGCTCTCCCTGCGGGCCAAGGGGACCTATCGGGACCTCCGAGGCCAGAACCTGCCCCAGGTCTACGCCGTGAGCGATTACACGGCCTCCCAGACCCTGGCCGCCCGGCTGCGGGCCGAGGGCGATGCCGGCGTGGCCTACGACAGCGTGCGCCTCGCCGGAGGGGAATGCCTCGCGGCCTGGACCCCCAAGGGCCTGAGCCACTGCCGCCACGTGCGCTACCTCTGCTACCGCTGGGATGGGCAGCACATCAGCGACGTCTTCGAGAAGCGCCCCTTCGCCACTTGAGGCAAACTAGAAGGTTGTTGGAGTTCCCATGTCCGAAGCCCCCATCCGCGTGGTCATCGCCAAGCCCGGCCTCGACGGGCACGACCGCGGCGCGAAGGTCATCGCCCGGGCCCTGCGCGATGCGGGCATGGAAGTGATCTACACGGGCCTGCGCCAGACCCCCGCGCAGATCGTGGCCGCCGTGGTGCAGGAGGACGCCGACGTGCTGGGCCTCAGCATCCTCAGCGGCGCCCACAACCAGATCTTCCCGGAGATCCTGCGCCTCCTGAAGGAACAGGGCGCCGACGACGTGCCCGTGTTCGCCGGCGGCATCATCCCCGACGCGGACATCCCCGGCCTCAAGGCCGCGGGCATCCAGGAGATCTTCCAGCCCGGCACCAGCACCGACGATGTGGTGGACTTCATCCGCAAGGCGGCGACGAAGGGCTGAGGAGGGCTCTGGGGGAATCCCCCGCCCGCGAACCTACGGCTTCAGTTCTCCGCCCACCGGGTGCCGGGGGGGGCGATGAACTTGAAGCTGGCGAGATCTTCCTTGGCCGCGCGGGGGGCCTTCAAGCGCAGCACCTGTTGGGCGCCGGTGGCATCCGTCCACCGGAACCACTCGGGCCAGGGTCCGTTCCCGCTGGCCTCCAGCGTGGGCAGACCTGGCTCCTTGGGGGTGAGCTTCACCTGCGCGCCTTGGAAGGTCACCTTGAAGTGGCGCTCCACCTCCCGGGGATCCATGAGCACGGTGAGGAGGGGCGCTTCCGAGAGCGCGCGCTTCAGATCCAGGCGCTGGGCGCTGCGGGTATCGGGATCGAACTGGATGAGCTTCTTCCCATCGCACACGATGAGCAGCCCCTGGGTGTAGGCCACGCGGAGGCGGCCGCCGGGCGCGATGCGCAGGATGCCCTCCCGGGAGACCTTCCCGAAGACGGCGCTCTCCCCTTCCTGCACGAAGGCGGCCTCCAAACTGGGCTTGGCCTGCAGGCGCGTCCACCAGGCCGGAGCCTGCGCGGACAGCGTCGCCAGGGTCAGGAGGGGCAGCAGGAACCGGCGCATCAGCTGCGCTTGAGCTCCACGGAGAGCTTGGAGGTGATGCCCTTGCGGGGGGCCGGGCGGGACTGCCGCTGTTCGGCGAGGACCTGACCGCCCTTCAGCACCTGCACCACCACTTCCACTTCGCCATCCACGTCGGGCACATCCAGGCGCAACACCGAGGGGGCCCCGAGGCGGCCCACCTGGGTGAGTTCCCCCATGAGGCTATCAATGGCGCCCTTGTCCAAGGTGGGGATCTTGGGCTTCGCCGTGGCCTTGGGGATGATCATCGTGGGCACAGGCACGTGGGGCTGTTCCGCCACGGGCTCAGCCACCGGCGCAGGGGGCTCGGGCACGGGCTCAGGCACGGGCTCAGGCACGGGGGCCGCGCGCTCGGGCACGGGTGCTTCCTCGGCGATGGGCGCTTCTGCCACGGGTTCATCGAACACCGGGGCTTCCAGGCCGGGTAGGGAATCCCCGTCATCGGTGTCGGGCAAGGGCTCGGAACCCAGCGCGGAGGGATGTTCAGGCAGCTCCGGCGCTTCGATGTTGAGGCCGGTGTCCGTGAGTTCGTCGGGAGCGGCATCCACGGCGGCTTCCACCAGGCTGGTGTTCAACTCCAGGAGGTCGGACACGGCGGGGAGGTCCGCGAGGTTCAGGGCCTCGGCACCGGAGGTGGCCGGAGCGGGCGCGGGCTTGGGGGCGGGAGCGGCGGCGGGCGTGCCCTCGCCGAGCACGTGGGTCTTGATGTGGCCCAGCACGAGGCGGGTGATGCCGCGCAGGGTCTCGAAGACGCCGGAGCCATCCGAAGCCACCGACTGGAAGCTGGGGAGGTTCATGGTGTTGAAGTGGGCCTCGAGCTCTTCCACGGGCACCACGTTCTTGAGGTCGCGCTTGTTCCACTGGAAGACGACGGGGATGTCCTTCAGCTCCAGCCCCAGTTCCTTCAGGTTCTCCTGAAGGTTGAGGAAGCTGTCCTTGCAGGCGTCGGACATGGCGGTCTGGCTATCCACCACGAAGACGATGCCATCCACGCCCTTCAGCACGAGTTTGCGGGTGCTGTTGTAGAACACCTGGCCAGGAACCGTGTAGAGCTGCAGCTTGGTCTTGAAACCGCCCACCGTGCCCACGTCCATGGGCAGCAAGTCGAAGAACAGGGTGCGGTCCGTCTCGGTGTTGAGGCTCACCATCTCGCCCCGGGCCTGCTTGGAGGTCTTCCCGTAGATGGTGTTGAGGTTGGTGGTTTTTCCACAGAGGCCCGGACCGTAGTAAACGATCTTGGCTGTCATCTGACGCGTGGCGTGGTTAAAAAACACCATTCCTGGACCTCGGGAGGTCTTCCAGTCTAGCCAGGGTGGCGCCCCACAAGGAAGGGGAACCCCTGGGGTGGGGGGCGAGGGGCGTCGGACCCTACAGGTTCTTGAGCAGGTCCAGCACCTGCTTGTCGGCGGCGGCGGTGTTCACCTCGGTGAGGATGTGACGGATGGTACCGGTCTTGTCGATGATGAAGGTGACCCGTCGGGCGAAGCCCACGATGGCCATCTTCACCCCGTAGGCCCCGATGATCTTCTTCTCCGGGTCGGCCAGGATGCTGAAGGGGAGGTGGTACTTCTCGGCGAAGGCCTTCTTGCTCTTCACGTCGTCCCCGCTGACGCCCAGCACCACGGACCCCGTGGCCAGGATGGCACCATGGCCATCCCGCAGGCTGCAGGCCTCTTTGGTGCACCCGGGGGTGTCGTCCTTGGGATAGAAGTAGAGGACGACGTTGTGCTTCCCGGCGAAATCCGAAAGCTTCACCGTCTTCCCGTTCTGATCCTGGGCCTCGAAGGCGGGGGCCTTGGTCCCCACGGCCAGATCACTGGCCGACGCGTTCAATCCCAGCAGACTCATGATCCCCATGACGGCCACTCCCTTGTTCATGTCACACCTCGATCGGGGGCGAGTATGTCAGAGTCGGACCTCATGGGTGCAACGGTGGATGTGGACATGATCCGGTTGGCGGTGATCCCGGGGGATGGCGTGGGCCCCGAGGTGCTGGCCGAGGCCCTGCCGTTGCTGGAATGGGCCCGGGCCCGGGGCCGCAACCTGACCTGGGAATCCTTCCCCCACGGGGCCGACCACTGCCTCGCCACGGGGGAGACCTTGTCGGAGGCCACCTTCGCCCGCCTCCGGGATGAATTCGACGCCGTGCTCTTCGGCGCCGTGGGCGATCCCAGGATCCCCGATGGCCGCCATGCGGAAGGCATCCTCCTGCGCCTCCGCCAGGAACTGCAGCTGGCTGTGAACTGGCGGCCCTGCACCCCCTTCCTCCCCTCCCACAGCCCCCTCAGGGATTGTCCGGTGGAGGCCCAACGGCTGGAGGTCTTCCGGGAGAACACCGAAGGCCCCTATTGCCTGCAGGGCAACCGCGAGGGCAGCCGGGCCGTGGACCTGGCCATCCACACGGACCTCGCGGTGGACCGCCTGCTGACCGAGGCCTTCCGCCGGGCCCAGGCCCAGGGCCTTCCCCTCACCCTGGCCCATAAGGCCAACGTGCTGAAGTTCGGCCATGGGCTGTGGATCACCCGATTCGAGCGTCTCAAATCCCAGTTCCCGGGCGTCGTCGCCAAGGGGATGCATGCCGATGCGCTCCTCTGCGCCCTCATTCAGAACCCGGCCCCCTTCGGCATCATCGCCGCCGACAATTTCCTGGGCGACCTCATCAGCGATCTCACCGCGGCCTTCATGGGCGGCATGGGCATGGCGCCCAGCCTCAACTACGCCCCCCATCGCCCCTTCCGGTGCCACGCCCTGGCCGAACCCGTGCACGGCTCAGCCCCGGACCTCGTGGGCAAGGCCATGGCCAACCCCACCGGCGCCATCCTCAGCCTGGGCCTGCTCTTCGGACATCTGGGCTGGGCCCCGGAGGCTGAAGGCATCGAACGCGCCGTGGCCCAGGCCCTTCGAGCCGGAGCCGCCACCCCGGATCTGGGCGGTTGCCTCTCCACCCAAGCCATGGGCGCTGCGATCCGGGCCCGCCTCAGTTGAGGCGTCCCCGGATCAGCCTGCTCAACAGCTGCGCATGATTCCGATGACGAGGCCCTGCACCTGGATGCGATCCGGCGAGTAGCAGATGGGCTTCAGCTCGGGGTTGTGGGGCACGAGCCACACGCCCTTGGCATCCTTCCGATATTCCTTGAGGGTGGCTTCCTCCCCATCGATGAGGGCCACGATGCGATCGCCATTCCGGTATTCGCCCCGGCGCTGCAGCACCACGAGATCGCCATCGAGGATGGCGTCCTCCACCATGGATTCGCCGCGAACGCGCAGCACGAAGATCTCGTCCCGATTGCGATGGATGCTGTTGGGCACTTCGATGGGCAGGGCCCGGGTCTCGGGGATGAGCGGCGCGCCGGCCGCCACGTCGCCGCAGAAGGGGATCAGGCGGGCTCCGGGTTGGGAGATGGGCTCCGCTTTCGGCGTGGGGGCCTGACCGCCGGAGGCGGCCCAGGCCTTGGCCACCACGAGGTTGTTGCCCTTGCCGTGGCTGCGCTCCAGCAGCCCCTTCTCGATGAGGTGCTGCACGTGCTTGTGGATGGTGCTCACGGCGCTGGAACCCACGCCCTTGGCGACTTCCGTGAGCGTGGGACTCCGCCCCTCCGCCTCCAGGAAATCAGCGATGAAGGCGATCACCGCCTTCTGGCGTTTGGTGAGGTCATGGGCTTTCATGGGCTCAAAGCTACGATTCGCCCGGGCCATCGTCAATCCCTTTTTTTACGCTTTTTTTCGCCTGGCTTGTAACCAAGATCAACACTTGTCCTGCTTATCCCGAAATTAGGGTTCAGCCGCTCCGGTTTCGCTCTGGCATACTGGGTGGCCATGTCCATGTGTGGCGGGATTTCCCGTTCCGCCGCTTGAGAAGGGAAGGAGCCCCATGTCCACCGCGCTTGCGGCCACGAAGATCAATGATTTCTCGATCCAGGTGGCCACCGTAAATGGTTCCGGGTCGCAGACGGCCAACACCGTCCTCATGCGCTCCATCTTCCAGATGGGTGTCGCGGTGAGCGGTAAGAACCTCTTCCCCTCCAACATCGCGGGCCTGCCCACGTGGTTCACCATCCGCGCCAACAAGGACGGCTACGTGGCCCGCAAGGCCGGCAACGAGATGCTGATCCTCATGAACCCCGAGACGGCCAAGGAGGACATCGCCAAGGCCGACGCCGGCAGCCTCGTGATCTACGACGAGCCCCTGAAGCTCGACGCCCTGCGCAGCGACCTCACCTTCATCCCCGTGCCCTTCCAGAAGATCGTCACGGCCTGCTGCCCCGAGCCCAAGCTCCACAAGCTCGTGAAGAACATGATCTACGTGGGCGTCGCCGCCTACCTCCTCGACATCGACCTCGAGGAGACCAAGAAGTCCATCACCAAGCAGCTCAAGGGCAAGCAGAAGGCCATCGAGATCAACCAGGGCGCCGTGGAAGCCGGTCACGCCTGGGCCAAGGAGAGCGGCCTGAACCAGACCGCCATCAAGGTCGCCCGCGACAACAAGACCGCCGGCAAGATCATCCTCGATGGCAATGCGGCCTGCGCCCTCGGCGCCCTCTTCGGCGGCGTCGAAGTGCTGGCCTGGTACCCCATCACCCCCGCCTCCAGCCTCTCCGAGACCCTCATCGATTACCTCGAAGAGTACCGGCACGACAAGGATGGCAAGGCCACCTACGCCGTGGTGCAGATGGAAGATGAGCTCGCCTCCGCCGGTGCCGTGTTCGGCGCGGGCTGGGCCGGTGCCCGCTCCATGACCACCACCTCGGGCCCCGGCATCTCCCTGATGTCGGAGTTCATCGGCCTGGGCTACTTCACCGAGATCCCCGGCGTGTTCTTCAACGTGGCGCGCACGGGCCCCTCCACGGGCCTCCCCACCCGCACCATGCAGGGCGACATCGAGATCTGCGCCAAGTGCAGCCACGGGGACACGTTCCACATCAACCTCTACCCCGGCAACATGCAGGAGTGCTTCGAGTTCTCCTCCGAGGCCTTCAACCTGGCCGAGCGCTTCCAGACCCCGATCTTCGTCGTCACCGACCTCGACCTGGGCATGCAGAACTGGGCCAGCGATCCCTTCCCCTACCCCACCAAGCCCTACGACCGCGGCAAGGTGCTGGGCGAGA
>DATEZP010000087.1:0-4370 GCA_035255465.1 Holophagaceae bacterium
TTCGACGGCTACTACGCCAGCAGCCGCACCTGCGAGGTGGGCATGACCCGGTCCACGGGCCAGGTGTATCGTAGCTTCCTGTACCTTCTCGAATCCGCCACCCGACCGGAGGCCTCCAAGTGAACGGTACCAAGCCCAAGAGGGTCTACTTCTACGGCACCTGCCTGGTGGACCTGTTCTTCCCCGACGCCGGCATGGCCGGCATCCAGCTCCTGCGCCGGGCGGGCGTGGAGGTCGTCTTCCCCGACGGCCAGACCTGCTGCGGCCAGCCCGCCTTCAACTGCGGCTACTTCGAAGAGGCCCGGGACGTGGCCCGCACCCAGGTGGCCCTTTTCCCCGAGGACCTGCCCGTCATCCTGCCCTCCGGCAGCTGCGCGGGCATGATGAAGGTCCACTACCCCGAGCTTTTCCATGGCCAGCCGGACGAGGCCAAGGTCCGCGCCTTCAGCGCCCGGGTCTACGAGCTGACCCAGTTCCTGGTGGACGTGCTGGACGTGAAGCTGAAGGACCTGGGCGAGCCCGTGAAGGTCACCTGGCACAGCTCCTGTCATGCCGTGCGCGACCTGGGCCTGAAGGGCGAGCCCCAGGCCCTCATCGGCCAGCTCACGAACGTAGAGCTGGCGCCCCTCGCCCGGGAATACGAGTGCTGCGGCTTCGGCGGCACCTTCTCCGTGCGCCACCCGGAAGTCTCCGGGGCCATGGTCGCGGACAAGATCGCCGATGCCGCCGCTACGGGGGCCGCTGTCGTCCTCTCCACGGACGGCGGCTGCCTGATGAACGTGAACGGCGCGCTGGAGGCCAAGAGCAGCAAGCTCAAGGTCCAGCACATCGCCGAATTCCTGTGGGAGCGCACCCGTGCACGCTGAGAACGAAGTCCATTTCCGCGATGCCGCCGCCAAGGCCCTCCTGGATCCCCAGCTCCGGGCCAACTTCCGCCGGGCCATGGACGGCCTCATCGCCAAGCGCAAGGCCCAGTTCCCCGATCCGCGGGACTTCCAGGATCTGCGCGACCTCAGCACGGCCATCCGCTCGCGCAGCCTCCTCTGCCTTCCGGAGCTCCTGGAACAGCTGGAGGCCAGCTGCACCAAGAACGGCATCAAGGTGCACTGGGCCGAGACCTGCGAGCAGGCCAACGAGTTGATCCTCGGGCTGCTCGAAGCCCGCGGCGCCAAGACCATGGTCAAGGGCAAGAGCATGGTCTCCGAGGAGATGCACCTCAATGCCTTCCTGGAGAAGCACGGCATCGAGGCGCTGGAATCCGACCTGGGCGAGTACATCATCCAGCTCGATGGTGAGACGCCGAGCCACATCATCATGCCGGCCATCCACAAGAACAAGGACCAGATCGCCCGGCAGTTCAGCCAGAAGATCAAGGACGCCAAGTACACCGAAGACGTGGACGAACTCACCGCCATGGCCCGGAAGGTGCTGCGCGAGAAGTTCCTCCGGGCCGATGTCGGCCTCTCCGGCGTGAACTTCGCCGTGGCCGAGACCGGAACCCTCTGCCTGGTGGAGAACGAGGGCAACGGCCGCATGAGCACCCACGTGCCGCCCATCCACATCGCCGTGATGGGCCTGGAGAAGGTGGTGGCGCGGCTCGAGGACGTGGCGCCGCTCTATTCGATCCTCACCCGGTCGGCCACCGGCCAGGCCGTGAGCACCTACTTCAACCTCATCACCGGCCCCCGGGGCGTGGACGAGAAGGACGGACCCCAGGAAGTCCACCTGGTCATCCTGGACAACGGCCGTTCGCGGATCTACGCGGATCCCCAGCTCCGGGCCACGCTGCGCTGCATCCGCTGCGGCGCCTGCATGAACCACTGTCCCGTCTACACCCGCGTGGGCGGCCACGCCTACGAGGCCATCTACCCCGGCCCCATCGGCAAGATCCTCACGCCGCAGATGGAAGGCGTGGGCGTGCGCCACGACCTCATCCACGGCTCCAGCCTCTGTGGCGCCTGCGGCGAGGTCTGCCCCGTGGAAATCCCCATTCCCGAGATCCTGGTGCGCCTGCGCCGGGAAGCGACCCACGAGGACCTGGGCTCGAAGGTGGCTGGCAAGGGCACGGGTCGCACGGCCACCGAGGACTGGGCCTGGCGCCTGTGGGCCGGCGTGATCAAGCGCCCGGGCCTGTACCGGGTCGCCACCTGGTTCGCCACGCGCTTCGGGAAGGCCCTGCCCGCCAACGCGCCTCTGATCAGGAACTGGACCCAGTCCCGAACCAAACCCGTTCCGGCCCGCCGTTCGCTGAGCGAGCGCATGCGCGCCGAGGGAGTCCCCCATGAGTGATCCCCGCACCGCCATCCTCGGCCGCCTCCGCGCCTCCGGCGATTCCGGTCCCCTGCCCGACCTGGACACCGCCGTCCTCGAGCGCCGGCAATGGCCCGCGGCCCAGCGCCCCGCCCAGCTCCGCAAGGGCATGGAGGCGGTCCATGCGGAGTTCCTGGAAGCCACCCCCGCGGGCTGGCCCGCCGTCGTTCGCGCCTTCTGCGAACGCGAGGGGGTGAAAAACCTGCTCTATGGCCCCACCAGCGAGGCCGGGGCCGCCCTGGCCGCCGCCTGGCCCGCCGGTGGCCCGGTGCTGAAGCCCTATGACCGCCCCGTGGAGACCTTCAAGGAGGAGCTGTTCAACGGCGTGGATGCCGGCTTCACGGGCACCGTGGGCGGCGTGGCCGAGACGGGTGGTCTCCTGTTGATGCCCGGATCCGCCGAGCCGCGGCTCATGTCCCTGGTGCCGCCCGTCCACCTCGCCCTGCTGCGCGCCTCCAGCATCCACGACACCTTCTGGTCCGCCGTGAAGGCCCTGGGCTGGGGCCGCGCCCTCCCTCCCAACGCCCTGATGATCTCCGGCCCCAGCAAGACCGCCGACATCGAGCAGACCCTCGCCTACGGCGTCCACGGCCCCAAGCGCCTCATCGTGGTGCTCGTGGACGATCTGGCGTAGACGCAAGCCCACCCTCGCGCTACACTGCTCCTTCATGGCTGGGTAGCTCAGGTGGTTAGAGCGAGGGTCTCATAATCCCTAGGTCGGCAGTTCGAGTCTGCCTCCAGCCACCACCAAGAAGATCGGAGCCACGGCTCCGATCTTCTTCCGTACGCCCGGCGGAGAAAGCAGACTCGGACTGCCGAGAAACAGCGGCGGCCCGGTAGGCCGCAGCGAGCAAGGCCCCAGTGGGGCCTGCGCAGCGTCCGCGGCCGGGGCCAGCCGCTGGCCAGTTCGAGTCTGCCCGATGGGTCGCCACCACCACCACGAAAGTCCGGTCACCACAAGATCTCGGAGCCTTTGCCTGTCACATTGTGTTCAACACTTACGAGTGATCCGGGACACCGAAAGGCCCCGCTCGTGCACAGCCGGTAAGTGCCTACACATTTTTTTCTAGTGGCGCTGGGAGGACGGCGATCTGGTGCTTGATCTTCAGGGATGGAAAGTACCTGCTCCGCGGATCGTGGCGGCTCAACAGAGCCTCTTCGAATTAGCATTGGCTGGTAGTGAAGTGTCATATTCCAAAGAGCTTTTTAATTGCTGTGAAAATTCGCCATAAGAGGGTTGACATAGGATGTGGTTGGGAGAATGCTCGTTGCGGGGGATTTGTTCCGGCACACAAGTCCTATGGCAGGCACCATTTCTGCCGGGAGATGCTTTATTTACTTGATGACACACAGCAGGGGGTAACGATGCTTAGGAGGTGTTGAGGCCCGCAAGGGGGCCGGCATCAAGCGAAACGGCCGAGAGCAGGAACTCTCGGCCGAGGTAGCCCTTGCGAGTGGCAGTTAACAGAGCGCCCTGCATGGGTGTGTGATCCCCGAAGTGTAGGGCGCTCCCCATTTTTCAACAAGATTTTTAGCAGGAGCAGCCGTGGCCTTTCGAGTTCGAAGCGCCGAAACCGGGAAGTTTGTGAAGCCTAAGGAGGCCATCAAGCACCCCAATACGACGGTCAGGGAGACGATCAAATCATCGAGCAAACCGCCGAAAAAGAAGTAGTAGTGCAGCACTGAGGGCCCCAAGAGGGGCCCTCACTTTATCCCAAAGCTGGATCAGTTCTTGCCGGTCCATCCTGGCGCTCCCTACGGCCGGCCCCACCTCGTGAGCCTCGATCCAGTCATCGGGGCATGGCCGCAGAAGGGCCTACAGAGCGGTGGGACTGGCGGCAGGATCGGGCCGGGCCTCAGCAGCTTCGGCGCCGAGAATGGCGGCCTGCGCAGCGACCGCAGCCGGGCCCAGCCACACGCCAGTTCGAGTCTGCCCGATGAGTCGCCACCACTCTTTCGCACAAGCGGATAATAGCCCCGCAAGGATCCGCCCCTACCCCGGAGGCCCCATGAAGACCCGCACCCTCGGCCACTCTGACCTGACCGTGTCCGCCCTTGGC
>DATEZP010000088.1:0-44729 GCA_035255465.1 Holophagaceae bacterium
ATGAATGCGCGGCGGCCCAGCTCCGGGTGGTAGAGGGCGTTCATGCGGATGCGGTCGCCCAGCAGCGCGCCGCCGGTCTTGCGCTTGGTGGGGTCGACGCTCAGCACGGCCACGCGCTTCTCGGGGAAGTCCACAAGGAAGCGGCGCAGAAGTTCGTCCGTCAGCGACGACTTGCCCGCACCGCCGGTGCCCGTGAGGCCGAGGACGGGAATCTTATGGGCGGGCACCTTCGCGGAACCCTCGGCGCCCAGCTCGATCTCGGTGATGCGGCGGGCCAGGGGGAGGGCGGCGTTCTGGGTTCGGGGGTCGTAGTCGCAGCGGCCCACGATGTCGTTGATCATGCCCTGCAGGCCCATGGTGCGGCCGTCCTCGGGGCTGTAGATGCGGGCCACGCCGTGGGCCTCGAGCTCGCGGATCTCCTCGGGCACGATGACGCCGCCGCCGCCGCCGAAGACCTGGATGTGGCCGGCCCCGCGCTCGCGCAGGAGATCCACCATGTACTTGAAGAACTCCACGTGGCCACCCTGGTAGCTGCTCACGGCGATGCCCTGGGCATCCTCCTGGATGGCCGTGTCCACGATGTCCTGCACGGCGCGGTTGTGGCCCAGGTGGATCACCTCGCAGCCGGTGGCCTGGAGGATCCGCCGCATGATGTTGATGCTGGCATCGTGGCCGTCAAAGAGGCTCGCGGCGGTGACGAAGCGGATCTTGTGCACCGGCTGGTACACGCCCTCGGCGTCGAGGGTTCCCGGGAAAGCGATCGTGCCAACGGCCATGGCTTCACTCCAACGCACCAGTTTAACGGTCGAAAAAGGTGCCTTCTTTCCTTATTTTCCGAACCGGTCTGCGGGAAAGCGAGCCTCCATGCGCTCCTGGCGCTCCCGCATGGCGGCCAGCAGCCCCTTCCAGGCCGGCTTTTCCTGAAGCCGCACAAGGAAGGGGGCCCGTTCGTACCAGTCCGTGCAGGCGAAGCCCTGGCCGAAGGCCCGCTGGGCCAGGTCGAAGGCTTCACCATCCCGGCCCAGGTAGCCGTAGGCTTCCGCCAGTTTGAAGGTGAGCTCCCCGTCGGGCACGAGGGTGCGGACGCGCTCCTCATCGATGAGTCGGAGCTTGGCGAGGGCCTCCTCCTTCCGCCCCAGGAGGGCCTCGGAGTAGACCTCCGCAAGGTTCTGGAAGACCTTCAGGCCGGCCTTCATGTGGATGGCCGATTCGAAGGATTCCGCGGCCCCGGGCTGGTTGCGCACCAGCCGGATGTAACCGAGGTAGAAGGCCTGCACCGGCTCCTTGGCGGGGGTGGCTTCCAGCCCCTTCTGGAATTCCGCCCAGCGCCCCTGGTAGAGCAACGTGTTCTCCACCAGGAAGTAGTCCTGTCCCACGGTGCCGCCCAGCTCATCCCGGCGGCGCACGGCGCGGATGGCACCCTCGAGCAGCCCGGAGGTGCGGGCGGCGTAGGCCGCGGAATCGTGGAGGGAGGCCACTTTGGGCAGCTCCTTGAGGGCCCGGAAGGTGAGGTCCAGGGCGCCCTTCTGGTCCCCCACGTCGGTGCGGAACCGCGCGTAGAGGTTCACGAGGCGGGGATAGGTCGGCAAGGGGGCCAGCGCTTCGGCGAAGGCGCGGTCGCAGGAGGCATGGGCCTCCACGTCTGCATCGGCGGAGGCCACGAGCAGCCGGAACTTGAGGTGGCTCCGGGCCAGGCCCACGCTGGCGGAGGCATCCTCGGCGAGCAGCCGGTCCGCCTCCCGCACCGCCGCCACCATGTCCCGCTCGGGCAGCAGGTAGGGGCCCGAGAGGAGGCGCATCAGGGGCCAGAAGGAGCCCTCGTGGCGGACATCCAGCGGATCCTCGGCGCGGGGCCCGAGCAGGCCCGAGAGGGATTCATGGATGGCCACTTCCGGGTGCTCGGAGCGGGCTTCCACGGGATGCTCCCCCCTCCGGTCCCGAAGGGTGCCCTGGAGCGCCAAGCCCGTGCCCCGACGCTCGGCCCGGAGGTGGAGGCAGGGGTAGTTGTCTTTGGGATCCTGGCTGGCCCCGATGACGGTGAGACCGCCGAAGGCTTCCAGGTGGTCCGAGAGGTGGAGCTGGAGGCCCTTGAGCTCTTCCTGGGTGAGCCCGCCCTGATCCAGCACCAAGGTCACGCGGGCGGGGTGCCGGCGTTCCACGTACCTCATCCCCAGGGGCCAGCCCACGGCCACCACCCCCGCGATCCCCAGGAGAATCCAGCCCCAGGCCTTCATGCGGGAAAGTCTGACACGGGAAATTGCCGCTCAAGGCGGGCTTGTCGTTCCCGCAGGGTCTGGAGCAGGGCCTCCCAGCGGGGGGACCCCTTCATGGGGGCCATGAGGGGGCTCTCCTCGTACCAGCGGGTGCAGGCGAAGCCCTGGGCCAGGGCCCGGCCCGCGAGGTCGAAGGCCCCTTCCCGGTCCCCGAGGAGGGCGTAGGCCTCCGCCAGGTTGAAGGTGAACTCGCCATCGGCCCCCCGCAGCCCATCCATCTCCTGATCCAGCTCCCCCAGCCGCTTCAGGGCCTGCCGGGTATCGCCCTCCAGGGTGAGCCGGAAGACCTCCCCCAGTTTCTGGTAACGGGGATAGGCCTGGGCCTCGACGCGGAGGCGGCGGAAGTGGCCCAGGGCCTGCTCCCGCCGGCCCCGCAGCAACTCCAGGTACCCCAGGTGGAAGAGGATCACGGCGTCGTAGGGCTCGCCGGGCCGCCGCCACAGGCTGGTCTCGAACTCATCCCACCGGCCCAGGTAGAGCAGGCCGATCTGCAGGCGGCCAGGGTATTTGGCATCCAGCAGGATCTCCCGGGAACCCCGGACCCCCGCCTCCAGGAGGCCGACCAGGCCCGCGTTGCGCCCCACGTAGGCCAGGGCCTGGTAGTTGGGATGGGTGTGGGGATGGGCGCGGCTCAGCTGGCGGGTGAGGACCAGGGCCTCCTTCATGCGGCCCGTGTCCGCCAGGAGGCGGGCCAGCAGGTAACTGGCCCGGGGATGGTTGGGTGCCAAGCGCAGCGCCTCTTCATAGGCCTGCCGGGCCCGGTCCAGGTATTCGTGGGAGGGCGAAAGCCCCTCCACGGCGCGGAAACCATGGATCTGGCCCCGGAGGATGGCCGGGGTCGCGCAGCCTGGCGCCCCCACTTCGCTGATGGCAGCCAGGGCCAGGGCCGCTTCACCGCCCTCGGACCGCTCGACCATGGACATCGCCTGCAGCAGCGGCCAGAAGGCCTCGGGGCTCCGGGGCACCAAGATCCCCGGGCGATCCTCCTTCAGGGCCACCGTGGAGAGGCGCGCCAGCAAGCCCGCCACCGCCACGTTCGGGGCGGCCGGGGGGGAGCGCTGCAGCTCGGGCGCCGCCGGGAGGTCCTCCAGGGCGCCCGCCCAGGCGCGGATCTCCAAATCCAGGCCCGTCCGATAGCCCGAAAAGACCAGCACCCAGCCCTCCCGCCCGGGGATCCGGTCCGCCGGTCCGGGCAGCGCCGGGGACAGGGTCACGGCGAGGTTGCCGTTCACCTCCAGCACATCCTTCACCAGGGTGCCGAGGGCCTGCTGCTGGGCGCGATCCAGGGCGGTGGGGCCCTCCCCGGGCAGCAGCACCAGGAGCACCCGCTGCTGGGTTTGGTGCCGGGGATCCGCGCGACGGGCGGCCCACACCAGCAGAAAGACGATGAGCAGGGCCGGCAGGGCCAGGAACCACCCGGGGTTCCGGTACGCGGAGGTGGATCGGATCGGGGGCATCTGCCTTCATCATCGGTGGGACCGCAACCCGAAACCAGGGGGATGGGGCCGGCCTCCCTCGAACCTGGAGACCCTGGGGGGACACGCCTTCCGGTGGAGTGCGATAGTTGAGGCATGCGACGGCTGATCCTGCCCCTGTTCCTCTTCCCCTGCCTCCTCGCCCAAGGCAAGCCCACGGAGGAAGACGTGATCGCCCAGAGCCGCAAGGCGGCCAAGCCACGGGCCATCGCGCCCCGGGGGGCCCTGTTCCCCACGGAGCTGAACCTCGTGAAGCTCTTCAAGAACGCCAAACCCTCCGTGGTCCACGTGAACGCCCTCGTGGAGGGGTTCGACCGCTACACGGGCCAGATGGAACTGGTGCCCGCGGGCCTCGGCACCGGATTCGTGTGGGATGACCAGGGCCACGTCGTCACCAACAACCACGTGATCACCGTGGTGAGCGAGGAGCGGGTGGCCACCACCGCTGACGAGGTGCGCGTGAGCCTCGCGGACGGCAAGACCTACAAGGCCCGCATCATCGGCCGCAGCCTGGCCTATGACATCGCCGTGCTCCAGGTCTTCGCGCCCCTCGATCAGCTGAGGCCCCTGCCTGTGGGGCGCTCGGCGGATCTGCAGGTGGGCCAGAGCGTGCTCGCCA
This sequence comes from Holophagaceae bacterium, assembly GCA_035255465.1. Classification (GTDB taxonomy): domain Bacteria; phylum Acidobacteriota; class Holophagae; order Holophagales; family Holophagaceae; genus JAFDVN01. The sequence goes on from DATEZP010000088.1 coordinate 4,368, forward strand.
TCGGCAATCCCTTCGGCCTGGATCACAGCCTCACCACGGGCATCGTCTCCGCCCTGGATCGCACCATCGGCACGGATTTCGGCAGCAGCATCAAGGGCGCCATTCAAACCGACGCGGCCATCAACCCCGGCAACAGCGGCGGGCCCCTTCTGGACACGGCGGGGCGCCTCGTGGGCATGAACACCGCCATCACGAGCACCAGCGGCAGTTCCGCCGGCATCGGCTTCGCCATCCCCGCCGACACCCTCAACCGCATCGTCCCCATGCTCATCCGCAAGGGCGCCGAGGCCCTGCCCGTGCTGGGCTTCCAATCCTTCGCGACGGACCGCACGCGCGCCTTCGGCGTTCCCAAGGGGGTGCTCGTCGACGCCGTGGAGCGGGGCGGCCCCTCGGACAAGGGCGGCCTCAAGGGCACCCTGCGGGACGTCTACGGCCAGGTGGTGGAGTTCGGAGATGTCATCGTCGGCTACAACGGCAACCCCGTGGATACGGAGGTGGAGCTGGCCGACCTGCTGGCCTTCCATCCCCACGGCCAGCCCGTGACCTTCGACATCCTGCGCAAGGGCCAGCCCCTGAAGATCACGATCATCCCCGGCAGCCGCACGGCCCCGAAGCCGGTGATCTGAGGGCCTACTTGAGGGCCAGCAGCTCCACCTCGAAGCACAGGGTGGCGTTGGGCGGGATCGTGCCATCGGGCGTGCCCTGGCTCCCGTAGCTCAAGGCCGGGGGCACGATGAGCCGGCGCTTGCCGCCCACCTTCATCGTGCTGATGCCCTCATCCCAGCCTTTGATCACCTCGCCCTTGCCCACCTTGAACTCGATGGGTTCCCCACCTTCCCGGGAGGTGTCGAACACGAGCCCCTTCCGGCCCCGCTCCCAGAGCCAGCCGGTGTAGTGGACGACGCAGCGCCGGCCCTTGGCGGGCTGGGCGCCGGTGCCCTCCTTGAGGTCCACGAACTGGAGCCCGCTCGGCGTCGTCGTCAGCTTCGGGGGCGCTTGGGATAGCAGCAACACCGCCGTCATCAAGGAGGCATTCACCATCGAGGCTCCGGGAAAACTCAGTGGTTCCGGGCGGGGATCTGCACCATGGGCGTGGCCTTCCCATCCGTGATGATGAGGTTACCCTTGGCGCCGATGTCGCGCAGGGCCTGGATCCGCTGCCACTCGAGGATCTGCGGGGTGAGGCTGGCGCTGACGATGCCCTGGGCCTTGGCCTGCCCTTCGGCCTCGATGCGCTTGCGCTCGGCCTCCTGCTTCTCCCGTTGGAGGACGAAGGTCATCTTCTGGGCCTCCTGATCGGCGGCGATCTTCTCGTTGATGGCCTTGGTGATCTGATCGGGCAGCTTCACGTCGCGCAGCAGCACCTGCTCCATGGCGATCCCCCGCGACCCCAGATTCTGCGACAGGGTCTTGGAGATGGTCTCCACGAAGAGCTGGCGTTTGGTGGCGTAGAGATCCGTGGCGATCTGGTTGGCGGCCGCGTCGCGGATGGCGCTGCGGATGGCGCCGCGGATGAGCCGCTCCTCCACGTCCTCGCCCAGGGTGAGGTAGATCTCGGGCAGGTGCTCCTGCTTCAGGCTGTAGAGCACGGACACGTCGAGCTTCACGGTGAGGCCGTCGGAGGTGATCACGGCGATGCTGTCATCGCCCCTCCGGTTGCCCTCATCGCCCACCGTGCTCATGGTGTAGTTGCGGGTGCGCACCTCCATCTCCACCACCCGGCTGAGGGGGTTGATGAGGTGGAGGCCGGCGGGAAGCGCCTCCTTGCGCACGCTGCCGAAGAAGACGACGACGCCCGCCTGGCCCGGCGGCACCACCACGGCCATGGAGAAGAGGAAGAGGATCACCCCGAGGGTCCAGGCCCCCCATTGGACGAAGTTCAGTTGCTTGGAGAGCGGGAACTCCACCTTGAGCTTGAGGCGCCAGGCGATGAGGCCCGCGAGAAGGAGGAGGATCGCCAGCAGTGCCATGGAGTGTCCTTGGAGTGGGACTCAGTGTAGCCCCTCCCCCCCGATGACTCAGTGGCGGTGGCCTGCGTGCTCCGCTTCCGTCTCCGGGGCCATCTCCACCTTGCCCTTGGGGCCCTTCACCCGGGGATCCTTGAACAGCACGGGGATCACGAGGGGATCCGCCACGCCGCTGAGGCGCAGGGTGAGGGGGCTCTCCGCCTTGGGGATGCCCTTGCGGAACAGGGTGATGCGGTGCTCCTTCGCTTCGCCGTGGGTTTGTCCGGCCAGTTCATAGGCTTTGTGGTCGAACTCGATGGATTCGATGCGGAAGGGTTTCTCACCTCGAAGCGTGAGGGAGGCGTGGCGCTCTTTGAGGGAATCGAAGGCGAGGCGCGCGGGCTCCAGCTCCACGGGCAGCTTGAGGCGCCAGCTGAGGTAGAGCAGGAACTCCCGCTGGTGGGGCGCATTGGTGGCGACCTTCAGGATCTCGAGGCCCGCGGCCTGGCCACCCTTGAGGAGGGTCGGGCGAAGGGTGAGGCGCAGTTCGCCGGTGCCGCCGTGGGTGCTGAGGTCCGCGTCCAGATAGGGGGCAGGGGTGGTGAGGAGCTTCAGTTCCAGGGGATCACCGGTCTCGCGCTTGAAGGCAAATACCGTCTCCACGCTCTCGTGGGCGGCCACGGCGCCCAATTCCTTGCGGGTGGCATCCACGGTGAGATCCGGGCGCACGGTCATGTCCACCTTCAGCACGAAGCGCGGTTCCGCCGGATCATCGGGCTCCAGTCGGGCCGCCCGGCGCTGGTAGCCCACCCACCCCTCAGGATTGACGGTCATGGTGACCTTCCGACGGTCGCCGGGGGCCAGGGGCGTGGCCAGGGAGGCCGCATCCACGGTGGTGCCCACGGCGAGGTCGCCCAGCGTGAAGGAGATGGGCTTGTCACTCTGGTTGATCACTTCATAGGCCAGGGTGCGCAGCTCCCGGGGCCCCACGTCGCCCAGATGCTGGATGGTGTCGGGTTCCACCCGGAAGCGGAATTTACGGGCCGGGGCAGGCGCCGCGGCCGGGGCCTGCGCGGCGGGGGCCGACGGGGGCGCCTGGGGCGTCGCCACTGGAGCTTGAAGCAGAGCCAGGGAAAGGAGGAGGAAGGACATGGCGCTCTCGGGGGGTTGGCCCTCCAGTGTGCCTCCTTCCCCTCCAGGTTCCCCGTTAATTGACGTGAAGACAGGCCCTGGTCAGAAGGTCAAGCCCACCCCGAAGGTCCACATCCGCTCGAACTCCTGGCCGTTGCCCTGGGCGTTGTAGTAGCCCTGCAAATCATTGGCGGAGCTGAGCTTCACCGGGCGGTCCTTGGTGATGGGCTGCTGGTAGGAGGCCGCCAGATAGGGATGGATCACGGGGAGGGGCAGGCGCCAGCGGGTGCCCACCCGGAGCCAGGGCCGGGCGAGGTTCGTGGTCTTCTCCACACCGGGGCCCGTGGATTTGTAGTGCTGGAGGCGCTCCACCACGCCGATCTCACCGCCCAGGCCCGTGAAGGGGATCCAGAGCTGGAGGTTCAGGCCCACGCCCACGCCCTGCTGGGTGAGGCGGGTGGCGCTGGTGGTCTGCACGTTGGCGCTGTCCGTCTGCACCAGCGTGCCCGTGGCGGCGAAGCGACTGTATTCGGCGTTCCACTCCAGGCGAGCGATGGGCCCGAAGGCCACGATGCGCTTGCTCAAGGTGGCGATGTAGCCATTGCCCGTGTCGAAGTCGCCCTGCACCAGGGAGGAGCTTCCGCTGAGGAGCGTGGAGGGCAGGTTCTGGCCCGAGGGCCGGGGCAGCTCCAGGCGCACGTCCCACTGGGCGGCCAGGGGGAGGGCGAAGCTCAAAGGCAGGCAACGAAGGATGGATCGCATGGACACTCCGACCTTCAGCCTACCGGAGGCGCCCCGGGCCTACTTCTTCCACTTGATGGAGCACCCCATGGAGGCCTTGGGCTCCCCGGCCACAGGCCGCCCCGCCAACACGGCGTCCAGGGCCTCCTTCAGCTCCTGGCGCGTCACGTCCTCGGGCCGCCCGCCGCCGTCATCCAGGCGCCCGTGATAGGCCAACCGTCCCTGGGCATCGAAGAGGAAGAAGTCCGGGGTGCAGAGGGCCCCGAAGGCCTTCACCACGGCCTGGCTTTCATCCTTCACGTAAGGGAAGGCGTACCCCGCGGACAGGGCCCGGGCCTTCATGCCCTCCAGGGTCTCCACGCGCAGGTGGGCGCTCTCGCTCTCATTGGCGTTGATGCCCACGAAGGCCACGCGCCCCTGATAGGCCTGGGCCAGCGCGTTGATCCGCCCCTCCGTGGCCTTCACGTAGGGGCATTGGACGCTGAGGAAGGCGACGAGCACGGGGCCCTTCAGCGTCTTCGAGTCCACCACCTTCCCGTCCACGCCCCGGAGGGCGAAGGCGGGCATGGGGGCGCCGGGCTTCAAGGCCGGTTCGCCCGCGAAGGCGGAGGTGGCGATCAGGAAGGGCAGGAGCAGGCGCATGGGTTCACCTACGCTTTCCATTTGATGCTGCAGCCCATGCTGGGCCGCTGCACGGGATCCGGCAAGCGCCCGGCCAGCAGCGCCTCGATGGCCCCGCGCAATTCCTCCCGGGTGACGGCGCCGGGTTCCTTCCAGTTGTCGTCCAGGCGGCCCCGGTAGGCCAGGCGGCGCTCCCGGTCGTAGAGGAAGTAGTCGGGCGTGCACACGGCGCCGAAGGCCCGGGACACGGCTTGATCCTCGTCGCGCAGGTAGGTGAAGACGTAGCCCTTCTCCTTGGCCCGCTCCCGCATGGCGTCCATGGAATCCGCGGGATAGGCCACGGCGTCGTTGGGGTTGATGCCCACCACCGCCACCTGGTGGAAGTAGTCCTTGGCGATCCGGTTGATGCGGTCATCTACGGCCTGCACGTAGGGGCAGTGGTTGCACATGACCACCACGAGCAGGAGCGGTTCGTGGAAGGTGCTGCGGTGGTAGACGTGGCCATCCACCCCCGGCAGGGCGAAGTCCGGGCAGGGGGTGCCGAGGGGGGTCATGGAAGATTCGAGCAGCGCCAAGGGGCCTCCCGGGAAAAATCAATCGGCTGTCGGTATTTTGACTTGATCGGAACGAGGGATCCCCTAGTCTTTTCCCAAGCACACATGGCCACCATTCCCCGCCTCCACTGGTCCACCCTGGGCACGAACTCCCAGGGGCTCGAGCATCGGTGGTCCCACGTGTGGGATGTGAGCGTGGACCGCGGAGCCGCGCCGGCGCTGCCGCCGCGCGATACGGATCTCTGGGTCGTCAGCGTGCAGGGCGACTGGCCGCCACCGGAACTCATGCGCATGATGGGCGAAGTGGGTGCGCTGCCCATCCTGCTGGCCCTGGAGCCCGAGGCCACGCCGCTGAGCCCCAAGGTGCTGGCGGAGTGGGGCGCCCTGGGCAGCGTGCGCTGGGGCCTGCTCGGCTTCGAGCCCCCGATGCCCGGCCTGCGCCCCCGCAGCGGCGTCACCACGCAGCTCAGCGCCGGCCAGGCCCTGCAATACGGCATGGTGGGCGTGTCCCTGCGCATGCAGGAAGTCCTCACCCGCGCCAAGGCCGCTGCCGCCGTGCGCGCCACGGTGCTGCTGCTGGGCGAGAGCGGCACGGGCAAGGAAGTGGTGGCCCGCGCCATCCACACCATGAGCCCGGAGAAGGGCGAAGCCTTCGTGCCCGTGCACTGCGGCGCCATCCCCGAGAACCTCATCGAGAGCGAGCTCTTCGGCTACACCAAGGGCGCCTTCACCGACGCCCGCAAGGACACCCCCGGCAAGTTCCGCGAGGCCCACGGCGGCACCATCTTCCTGGATGAAGTGGGCACCATGCCCCTCAGCGCCCAGGTGCGGCTGCTCCGCGTGCTGCAGGAGAAGGAAGTGCAACCCCTGGGCGGGGGCAACCCCGTGAAGGTGGATGTGCGCGTCATCGCCGCCACCAACCAGGACCTCTGGAAGATGGTGCAGGAGGGCAAGTTCCGGGAGGACCTCTTCTACCGCCTGGAAGTGGTGCCCATCCAACTGCCGCCCCTGCGCGAACGCCGCGAGGAGGTGCCCTTCCTCGCCCAGCACTTCCTCACGCGGAAGGCCCGCGAACACGGCCTCTACCCCAAGGCCATCCACCCCAGCGTGGACGCGCTGCTCATGAGCCTCCCTTGGCCCGGCAACGTGCGCCAGCTGGAGAACGCCATCGAGCGGGCCATCATCCTCACGGCCACGCGCCCCGTGCTGACCCGCGAAGATTTCGCCTTCCTCATGGACCGCACCACCACGGATCAGCTGCTCCCCGCGCCGAGCCCCCTCCCCTCCAATGTCGTGCCGCTCTCCACCTCCCAGGCCGAGCTGCCGCCCCTGGCCGCCACGATGACGGAGCTGCCCCCCGAGGGCATGGACTTGAACCAGGTGGTGAGCGATCTGGAAAAGAAGCTCATGCTCCAAAGCCTCGCCGTCACCCGCGGGAACAAGAAGCGGGCCGCCGAGCTGCTGGGCCTGAAGCGCACCACCTTCCTGGAGAAGATGAAGCGCCTCGATCTGGAAGAGGACGAGGCCGCCGGCGCCGAAGAGGGCTAGCCAAGCTCGCCCTGCGAGTTCGAGCGGAGGGGCTCTGGATCGCCGCGTCCAGAGCGCGTTTGCGCCTGGGACAATCACCGACGTTACACCGTGGTTACTTGATCCATACCGACGTTCCTTCGTGAAAATAGCCTAACGGGCGAAAAATTAACATTTCTTTACGTGCCCGGACGCGGCGCTTAAGCAACCCTGGAAGCCTTCCGCCCCAGGTGATCCATGACGCGCGCTTCCCTCTCCCCATTGGCCCTCTGCCTCGCCCTCGGCGGCTCGGGCTTCGCTCAGGACGTCCACCCCGACCACCACGAACTGGAGGCTTACCTCGGCGTGCCCTTCCGGGGCGCCGCGGGCGAGGCTCGGACCATTCAAGTGGCCTTCGACTTCCACACGTGGAAGGAGCTGTGCGTCAGCGCCTGGCGCCTGGAGCTGCGCACGGAAGGGGGCCGGACGCTCCGGAGCTGGACGGGCGAGACGCCCCTCCTGGACCGGGGCAAGGGCTTCGCGCGGGTGGCCTGGGACGGGCGTGACGCCCAGGGGCGGGCCCTGCCCGCGGGCTTCTACACGATGCGCCTCAGCGCTTTGGCCCTCTCGAACCGTGAACACCAGGCCCTGCCCGGTGGAGACCGCGCCGCCCGCGTGGCGGCCCTCCACGCCCGGCCGGGCGTTGAGCTGGAAGTGCAGGAGACCACCCTCCAGGTGGGCCGCGTGAAGGCCCCGGCCCTCCTCCCCTTCCGGGCCCTGCCCACGAGCTGCACGCCCGTGGCCACGGCTCGCGCCGAAGGGCTCGCCGCGCCCGCCGCGGGATCCCTCCCCTACACCGTGTACTACGGCAACCTCCATTCCCAGACCAACCACAGCGACGGCGGCGGCAGCGGGGACTGCCACTCCGAGCAAGCCCCCCAGGGCGGCCTGGGCGGCGGCCCCACAGAAGCCTACGAATCCATGCGCGTGAAGGCGGGTAGCGACTTCCTCCTCACCTCCGAGCACAACCACATGTACGACGGCGCCGCCATGAGCACGTCCACGCCGCAGCGCCTGGCCCCCGCCGCCCGCGCCCTGCACGCCACGGGTCGGCAGCTGGCGGCCCAGTACCGCGCCGCCCATCCGGGCTTCGTCGCGATGTATGGCAACGAGTGGGGCTACGCCGCCTCCACGGGCGGCCACCTGAATCTGCTGAACCCCGACGGCCTCCCGGGCTGGGAGAAGGACAGCAACGGCGACCTCTACGGCGACGTGGAGACCCCTACAGGGGACTACCCCGCCCTCTACGCCACCATGAAGGCCCGGGGCTGGATGGGCATGTTCAACCACCCCAGCTCCAGCCAGTTCAACGGCCTCGCCTACGACGCCAATGGCGACGCCGTGATGTTCCTCTGCGAGATGCGCAACGCCCCCGCCTTCTCCAACATCTTCGACGAGTCCAGCGCCCTCACGTCGGGCTACGAGAGCACCTACAAGGCCATCCTCTCCAAAGGCTTCCACGTGGCGCCCACGTCCGATCAGGACAACCACTGCGCCAACTGGGGTCTCAGCGCCCTGAACCGCACGGGCATCCTCGTGCCCACGGGCACCTCGTTCGATCTCACGGCCCTGCTCGACGCCGTGCGCGCCCGCCACGTCTTCGCCACCACGGACAAGACGGGGCAGATCGTGATGACGGCCAATGGCCGGCTCATGGGCGCCATCTTCGACTCCAGCGGAAGCCTCACCCTCAACGCCTACTACGCCAGCAGCGGAGGCCACACGGCCGCCCGTGTGGAGTTCTACGAAGGGGCCAAGGGTGTCGCCGTCACCTCCCTTTCCGACGGCCCCGCCACGCTCACCCTGACCCCCACCACGGGCGACCACTTCTACTACGCGAAGATCACCCAGGAAGACGGCGGCACCCTCTGGTCCGCCCCCGTGTGGATCAACCAGAAGTCCGGGACCGTCGACACCCAGGCCCCCACCGTGAGCGCCACCGAAACCGGCACGAAGGGCCCCATCACCCTCGCCGCCACGGCCACGGACAATGTGGGCGTCGCCAAGGTGGAATTCTACGTGGACGGTGCACTCAAGGGCAGCACCACCGCGGCCCCTTACAGCCTCGGCCTCGATAGCACCACCCTCACCAACGCGAGCCACAACCTCGTGGCCAAGGCCTATGACGCCGCCGGCAACGTGGGCCAAAGCGCCCCCGTCGCCTTCACGCTCAGCAACCCCATCGTGGATGGCGAGCCCCCCGTCGTGAGCGCCTCGGAGAGTGGCACCAGCGGCACGATCACCCTGAGCGCCACGGCCAGCGACAACGTGGGCGTGTCCAAGGTGGAGTTCTACGTGGACGGCGTCCTCAAGGGCAGCGACGCCACGGCCCCCTACAGCCTGGGCCTCGACAGCGCCACCCTCGCCAACGGGAGCCACAGCCTCGTGGCCAAGGCCCATGACGCCGCCGGCAACGTGGGCCAGAGCGCGGCCCTCCCCTTTTCCCTCGCCAACGGGGGAAGCACGACCTTCAGCGAGACGGAGCCCAACAGCAGCCGCGCCGCCGCCAACGTCGTGGGGGACACCGTCACCAAGATTACGGGCTACTTCCCCTCCGCCTCCGATAGCGACGACTACTACAAACTCACCCTGGCCCCCGGCCGCACGCTCACCGTGGACATGGTGGGCCCCACGGCCTCCAGCCAGGATTACGACCTCTACCTGCTGAACAGCACGGGCTCCCAGCTGGCCCTCTCCGAGAACGGGGGCACCACGGAGCACCTCAGCTACAAGAACACGAGCACGACGGCCACCAAGACCCTCTACCTCCAGGTCCACCGCTACGCCAGCTACAGCAGCGTCACGCCCTACACACTCACCCTCAGCCGCTAGACCGGATCCTCCTCAGGGGGGCCCGGGCCCCCCTGATAAACTGGCGCCATGAGCGAACTCCACACCCGTTGGCGCCTGACCGTTCCCGAGGAATCCGAAGAGGCCCTCTGCACTTGGCTCGACGCGCAAGGTGCGTCGGCCTACTACCGCGAAGCCGATCCCCCGAAGGCCTTCTGGGCCTACTTCCCCCCAGCTCAGACCCTGCCCGACCCCGCGGGTCTCAAAGCCATCCCCGGCGTGGCCCTGGAGGTCGCGGAGACCTTCGCGGATGAGGATTGGCTGGCCAAGAGCCGCGAGGGCTTCGGCAGCTTCCCCGTGGGCCGCGGTTTCTGGGTGAAGCCCCTGTGGGACGCGGAGGCCGCCCCGGAAGGCCGCACGCCCGTCGTCGTGAACCCCGGCCTCGCCTTCGGCACGGGCGGGCATGAGACGACCCGCCTCTGCATGACCCTGCTGGAGGAATTGAAGGATGCGGGACGGTTGAAGGGCCCCTTGCTCGACATCGGCGCGGGCACGGGCATTCTGGCCCTCACGGCCCACCTGCTGGGCTGCCCCGGCGCCATCCAGGCCTTCGACATCGATCCCGATTGCGGCCCCGCCATGGAGGAGCTGGTGGAGATGAACGCCGGCGTGCTGAAGGGCGCGCAGCCCTTCCAGGGGTTCGTCGGCACGCTGGAGAGCCCTGAAGTCGAAGGGCCCTACCAAGGCCTCCTGGCCAACATCCTGCTCATCACCATCCAAGAGCTGGTGCCCCGCATGGCGCAGCTCACGGCCCCTGGCGGATACCTCGTCGCCAGCGGCATCCTCGCCACCCAGGAGGATGAAGCCCTCATCAGCCTCGTGGGCGCCGGCTTCCAGCCCGAGAAGGTGCTGCACGAGGGGGACTGGATCGCCATCCTCGCCACGCGGAAGGCCTGATGGATCGGAACGACCGGCCCATCGGCGTCTTCGACTCCGGCATCGGTGGGCTCACGGTCGTGCGCGCCCTGCGGCAGCTGCTGCCCCAGGAGAACCTGATCTACCTGGGGGATACGGCCCGGATGCCCTACGGCACCAAGAGCCACGCCACCATCGAGCGCTACACGCTGCAGGCGGGCGCGGCCCTCCAGCGCTTCGATCCCAAGCTCCTCGTCATCGCCTGCAACACGGCCAGCGCCCACGGGCTCGCCGCCCTGCAGGCCCGGAGCTCCTGCCCCGTGGTGGGCGTCATCGAACCCGGCGCCGAGGCTGCGGCGAAGGAATCGGGGCCCGTGGGCGTCCTCGGCACCCTGGCCACCCTTCAAAGCGGCGCCTACGAGCAAGCCATCCTCCGCCACCGGCCCGACGCCCGCGTGCACAGCCTGGCCTGCCCCCTGCTCGTGGCCCTCGCGGAGGAGGGCTGGGTGGATGATCCCCTCACGGAAAGCGTCTGCCGCCGCTACCTCAACGCATTGCCCTTAGAGGTGAAGGCCGTGGTGCTCGGCTGCACCCACTACCCCGTGCTGAAACCCAGCCTGGATCGGGCCCGCCCCGGCACCCACTGGATCGACAGCGGCCAGGTCACCGCCGAGGCCGTGGAGCGCCTGCTCAAGGGCTCCCTGGGATTCCGCACCGCCTCTCCCCGGGGCGACCTCACGGTGCTCCTCACCGATGCCAGCTCCCGCCTCCAGGAAGGGGGCGGTCGCTTCCTGGGCGAATCCCTGGTGCAGGTGGAAGTCCTCGACCTCTAGTCCAACCAACTCCACCGGAGGCCCAGCGCCACGCGCCGCGTGTCCTGCGGCACGCCGAAGAACTCCGGGCTCGCGCCCAGGCTCGCCCCTTCGTTGAGGTTGCGGTAGCGGGCGTCGAAGGCGTTGCGCACCTCCAGCCGGAAGGCCAGCTGGCCCGACCCCAGTTCCAGGCTCCGCTCCAACAGCAGGTTCACGGCCCGGTACCCCGGGATCCGCAGGCGCTTGCCCGAGGCGGGATCCACACCCGCGAACCGCTGGGTCCCCACCCAGAGGAGGCGCGGCGCGCAGGACCAGGGGCCCCAGTTCAGCTCCGCGCCCACCTGGCCGATCCAGGGGGCGATCTGGCCCAGTTCCGTGTGCGCCGTGGAGCCGGGCCGTTCCACGTAGCCGCCCACATAACTCACGGTGGCGTTGAGGCGGCCCTTGAGGGAACCGGGGCCCCACCAGGGGAAGCGGAGGCCCAGGTGGCCCCCCTCGTTCACCTGCTCGCCCTGATTCTCCACCACGAGGATCGTCGCCACGGGCCAGCCCAGGTAACGGCCCTGGTAGTGGTCCGTGACGGTGCCATCGGGCACCACGTCGAAGAGCTCCTGGGTCTCGATGCGGAAGAGGCTCAACTCCAGTTCCACCCCCACGTCGAAGAGGTGCTGGCCGCTCATCTCCAAGGTGTGGATCCGCTGGGGCTTGAGGTCCGGGTTCGGCAGCCGCCAGAACGCGGATTGGTAGCCGCCGCCGGCGGCGGGCTCGAAGGCGCCGTAGTGCAGGTAGGCCTGGTAGGGCGAAGGGGCCAGGAAGGCCGACCCGTAGAGGAGCTTCAGGGTGGTGGTGGGGGCCGGGCTCCAGGTGATGCCCATGCGGGGATTGAAGCTGTCGCCGTAGCGGGAGTTGCGATCCCCGCGGGCACCGAGCGTGAGCGTCCATCCCGGGCGGGGGCGCCATTGGGCCTGGGCGAAGAGGCCATCGTTGCGGTAGGCCAGATCATAAAACTGGGCCGGGATGGGCGCGCCCAGAAGGGTGCCGCGGATGTCTTCACCGGCGTTCACGGGCGCGGCCAGATCGGCGCTCCAGGGCAGGGCGCTCAAGGCCTCGTGGTTGAAGCCCGCAGTCACCTTCCAAGCGGGGCCAGCCTCCCAATCGGCCTGGAGGTCCAGACGGAGGCTGCTGCTCCGGGCGTATTTATAGGCCCGTTCGAAATAGCCGAACATGTCCCGGTAGTTGGAGCCGGGGTCCACTTCGTAGCGGGCGTGGGAGAGGCGGGTGTCCACGTTCACGGCGCCCACCGCGGCGCCATGTTGCACCCCAATCACCTCCAGGGTGTGGGCGATGTAGGCGTCGTCGTTGTAGATGGCGTTGTCCGGCGTGTTCTTCACGAAGGAGGGGAAGCGGGCCCGGTTCCTGACGTAGGTGAAGGCCAGGGGGCCCAGGTCCAGGCCCACCTGCAGGGCCCCCGCCCGCAGGGCGTGGGTGGCCTCGGCTTCCCAGGGTCTGGAGGGGGTGCGCGTCCCCAGGTAGGCCGTGGGAAAGAGGCCCGTGCGCTGGGCCTCGAAATGCCGGTAGTCCGGGAAGGCCTTCGACAAGTCGGGCTGCTCATCCGAGAAGGCCTGGCCCCCGAGGCGGTACCCCCCGCCCTGGAAGCGGCCGCTCCAGGCCAGCTGTACGAGCCGCTGATCGAAGTCGCCGCCCTGCACCGTGGCTTCGCGGATTTCCTCCTCCCCCTTCGTGATGAGGTTCACCACCGCCGCCACCGCGTCGGCGCCGTAGAGCGCCGAGGCGGGTCCATAGACCACTTCCACCCGCTGCACGAGGACGAGGGAGGTGTTCTCCAGGAGGGGGAGGGGCTCATTGGTGGGCCCCGTGATGCGGTGGCCATCCATCAGCACGAGCACCTTGTCGGGCCCGGGCAGGCCCCGAACGCTCATCTGGTTGTAGTAGTGCTCCTGGACGCCGCGCTCCACCTTGAAGCCGGGCAGATCCTGGAAGAGGTCCAGCAGCGATCGGTAGCCCCGGGCCCGGATCTCCTCCCGGGTGATGATCCGGAGGGTGGCCGGGGCTTCCTGCAGGGGCTCCGACACCCGGGAGGCCGTGATCACCTTCGTGCTCCGCAGCCGCAGGAGCTCCTGAAAGGCCCCATCGCCGTTTCCAGACTGGGCCAGCAGGGGAATCACCGAGGCTCCCCAACTCAGGACCCCACCCCGCGTTGCCCCTGGAACCCATCGATTCACGGGTTTGTCCTCCCGCCCCCTATCGGCGGGGAGGGACCCGGGCTTTCATCCAGGCATCCCCGCTAAGCCGCCGGAAGGGTGAACACCATGGCCGTGCCTTCGCCCACCTTGCTCTCGGCCCGGATCTCCCCGCCATGCCCGCGCACCACGTCCCGGCAGATGGGGAGGCCCAGGCCCGTGCCCTTGCCCTCCGGCTTGGTGGTGAGCATGGGCCGGAAGATGTGGGGCAGCACCTCGGGGGGGATGCCGGTGCCCGTGTCCTCGAAGCGGAAGCGCCAGCGGCCCTTGGGCTCCCGCTCGGCGCGGATGCGGATGAGGCCCCCCTCGGGCATGGCATCCAGGGCGTTGTTCATGAGGTTCAGGAAGAGCTGCTCCATCTGCTTGCGATCCACCTTGATCACGCACTCGGAGGGGATGTCCACTTCGATGCGGGCGTGGTGCTTGGCCAGCGTGGGGTTCCACAACTGCTGCAGCTCCAGGATGAAGGCCGGCATGGAGACCTCCACCTCCGCCTGCTGGGGGCGGCGGGTCATATCCAACAGGCGGCGCACGATGTCCCCCACCCGCTGGATCTGCGCCTGGATGATGCCGATGCGTTCCTGGGCCTTTTCAGGAAGGTCATCCTGGCCCTGGAGCAGCTGCAGGTGGCCCGTGACGAGGTTCAGGGGCGTGCCCACCTCGTGGGCGAAGGCGGCCGTGAGCTGGCCTGCGATGGCCAGGCGCTCCTGCTGGGCCAACTCCTCGTTCTTGTCCTGCAGTTCCTGGAGGGCCTCGTCCACGCGGTCCTGCAGCCCGGCGTTGAGGGACTGGATCTCCTGGATGAGCTGTTCGCGTTCCTTGCTGGCCCGCTGGAGCCGCTGGGCCATGGCGTTGAAGCGGGCGGCGATGACGCCCAATTCGTCCCGCCGCTGGACCTCGGCCCGGGCCCCGGCCTCACCCCGCTCCAGGCGGCCCATGGCGTCCACCATGGCATCCAGGGGATCGCTGATGAGCCAGCGGAGGATGAGCCAGAGGAGGATGAACTCGCCAGCGAGCACCCCCGGGAGCATGTTGAGGGTGCGGTTCCGGTTGGCGGACCACACCGCGTCCCAGCGCTCCAAGTCGATGTAGGCGCGGATGAGGCCGATGCTGGGGCGCCCCTGTTTCGGGTTGGGGATGGCCAGGTACGCTTTCCAGCCCCGCCCGGCGGGTTTGCCATCCTCCTCCAGCTCCACCAGCTCCGTCTGGGCCTCTTTCAGATCGAGGTAGCTGGCCAGATCCTTCCCGGCGGTGACGGAGGCCTCCTCCCCGGAGGACTTCACCAATTCCACCGCATTGCCCTCCACCCGCTTGAACACGTCCACCTGGAACACGGAGCGGCCCTTGCCCGCGATGCTTTCCAGCAGTTCCTCAAGCTTGCGGGGATTGTCGAAGTGGGGATCCCGCTCCACCACCTCCGTCTGCACGGTCTCCGTGGCCTCCACCAGCAGGCGGCGGCTGTAGTCCTCCAGCTCCTTGCGGGAGTTCTTCGTGATGGAGAAGGCCACGGCCACGGTGAGGAAGCTCGTCACCGCCGCCGTGAGGAGGAAGAGCTTGGCGTGCAGGCTGCGAAGCCAAGCCATCACCCGTGCGTTCATCGATGGTCCCCCCGGTAGCCGCGCCGCGGGGTGGCGAGACCCAGCGGATCCAATTCTGCCCAGAAGGGGCGGCGGCGGGAGGGCCCAGAGGGCGCCAGGGCGTGGGTGGGCATGTCGAGATTGTATGCGAGGGGGCAGAAGGCGAACTTTTGGCGTAAACTGGCCCTCCCCCGGAGCTGGCCATGGAGCACATCCACATCAAGGGTGCCCGCGAGCACAACCTCAAGAATCTGGACCTCGTCCTGCCCCGGAACCAGTTCATCGTCATCACCGGGCTCAGCGGCAGCGGGAAGTCGAGCCTCGCCTTCGACACCCTCTACGCCGAGGGCCAGCGCCGCTACGTGGAGAGCCTCAGCGCCTACGCCCGGCAGTTCCTGGACCAGATGGAGAAGCCGGACGTGGACTCCATCGAAGGGCTCAGCCCCGCCATCTCCATCGAACAGAAGACCACGAGCCGGAACCCCCGCTCCACCGTGGCCACGGTGACGGAGATCTACGACTACCTGCGCCTGCTCTACGCCCGCACGGGCAAGCCCCATTGCATGGCCTGCCAGAAACCCATCGCCAGCCAGACCATCCAGGAGATGGCGGATCACATCCTGTCGCTGCCCGAGGGCACCAAACTGCAGATCCTCGCCCCCGTGGTGCGGGGCCGCAAGGGCGAATACAAGAAGCTGCTGCTGGACCTGATGAAGCGCGGCTACATCCGCGCCCGGGTGAACGGGGAGATGCTCGACCTCACCGAAGGCGTGCCCGACCTCGACAAGCAGAAGAAGCACACCATCGAGGTGGTCATCGACCGCCTGAAGGTGGCCGCCTCCCTCAGCACCCGCCTGGCCGACAGCCTGGAGATCGCGTGCAACCTCGCCGAGGGCACGGCGCTGCTCGACGTGGACGGCACCGAGCGACTCTTCTCCAGCAAGCTCGCCTGCGCGAACCAGAAGTGCGAGCGCTTCGGCCTGGGCCTGCCGGATCTGGAGCCCCGCAGCTTCTCCTTCAACAGCCCCTACGGCGCCTGCGACACCTGCGACGGCCTGGGCTTCAAGCGCCAATTCGCGGAGGAACTCGTCATCCCCAACGCCGCCCTTTCCATCAACGCTGGCGCCATCCAGGCCCCGGGCTGGAAGAGCGTCACCGAGGATGGCTGGCGCGCCCAGATGCTGGATCAGCTCTCCCGGAAGTTGAAGTTCAGCCTGGATACACCCTGGAAGAAGCTGGGCGCCGACATCCGCAAGGTGCTGCTCCACGGCCTCACCAAGGAGATGCGCTTCACGTACGAGAGCAAGCGCAATCGCTACGACTTCTTCCACAGCTTCGAGGGCATCATCGGCAACCTCGAACGCCGCTACAACGAGACCACCAACGAGGACACCCGCGAAGAGCTGGAACAGGCCATGCGCGTGATCCCCTGCGAAGCCTGCCAAGGCCAGCGCCTCAAGCCCGAGGTGCTCGCGGTCACCGTGGGCAAGCTGCACATCGCCGCCGTGGTGGGGCAGAGCGTGCGCGAGGCCCGGGTCTGGTTCGACGAACTGGCCCTGCAAGGCAAGGACGCCGTCGTGGCCGAAAAGGTGCTCAAGGAGATCCGCGAGCGGCTGGGCTTCCTGGATGACGTGGGCCTGGGCTACCTCACCCTGGATCGCTCCGCCGCCACGCTGTCGGGCGGTGAGGGCCAGCGCATCCGCCTCGCCACGCAGATCGGCAGCAAGCTCCAGGGCGTGCTCTACGTGCTGGACGAGCCCAGCATCGGCCTCCACCAGCGGGATAACCACAAGCTCCTGAACACCCTCAAGGAGATGCGTGACTTGGGCAACACGGTGCTCGTGGTGGAGCACGATTTGGAAACCATCCAGGAAGCGGATCACGTCATCGACATGGGCCCCGGGGCCGGCGAGCACGGCGGCTTCGTGGTGGCCGAGGGCACCCCGGATCAGGTGGCGAAGAACCCCGCCTCGGTGACCGGCGCCTTCCTATCGGGCCGGGATTCCATCGCCGTGCCCCGCACCCGGCGGAAGGCCGGCCGCGGCGAGATCCTCGTCACCGGCGCCCAGGAGAACAACCTCAAGAACGTGGATGCGGCCTTCCCCATCGGCCTCTTCACCTGCGTCACCGGGGTCTCGGGCAGCGGCAAGAGCACGCTGGTGAACGAGATCCTCTACAAGTCCCTGGCCAACCAGCTGCACCAGGGTGCCCACGTGGTGGGCAAGCACAAGAAGGTGGAAGGCCTCGAGCTCATCGACAAGGTGATCGACATCGACCAGGCGCCCATCGGGCGCACGCCCCGCTCCAACCCCGCCACCTACACGGGCCTCTTCACGCCCCTGCGGGAGCTCTTCGCCCAATTGCCCGAAAGCAAGGCCCGGGGCTACACGCCGGGTCGCTTCAGCTTCAACGTGAAGGGCGGGCGCTGCGAGAAGTGCGAGGGCGACGGCGTCCTCAAGATCGAGATGCATTTCCTCCCGGACGTGTACGTCACCTGCGAGCAGTGCAAGGGCAAGCGCTACAACCGCGAGACCCTGGAAGTGCACTACAAGGGCAAGAGCATCTCCGAGGTGCTGGCCATGACGGTGGAGGAGGCCCTGGAGGTGTTCGGCCCCATCCCCGTGCTCGCCAACAAGCTGCAGACGCTCATGGACGTGGGCCTGGGCTACATCCGCCTGGGCCAAGCGGCCACCACGCTCTCAGGGGGCGAGGCCCAGCGCGTGAAGCTGGGCAAGGAGTTGAGCAAGCGCGCCACCGGGCGGACGCTGTACATCCTCGATGAACCCACCACGGGCCTGCACCTCAAGGACATCCAAAAGTTGCTGGAGGTGGTGACGCGCCTCGTGGATCAGGGCAACACGGTGGTGGTGATCGAGCACAACCTGGATGTCATCAAGACCGCGGACTGGATCCTCGACCTGGGCCCCGAAGGCGGCGGCGAGGGCGGCAAAATCATCGCCGTGGGCACTCCCGAGAAAGTGGCCAAGGCCAAGGCGAGCATCACGGGGAAGTACCTCGCGCCTTACCTCAAATAACAAGGTCGGCGTTTCCCGCCTAAATCCAGCTGCACCGTGCAACATCCGCTGACGCCCAACTGGCGGCGTCGTGAATTAATGTGAATTTTTCGCGCCGGGCCTCGCGCGGTTCCCAAAACGGGTCATCCTGACAAAGCCGTCCAGATTTCCGTGATCTTTTCCGAGTTTCCCAACTCCCGCACCTCCCCCACCGCCCGGGAGGGGCGGTCTCTCGCATGGAGGGTGGGTGATCAGTCCCCTCAAAAACTCCCCCAGTGGCTTCGTCCTGGTGCGCCTCGAAGGCGGGCCGGACCGGTTCACCATCTTCCCCTGGCGCTTCAATCAGCCCGAGGAGGCCGAGGGCAAGCTCGCGGAACTCCGACGCGTGGATCCTGGCGGGAATTACTGCCTGCAGATGGTCGGCTTCTGATCCCAGGCCCGGCATGAAAGAACCCCGCCTCGGCGGGGTTCTTTCATGGGGAGATCCCCGTTTCAGGCCTGGGTATCCACGTTCTGACCCACGCCACCGGCCTCGGCCACCATCTTCGCCAGCGCCATGCCCTCCTGGGCCTGGGAATCCACCACCTTGCGCAGGACGGACGCGGAGTAGCTCTCACGGGTCTGGGCCTGACGTTCCGCGGAGATGGCGGCGGGCGTCACGGGCAGATTGGGGGCGGCGACTTCCATGGAAGCTCCTCGATGGTTCCCTATCGGCCTTCGGAACCGCCCCCTTGAGGGAGCTTTTTCCGGAGCAGGGCCGCGGCATCCTGCACGGGGGACTTGGCTTGCAAGGCGGCCCGGTTTTCCTCGGCGATGGCTTCGAAAACTTCCAGACGATGCACTTGGACGGAGCGAGGCGCCTTGATGCCCAGGCGCACCCCCTCCTTCGTGATCCCCAGGACCACGACCTCCACCTCGGAGCCGATCATGATCGACTGGTCGATTCTGCGGGTGATGACGAGCATGGGTTCAGCCTAGCCCGGGGTTCAGGAGCCTGTCCAAGCAATCCCTAGGGTTGCGGGGTGAGCACAGGGAACTGCAGCGGGAATTGCTCGGCGTTGAGCACCACCTGCAGGCCCACGCGGCTCTTGGTGTTCACCACCAGGGGGCCGGCCAGGTTCATGGTCATCTTGCGGGGATCCTCGGGGATCACCACGAGGTTGAGGATGATGGCATCGCCCTCGCTCTCCAGGTTCAGGAGGGCCGCCTCCTCGTCATTCAAGGGCACGTTGTAGTCGGGTTTGATGCCCGCGGGATCCATGCAGACGAAGCTGATCTCCGGCCGGGCTTCCGCCTGGAGGAACTTCAGGGGGTATCCATCGCTGGGTTCGAAGAGGCGGAAGCTCGTCAGCTCGGGGAAGCCCAGGAGGCCATTCGGGAAGGAGAGAAGGATGCCTTCGTCGCTCATGAATTGCTCCAGAGCACCCCATCGGAGCCCTCCGGAGAATCCTGAGTTTCAGCCCGGTGTTCAGCTTCGCCCTTGAACACCTCCCACAGGGCCGCGGCCCGCTTCCGGCGGAAACGGGGGTTGGGGATGGTGCGTTCCAGGGCCTCCAGGCTCACGGGGGGGTGCTCCACCCGGGCCATCATCCAGCGGTTGCCCAGCTCCATGACGGCGCCCACATCTCCCTCATTGCCCCAGATGCGGCGCAGCTCGCAGATCTTTCGGGCTTGCTCGGCGGCGGTCTCGCCCAGTTGCTTCTTCACCTTGTGGACGATGGGGTCGTCTCCGGGGGGCTTGTAGGCGTGGATGCGCCGGCGGAGGCCTCGCAGCTCCTTGGGCAGGTTCGCGAGCCGAGGGCCCACCACTGGATCGTCCTTCAGCGCCTCGGCCTCATCCGAGAGCCGGCGCAGCAGAGGCAGGAGGAGCGCCGCATCGCGGGCCGCGTAGGAAAGCTGCGCATCCCGCAGGGGGCGCAGCATCCAGTTGCTGTCCTGCTCCTCCTTGGGGATGTCGATGCCCAGCTTGAGCTTGGCCATGGTCTTGAGGCCAGGCTGGGGGTAGCCCAGGGTGCGGGCCAGGAGCATGGTGTCCATGATCGAACTGGGCTCCACGTCGTAGAGGCGCTTGAACACGATGCCGTCGCCGCTCCAGTCGTGGGCGATCCAGGGCAGGGTGGCCATCTTCTCCAGCCAGGGCTTCAGTTCCGGGCCGAAGGGCAGGGGATCCACGATCCAGGCCTGGTCGTGGGTGGCCACCTGGATGAGGGCCATCACGCAGTGGTGCGTGCCCGTGAGGCTGCATTCAATGTCCACGGCGAGGAGTCCCGAGGCCTCCCAGGCAGGCCAGGCCTCGGCCAGTTGGGCCTCGGTGGTCACGTAGGTGACGGGTAGGTCGAAGGATTCGGTCGACATCCCCTTCAGTTTGAAGGCTGTAGGCTTGAGTTGATAGCGATAGGTGCAAACATGACCCGATCCCTCTTCTGGACGACCTTCCTGACCGTGTTCATCGCCGAACTGGGCGACAAGACCCAGCTGGCCGCCATGACGGCCACGGCCCGCAGTGGGGCCCTCTGGACGGTCTTCCTGGCGGCCAGCTTGGCCCTGGTCTGCGCCACGGCCATCGGGGTGGCCGTGGGCGGGGCCCTGTTCAAGGTGGTGCCCGAGCACTTGATCAAGTACGTGGCCGGCACCGCCTTCATCTGCGTGGGCCTCTGGGTGCTGGTGAAGGGCTAAGGGCCTGTTCATGGATCTCATTTATTACGACGGGGAATGCGGCCTCTGCCATCGGGCGGTCGCTTTCCTCGCCCGGCGGGATCGGAACGGCGAGCGCTTCCGCTTCGCCCCCCTGCGGGGGACCACCTTCCGCCAGCGGGTGCCCGAGGGCCTGGCCGCGGCCCTGCCCGACAGCCTCGCCCTCCAGACCCCCGACGGCCACCTCCTCATCCGCAGCCGGGCCGTGGCCCACGCGCTGAGACAGCTGGGCGGCCTCTGGGGGGCCCTGGGCGCCCTGCTGGGCTGGATCCCCCGGCCCCTTTCCGACTGGGGCTACAACGGCGTGGCCCGGATCCGCCGGCACCTCTTCAAAAAGCCGGACAACGCCTGCCCGGTCCTTCCCCGTGACCTTCGGGATCGCTTCCTAGCCTAGGGTGAAGCCATGGCCAAGACCCGCGATCACTCCCGCTCCATCCTCAGCGTCACCGTGCTGCCCGAGGATCTGAATCAGTACGGCTCCCTCTTCGGCGGGCGCTTGCTGGCCTGGATCGACCGCCTGGCCTCCATCTGCGCCACCCGCCACTGCCGGGGCAACGCCGTCACCGTGGCGCTGGAGGCGATGTCCTTCGACGTGGCCGTGAAACAGGCCGACATCCTCATCCTCACGGCGGAACTCGAAAAGGTGGGGCGCAGCTCCATGCAGATCCGCGTCACGGCCATGCGGGAGGATCCGAACACGGGCGTTGCCAAGCGCGTGTGCGCGCCGCTGCTCACCTTCGTGGCCCTGGATCGGGATGGGCGCTCAACGCCCGTGCCGCCGTTGGCGGATTAGCCCTCCAGCTGGAACTGGATGGCGCCGAGCAGCGCTGCGGGCGTCGTCACGGCCCGCAGGATGCTGCGCCCCAGACTCACGGGGACCCATCCGGCCTTGCGCAGGCCGGCGAACTCCTCATCGGCGATGCCCCCTTCGGGGCCGCTGGTGAAGGCGAGGGTCTCGTGGCGCAGGGCCGGGTTCACCTCGCCGGTCTGCAGCTCGTAGGCCACCCACTTCTGCGGCGCCTCCACCTTCTTCAGGGCTTCGAAGGGAACCACCTCCTCCAGCACCGGCAGCCGGCTGCGATGGCTCTGCTCGCAGGCGGCGAGGATGAGGCGTTCCCAGCGATCCCGCTTGGCGGCGGTTTTGCGGACGTCGTATTCGCTGCGCGCGTAAGCCACGGGGATGATCCGCGTGATCCCCAGCTCCACCAGGGGCGGCAGCCAGTCATCCCAGAGGCTCAATTGGGCCGTGAGGGGCAGCCAGCCCTCCAGGGCGATGGCGGGCTCCCGCTGCTCGTGCAGGGGCGCCACGAGCCGGGCTTCGGCCACGTCCCGATCCAACACCGCCAGATCGCAGCGCCATTCCCCGTGCGGCAGCACCAATTCCAGGGCGTTGCCGGGACGGAGGCGCAGGGCCTTGAGGTGGCGGGTGGCCTCGGCGTTGAGGCGCACCACCGAGCCTTCGGTGACCGGGCCGGTGTGGTCGAGCAGGAAGAAGCGGGGCAGGCTCACGGGCCTATCCTACCTGATCGGCTTGCGGCCTTCCGTACACTGGATGATTGGAGGTCTGATGATCCACGCTTTGCTAGCCGCCGCCCCCTGGTGGGCCTGGGCGGGCTTCCATGTGCTGGTCTTCTTCATGCTCGCCCTGGATCTGGGTGTGCTCAACAAGCGGGCCCACGCACCTTCGGTCCGGGAAGCCGCGGGCTGGAGCATCGTTTGGATCTCCCTGGCCCTCATCTTCAACGCCTTGGTCTGGAAGACCCTCGGCCGGCAGAAGGGGCTCGAATTCCTCACGGGCTACGTGCTGGAAAAGAGTCTCAGCGTCGACAACCTCTTCGTCTTCGTCCTCCTCTTCACGAGCTTCCAGGTGGACCTGCGCCATCAACACCGGGTGCTCTTCTGGGGCGTGTTCGGTGCCCTGATCATGCGCGCCGGCATGATCCTGGCCGGCACCGCGCTGCTGAACCGCTTCGAATGGATGATGTACGTCTTCGGCGGCTTCCTCATCCTCACCGGCGTGAAGATGCTCCTCTCCAGCGACAGCGCGCCCGATCCCACCAAATACCCCGTGGTGCGCCTCTTCCAGAAGGTGGTGCCCTATGATCCTCAGGGCGGCCACGAGCATTTCTGGTCGCTGAAGAACGGCAAACACTTCGCCACCCCCATGCTCCTGGTGCTCGTGTGCGTGGAGGTGACGGATCTCGTCTTCGCGGTGGACAGCATCCCCGCGGTGCTCGCCATCACCCGGGATCCCTTCGTCGTCTACACCAGCAACGTCTTCGCGATCCTCGGCCTCCGCAGCCTCTACTTCCTCCTAGCCAAGATGATCGACCGGTTCCATCACCTGAAGACGGGCCTCGCCATCGTGCTCGCCTTCGTGGGTCTCAAGATGTGCTGCGCCCACTGGCTTAAGGCCCATTGGGGCCTGGACGACCAGACCTTGATCCTGGCGAGCCTCACGTTCATCGGCGTGGTGCTCACGGGCAGCGTCATCGCCAGCCTGGCCTGGCCCCAGGAACACCCGGAGGCATGATGGAGGTCTGGCACCACCTCCTCGGCGAAGCGCCCCAGGATGGGCCCTGCGTGGTCACCCTCGGAAATTTCGACGGAGTCCACGCGGGCCACAAGGCGGTGCTTCAGGAAGCGGCCCGAAGGGCCGAGGCCCGGGGCGTGCGCGCCGCGGTGGTGACCTTCGATCCCCATCCGCTCGTGGTGGTGGGTCCTGAACGCAAGCCCCGCCTGCTCATGACGCTCACCCAGCGCCTCGCGGCCTTCGAGGCATGCGGGATGGATCTCGCCTGGGTGATCCCCTTCAGCCGGCCCTTCTCGGAGCTGGAGCCCAGCGAATTCCTCGCGCCCTTCGGCCGGGCCTTGCGCCCCCTGGAACTGCACGTGGGTACCGCCTTCTGCTTCGGGCGGGATCGCCACGGCGATCTCACCGCCCTGCAGACCTGGGGCCAGGCCCTGGGCTGCGAAGTGTTCGGCCATGCGCTGCGGGCCCCGGATGGCGGCCACCTGAGCAGCACCCGCATCCGCGCCGCCCTCAGCGAAGGGCTCGTGGACGAGGCCGCCACCCTGCTCGGCCACCCCTTCGAACTCACCGGCCTGGTGGTGGAAGGGGATCGGCGCGGGCGCCACCTGGGCTTTCCCACCGCCAACCTCCAATGGGAGCAGGAGCAGTTACCCGCGGGCGGCGTCTACGTCACCGAGGCCCGCAGCTCCCACTGGGAGGGCCCGCGCCTGGGCCTGACCAACGTCGGCGAGAAGCCCACCTTCGAGGGCCGCCGCCTCACGGTGGAAACCCACTTGCCCGATTTCTCCGGCGACCTCTACGGCTCCCGCCTCTCCGTCGCCTTCCGCCACCGCATCCGAGGCGAGGCCAAATTTCCCAGCGTGGATGCCCTGAGGGAGCAGATCGCCAAGGACGTGGCCGAAGGCGCAGCTTGGTGGAAGACCCACGGCGGATGAGGCGTTAACCTGGGGGACTTCGGAGGTGCCATGCCCCCTGCCCTCGCCCTGTTCCTGGCCCTTCCCGCGCTCGTGGCCCAAGCCCCCGCCCCTCCCAAGCGGGAGCAGGCTCGGAAGTTGGTCGAGCTCCTGCGCCTGGGGGAGATCGCCGTGGCCGAAGCCAAGGTCGGCCTGGAGGCTCAGAAGAAGTCCGACGCGAAGGTCCCTGAGGGTTTCTGGGAGGCCTTCATGCAGGAGTTGACGCCCCAGCGGATGGCCGAAGAACTCTTCGTGCCCCTCTACGAGAAGACCTATACCGAAGCCGAGCTCAAGGCCGCGGTCGCCTTCTATGCCTCCCCCGAGGGCCGAAGTTTTTCGGCCAAGCAGGCGGGCCTCTCCGAGGAGGCCCGGAAGGCCGGGGAACGCTGGGGCATGGAGCAGGCCATGAAGGTCATGCAGCGCCTGATGGAGAAGGAACGTGCCTCCGGCAACTGATCCGATCCAGCTGCTCGACGTGCGCATGGGGCGGGTCCAGGAGCGCCCGGATGCCCACGGCCGGCCCCTCCGCTCCGCCATCCGCAAGGAATCCGTGCCCGGCCCCATCCTGCTGGGGTCCGAAGGGCTGCTGGGCGACGAAGTGGGCGATCGCACGCACCACGGCGGCCCCGATCAGGCCCTCCTCGCCTATGCCCGGGAAACCTACGTGCTCTGGGCCTCCGAGGGTCGCCCCCTCGCACCGGGGACCTTCGGCGAGAACCTCCTCCTCGCGGGGCTGGATGATCACAGCGCCTGCATCGGCGACCGTCTCCAGGTGGGGGATGCCCTCCTTCAGGTGAGCCAGCCCCGGGTGCCCTGCGGCACCCTGCAGCGGCACTTGGGCTGGCCCGATGCGGTGACCCGCGTTTACGCCACCGCCCGGGGCGGCTTCTACCTGCGGGTGCTCGTGCCGGCTCCCCTGGAAACTGGCGCGCCCGTGAAACTCATGGATCGCCCCCAGCCGGCCTGGACCGTGGCCCGCGCCCTCCACGCCCGCTGGAAGGCCGCCGAGAATCCCGCCGAATGCCTCGCCATGGGAGCCCTCCCCGAACTCAGCGCCGATTGGCGGGCGAGGTTCGGGCCCGCCTGAATCCCACCCCGTGCGCCTCTTCTTCTCCCTGCCCCTGCCGACGCCTTCCGAAGGCCGCCTTGGGGCCTGGATGGGAGGTCAAGGCCTGACCCGCGAGGGTCATCCTCTCCACCTCCACCTCACCGTGGCCTTCCTGGGAGAGGTGGCGCCTGAGCTGAGCCAGATCGCTTCGGTTTGCGGGAGGGAGGTGGCCTCCCGGCATGAGTGTTTCGGGTTGGCCACCACCGACGTGGGCACCTTCCCCCGCCGCCATGGTTCCCAGGTCCTGTTCCTGGACGTGGCCCCGAGCCTTCCCCTGGACGCCCTCGTCGCGGACCTCCGCCAGACCCTCAGCGTCGCAGGCGTCCCCCTCGACCCGAAGCCCTTCCATCCCCACCTCACCCTGGCCCGACTCAAGCGGCGGATCCCCCTGCCTCCGGCGCCTCCCCGCGAGGCTTGGACCGTGGATCACCTCCACCTCGTGGAGAGCATCCAAGGGGCGGATGGGGCGCGGCATGAGACTCGATTCCTGTGGCCCTTGGGTGGATCCAGGGCCTGAACCCCCCTTTCCAGGGGTGGACGCCACCCTCGCCTCACGTACCCCGGCGGTAGCATGGGCCATCCCCGGAGCCCCCATGCGCCGCCTGACCCTGTTGCTCGCCGCTTCCACCCTGCTCCCCGCCCAGGGCCTCGAGGCCGTGAAGGCCAAGTACGAGAAGCGCGAGGTCCTGGTGCCCATGCGGGATGGCGTGAAGCTGTTCACCGCCATCTACGTGCCCAAGGATGCCTCTCCCGATCACCCCTATCCCGTGGTCATGCAGCGCACGCCCTACAGCGTGGCGCCCTACGGCCCGGATCAATTCAAGTCGGACCTGGGGCCCTCCCCCCTCTTCGGCACCGAGGGCTTCATCTTCGTCTATCAGGACGTGCGCGGCCGGCTCATGAGCGAAGGCACCTTCGTGAACATGACCCCCCACCGGGATGTGAAGCGGGGCCCCCAGGACACCGACGAGAGCAGTGACACCTTCGACACGGTGGAATGGGTGGTGAAGCATCTCCCCACCAACGGCCGCGTAGGCCAGTGGGGCATCAGCTACCCCGGGTTCTACACGGCGGCGGGCATGATCGACGCCCATCCGGCGATGAAGGCCGTGAGCCCCCAGGCCCCCATCGTGGACTGGTTCACGGGCGACGACTTCCACCGCAATGGCGCCCTGTGGCTGCCCCACGCCTTCAACTTCATGGTGAACTTCGGCCGCCCCCGGCCCGAGCCCACCCAGGATTGGGGCAAGCCCTTCGAGCACGGCATGGCCGATGGGTACGCCTACTTCCTGCGGCTGGGCAGCCTTGCCCACACCCGGGAGGTCGCGAAGAACATCCCCTTCTGGCTCGAGATGATGGACCACCCGAATTACGACGCCTTCTGGCAAATGCGGAACCTCCGGCCCCACCTCAAGGCCATCAAGCCCGCCGTGCTCACCGTGGGCGGGCTCTTCGACGCCGAGAACCTCTACGGCGCCCTGCAGGTGTACCAGGCGGCGAATGGGAACAGCCCCCAGGGCGACGTGAAGCTCGTCATGGGGCCCTGGTTCCACGGTGGATGGGCCCGGGGGGAGGGCGAGTTCCTGGGCAAGGCCCACTTCGGTTCCAAGACCTCCCTGCACTACCGCGAGCAAGTGGAGTTCCCGTTCTTCATGCACCACCTCAAGGGGGCCCCGGACCCGAAATTGCCCGAAGCCACGATGTTCAACACCGGCGCCAACCAATGGCGCAGCTTCGACGCCTGGCCTCCGAAGACGGAGGCCCGGAAGCTCTACTTCCTGCCGGGCGGTCGGCTCGCCTTCGACGCGCCGAAGGCTGGCGCCCGGGTGACCTTCCCCAGCGATCCCGCCAAACCCGTGCCCTTCGTCGAGAACGTGGCCATCGGCATGACCCGCGAATACATGACCGATGATCAGCGCTTCGCCGCCACCCGCCCCGATGTGCTGGTGTTCCAGACGGAGCCGCTCGCGGAGGACCTCACCTTCGCCGGCCCCCTGCTCCCGGAACTGCGCGTCGCCACCACGGGCCAGGACGCGGATTGGGTGGTGAAGCTCATCGACGTGCACCCCGATGACTACCGCGATCCCCGGGAGCCCGTGGCCGAAGGCGAACGGGGCGGCCCCTCGTACCCCAAGAGCGGCGGCTACCAGATGCTCGTGCGCGGCGAAGTCATGCGCGGGCGCTTCCGCAACAGCTACTCCCACCCCGAACCCTTCAAGCCCGGCCAAGCCACCCGCGTGGCCTACCGCATGAACGACGTGCTCCACACCTTCAAGAAGGGCCACCGCATCATGATCCAGGTGCAGAGCAGCTGGTTCCCCCTCATGGACCGCAACCCCCAGACCTGGGTGCCCAACATCAACGAAGCCAAGGACACGGACTTCAAGGCCCAGACCCACACGCTGTTCCTTGGCGGGCGGAAAGCTTCATGCATTGCAGTTAGGGTTTTGAATTAGTTCCAACTGTGACTACTGAGGCCACTGCGGGGTGCGCACTTCACTTTGGCGATTTAGGCGACGGTGTAGCGGGCCGACTGGTCGGGTCTTCGTCGGTAAAGACGAGATTTCCATTCGGCAAAAATCGAAACTGAAACGCTGCAACCTGATCTCGACTCATAAATCGGCTCTGAGTGTTTTGTGGAGCTGGAGTCGGCCAGATACGGCCTTCCGCCGGGTCCAAAGTCCACCACTCCAACTCAGGATAGGCGCGGAGGCTGTCGTTTTCGAGCCGTTCGATCCGTGCACGTTGGGCAGGGTCCTTAAACGTCTCAATGGTTTCGTCCCGGGGGAATCCTTCGCGAGCCAGCAGAACGGCATCTTCCGGTCGGCTAGCAATCAAAATTGTCCCCTGGCTAGTCGCCTGACAACCCAATACTGCATGCTCGATTTTGTCCCACTCCTTGATCCGCTCATTCGTCACGCTTTTGAATAGCCGAACTTCGCGTTTGAGGGCGCCTCGATCATCAAATATCCAAAAGATTCCAGCTTGATCCGAGAGAAGTGCGAAGCCTTCTGGAAGTGGGATGAAGGAACTATCGGAAAAAATGACCGGAAAGGCCGCCTTGGCCAAACCTCTCATGGATACGGCAGGAGCGGCCTTGGCGTCTTTTGAATTGGGAATTCGCTGAACCAAGCCGAGTCCAAGATCAACCAGGCCTTCGATTTTGATCCCATGGTCTTTGTTGAACCGACCTAAAGCCAAGGGGCTCATAGCCAGCCCCAAAACAAATGGCTTGGATGGAATTGCAATCAAAAAGAAGCGATCACCTCCGAGCGGCAAGCAGTGGACAACTCTGGCATCCCCAACGTTGAAATGAGAAAAGAGATCCCACGACTTCCCGTCCGCGGTGAAGTATAGATCTCGATCGCCATTAATTTTACGCAAACACCAAGCCCCTCCTTCCGCCCAGTGCAAATCCGTGGCGTCGGGAGGGGCCTTGATGATTGTCCGCTTGTCTGGAGACGAAATAGTGAAGCTGCGTTCTCTAAGCCTAGAAGTGATTACAGTGCCTCCCTCCCATCTCTGCTCGACCCTCGGAAGAGGAACCAGCTGAGCTTGGAGGAGCGAGCCACCGAGCACCAAGATAAAAGCAAAGAGCCGCGTTTTCATCTGGATCCATCCCTCAGCCAGAGCAGGATAAACCTAGCAGTAGCTGCCAGCGTTGACGTTCTTCTGCATGATGTGGCCGTGAGCTGCACCGACCTCGTACGTGTAGAGATTGCAAGTATCGCCGCAGCACCAAACTTCGTAGCCTTCTTCGGCACCGCCGCAAGCCTTTGCAGGGGTGCAAGCATGGGATGGAACAGAGGCTAGGACCAATCCTAAGCCAAAGGAAAGAGCGGTAACTCGCTTCGCGAGGTTCATAAGAATTCCTCCTATTGGGGGGGGTGAATCGAAAGTTTCTATTCAGGTACGACCTCGTGTCAACCAGAATCCTAGCCTCTCGTTATGATGTATGCCCTGCCCCATCAACTCTTTACCCCTAAAGTCATACCCGGATTGCGGGAGTATCACGCTAGGGGCGGAAGCAGCCATTCCTTCGCCGCTGCGACGGAAGCTAGCCTGCCATCCTCCACCTCATCTGGGGCGCCCGCTTATAGGCCGGCCACCGAGGACCTGCAGATACGCAAAGCCCCCACACCTTGCGGGGTGGGGGCCTTGGCCGTCGCCTTGGATCAGTTCAGTACTTCTCGCCATTGCTCACCACGCGGCCCTGGATCACGGTGCCGGTGCAGTGGGTGGTCCATTCGAAGGGATCGCCGTCGTAGCAGGCGACGTCGCCATCCTTACCCACTTCCAGGGAGCCCACGCGGTCGCCGACGCCGATGATCTTGGCGGCGTCCCGGGTGATGCTCGCCAGGGCATCTTCGAAGGAGAGGCCGTTGGCTGCGGCCATGGCGGCCTCCCAGAGCACCACGCGGGTCTTGGGAACGTAGCCCTCGAAGCCACTCTGCAAGGAGAAGGGGATGCCCGCGGCCTTCAGCTTCGCGCCCATCTCCAGGCTCATGTTCTCCATCTCGCCATTGGCGCGGGCCATGGTGGGATGCAGGATCACGGAGACGCCCGCGGCTTTGATCTGCTTCAGCACCAGGTGGGCCTCGGCGGCGCCATCCAGCACCACGGTGATCTTAAACTCCTCGCGCAGGCGCAAGGCCGCGAGGATGTCGGCTTCGCGATTCACGGTGAGCAGCAGGGGCCGCTCGCCTTTGAGGACCGCGGCGAAGGCCTCCTTCCGGAGATCCCGGGCGGGCTCCTTGCCCTTTTCCGCCGTGGCCAGCTTCTTCACGTACTCCTGGGCATCCACCAGGGCCTGGCGCACCATGGCCACGGCCTTGGCGCGGGTGCCCGGGGCCTTGCCTGGCTCCGTGGCGCGGGCGCTGTCGCCCAGGGTGGCGGCGATCATGGCCTCAGCCTTGATGACCGAGGCCTCCACTTCCTGGCCGAAGGTCTTGGCCACGAGGGTTTCGCCGGCCACCAAAATGCCGGGGCCATGGCCCGTGTGGAGGGTGGTGACCCCCCGATCCCGCAGCCACTCGATGAGAGGATCCCGGCCATTGAAGCCGTCGATGGCCCGCAGCTCAGGCTGCATGGGCGCGCTGCGCTCCACCTGCTCCTGATCATGGGGCTGGTTGAGCAGGCCCGAGAAACCGGCGGTGGCATGGGCATCCACGAGGCCGGGCACGGCCACCTTGGCGGTGCGGACGGCGAAGCCAGCCGGGATCTTCACGGACGCGGCGGTGCCCACGGCGGTGATCTTCCCGCCCTTGATGACGACCACGCCATCCAGGATGGGCGCGCCAGCGGAGGTGTAGAGCTTCTCCGCGCGGACCGCCATGTCTTGTCCCGAGAGCCGGCCCGCGGCGAGCAGGCAGAGGAGGGAGGTTCGCAGGGTCATCACAGTTCCTCCGCTTCCAACGCCAGGATCCAGGTGGGGTCCTGACTGTCGTGGCTGGCGCCCATGCCGCCGGTGGCGTACTTGCGGTGCTCGGGGTTGGCGCGATCGAAGACGCGCTTGCCTTCCACCCAGGTCTCCTCCACGTGGGTGTACACGCTCAAGGGATCCCCCGAGAGCAGGAGGAAGTCCGCGTCCTTGCCCGCCTTCAGGCTGCCCACGCGATCCTCGAGGCCGAGCATCTTCGCGTTGTTGAGGGTGAGGGCCTTGAGGGCCCCCTCGCGACTCATGCCCGCCCGCACGCTCAGGGCGGCGGCGCGCATGAACCAGCGGCTGTCCGTGACGCCGTCATCCGTGTGGAAGCCCACGAGGGCCCCCGCCCGCTCCAGGGCGCCGCCGGTGCTCATTCGGGCGTCCTTGGCCTCCAGCTTGCCGCCGGGGCTGTCGATGACGATGACGCTGCAGGGGTTCCCACTCTTCGCGATTTCGTCGGCGATCATCCAGCCGTCGCTGAGGTGGTGCAGCACGACCTTGAAGCCGAACTCCTTCTGGAGCCGGAGCACCGTGAGGATGTCGTCGTGGCGGTGCGTGTGGTGATGCACCACGCGCTTGCCCTCCAGCACCTCCACGAGGATCTCCAGGCCGAGGTTCCGTTCGGGCAGCTTCTTCGGATCGTCGCCCGCGGCCTTCACCTTCTTCTGGTATTCCTGCGCCTTCACGAACTGCTCCCGCACCAGGGCCGCGCTCTTGGCGCGCGTGCCGGGGAAGTTGGCTGCGGCGGGCCCCTGGCGCCGGGGGTTCGTACCGTTGGCCATCTTCAGGCCACCGAGGTAGCCCCCGGCCAGGCGACCCATGGCCAGCTCATCCACAGTGCCGCCCTCCCGCAGCTTCAAGTAGATGGTCTGCCCGCTGAGCAGGTGGCCGCTCCCGGGCATCACGTTCACGGAGGTGATGCCACCGCTGCGGGCCTTCATGACCTCGGCGCTCCGCACGTTCAAGGCATCGGAAATCCGCACATCAGGCTGGATGGGCGCGCTGCCATCCGCGCCGCCCGTGGTGGCGATGTGGCTGTGGCTGTCCACCAATCCCGGCATGATCCATTTGCCTTTGGCATCGCGCACTTCAGCCCCGTCGGGAATGGCCACGAGACCCGCCGCCACCACTTTCCCCTTGTGGACCACCAGCGTGCCATCCGGGATTTTCGCCCCTTCCATGGTGAGGATGCGGGCATGGGTGAAGGCGATGGGTTTGTCCTGCGCCGCCAGGCACAGGCCCACGAAGCCCAGGGATAGGGCGGTGATTCGGATTCGCATGGGAAGGAGCTCCGGAATCAGACTACGGGATGCGAGGCCCCGCCCGGAGCCCGGTTCGCCCCAGGTTCAGTCCCGCCACCCCTCCAGCACCCGGAAACGGGCGCCCATCTTTCCGGGTAGGGTGAGCTGCAACAGGTTCTCCATGCGCGTCATGCGCTCGGGGGCGGGCAGGGACATCCAATCCTGTTCCCAGGCCATGAGGGGGGCGTGGCCCCGGATCCAGCGTGAGAGTTCCTGATGGCCCAGTTCGCCGAGGCCGGCCTGGGCGAGCAGGTGCTCCAGGCGCGTGAAGTCCACGTCGGCGGTGAGGTCCGTGGTGCCGAGGTCCTCGGCCCAGAGGCCGTCCACGGTGTGACCCTTGTAGCGGCGCAGGTCCGCGCCCTTGGCGAGGAGGCGGTCGGCGCGCTCGCCGTAGTCGATGGCGAGGAAGAGGCCCGCCTTCAGCGGCGCCGTGCAGGCGCTGACGAGTTCGGGCAGGCCCTCGGCCCACACGCTGCCATCTCCCGGTTCGAGGCCGTCAGTGTGGGCCTCGAACCAGGCCGTGGCTTCGCAGGCTTCGCCCACGTGCCATTCGGGGCCGGTGGCCGTGAGCACCTCGCGCACCCAGCGTTCGCCATCCCATCGCCAGGGCTGGGCCGGCAGGGCGTCGAAGAGTTCATTGCTCAGCACGGCGCCCATGAATGGCTCGACGGCTTCGCCTTCCCGCACGAAACGGGCACGGCCCGAGGGCAGCCAGGGCGCCAGCGCCGCCTGGGCGGCGGCTTGGGCGGCGGGGTTGTCATCGCGGTGGAGGTAGCGGAGGGCGGTGGAGAAGCCGGCATCCAGGCCCTCCGCAGCCTGGAGCACGTCGCGCCCCAGCCAGCCCCGCCCGGCGCCGGGTTCCAGCACCGTGAACGTCGACGGTCGGTCCAGTCGCAGCCAAGCCTGTTGGAAGCGGTGGGCCAGGGCTTCGCCCAGCAGCGGGCCCAGGTCCAGCGCCGTGTAGTAATCCTTGCCTTCAAACCCCCAGGGGCCCTCGGCACGGCGGTAGTAGCCGTGCTCCGGGTGGTACAGCGCCAGGGCCATCACCTCGGCGGCGGGCACGGGGCCCGCGGCGAGGCGGGATTGGATCAGGGTTTGGAGGGGATTTTGGTCTTCAGCGGCCATCGTTCCAGGATCGCAGGGAGGAGCCACTGGGTCAGCAGCAGCGCGAGGGCCACGCCGCCCAGGCAGGCGAGGCCCAGGCCCCGGAGGCCGCGGTAGCCGCTGAACACCAGGCCGCCGAAGCCCGCCAGGGTGGTGCCGGCGCACACGGCATTCACGCGGGCCACCTTGGCCGCCGCATCCCGCTCCTGGCGGGCCCGGTGCAGCAGGTTGAAGGCGGTGTCCACGCTGACGCCCAAGGCGATGGGCACGGCCATGAGGCTGAGGAAGGTGAGGGGTTCCCCCGTGGCGCCGAGGATCCCCAGGGCCCCGGCCTGGCTGGCGAGGAGCGGCAGCAGGGCGAGGAGGGCGAAGCGCAGGGAGCGGCCGAAGAGGGCCACCACGATGAGGATCCCCCCCAGGGTGAGCAGCACCGCCGATTGCACGCTCTTCCAGGCGATGGCCTTCACGGCGCGGAAGAGGGGACGGGTGCCCACGAGGCGGCCGCCCGCTTCCTCGACCTTGGGGCCCACCCGGTCCTGGGCCGCCTCATCCAGCCTCAGGGGCAGGTTGAGGACGCTGGGTGCCGCCGCCGGAAGTTTGGGGGCCAGGAAGGTCCCCGTGGGCGGCTCGGGCACGTCCGCCTTCGGGAGCAGGGATTGCAGGGCCAGCACCGGTTGGGCGGGATCCGACGCCGCGAGGCCCAGGGACTGCAGGGGGCGCTCCAACCCGGCGGGATCCAAACCCGCTTTGGCCGCGGCATCCAACACCGAGCGGCGCCAGGTGTCGCTGGCCAAGGCCAGGCGCAGCTCCGGAGAGGGTTGCTGCCAATCGGGAATGGGCAATCCCTCGGCGCGCAGCAGGGGCGCGATGCGGTTCCAGCGGACGGGGAGCTGATCTGGATGATCCAACGTGAGTTGTAGGGCGAGGGGTTGCAGGCTCGCGCCCAGCACCTTGGCCAGCTTCTCCTGCAGGGCCAGGGCGGGGTTGCCGGAGGCGCGGAAGCGCCGCAGGTCCTCCTCCCACTTCACCCGGGGCAGCAGCAGCAAGGCGATCGCGAGCACGGCCAGCGCCACCTTCGGCTTCCAGGGCGCCTTGCGGACCTTCACGATCTTGGCCTCGGCCCGGGCGAAGGGCCCATGCCCGCGATCCAACCATAGGAGCAAGGCGGGAAGGATCAGGAAGGTAGCCACGAGGCAACAGAGGAGGCCCAGACCCGTGGTGATGCCCAGGTCGCGCAACCCGGGGAAGGGGGTGAACGCGAGGGAGGCGAAGGCCGCCACCACCGTGAGGGCACCCGCGACGACGCCGGGGCCCGTGCCCAACAGCATGCCGCGCAGGGCCCGCACCTTGTCGGAGCCGCGGTGGCGTTCCTCCACGTAGCGGCTGAAGAGGAGGATTCCCACGTCGTCGCCGACGCCGAGCAGCACGGCCCCGAAGCCCGCCGCCATGAGGTTGAGGCGCCCCAGGGCCCAGCCCGTGGAACCCAAGGCCCACACCATGCCCACGAGCAGCGGCGCCATGACGAAGCCGTAGCCGGAGAGGGTGCGGAAGCCGATCCAATAGACGAGTCCCACGAGGATGAAGCTGAGGCCCAGGGAGAGGAGCACTTCATGGGTGAGGCGCTGGCTTTCGAACACCGTGATGGCGTGGGCCCCCGTCACCTGCACGGGGAAGGGACGATCCGTGCGCCAGGCGAGGGACTGCTCCACCTCATGGAGGGAGCTGCGGGCGGGCAGCTCGGGCGGGGCGCCCTCCCCCAGCCAGCGCAGGGATCGCAGGGTGCTGGCGGTATCCGAGGTGGGGAAGGAGGCGACCACGGGCACGAGGATCATGCGCCCATCCTTGCTCTCCAGGTAACCGGTGCGCAGGCGCAGGGTGAAAGAGCGGGCCAGTTGCAGGGCCTTCTCCATGCCTTCGGCTCCCTGGGGGGCCAGGCTGCGCAGGCCCAGGGGATCGAGTCGCGCGAGGGTGGCCTCCACCGGATTGGGGGAGCCCAGGGCCTTGGCCGTGGCAGCCAGCCGACGCTGCACTTCCCCAGGATCGTTCAGGGGCTCCAAGCGATCCCCCAGCCAGGCCGGGGCCAGGGCGTAGAGGGTCTCGGTGGTGGCGCGACCCACGGCCGCATCGCCATCGGGCAGGGCCCCCACCGCCAGCAGCGCCGGCCAGGGCGAGAGGCCAGGTTCGCCGGGCCGGGCCACGGGTTCCGCAAGGCGGCCTTCGGCGGCGAGGCCGTTCAAGGGCATGCCGCTGTGATCCAGCAAACGCTCGACGAGGTTCTCCGCCCAGGCGCGGCGCACCTCGAGATTGCCTTCGGTGCCCTCCACCACGAGCCAGAGGATTTCCTGTTGGCCGACGCCGGCTTCCAGATTGGCGCGCACGGCCGGATGATCCACAGGCAGCACGCTGAGGAGATCCAACTGCCTCTGCACGAGGCGGGCCCCGAGCCCCAAGGCCACCGTGAGCAGGCCCACCACCACCCACAAACTCACGGGGCGTCGAAGGTGGAAGCGCAGGAGGGCGCGGAGGAGTGTGTTCATGGGAAACGCAGGCGTTCTAAAGCCGATCCAACCACCAGGCCAGGGCCGGGATCATCTCCACCCGATCCGCCCCTTCCAGTCGCTTGAGCAGGCTGGCGTCGCCCAGGCGCGCGAAGGCGTAGTTGTCACGCTGGGCCAGGGACTCCGGATGGGGCACGGAGGTGAGGATGGTGGGCAGGCCCTCGTGGTAACGGTGCGTGAGCAGCTCCGCGAAGGCCGACGCCACGCGGGAATCCGGATCCAGACAATCCCACTCGTCGAGCAGGAGCAGGGGCTGGTTCTTGAGGGGATCGAGCAGGTCCCGCACGCTCATGAAGTCCTGGTTCTGCCAGGAGCGGGTGTCGAAGTAGGTGTTCTTCACCTGCTGGGAGAGGGTGCGCACGGAGACGAAGCGGCCCGCCTGGCCCGTTCGCTCCCCCCAGGCCTTGAGGGCCGCGGCGGCGAGGGTGGTCTTGCCGCTCTGCACGGGGCCGTGGATCCACCACAGCTCCCATCCACCCCGGAAGCGGTGGCGCCCTTTAGTGGCCCAGGCGTGGAGGTCCTCGGCGCCCAGGGGGCGGATCCCGTGTTCCAGGTTCTTTTCCGTGGCCGCGAGCAGCCGCTCCAGGCGTTCGCGTTGGGGCAATTCACCGGTGAGTTCCGCCGGGGAGGCCAGGGCCCCCTTCAGCTCCTCGATGCCCGTGAGGATGCGGTTCACCTGCCCCGGCGCGTACTCCTTGCTCCACCACTTGAAGAAGGTGGCGAAGGTGGTCTCGCGGTACCGGGCGGGCAGTTGCAGCGTGGCCAGCTCGGGCCGCGCCTCCCGGGTGCAGGCGCAGACGCGGGCGGGGCGCATGGGATCGGGATCCAACAGGAAGCCCGAGCCCTGGCAGTGGGGGCAGTCCGGCCGACCCCTCATGGCGCATCTCCAGGGAACGCCACGCTGCTCGCCGATGGCTCGCAGAGCTGGAGCCTCCCTCTGCGCCACCCCTTCGGGGTCGAACTGCGTTCGATGGCTTTTCGCTCCCGCTGCATGCTCATTCCCGGGAGCCGCGCAGGAACTGCCCGAGCACTTCCCGGCGGCGTTCGCGGATGCGGGCGAAGGCCCGCTCCTCCAGCTGGCGCACCCGTTCCCGGGAGATGGGCGGATCGAAGCTGCGGCCGATCTGTTCCAGGGTCATGGGCTCGAAATCGTGGAGGCCGAAGTGCTTGCAGATGATCAGCCGCTCCTTTTCCGAGAGGCTATCCAGCGACGCTTCGATCTGGGTGTGGAAGGCCTCCTGATCCAGGGCCGCCATGGCGCTGGGCTCCACCTCCTGCTCCAGGCTGTCGCCCACGGTGAGGTCCGTGTCCCCGAGGCCCTGCTCGGTGGAGACCGTGGTCGTCGTTTGCTGCAGCAACTGGAGGCGTTCCACCTCCTCCTCGCTGAGGTTGGAGGCGAGGGCGATCTCCAGCAGGTGGGGCGTGCGCCCCAGATCCTGGGTCAATTTCTGCGTGAGGCGGTTGAGCTGCACGAGGTGCCCCGCCACCTTTTGCGGCAGCCGGATCTTGGAACCGTGCTCCGCCAGCGCGTGGAAGATGCTCTGCCGCACCCACCAGGAGGCGTAGGTGAGGAACTTGTTCTCGCGGGTGGGATCGAAGCGCTTTGCGGCTTCGATGAGGCCCAGGTTCCCCTCGCTGATGAGATCCAGCAAGTCCAGGCCCATGCCCTCGAATTTGCGGGCCTCCTTCACCACGAAGCGGAGGTTGCCCTCCACCAGCTTGCGCAGGCCCTCGGGGTTCCGTTCGTCCTGCCAGAGGTGGCCATAGATCCGCTCCTCCGCCGCCGTCAGCAGGGGCAGGTGGCGGATCGAGTCGAAGTATTTATCGAGCGCGCGCTCTTCGAGATGCCGGAGGGGCAAGGGGTCACCAGGAAAGAAGAGTCAGCATAGCAAAGGGCAGGGATCCGAGGTCCCAGTCCTTGGTCACCGGCGCAATGGGCGCAAGATCCGGGTCGATGGGCCCGGGGCCGGAGGCCAACCTGACCTGGAAGGAGGCAGTCCATGCACCGCGTGATCCAACCCAAGATGCTCTACTTCGGCACCCCCGTGGTCCTCATCACCACCTTGAACGAGGATGGTTCGCCCAACATCGCCCCCATGTCTTCCGCCTGGTGGCTCGGGCAATCCTGCATGCTGGGCCTGAGTCGGCGATCGAAGACCGCGGAGAACCTCCTCCGTACGGGCACCTGCGTCCTCAACCTCCCCTCCGCGGAGATGGTAGACGTGGTGGACCGCCTGGCTCTGACCACTGGACGAGATCCCGTGCCGGAATACAAGGCGGCGATGGGCTACCGATACGAAGGGGACAAGTTCGGCCTGGCGGGCCTGACCCCGCTGCCCGCAGACCTGGTAGCCCCGCCCCGCATCCGGGAGTGCCCCGTCCACCTGGAGGCCCGCATCGCGCAGGTCCACGGGGTCGGGGACCCCGAGGGCCACCTCGCGGCCTTCGAAGCGACGATCCTCCGGGTCCACCTGGAGGAAGCCCTGGTCATGGCGGGCACGGAGACCTACATCGATCCCGGGAAGTGGCGCCCGCTGATCATGAGTCTCTGCGAGTTCTTCGGCCTGGGCGAGCCTCTGCACCGCTCGCGACTCGCCGAGGCCTGGGGCCCCCGGCGCACCGCTTAACGTTTCCGCAGCCCCTGGGGCGGCAACTTCACGAGGCCCGTCCCCGAAGGGCGGGGCAGGTTGGTGAGGCCGTGGGCTTCCATGACCGATACCAGACGCTCCAGATCCACCTGCATCTGGTTGAGGCGCTCCCGCAGGGTGAGCACCACCTCCACGCCGGCCAGGTTCACGCCCAGATCCCGGGTGAGATT
Source organism: Holophagaceae bacterium (assembly GCA_035255465.1). Taxonomy (GTDB): domain Bacteria; phylum Acidobacteriota; class Holophagae; order Holophagales; family Holophagaceae; genus JAFDVN01. The sequence continues at coordinate 42,790 of DATEZP010000088.1, forward strand.
CAGGATGAATTCCAGGCGCTCCAGATCCTCATCGCTGTAGAGGCGGGTTTTGCCCTCGGTCCGCGACGGCGTCAGGAGCCCTTCCCGCTCGTACATCCGCAGGGTCTGGGGGTGCACGTTGTAGCGCGAGCTGACAACGCCGATCATGTAGGCGCCCATGCGGGGGTCCTTAGGGCCTGCCATGGGTACCTCCCCGCTGCTGCTGGAGGGCGGCATCATTCAGCTCGCCCAGCTCCCGCAGCAGCTCCTTGCTGCGTTCATCCTGGATCTGAGGTGTGACGATCACCACTTCCGCGTAGAGGTCGCCCCGCTGATCACTGCGGGGGATGGGCATGCCCTGGCCCTTGATGCGGAGTTTGGTGCCCGCCTGCACGCCGGGGGGCACCTTGAGGGTGGCCTGGCCATCGGGCGTGGGCACGTCGACCTTGGCCCCCAGGGCCGCCTCGCTGAAGGAGATGGGCATGGCGAGGTGGAGGTTGGGGCCCTTGCGCTCGAAGCGGGCATCGGGCTCCACGTTCACCTGGAGGTAGAGGTCGCCAGGACCACCGCCGCGGCGGCCGGCTTCACCCTTGCCTCCCACCCGGAGCTTGGCGCCGTCCTCCACGCCCGGGGGGATCTGCACGGTGACGGTTTCCGTTTTGCCGTGGCGGCCCGTGCCCCGGCAATCGGGGCAGCTGGGGGCCACCTGGCCGCGGCCCCCGCACTCCGCGCAGGGACGGGCGAAACCGAGGATGCCGCCCCCCGTCTTGCCCTTGCCGCCGCAGGCGCGGCAGGTCTCCTTCTTGCGATCCTGCTCGCCGGTGCCGCGGCAGCCCATGCAGGGCTCGCTGCGCTGGATGTTCAAGGTGAGGCGTTTGCCTTCGAAGGCGTCCTTGAAGGTGAGGCGCACGGCGTGGTGCAGATCCTCCCCTTTTTGGGGGCCGTTGCGGGATTGGCGCCCGCCGCCTCCGAAGAGGTCCCCGAAGTCGAAGGCGAAGCCTCCGCCCTCGAAACCGCCCCCTTGGAAGCCCGGGGGCACCTGCTGACCGGGACCCGCGGGGTCCCCGTAGGCATCGTAATTCTTCCGCTTCTCGGGATCCGACAGCACGTCGTTGGCGACGCTCAGTTCCTTGAATTTGGCCTCGGCCGCGGCGTTGTTGGGATTCAAATCCGGATGGTACTTCCGCGCCAGCTTCCGGTAGGCCTTCTTGATGTCCTCATCCGAGGCGCTGCGGGGAACCCCTAGGGCTTTGTAGTAATCCGGATGGGACATGGGACCATCCTAACTCGATCTGCGCCGCCTTGACTCAAGTTGAGTGAGGGTCGAGGCGCTTGACATCAGGAAGCCACGAAGGGACCCGAAGGAACACGAAGAAACCCTTTCGTGTGACTTCGTGCCCCTTCGTGGCTTCAGTTCCCTTCGCTTAAGTTAGCTCACGACTTCGGCATCGATGACGTTGTCGTCCTTCTTCTCGCCACCCTGGGGGGCGCCCGGCGCGCCACCCTGGCCGTCGGTCGGGGGGGCCTGCTGGTAGAGGGACTCGCTGAGCTTGTGGCTCTTCTGGGTGAGGTCCTCGAGGGCCTTCTTGAGGCGGGGACCATCCTGGCTGCCGAGGGCGGCCTTGGCTTCGGTCACAGCCTCCTCCACGGCCTTCTTGTCGGCCTCGGGGAGCTTCTCGCCCTGCTCCTTGAGGAGCTTCTCCACCTGGTAGACGAGCTGATCGAGGTGGTTCTTGTCCTCGAGCAGGGCCTTGCGGGCCTCGTCATCGGCCTTGTGGGCCTCGGCGTCCTTCACCTTGGCATCGATCTCCTCCTTGGAAAGGCCCGTGCTGCCCGTCAGCGTGATGCTGGCGTCCTTGCCGGTGCCCTTGTCCTTGGCGGTGACGTGCACGATGCCGTTGGCGTCGATGTCGAAGATCACCTCGATCTGGGGCATGCCGCGGGGGGCCGGGGCGATGTCG
>DATEZP010000089.1:0-7205 GCA_035255465.1 Holophagaceae bacterium
CCAACGACCTGGGGTGAATGGGATACTCTCGGTTCCAATTCCCCCGGGAACCACTTTCCGAATGGAGACATAATGCGCAGCCGTCAACTCCGCATCCTCACCGCCCTGTCCCTCGCCGTGGCCGCCCACGCGCAGAGCAGCACGACCGCAGGTGCTATCCGAGGCACCGTGGCGAACAAGAAGGGCGCCGCGGCCTCTGGCGCACACGTGATGGTGAGAAACATTGAGACGGGCCTTACCCGCAACGTCTCTACTTCCCCTTCGGGTGAATTCAGTTTCCCCCTCCTCCCCGTAGGCAACTACGAGATCACGATTAATGCCCCGGGCCTGAAGTCAATCAAAGACACCAACGTGCGCGTCACCCTGGGTCAGAACACCGTGCTGTCCTTCGCCCTAGACGCCGCCGAAGCCGCAGCCACCGTCGAAGTGGTTGCCGCCGCTGAGAGCCTCGATTCCCGCCAGGTGAACAATGTCAGCGTGGTGGATGAGAAGTTGGTGCAGTCGATCCCCCTCGTCACCCGCAATTACACCGACCTCTCCAAGTTGAACCCCGGCGTGACTTCGGGCCAGTCGGGTCGCACGATCGTCGAGGGTGGCCGTCAGATCTTCAACAATCTTCAAATTGATGGCGCTGGCAACAATTCTGCGTTCTTCGGGGAACAGCGCGGTGGCGCCGTGATTCCCTTTGCCTTCGGTGCCGATACCATCAAGGAACTTCAGGTCATCACCAATCCATTTGAGGCCAAATACGGTAATGCCGCTGGCGCCGTCATCAATGCCATCACGAAGAGCGGTACCAATGAATGGACTGGCAGCACCCTCCTTTCCATCCGAAATGATTCATGGATGGCCCGTGTCAAGCCGGTCCCATACGACCCAAATGGCACTACCAACACCAAGACCGGCCTGACCCGTACCGGCAACTCCACCAACGAAAACTTCAACGTCGGTGGCCCGATCATCAAGGATCGCCTTTTCTTCTTCGCTGGCGCCGAGAGCTACGAAACGAACCGGGGCATCACCCCGAACTTTGCCCCGACTAGTACCGTGGCCGGCTCTGGAAATACCCTGGCTGATTTCACAGCCTTCGCCGCCTCCAATCTATTTAACGTCATCACGACCACCGACGGCCACACCCTCGGCCAAGAGGGTGGCAATCAGGCCTTGGGCATTCCCGGACTTCGATACAACCAGAAGCGCACCAACGATACCTATTTCGGGCGCCTGGATTTCACGTTGAATGATCGCCACCGCTTGGTGGGACGCGTCAACTTCAATAAGTTCGAAGACAACATCAACAACGCCACCAACAGTGGCGCCAGCAACATGATTCTCAACAAGACCAGCGCCATCTCCTGGGTGGTCGAATCCAATGATGTCTGGACCGATGAGCTCTTCAGCGACAGCCGCATCCAGGTAGCCGTGGAGCGCCGCCCCTTCCGCAAGAACAGCGCCGATGGCGTTCCCGAGCTTCGGCTCCCCGGCCAGGGCGGTTTCTTCGGCGCGGGCACCCGTTCCTCGTCCCCTCGGGAGAGCAATGAATTCACGACCCAGTTCGTGAACAACACCACCTGGGCCCACGGTGATTTCACAGTCATGGGCGGTGTGGACTTCCAGAAGATCAACGTCCTGAACCAGTTCTTCCAGAACAACGCGGGTGTGTTCAATTTCAGTACCTATGCTGCGGCCGCAGCTTGGTCCGGCGGCACACTCGGCGCCGCAACCCCCGGAACCGTCACCTATTCCGGCGCCACCAGCTACAACGGTGGGCGCGTGAGCATCGATGACAACCTGAACGCCGCCTACCTCCAGGGCCAGTACCAGGGGTTCCTTGACAAGCGCCTCATGCTGATGGCTGGCCTCCGATATACCAGCCAGAGCTTTAGCCACAACCCTCTCCCCAATCCGAACCTCAAGGGGCTGGATTCTCCCAACGGGTCCAACGCCTATGATCCTCGATTCGCCTTCAGCCTTGATGTGTTCGGCGACAACAAGACCGTGGTCCGAGGTGGTTACGGCTGGTTCTCCACCCCCACCCCCATGCTGCTCGTCGCCAACACCATGACTGGCAACGGCAACACCATCACCAATTACAGCTTCACGCTCCGCCCGAGCGGTGCGACGCCCACCCAGCAGACCAACATCTACACGGATTTCAATTCTGGGGCCCTGAGCCACAACCTCATCTCCGGTCAGGACATGAGCAAGGTCTCGGATAGCGCACTCGCCGCTCTGGTGGCCTCTGGCAATTACCCTGCGGGTAGCGCTGCCCCCACCCAGATTTGGGACCCCGAAAACAAGATGAGCCGGGCCAAAAAGACGAGCCTCTCGGTGGAACAGGACATGGGCAATGGCCTTACCTTCGGGGTGCAGGCTACCTACGTTAAATACGAAAACCTTGAGTACCTTCTCAATATCAACCTGAATCAGATCGGCGGTTCGATCTACCGGGATGGGTATGTCAAGGACTTGAACACCTTCAGCACCTCGGGTCGCCCCAATACCGCCGTCGTGCGTGGCCGCACGCTCAACTTCACGGGCGGATCAGGCAATCCGGCTGCTGGCTTCGGGAACGTCTTCCTCGTGAAGGGTGATGGCATCGGAGACTACAAGGGCCTCACCTTCACCATGAACAAGAAGTGGAGCGAAAAGGCCGGATTGTCCGCCAACCTCACGTTCTCCCGCGCCAATGACATGCAGAGTGGCGAACGCGGAACCTATACCTCCAGCTTCAATATTGGTAATTTCGTGAGCCCTTTCAGCGAGGCGGGCGCGGCCCAGGTTTCCAACCCTTCCAACCCCCGCAGCACTGTCGGGATTTCGGATAATGACCGATTTATGGTCCTCAATCTCATGGCCTACTTCCCCGTGGCTTATGGGGTTCAGGCCTCCATGCGCTTCAACTACTCGACGGGTCTGCCTTACAGCCCCTACGATGCTCGCGATCTGAATGGTGATGGCGTGGCCAACGCCATGGCTTACGGAAGCCGCAACAGCCTCCGTCAAGCCGACGAGCGCACCATGGATCTGCGCCTTTCCCGTGCCTTCCGTGTTTGGAGGACTTTGGAAATCGAGGGCATCGTCGACGTGTTCAACGTCTTCAATTGGGCCTCCCAGACTGTGAACACCGACCAGCAATTCGCCACGACTGCCACCGGCGCGAGTCAGCCTGCATTTGGTGCCGTGGGTGGACGCGATTTCAGCACTCGCGAAGTTCAATTCGGCCTCAAGCTGAAGTTCTAGGTCGCAACAGATGGACGAACTGGAGGCCCTTCGGGGCCTCCTTTTCGTGGGTGCCGGCCGTCATGCGAATATGGATGCATGAAGATCCTGTGTCTGGGCGATGTGGTGGGGGAACCGGGGCGGCGGCTCCTGGAGGCCTACCTTCCGGAGCTGAAACGTACCCATGCCATCGATTTCGTGGTGGTGAACGGGGAGAACGCGGCCCACGGGCACGGCATCACCGAGCGCATCGCCAAGGAGTGGTTCGACACCCTGGGCGTGCACGTGATCACCACGGGCAATCACGCCTTCGACCAGAAGGGCGTGGAGACCTACTTCAAGGCCGAGCCCCGGCTCCTGCGGCCCCTGAACCATCCCCCGACCACGCCGGGCGCCGGCTTCGTGAAGCTCCACACGCCGGAAGGGCTGGAGGTCATGGTGGTGAACCTCATGGGGCGGGTGCACATGCCGACGTGCGATGACCCCTTCCGCGCGGTGGATTCCCTCCTCATGAAGGAGCGGGCTGACCTCGTGATCGTGGACATGCACGCCGAGGCCACGAGCGAGGCCCAGGCCATGGGTCACTTCCTCAACGGCCGGGTGGCCGCGGTGGTGGGCAGCCACACCCACGTGCCCACCCTGGACGCCAAGATGCTCCCCGGCGGCACCGCCTACGTCACCGACATCGGCATGACGGGCCCCTACGACGGCGTCATCGGCATGAAGAAGGACGCCAGCCTGAGCCGCTTCCTGGGCCCGCTGAAGGCCAAGTACGAGGTGGCCGAAGGGGACCTGCAGTTGCACGCCGTGGTGATCACCACGGAAGGGAAGAAGGCCGTGGCCATCGAGCGGGTGGAGCGGCGGCTGTGACCCCGAGCCGGGGCCCGGGTCTCTCCACCCGCCTCGGCTGGGTCTCCTTCTTCAATGACGCCAGCGGCGAGGCCCTGAGCCGGGCCCTGCCCCTGGTCCTCACCGCGGGACTGGGCGCCACGCCAGCCTTCGTGGGCCTGGTGGAGGGCGCGGCGGAGGCGGCATCCATCGGCCTTAAGGCCGTCTCGGGCTGGATCTCCGACCGGATGACGAGCCGGAAGCCCCTGGTGGCCGGCGGCTACCTGCTGAGTTTCCTGGCCAAGGTGCTCTACCTGGCCCTGCACCTGCCCGGGGGCCTCGGCCTCGCCCGGGTGCTGGACCGCGTGGGCAAGGGCCTCCGCAGCGCCCCGAGGGACGCCATGGTGGCCGACGCCGCCGCTGCGGGCGCCCTGGGCCGGGAGTTCGGCCTCAACCGAATGCTGGACACCCTGGGTGCCGTGACGGGACTCCTCCTCGTGCTGGTCCTCGGCCTCGGGCGGGGCCCCCTCGAGGCCGGGGCCTTCCGCCACCTCGTGCTCCTCGCCCTCCCCTCCGGCCTCGTGGCGGTGCTGCTGGTCTTCCTGTGGCTGCCCCGGGTCCCCCGGATCGTCACCACCAAGCCCCTGGCCTGGACCCTACCCCGGGAAATCCGGGGCTACCTGGCCCTGGTCCTGCTCTTCGGGCTGGCCAATTCCAGCGATGCCTTCCTGGTGCTCCGGGCGAGGGAACTGGGCTTCTCCTTCCGCGAGACCCTGGGACTGCTGGTGGCGTTCAACCTCCTGGCCGCCCTGCTGGCCCTGCCTGCGGGACGCTGGTCCGACCGTACGGGACGGGTGCGTTTCCTGGCCACGGGCTGGGCCGTCTACGGTCTCGCCTATGCCGCCATGGCCCTCAGCCCCGGTCGCCTGGGCTTCGCCACCGCCCTCCTGGCTTACGGGGCCTTCTATGGCCTCACCGAGGGGGTGGAAAAGGCCCTGCTCGGGGACCTCCTGCACCCCGAGCACCGGGGCACGGGCTACGGCGCCCTGCAGCTGGCCCTGGGCCTTGCGGCCCTCACCGCCAGCCTGCTCATGGGGGTGCTCATGACCGCCTGGGGCTCCCGGGCCGCCTTCCTGGCCACGGGTGGGCTCGCGGTGATGGCGGCGATCCTGCTGGTGATCTGGGGCGTCCTCCGCAAGCGCTGATCCCACCCATAAAAAAGGCCCCACCGAAGCGGGGCCCTTCAATGCAACCAGCCGTGAGGCTTAGTACATGTCTTCCATGCCGCCCATGCCGGGGCCGGCGGGGGCGGGAGCCTTGGGCTCGGGGATCTCGCTGATGATCGCCTCGGTGGTGAGCATCATGGCGGCCACGGAAGCGGCGTTGCGCAGGGCGGACTTGGTGACCTTGGCGGGATCGATCACGCCGAAGGCGACCATGTCGCCGTACTCGCCGGTGGCGGCGTTGAAGCCGAAGTTGCCCTTGTTCTCGCGGACGGTGTTGACGACCACGGAACCCTCGACGCCGGCGTTGTTGGCGATCTGCTTGAGGGGCTCCTCGAGGGCGCGGCGCACGATGTCCACGCCGGTGCCCTGGTCGCCCTTGGCGCCGAGCTCGATGAGCTTGGGGAGGGCGCGCAGGAGGGCGACGCCGCCGCCGGCCACGATGCCGTCCTCGACGGCGGCCTTGGTGGCGTGCATGGCGTCTTCCACGCGGGCCTTCTTCTCCTTCATCTCGGTCTCGGAAGCCGCGCCGACCTTGATCACGGCGACGCCGCCCACGAGCTTGGCGAGACGCTCCTGCAGCTTCTCCTTGTCGTAGTCGCTGGTGGAGATCTCGATCTGGCTGCGAATCTGCTTCACGCGGCCCTGGATGGCCTCATGGGAGCCGGCGCCCTCGACGATGGTGGTGTTCTCCTTGTCGATGACGACCTTCTTCGCGGTGCCGAGGTCGGTCAGGGTCAGGTTCTCGAGCTTGAGGCCGAGGTCCTCGGTGATGGCCTTACCACCGGTCAGGATGGCGATGTCCTCGAGCATGGCCTTGCGGCGGTCGCCGAAGCCGGGGGCCTTCACGGCGGCCACGTTGATGGTGCCGCGGATCTTGTTCACCACGAGGGTGGCGAGCGCCTCACCGTCCACGTCCTCCGCGATGATCAGCAGGGGGCGACGGCTGTTGACGACCTGCTCCAGGAGGGGCAGGAGGTCGCGCATGTTGGAGACCTTCTTCTCGAAGGCGAGGATGAAGGGGCTCTCGAGCTCCACCTTCATCTGGTCGGGGTTGGTCACGAAGTAGGGGCTCAGGTAGCCGCGGTCGAACTGCATGCCCTCGACGACGTTGAGCTCGGTCTCACGGCCCTTGGCCTCTTCGACGGTGATCACGCCATCCTTGCCAACCTTGGCCATGGCTTCCGCGATGATCTTGCCGATCTCGGCGTCGCCGTTGGCGGAGATGGTGCCCACCTGGGCGATGGCGTTGCCTTCCACGGGCTTCTTGATCTCGTCGATGGCCTTCACCACGGTGTCGACGGCGAGGTCGATGCCCTTCTTGATCTCCATGGTGTTGGCGCCGGAAACGACGGCCTTGATGCCTTCCTTGTAGATGGAACGGGCCAGCACGGTGGCGGTGGTGGTGCCGTCGCCGGCCACGTCGGAGGTCTTGGAGGCGACCTCACGCACGAGCTGGGCGCCCATGTTCTCGTGCTTGTCCTTCAGCTCCACTTCCTTGGCGACGGTGACGCCGTCCTTGGTCATGAGGGGGGAGCCGAACTTCTTCTCGATGAGGACGTTGCGGCCCTTGGGGCCGAGGGTCACCTGCACCGCGTCGGCGAGCTTGTTCACGCCGCGCAGGATGGCCTGGCGGGCTTCTTCGGAATAAATGATGGACTTGGCCATGGAAATCTCCGGATGAGTACGAATGGGTTGAGGGTTCGGCTTCGTTCAGCGGGTCGTCGGTCATCGGTCTTCGGATGCGGCACGCCGGATGGCGACGACCGAAGACCGAGGACCGCCTTAGCTGACGATCGCCAGGATCTCGTCCTCACGGACGATGACCATGTCCACGCCATCGAGCTTCACCTCGGTGCCGCTGTACTTGCCGATCAGCACCTTCTGGCCGGCCTTGACGGACATGGGGATGCGCTTGCCGTTGTCGTCGAA
>DATEZP010000090.1:0-5851 GCA_035255465.1 Holophagaceae bacterium
TGAGATGAAGTTCTGCACGGTGAGGCCCAGCATCTGGGTGAGGTAGCTGAGGGTGCTTTCACCGCTGTAGGCCTGCCAGTTGGTGTTGGTGACGAAGCTCACGGCCGTGTTGAGCGAAAGCTCTGTCGCCACGTTGCTCTGGTGCTCGGGGTTAAGGGGCAGATTCGCCTGCGTCTTCATCAGGAGGAACACCGCCGCTAATCCCAGCAGCTTGATGAGCGTGATGGACCACCCGTAGGCCTTCCAGCCCATGTCCTCCTCGGGATGGACGCCCATGAGCCGGTAGAGGCCGCGCTCCAGAGGGCCGAGGATGGGGTGCAGGAAGGTGCGCTCGCCCTCCAGGACCCTGGCCATGAAGTGCCCGAGGGGAAAGGCCAGGCCCAGCAGCAGGGTGATGTAGAGCAGGTTCTGGATCCAGGCGTGGCTCATTGAAACTTCTCCGGCTGCAGCAGGGCGAAGGTGAGGTAGCCCAGGAGACCCAGGGCCAGCAGGGAGGCGATGAGAAGGGTGGCGTTCATTGGAGGAATCCTTAGTCAGATATGAACTGGGCGATCAGCCAGAAGAAGAGGGGAAGGAACATCAAGATCAACATCCACCAGGCATTCCTTCGCCCGGTTTCTCCCGTGGTTCGCAGGTCACTCGCCGCACGGATGCCCAGCCAGGCGGCCAACGTGGCGAGGGGGAGAAACCAGGGCATCACGAGGTGCACGACAACTCCTGCGGTGGCTCCAGCCTTTTCAGACAGGGAGGATTGGGTCCGGCTTCCCGCTTTCTGAAGGCCAGCCGGTCCAACAGCATGTTTGCGACCAGCGTTAAGGCGCTGTTAGGAGTCAGGGCAGAACCGTTAAGTTGTCGTTGAGGCAAAAGGTTTGGTCTGAAGTCCTAACGCTTTCTTAACACCCTTCCTGGCCACTCTATGGGCTGGCTGGCCCGGGCGCTGCTGAACCGGGCTGGTAGTGTTGTCACTCTGTCTGGCCCAACCCAGATGGCCCAACAAACCCAGGAAACCAAGGCATGCCCAATTACAGAACGCTTCTCCTGGGGCGGCGCCTCGCCAGTGAAGAAAGCCACGAAACCAAGATCAGCAATCCCATCGCTTTGGCGGTGTTCAGTTCGGACGCGCTGTCCTCCGTGGCCTACGCCACCCAGGAAATCATGGCGCCCCTCACGGCAGCCGTGGCCATCTACGGCGCGGGCGTGCTGGGCTGGTCCTGGTGGGTGGCCCTGGGCATCGTGGGGCTACTGCTGATCCTGAACGTCAGCTACCGCCAGACCATCCATGCCTATCCGAGTGGTGGTGGCGCCTACCTGGTGGCCAAGGACAACCTGGGCGAAGTCGCGGCCCAAACGGCGGGTGCGTCCCTCCTCATCGACTACATCCTCACGGTAGCCGTGTCCGTGTCGGCGGGCGTGTCGGCCATCGTCTCGGCCTTCCCGGGGTTAGAGGCCCATCGCATCTTCCTCGCCGAGGGCCTCATCGCCTTCATCGCGCTCATGAACTTGCGGGGTGTGAAGGAAAGCGGGGCGGTCTTCTCCGTGCCCACCTACGGCTTTGTGATCTGCATCATGGGCCTGCTGTTCAAGGGTCTCTGGAATGTGGCCACGGGCCAGGCCGTTGCTGTGCATACCGCCCCGGTCCACATGGAAGGCACCTCCAAGCTGGCCGCCCTGTGGCTGCTGGCGCGGGCCTACAGTGCCGGCTGCACGGCCTTGACGGGTGTGGAGGCCATCAGCAATGGCGTCACGGCCTTCAAGGATCCCGTGTCGCGCAACGCGTCCAAGACCATGACATCGATGGTGGTCATCCTGGGTTTGATGTTCCTCGGCATCACGTACCTGGCCAATCACTACGGCCTCACCTACCATCCGGATTCGGCAGAAACCCTGCTGTCACAGCTCACCCGCCTCATCCTGGGCGGTGCGGAACACGGCCTTGCCAAGGCGACCTACCTGGTCACCACCGGTTTCACCATGGCCATCCTGGTCCTGGCGGCGAACACGGCCTATGCGGATTTCCCCCGCCTGGCGGCGCTCCATGCCCGCGACGGATTCTTGCCCCGCCAGTTCACCAGCCAGGGAGATCGCCTGGTCTTTTCCAACGGGATCTTCATCCTCTCACTGGCAGCGGGGTTCCTGGTCCTGCTCTTCGGGGCGAAGGAGGACCACCTGCTGCCGCTGTACGCCGTGGGCGTGTTCCTGGGGTTCACCATCAGCCAGACGGGTATGGTGCTTCGGTGGTTCCGCCTGAAAGGCAAGGGCTGGCAGGCGAAGGCATTGGTCAACGGGCTGGGGGCGGCCACCACGTCCGTCGTCATGCTGGTCATCGCCATCACCCGGTTCGCCCACGGCGCGTGGATCGTCATCGTGCTCGTGCCGCTGATGGTCGTGACCTTCTTCAACATTCACCGGCACTACATCCGAGTCAAATCGATCCTCGCGGCCAGCCGGGTGGACTTCCTCGGACCCCGCCGCAACCGCGTGGTGGTGCTGGTCTCCGGGATCCACGCCGGCGTGGTGCAGGCCCTGAACTACGCGAAGGTCATCGCCTCCCATGGCGAGGTGGAGGCCCTGACCATCGACTTTCCCGACGAGCGCGGCCGGGACAGCGCCGCCCTGGAGAAGCTGCGCTCTGATTGGCCGCGCTACTGCGAGGGGATTCCCCTCCGGTCCATCCGCAGCCCCTACCGGAAGATCGTCGAGCCCATCGTGAACGAGCTGGACCGCATGCGGAAGGCGGAACCGGAGTTCACCACCACGGTCATCCTGCCGGAATTCGTGACCGGACACTGGTGGGCCAACCTGCTCCACAACCAGACCGCCTGGCGCATCAAAGGCACCCTACTGCTGAAACCCAAGACCATCGTCATCTCCATCCCCTATCACGTGGAGCCGCTGGTGGAGTGACTATCCGGCCCGGAAGGTACGCTTCGGGACCTCGGAGGAGGCCAGCCTTGCCGTATGCGCCTCCAGCAGGTCGCTCCGCGTGAGCACGCCGATCACGGAGCCTTCTCCATCGACCACGGGGAACCCGTGGTGGGAAGCGCCGTCCGCTCCGGCTTCGATCCAGCGCCGCGCCGCGCCGAGCGGCTGGCTCGCGTCCAGAGTCACCACGGGGCTCGAGGCCGCATCCTGGACCGGGACCTGATCCAGGAAATCCGCGGAGTACTCCTCCGGGACCCGGATGCCCCGCCGGGCGAGCTTCTCCGTCATGATGCTGTTCCGCATCATCAGGGCCGAGATCAGGTAGGCGGCGGAGCATCCGCCCATCAGGGGCAGGAGGCCCAGGGGCTGCAGGGTCGTTTCGAAGGCGAACACGGCGGAGGCGAGCATGGCCCGTGAGGCGCCCGCGAAGATGGCCGCCATGCCGGCCGCCGCCCCCGCCGCCAGCAGGGTCTTGCGCTCCAGCGCGGTGGTCGAGAGGACCTGCCCGAGGAGGGAGCCGAGCGCGCCGCCGGTGGCGATGATGGGGCCTTCCGCGCCGAAGGGGCCGCCGGTGCCGATGGCGATGGCGGCGGAAAGGGGCTTGAGGAAAGTGATGCGGGCCGGGATGCGGCTCTCGTTGAGCAGGACCTGTTCCATCGCCTCGGGGATGCCATGCCCTCGGATGGCGCGGGATCCGTACCGGGCCATCAGGCCGACGAGGATTCCTCCCGCGACCGGGATGAAGATGGCCGGCCAGCCGAGGTGGTGCCCGGCCGGCGAGGCGAACTCGGTCGAGAAGCGATGGTGGTAGGCGAGGTTGGTGACGAGCCCGATGAGGCGGACGAGCAATTCGGCGAGGTACCCTGCGGCCACGCCCAGCGCGAGGGCGAGCAGGCTGATGAGGGCGACCCGGCCCTCGACAATGGCGTGCTCGAGGGGAATCCGGGCGTTCTCCAGGGCGGGTGCGAGACTCGGGGCCACAGGGGGGCCATCTCCGGATGGCTGGAACGGTGACCTCGCGCCCGTCATGGCTTCCTCCTTCCGCGCGCGGGGCGTGGTGGGTCCTCGAAGAACATCGGTCGGGCCTCCGGGCTCGGGGGTGCCAGGTGTTCGAGCAGCTCCGCCAGCCGGGTCCGGTCCCCGGGCGCCAGGGCGGCGATGCGCTGGATCAGCAGATCCTGCACCGTCAGGGGAGCCTGTCTGGATAGGCGCTGTCCGGCCGCCGTCAGGGACAGCTCCAGCCGGCGCCCGTCCTGGGCGGAGACGTCCTTCTGGACCAGGCCCTTTTCCTCGAGCTTCCGGACCACGACCGATACGGAACTCTGGTCCGTGACCGTTCGGGCCGCCACCTCGCCCAGGCTCATGCCCGGATGGTCGCGGAGGGCCTGGAGTACGAACAGCTGGGCGGCGCTCAGGCCGAATTGCTTCTCACAGGAGGTCGAGGCCAGGCGCAGGTCCCGGACGATGGCGCGCAGGGCCTGGAAGACCCGGTGGGTCGTTGGATCGCGGTCATGGGGTATTTTTGCTTTGGATCCCATACAATTGAGAAGCATAGCTCGCGCTGGGAGGTTGTGGCAACACCGTTGCACGTGTGGTCCAACATTCATGGAACCGGAATCGGAACCCAAGGAGCGCCACCATGGACATCGGCATGATCGGATTGGGCAGGATGGGCGCGGCCATGGCCCGGCGCCTCGCTGGAGCCGGCCACCGAGTGGCGGGCTTCGACCCGGATGACGGGGCCCGGGAGCGCCTGCAGGGCTACGAACTCGACGTCGCCGGGTCCCTGGAGGCGCTGGCGGGCGGGCTACCGAGGCCGCGGGTCCTCTGGCTGATGGTGCCCGCCGGGGAGAAGGTGGACCAGACGATCGACGCCCTGCTGCCCCTGCTCTCGGCGGAGGATGTGATCATCGACGGGGGCAATTCCCATTACAAGGACACGCTGCGTCGGGCAGCGAAGCTGGAGGGAAGGGGGATCCACTACCTGGATTGCGGGACGAGCGGGGGCGTCTGGGGACTCACCGAGGGCTATTGTCTGATGGTGGGGGGCGATCCGACCGTGATCGGGCGGCTGCGGCCGGTCTTCGAGGGCCTGGCCCCGGCAGGAGGGGGCGGCTGGGGTCGGGTCGGCGCGAGCGGCGCGGGCCACTTCGCCAAGATGATCCACAACGGCATCGAATACGGGCTGATGCAGGCGTACGCGGAAGGTTTCTCCATCCTCCGCCACAAGGAGGCGTTCGGGTTGGATGTGGGCCAGGTCGCCGAGCTCTGGCGGCACGGGAGCGTGGTGCGCTCCTGGCTGTTGGACCTGACCGCCAGCGCGCTGGCGAAGCCGGGCGGCCTGGCCGGCATCGCCCCATACGTCGCGGATTCGGGAGAGGGCCGGTGGGCCGTGGACGAGGCGATCGATCTGGACGTGCCCGCCCCCGTGATCACCCAGGCGCTGATCCAACGGCTGCGCTCGCGCGATGCCGAGTCGTTCTCGGACCGGCTGGTGGCGGCGATGCGCCAGGAATTCGGCGGGCATCCGATCAAGAAAGGGTGAGACTGCGGAACCTTCGGACAGATCCCGGCTCGGCACGGGACCGCCTTCCCTCGTCTCGATTCGGTAAAGCCCTCTCACAAAGGAAACGCCCGGCAGTCGCCGGGCGTTTCCTTCGGTGCAAGGCTGGCTCAGCCCACGCCGCCGCCGCTGGTGGCGGGACGGTAGGTGAGGCTGGCCTTGATGAAGTCGCGGTTCATGCGCGCGATGTTCTCCATCTTGATGCCCTTGGGGCAGGCGGCTTCGCACTCGCCATGGTTGGTGCAGGTGCCGAACTCCTCGGCGTCCATCTGGGCGATCATGTCGCGGACGCGGAGGTGGCGCTCGGGCTGGCCCTGGGGCAGGTGGCCCAGGTGGCTGATCTTCGCGGAGACGAAGAGCATGGCG
>DATEZP010000091.1:0-23108 GCA_035255465.1 Holophagaceae bacterium
CACGTGGGCCTGCAGGCCCGCCTCATGAGCCAGGCCCTCCGCAAGATGACCGGAACCATCAGCAAGACCCGCAGTTGCGTCGTCTTCATCAACCAGATCCGCATGAAGATCGGCGTGATGTTCGGCAATCCCGAAACGACAACCGGCGGCAACGCGCTCAAGTTCTACGCCTCCGTGCGCCTGGACGTGCGCAGCATCCAGAGCATCAAGGGCAACACCGGCGATCCGCTGGTGGCGGCCAAGGACGAGGATTCCTCCGTCATCGGCAAGAAGACCAAGGTCAAGGTCGTGAAGAACAAGGTGGCCCCGCCCCTCAAGATCGCCACCTTCGACATCATGTACGGTGAAGGCATCAGCCGCCTGGGCGAGATCATCGAACTGGGCACCCAGCTGGAGATCATCCAGAAGAGCGGCTCCTGGTACTCCTACAAGGACAGCCGCCTGGGCCAGGGCGCCGAGAACGTGAAGAAGCTCCTGGGGGACAACCCCGAGCTGGCAGAGGAAATCGAAATCCAGATCCGGGAAAAAGTCGGGTTGAAGGCCGTCGGGGCCTGACCAAGCTCATTGCTGCGCTCTGTGGAAGGGGTGGGCAATGGCAGGAGGGGGAGCGATCCCCCTCCTGTTTTTTTAGGGAGCGTTCGATCAGGGCCGCGCTTTGCGTGGCCCTGATCGTTACGCTCCCTTATGCCGGCCAAGGGCCGGCGCGTGCCTCCCGATCAAACGTTCCTGGGTCGTACACCTTGCAAAGAGAAGGCCCCACCCGCTTTGCGCGGGCCTGATCGTTACGTCCCTCCATCGATCGCCATGCTGCCGCGCCCCGCGGCCCACTCCCTCGCGGTCCCCCCTCCCGCCATCGGGACCCGCCTTCCTGCAGTTCAGCCCTTCCCCCCCGCCATCGGGAACGGGGCCCCCAACCTTCGCAGGTCCCTGCCGATCCTAGGTCGGTGCGCGGGCCCCACGGCCCCCCTCAGGAGGCGCCCATGGGCTCGTCGACGGGAAAGACCATCCAGGCCACCGGGCTAACCGCCCTCGGGCTGCTGCTCGCCCTGGGCTGTGCGGGCACGGGGCCGACCACGACCACGGGATCGACCCCGGCGACCTCCGCGACCACCGCGCCCGGGGTGGCTGAGTACCTCACCCTCGATCTGGCAACCTTCTCCAACTACGCACAGCCCACCTTCCCGGCGCACTACGACGCTCAGGTGCTGGTCACCGACAACCAGCTGCCCACCAACGTCGTCACGGACCGGGGCGCGACCTTGGGCCGGGTGCTCTTCCACGACCGCCGCCTCAGCGTGAGCGACACCCTCTCCTGTGCCAGCTGCCACCAGCAATCCCTGGGCATGGGCGACAGCGCCACCTTCAGCGCGGGCTTCGCCCCCGGCTTGGTGACCGCCACCCACGCCATGCGCCTGCACAACACCCGCTTCTACGCCCCCGGCACCATGTTCTGGGACAAGCGCGCCCCCAGCCTGGAGTTCCAAACCACCCAGCCCATCCAGAGTTCCGTGGAGATGGGCTTCGACGCGGCCCACGGCGGCCTCCCCGCGCTGTTCACCAAGATGCAGGCCCTGCCCTACTATCCCGAGCTGTTCAAAGCCGTCTACGGCGACGCCGCCATCACCGAAGATCGCATCCAGAAGGCCCTGGCCCAGTACGTGCGGAGCATGGTCTCCACGCACAGCCGGTGGGATGACGGCGCCGCCCTGACCTACAACCCCGCGTTGCCCGGAAAGGGGGCCGGCGCACCCAAGCCGAACTTCACCGCTTCGGAAAATCGCGGGCAGCAGCTCTTCTTCACCGCCAAGGCCAATGGCGGAGCCGGGTGCATCGCCTGCCACACCGCGCCCACCTTCGCCCTCGCCCCCAACTCCCTCAGCAACGGCCTCACCGCCGGCGATCCGGACATCTACAAATCTCCTTCGCTCAAGGGCGTGTCCGCCACCGGTCCTTACATGCACACCGGCTCCCTCGCCACCTTGGAAGCCGTGGTGGATCACTACGACCACGGCATCCAGGATGGCCCCGCCCTGGATCCCCGCCTCCGGGGACCCAACGGCCTGCCCCAGCGCTTGAACCTCAGCGCCGCGGATCGGGCCGCCCTCGTCGACTTCATGAAGACCCTCCAGGATCCGGCCCTCGCCACGGATCCCCGCTTCAGCAACCCCTTCAAGAAGTAGTCCTCCCTTTCCCTGGAGTCGCCATGCCCATCCTCCTCGCCCTCCTCCAAGGCCCCGCGTCCCTGCAGGCGCCCCCTCCGCCTCCTCCCTTTCCCTTGCTGGATCCCCGGCTTGGGCTCGAACCCGATCAGCGCAGGGCCATCGAGGCCCTCCTGGCCAGCCACCGGGACGCCCTCCACGCGCGCCATCAGGCCTGGGAGGCGGCCCGCAAAGCCCTGCGCGAAGCCCTGGGCGATCCCACTCGCGCCACTGCCGACCTGGAGGCCCTCCTCACCCAGGAGGCCGGAGCCCACCGTGCCCAGGTCCTGGAAGCTCACGCCGTGCTGCTGGAGGCCGCCAAACTCCTGCGGCCTGAACAGCGCCAGGCGGCCGCCCGGCTGCAGCCCCCCTTCCCCCCCGAAGGCCCGCGTGGGCCCCGCCCCGAAGCCGCCCCCGAGGGGCGCCCCGAGCCCCGGCACTGACCTGCTAACGTAGGCCACCCCCTTCCAGGAGCCGAATGCGCAGCCCGGACCTTGTGAATGCCGTGCTCCATCGATTGCAGCGGCGATCCACCTGGGTCGCCGCCCTGCTCTTCGGCGCCGCATGGCTGGGCATGCGGGCCGTCATGGGCGTCCCTTTCCAGGGCTTCGGCCTCGGCGAAACGGTGATTCCCCTGGCCCTCCTCATCGGCACCCTGCTGCTGGGGCCCCTGCCCTGGCAGTGGACGGGCGATGAAGCCCCCATGGCCCCTTTCCTCCGGGGCCTGCTCCAGGCCATCCCCTGGAACGCCGCTTGGATCCTCCTGAGCCTCGCCCTGCTGGCCGGCCTGGGCGTGCCCGTGGGCCCGCGCTCCGGGCTCCTCTCGGCGCCGGCGCCGCCCCAGGAGGAAGGGCCCGTGCCCCCGGGCCTCCGGGCGTGGGACGGCCCCCCACCCCGACCCGAGTCGGACCACCCCCGCCCCCTCCGCCCCCGGCCCCAGGGACCGCGCGCCCAAGGCCCGGCACAGGGTCAGGGCCCCGGTCCCCTCGCCGTGGGTCTCACGAACCTGCCGCTCGTCCTGCTGCTCGGGTGGTTCCTCGCGGATCGCGAGCGCAGCGAATCCTCCGAGCGGAAGTTCCAGCGGCTCGCGGAAGCCGCCCGGGCCACCTCCCTCCAAGCCCAGATGCATCCCCACGTGCTCTTCAACGCCCTGAGCGGACTCACGGAACTCGTGCATGAGGATCCCGATGCCGCCGAGGAGGCGCTGCTGGAACTCACGCGGATGCTCCGACTGCTCCTTCACCAGTCCGACAAGCCCCTGTTACCCCTGCGGGACGAACGCGAACTCATCCGCAGCTACCTCACCCTGGAAAAGATCCGCCTCGGCGCGCAGCTCACGGTGGCCTGGGAATGGCCCGATTGGGTGGATGGCCTCCGCTACCCGCCCCTCCTCCTCATGCCCCTCGTCGAAAACGCCATCAAGCACGGCATCGCCCCGAACCCCCAAGGCGGGGAACTGCGCATCGCCGCAACCCGCCAAGGGAATCAGCTCCACCTGAGCGTGTCCAACACCGGGCTCATGGATTCGAAAGCCGAAGGCCACCGCATGGGCCACCGCAACCTGGAGGAACGGCTCGCCATGCTCCGCCCCAGGGGCCGCTTCCGCATCTCCCGCGCCACCGATCGCACCGTGGCCGAACTCTGGCTACCCCTGCCGGAGGAGGTTTGAGACCGGAACGGTGGCGCCCAGGAGGTGGGGCATGAGAGCCCTGCGCATCGCCCTGGCCGAGGATGAGCCGCTGAACCTCAAGCGGCTCGCGCGGCTGCTGGAGGATTGCGGCTGCGAGATCGCCGCCACCTTTGGCAACGGCCTTGAGATGGAGGAGTGGCTGCGCACGGAGCCCGAGGTGGATGCCCTCTTCTTGGACATCCAGATGCCCGGGCTGGATGGCCTGAACCTCCGCGCTTCGATTCCCGAGCGCTATCCCGTGGTCTTCGTCACCGCCCACGCGGAGCACGCCGTGGAGGCCTTCGATCTGGAGGCCGTGGATTTCCTGCTGAAGCCCGTGACCATCCCCCGCCTGGCCAAGGCCCTCAACCGGGTCCGCAAGGCCTTGGCCATCCCCGGCGCAGCCCCCGATCCCACCCAGGGCAAGAAACCCCGGTACCCGGTGACCGCCGGGGGTGGCCTGCTGCTGCTGGACCTCGCCAAGACCACCCACTTCGAAGTGGAGGAGCAAGTGGTGTGGGCGTTTGCCGGGGAGAAATTCCGGACCAAGTGGAAGAGCCTCGGCGAAGTGGAAGCCGCCTTCCCGGACGCGGGCCTTTTGCGCATCCACCGGCACCTCCTCATCCGCCCCGAAGCCGTGATCGGCGTATGGTCCAGCGGCAACGGCGCCCGGGTCATGGTGCGGCTGGTGGGTGGTGCCGAAGTCGAAGCGAGCCGAGGGGCCACCCCCAAGCTCAAGGAGCGCTTGGGACTGGAGTAACCCCAGCTGCGAGGTTGGCCCAGTGATTCCCGTCATCCTGAGTACAGGTTAGAATCGAGGTTCACCCTAACCTCAATTCCCACCCCGGAATGATTTCGGAGCCCCTCGGCATGCGCATCACGACCCTTCTTGGCACCTTCCTCCTGCTCGGCTCCGTGGCCGGCCAGGCCCAGCAGGCCCCCCGCGTGGTGCGCCCCTTCCTTAGCCTCGCCTTCACCACCGGGGGCGACACGCTCGCCTCTGCGACCTACACCGATGGTTCGAGCAGCTCCATCAAGGCCGGAGGAGAAACCCTCTTCAAGGGTGGTCTCGATTTCCAGGTGGCCCCCCGCTTCTCCCTGCAGGCGAGCTACGGCATCCACACCGATTCCACGAAGGAAGCCAAGAACGGCAGCATGGACTTCAAGCGGAACGCCGTGGAAGGTCTGGGCTTCTGGCATCCCAGCGAGCACGTTCGCCTGGGGCTCGGTTTCCGCAAGACCTCCGATGCCCGCGTCAGCGGCAGCGGCGTTGCGGCTTCGGACACCATCCACTTCAACTCCTCCACCGGCACCATCTTCCAATTCGAGTACCTCACGGGTCCCCTGACCTCCTTCGGCAGCCGCGGGGGATTGAGCCTGCGCTATGTGAACGAGAAGTACACGCCCTCCTCCGTGGACAACGTCGGCCCCGTCACCGGCCCGTCCGTCGACGGCAGCCACTTCGGCGTTGGCTTCGCCTGGTACTTCTGAGCCCTCGAATCCCTTCGCCCCAGGTTCAACAGGTCCCCGATCCGGGGACCTGTTGTTTTAGAAGGGATCCCATGGCCCCGCGCGGGGCCCTAGCCCACCTTGCACTGGCCCGTTAAATTGAATCCCCGAGGTTCCCATGCCCTTCCACGTCGAAACCGTCCACCTGGCCCAATTCAGCGAGGGCTCCGAGCGAGACCGCGCGGAGTTCGTGCGCGTCCTCGGCGACAGCTTCCGCGACACGGGCTTCGTGAAGGTCTCCGGCCACAAGGTCACGCCGGATCGCGTGAAGGCGGCCTACGCCGATGTGAAAGCCTTCTTCGATCTGCCCGAGGCGACCAAGCGCCAATACCTGGTGCCCGGCACCGGCGGTGCGCGGGGCTTCACGGCCTTCGGCGAGGAGCACGCCAAGGACAACCCCGTGGGCGACCTCAAGGAGTTCTGGCATGTGGGCCAAGACAACCCGCCCGGGGGAAAGTTCGAGGGTGGCCTCTTCCCCAACCTCTGGCCCTCCGAAGTGCCCACCTTCAAGGGCAGCATCCTCGGGCTCTATCAGGATCTGGAGACTTGCGCAGGCACGTTGCTGGAGGCCCTCGCCCTCTACCTGGGCCTGCCCCAGCGGCACCTGGCGGACATGATCATCGGCGGCAACAGCATCCTCCGCCTCATCCACTATCCGGCCCTGAAGGACCGCTTCATCGAGGGCGGCGTGCGCTCCGCGGCCCACGAGGACATCAACCTCATCACCCTCCTGCCCGCCGCCACCGAGAGCGGCCTGCAGCTGCTGGATCGTGAAGGGAACTGGCACGCCGTGGATGGCCTCGAAGGCGAGATCGTGGCCGACGCCGGCGACATGCTGAGCCGCCACGTGAACCTCAAGATCCCCTCCACCACTCACCGCGTGGTGAACCCCAGCAGCCCCGATTCCGTGCGCTACTCCATGCCCTTCTTCTGCCACCCCCGCCCCGAGGTGATGCTGGATTGCCCCGCGGCCCTCCTGGGCCCCGGCGAACGGAAGATGTTTGAGCCCATCACCGCCCATGACTTCCTCATGCAGCGGCTCCGGGAAATCGGGCTGATCAAGTAGGCCCGATCCGGCTCAGGGACGGCCCTTGGCCAACGCCGCCAATTCCCTTGCCGCCTTCGGGTCGAGCCCCTGCAGTCGCTCCAACGCCAGGGCCAGGGCCACCTTGTCGCGGCTCCGAGCGGCGCATTCACCGTAGGCCTGCCACCACGAAGCCCGGAAGGGCGACAAACCCAGGGCGATCCGGAAGTGCGCCATCGCCTCCGGCCACAAATTCAGTTGCCGCTCGGCAAAGGCCAGGTTGCACCAGGCCGCGGCATGATCCGGGGCCTGGGTGGTGGCCTGCTTCAGCGCCTCCCGGGCGCCCTTGAAATCCCGGGCATTGAAGCGGGTGATCCCCAACCCGAGCCACGCGGAGGCATAGCCCGGCCGAAGGCGCAGGGCCTCGCGAAAGGCCGCTTCGGCCTCCGCGAATCGGTTCTCCGCATCGAGGCTCGCGCCGAGGTTGTGCCAGTCGATGGCCCGAGTCGCATCCAGGGCCAGGGCCTTCCCAAGGGCTTCGCGCACCTCCCCTTCCAATCGGGCCTGGATGTCGCCTGGGGCCACGCCCGCGCTCCGGTTGGCCTCCAGGGCCCCCTGAAGCGCCTGGGCCCGCGCGGACCAAGCTTCGGGATCCTGCGGTGCCTGCCGCACCCACGCGGCCGTGAAGCGTTGCCAGCGCATCTGATTGTCGGGGTCCTGGCTCATCCGTTCCAAAAACCCCTGCAGCAGAAAAGCCCGTGAGCCGCCCTGCTGCCGCGGGGAGGCTGACGCTGCCGCCAATTCGCGGAGCCAAGCCGCTGGCACCGCGAAGACACTGTGCGGGCTGCTGTCCAAGACGAAGGTCGTCAGGCCCAGAAGCTGGCCCTGACCATCGAACAACCCGCCGCCACTGCTGCCTCGGGCCGCGTCCAATTCGGCCTGGAGCATCCTCCCGCCGCCATAAGCCCAGGTTCCGGCCAGGGCGCCCGAGGTGAGGTTGGGCCCCTTGCCACCGGGGTAGCTCCAACTGAAGACTCTCTCGCCCTCGGCGGGAGCGGCATCGGCCAGCACGGCGGGAGCGAGGGGGAGACCGGGCACTTCCAGGAGGGCGATATCCCGAATCGCATCCAGGTTCCGCACCCGCGCCAGCCAAGCCTGTCCGTTCTGATCCACCTGGATCGCCCCGTCATCCATCACTACATGGGCGTTGGTCGCCACGAGGCCCTGGGCGATCACCACTCCGCTGCCCTCGATGAGCTTGAAAGCAGAACTCGACAGGCGGACAACCACCCGCAGCACGCTGGCCCGGGCCCCCATCACCGCGGGCGGCTGGGGCGGAGCCTGGGCGAAGGCGGACGCGGGCCCCGCGAATGCGAGCGCCACCACGGCGGCCACGCCCTTTTGAAACAGGCCGGTCAGCCCCGATCGCTCAGCCGCTCGTGATTCCATGCTTCCACCTATACGGAAAGCAGGCCTCCATTGGAAGAGGCCTGCTTGCCTGCGACGCGGGGCATCGGGAGGGGCGTGAACGTCAGCCCTTGGCGTAGCGCTGCAGCTTGGGCACATCCAGGATGCGCACCACGGGGAAGGTGCTCTGGATCAGCCCGAGGTCCGTCAGCAGGCGCAGGGCGCGGGAGAAAGCTTCGCGGCTGGCGCCGATGCACTGGGCCAGGTCTTCCTGGGTCTCGGCGAATTCCACGAGGGTGCGGCTCGGGTTCTTCACCTGCTCTTCGAGGAGAAGCTGGGCCACGCGCTCCGGCACGCTGTGGAGGCTGAGGGCGTCCACGAGGCTCACGAGGTGACGGATCTTGCCAGCGAAGTGCTGGATCATGGCCTCGGCCACTTCGGGGGTACGGTGGGCCACGCGGCGAAGGGCGTCGGCCGGCACGAGCCAAAGCTCGGTCTCGCCGTGGGCCTCGGCGCTGGAGGCGATGGGGCTGCCGTCGAAGACGGGCACTTCACCCACGCACTGGCCGGGCTTCAGGAAGTCGAGCACCTGCACGTGGCCCCGGCCGTCCGTGCGGAAGATCTTGAGGCTCCCCCGCACCACCACGAAGACGCCGGGCACCTTGTCGCCCACGCCATAGACGCGCTGGCCATCCTCATAGCGTCGGATCTGGGAGAGGTTCGCCAGCTCCTCCGCGGCCGCCGGCGGGATGCCCGCCAGGAATGTGATGCTGCGCAAATGCTGAATCGCCTGGGCCATCGCTAAACCTCATCACCCCGGGCTCCGGGGCGGATCCCCCATTTTCACCTAAATAGTCCGGAAAACCATGGCTCCTTCTTTTTTCCAGGGGTAAATCGAACGGCCCCGCCAGGGCGGGGCCGTTCAGGGGGGGCGGAAAGGTTACTTCACGCGCTCCATGTAGGTGCGATCTTCCACCTTCACGCGCACCTTCTCGCCGCTCTCCATGTAGGGGGGCACCTGCACGATGACGCCGTTCGTGAGCTTGGCGGGCTTGTAGGAGCCCGTGGCGTTGGCGTTCTTCATGACGGGATCCGTCTCCACGATCTCCAGGACCACGGACACCGGCAGGGTGGCGGAGAGGGGCTCCTCACCGTAGAACTCGAGCTCCACCTGCATGTTGGGGGTGAGGAAGACGAGGTCGTCGCCGAGGACCTCCTTGCTCACTTCCATCTGCTCGTAGGTCTCGTTGTTCATGAAGACGAGGTGGTCGCCGTCCTCGTAGAGGAACTCGAGCATGTGCTGCTCGAGGCTCGCCTTGTCGATCTTGTCGGAGGAGCCGAAGCGGTTCTCGCGGTTGATGCCGTCCTTGAGGCGCTTCATCTTCACGACGACCCGCGCCGGCAGGTTGCCGGGGGTCTGGTGCTCCACGCTGATGACGCGGCAGAGCTCGTTTTCGTAGTTGATGATCATGCCGGCCCGGCACTGGGTCGCGTTGATGTTGGCCATGGGAGCTCCTGACGGAAGAATGGCCCCGATCGGGATCAGGGCCATTCGCTGGTGGGGATACCAGGATTCGAACCTGGGACTTCTTCCGTGTGAAGGAAGCACTCTACCGCTGAGTTATATCCCCGCGGCTCACCAGACTACCAGAAAGGGGCGGATTGGCTAGGGGGAAAACGGCCGCTACAGGCTGGCCTTGAGGGCCTGGGCGAAGCGCCCCGCATCCGCCGCCTTCATGCCGCAGATGCCCACCCGCAGGCCCTCGGGCATGGGCACGACGAAGACGCCGTGGCCCTTGAGGCGCTCGCAGACGGCGAAGGGTTCTTCCACCGCCAGGGTCACGAAGAAACCGCCCTCCCAGGGGGCGCCTTCCAGGCCCTCGGCCCGGAGGGCCGCATCCAGGGCCTCGGCCCGCTGGCGCAGCACCTCGGCCCAGTGGGCCTGCTGGGCGGCGAGCCGGGCCTGGGCGGCGGGATCCTTCTCCAGGCGGAGCAGCAGGGACATGGGCGCCCGGGCGCAGTTGGAATAGGTGCCGCGGCAGCTGATGGAGAGGGCCGCCTGCAGGGTCTCGTCCTTGCACCAGGGGAAGACCAGGGCGCCGGCCCGGGCGCCGTAGAGGGTGAGGGCCTTGGAGAGGCTGAGGCTGGCGGCCACGAGGACGGGGCCTCCATCGATCGCACCGTCCCCCGGACGGTGCTCCCACTCGCCAGTGCTCGTGGAGATGGAGCCTCCTTCCCCAAAGGCGCGGTAGTCCGCAAGCGCCTCCGTCACGGCGGCCTTGTCCTTGGCGTAGTCCAGGTAGGCGAAGTCCAGCAGGAGCGTGATGGGCCCCAAGGGCGCCAACTCGCGCAGGGCCTGCAGGAGGGCGCGGCGGTCCTCCCGGGCGAGGCTGCGGCCCGTGGGGTTGTGGCAGGGATCGTTGAGCCAGAGGAGGAGCCGACCCTGCTGCTCCAGCAGCACCTGGGCCGTGCCCTTCCAGGTGGCGACGTCGAGGCGCTGACCGGGCTCGGGATAGGGCACCGTCCGCAGGTTCACGCCGTTTTCCTGGGCGAGCGTGGCGTAGGGGCCCCAGAAGGGCGCCGCCGTGAGCAGGCTCATGCCCGGCTCCAGGAGGTTCTTGATGGAGAGGGCCAGGGCCCCGGTGCCGCCGGGCGTGGCGCAGCCCACGCCGTAACCGCCCAGCTCGGGCCAGTGACGGTGCGTGAGGGACGTGAGGTAGACCACGTCGCCCGCGATGGGCGCGTAGGGCGCCACTTCGTGGCCCGTGAGCTGGCTGTAGAGCTCCATCACGGGCTCCAGCACCACGAGCTTGCCCGCGTCGTCCAGCAGGGCGCCGACGGTGGCGTTCACCACCGGCTTGCCCTGGGACGCCATGGCCTGGGCCTCGGCGTTGAGCTTGAAGATGGGATCCTGCCCATCGAAGGCGCGGCGGGAGGGAATCAGCTGGTCGACCATCCCTTTAGGCTATAGGCTCTAGGCTCTTGGCTCTAGCTGAGATCGACCCACTCGGGCGTACATCACAGGTAGGCTGGGTCGGAGGCCGCAAAAGCCAACAGCCCAGAGCCAAGCGCCTTCATGAGGTCCCCATGATCCGCCCCTTCCAAGGCATGGTCCCCCGCGTCGGTTCCCGGGTCTTCATCGCCGACAGCGCCCTCGTCATGGGTGACGTGCAGGTGGGCGACGACGCCTCCATCTGGTTCAACTGCGTGATCCGGGGCGACGTGAACTTCATCCGCATCGGGGCCCGGGCCAACGTGCAGGACGCCTGCTGCATCCACGTCACCAATGGGAAGTTCCCCACCATCCTGGAGGACGAAGTGAGCGTGGCCCACAACGTCATGCTCCACGGGTGCACGATCAAGCGCGGCGCCATGATCGGCATGAGCACCACCATCATGGATGGCGCCGTCATCGGAGAAGGCTGCCTCGTGGCCGCCGGGTCCTTGGTGAAGGAGGGCTTCGTGGCGCCCCCCAACACCCTCGTCTCCGGGTGGCCCGCCACGGTGAAGGGGGAGCTCAAGGAGGCCCAGAAGGCCCTCGTCGCCAAGATCTGGACGAATTACGTGCGCTACAAGGAGGCCTACTTCCAGGATGGCTGTCCCCTGGCCGAAGCCCCGGTGGTCGCGGATCCCAAGCCCGGATTCGAAGCGGGCCATCCCTACCCTTGATTCGTTCTTCAGGGGCCGGGATTCGGGGCCGATGTAGGGTTGCCTCTCCCAACCTGGACCACCTTTGATTAGACTTCCCGCATGTCCCTCCATTTGATTCTGCGCGTTCACGCGGACCAGCGTCTGGGATTGGGCCATGTGGCCCGGGCCCTCGCCATCCAAGAGGCCTGGCGCGCCCTGGGCGGCACGGCCCTGCTCGCCGTGAGCGGCGATGCCCGCGCCGAGCGCGTGGGCAAGGGATCGCACCCATTCCTGGATCAGCCCCTCGCCTGCGAAGCCACCTTCCTGGGCGCCGACCTCCACGCGGGGCTCGGCAAGCTCAAGGCCGATGTGATCCTCGTGGACCAGTGGGACACCACCGCCGCCCAGTTGCAGGCCCTGCGCCCCGCCAAGCTCGCCGTGTACGAGGATGACGGCGACGCCCACGAGGCCGCGGACCTGCTCTTCCAGCCCTACCTCGAAGGCGTGAAGTGGGACGATCACCCCGTGAAGGTGGTGAACGGCCAGAAGGTGCGCCCCTTCGAAACCATGCACGACCAGTGTCGCGTGGTGCGCGGCGCCGCCTTTGCCGTGGTGGACAAGGCCGCCCTGGAGCAGCGCCCCAAACGGGAACCCCTGCAACCCCTGGCCGTGCACAAGCTCCTCGTCACCTTCGGCGGCAGCGATGGCCCCGGCCTCGCCCAGCGGGCCTACGACGTGATCCGCGGGCTCGTGGCCGAGGATCGCTGGCGGGGCACCTGCACGCTGCTGGCCCCCAACGGCATCCAGGGCGGCCCGCTCCCCGGCCTCAGCATCGCTCCGAACCTCCCCAACCTCACCCGCCGCCTCCCCGATTACGACGCCCTCTGGTGCGCCGGGGGTGTCACGTTGGCCGAAGCCATCTGCATGGGCATCCCCGCCGCCGCCTGGGGCCAGAACGAGCGCCAAGGGGGCATTTTGGGGGATCTGGCCCAGGCCAACGCCTGCTTCACCCTGGGGGTGGGCACCGAGGCCGACCCCGGGATCGTGGCCGATGCCCTGGCGCAGTGGCTGGGCCCCGAGGGCCAGGAAACCCGCCAGGAGCAGGTGCGGGATGGCATGCAGCTCTTCGATGGCCTCGGCGCCCAGCGGGTGGCGGCGGAACTGTGGAAGCTGGCGCAGGGGGGCTGTTAGTCCTTGGTCCTTGGTCCTTAGGTCCTTGGCCCTTGGCTGGCGACGACCCATTCCGGCCCCATCCATTGGTCCGCGACTGAGCCCAAGTTCCCTGTTTCCTTCGTGACCAAGGCGATCGAGCCAGAGCCCAAGGACCCAGGACCAAGGACCCACACGGAAAATCCGCCTTGACCCCCCCGCCCTCGAGCGATAGGATCTTCCTTCTGCGACGACCCGACCCTGCGGGACGTGTCGATGCGGACAGAGCCGAATCCGGAGCATTCCATGAGCACCTTCTTCCCCAAAGGCAATGAACTGAAGCGCCAGTGGTTCCTGGTGGATGCCGCCGGCGTGCCCGTGGGCCGCCTGAGCTCCCTCGTGGCCGAGGTGCTCGCGGGCAAGAACAAGCCCACCTGGACCCCCTTCATCGACACCGGCGACCACGTCATCGTGATCAACGCCGACAAGGCCGTCTTCACCGGTAAGAAGCTCGCCCAGAAGGTCTACCACGAGGTCCCCAACACCCAGCCCGGCTCCATGAAGAGCATCCCGGCCAAGGTGATGATGGAATCCCACCCTGAGCGCATCGTCGAGAAGGCCGTCAAGGGCATGCTGCCCAAGGGCCCCCTCGGCCGCCAGATGTACCGCAAGCTGAAGGTGTACGCCGGCGCCAGCCACGATCACGCCGCCCAGGCCCCCCAGCCCCTCGAAGTCATCAAGTCCAAGTAAGAGCAGAGGCATCCATGGCTAACCCCACCTACTACGGAACCGGCCGCCGCAAGACCGCCGCTGCCCGCGCCTTCCTGCGCCCCGGCACTGGCAAGGTCAGCGTCAATGGCCGCACGCTGGAAAACTACTTCCCCAACGCCGTGCTCCGCATGATGGTGCACCAGGCGCTGGTGCTCGCCGATCTCACCGGCAAGTTCGATCTCCACGTGACCGTGGCCGGTGGCGGTTCCACCGCTCAGGCCGCCGCGATCCGCATGGGCATCTCCCGCGCGCTCCTCGGCTACAACGAGCAGCTCCGTTCCATGCTGCGCAACGCCGGTCTCCTGACCCGCGACCCCCGCATGAAGGAACGTAAGAAGCCCGGCCAGAAGGCCGCCCGTCGTCGGTTCCAGTACAGCAAGCGCTAAGTCCTTTCTTGGAAAGGGGGATCTCCGGATCCCCCTTCCTGTTTCACCGGGCCGTCGCAGACGGTCGAATCGGGCGGGCATATCCCCCGCCTTCATCCCACACCTCAGGGAGGCCTCATGGCTGCCATTCAAATGAAGGAACTGCTCGAAGCGGGCGTCCACTTCGGTCACCAGACCAAGCGTTGGAACCCCAAGATGAAGCAGTACATCTTCGGCGCGCGCAACAGCATCTACATCATCGACCTGCAGAAGACCCTCCGTCTCTGGAACCAGGCCGCGAACTTCTTCACGAAGTCCGCCTCCCAGGGCAAGACCTTCCTCTTCGTGGGCACCAAGCCCCAGGCCCAGGAGCTCATCGCCGAGCAGGCCGCCCGCTGCGGCGCCTTCTACGTGAACAACCGTTGGCTGGGCGGCATGCTCACCAACTTCTCCACCATCAAGAAGAGCCTCGAGAAGTTCCGCGAGCTGGACGCCATGCTGGCCGATCCCGCCCGCACCGCCGTGCTCTCCAAGAAGGAAATCCTCACCCTCACGCGCCAGCGCGAGAAGCTCGATGCCGCCTTCCACGGCATCAAGGACATGCGCGGCCTCCCCGACGTGATCTTCGTCGTGGATCCCCATCGTGAGGACATCGCCGTCACCGAGGCCAAGAAGCTTGGTCTCACCGTCGTGGGTATCGTCGACACCAACTGCGACCCCGACAAGATCGACTACGTGATCCCCGGCAACGACGACGCCATCCGCTCCATCCTCCTCTTCGCCGAGCGCGCTGCCGACAGCATCCTCGAGGGCCGTGCGTCCTTCCAGGACAAGGGCAACTCCGACGCCATGAAGGCGATGATGGCCGAGAAGATGGAAGCCGAAGGCTAAATCGCCCTCAGCTCGGAATTCTTCAGCCACCCGTGACGACTCGCTGGTGGCTGAAGTTTTGAAAACGCGAACCCAAAGCAGGAGATTGAACATGGCTTACACCGCCCAGGACGTGAAGGAACTCCGCGAGAAGACCGGTCTCGGGATGATGGACTGCAAGAAGGCCCTCGAGGAAAACGGCGGCAACATGGAACAGGCCGTCGATTGGCTGCGCAAGAAGGGCATGGCCAACGCCGCCAAGAAGTCCGACCGCATCGCCACCGAAGGCATCGTGGAGGCCTACATCCACCCCGGCGGCCGCGTGGGCGTGCTGCTCGAAGTGAACTCCGAGACCGACTTCGTGGCCCGCAACGAGGCCTTCCAACGCATGGTCAAGGAAATCGCGATGCACATCGCCGCCGCCGATCCCGTGCCCCACTTCGTCACCAAGGATGAGGTCACCGCCGACTTCATCGAGAAGGAGAAGGAAATCGCGCGCGCCCAGGCCCTGGCCACCGGCAAGCCCGAGAACATCGTCGAGAAGATCGTCGAAGGCAAGATGAACTCCATCTACAAGGACGTCTGCCTCCTCGAGCAGCCCTTCATCATGAATCCCGACGTCACCGTGGCCCAGCACCTGGCCACCAAGACCGCCGAGATCGGCGAGAAGCTCTCCATCCGCCGGTTCACCAAGTACGTCCTCGGCGAGGGCCTCGAGAAGCGCAAGGACGACTTCGCCGCCGAAGTCGCCGCCCAGGCCGGCCTCTGATTCATCCGCACCACGCAAAAGGGGCGGCAGCGATGCCGCCCCTTTTTTGGACCGGAGACCGGAGGCTGTAGGCTGGAGGCCTCAGCCTCAGCCCCACCCCCACTCCGGTCTCCAGTCTCCTGTTTCCAGCCTCTTCTCGGGATCCCCATGGCCTACGACCGCATCCTTCTGAAACTCTCCGGCGAAGCCCTCATGGGCGAGCAGAAGTACGGAATCGATCCCGGCGTGGTGAACATGATCGCCGACCAGGTGAAGGCCATCCGCGCCCTGGACGTGCAGGTGAGCCTGGTCATCGGCGGCGGCAACATCTTCCGCGGCGTGGCCGGCGCCACCAAAGGCATGGATCGCACCACGGCCGACCACATGGGCATGCTCGCCACCATGATCAACGCCCTCGCCCTGCAGGACGCCCTGGAGGCCAAGGGCGTGCACACCCGCACCCTCAGCGGCCTGGAGATGCCCAAAGTGGCTGAGAGCTACATCCGCCGCCGCGCCACCCGCCACCTGGAGAAGGGCCGCGTCGTCATCTTCGGCGCCGGCACCGGCAACCCCTACTTCAGCACCGACACCGCCGCCGCCCTGCGCGGCAACGAGATCGGCGCCCAGGTGGTCATGAAGGCCACCAACGTGGATGGCATCTACACCGCCGACCCCAAGAAAGATCCCACCGCCACCAAGTACGACAAGGTGAGCTACCAGGAGGTCCTGGAGAAGGGTCTCAAGGTCATGGATGCAGCGGCGATTGCGCTCTGCATGGAGAACAAGCTCCCCATCCTCGTCTTCGACATGAACAAGCCCGGCAACCTCGTCGCCGCCGTGAAGGGCGAAGTG
Organism: Holophagaceae bacterium; assembly: GCA_035255465.1. Classification (GTDB taxonomy): domain Bacteria; phylum Acidobacteriota; class Holophagae; order Holophagales; family Holophagaceae; genus JAFDVN01. The sequence goes on from DATEZP010000091.1 coordinate 16,193, forward strand.
GTCGGTACGCTCGTCGGTTAGCGATTAACGCTCACCACGAAGGCACCAAAAAAGAAGAAGGCCACGAAGGGGAAATCCCGTTTCGTGGCCTTCGTGCCTTCGTGGTGAGCTTTTCCCCTAACCCGCCGCCCCCACCCGCCGCGCCAGCTTCGCCACGGCGTCCATGAGGGCCTGGCGGCTGAAGGGCTTGGGCAGGAAGCCCACCTCGCCCCGGGCTTCCAGGTCCGCCAGGATGTCCTCCTGGCCATAGCCGCTCACCATGAGCACGGGCACTTCGGAATCGATTTCCCGCATGCGCTGGAGGGCCTCCACGCCGCCCATGCGGGGCATCACCACGTCCATGAGGACGAGGGCCAGTTCCTGGTGGTGCACGCGGTAGAGGTCCAGGGCCTCGAAGCCCTCGGCGGCCAGGATCACCTGGAAGCCCACCCGCTCCAGCAGGGTGCGTCCCATGTCACGGATGGCGGGCTCATCATCCACCACCAGCACGAGGCCTTCGCCTTTGAACTTCGCCCGTTGGGTCTCCAGCAGCGTCGCTTCCGGCAGGCTGCCCTCCAGGGCCGGGAAGTAGATCCGGAAGCGGGTGCCCTCCCCCGGCGTGCTCTGGAGGCTCACGCCCCCCTGGTGGCCCCGCACGATGCCCTGCATGGCCGCGAGGCCCAGCCCCCGGCCCGTGAACTTGGTGGTGAAGAAGGGATCGAACACCCGGGCCTGGGTGGCGTCATCCATGCCGCAGCCCTCGTCCTCCACCTCCAGCCAGAGGAAGCGCCCCGGCACCATGGCTTCGGCCGCCTTGAGGCCCGCGATGGCCGCCGCATCCATGGATTTCACGCCCGTGCGCAGGGAGATCTGCCCGCCGCCTTCCGCCATGGCTTCGGCCGCGTTGGTGACGAGGTTCAGCACCACCTGTTGCACCTGGCTGGGATCCGCCTCCACGGGTGGGAGGTGGTGGCCCAGTTCGAAGCGCAGCACCACATCCTTGGGCAGGCTCACCGTGAGCAGGTGGGCGATGCCCTCCAGCTCCTTGTTCAGGTCCATGGCCTCCACCTGGAAGCGCCCGCGGCCACTGTAGGCGAGCATCTGGCGCACCAGCTCCGCCGCCCGGCGGCAGGTCTCCTCGATCTTCGACAGGCTCTCCTCCGATTGGGAGGACGCGGGGCCCTCCTCCTGCTCCCGGAGGATGCCCGCGTGGCCCTGGATCACCGCCAGCAGGTTGTTGAAGTCGTGGGCGATGCCCCCGGCCAGCAGGCCCAGGCTCTCTAGCTTCTGGGCGTCCAGGAGCTTCCGCTCCATCTGGAGGCGCTCCTCGTGGGCCCGCACGCGCTCGGTGATGTCCAGCGCCGTGCCCAGCCCATAGGTGACGCCCCGCAGCGTGATCGTGGTGGCGGAGAAATCCACCCACCGCGCCTCGCCGTTGCGGTTGAGGATGCGGAACTCGTAGTGGTCGGGAACGGATTCACCACGGCGCCGCGCCTCCCAGCGCTGGGCCACCCACTCCCGATCCAGGGGGTGCACGAAGTCCAGCCGCGAACGGCCCACCATCTCCTCGGGGCGCCAGCCCAGCACCTCGGCGCCGGCGCGGTTGATGTATTCCAGCCGCTCGGCGTAGATCACGATCATGCAGCTGGCGGCCTCCGTCATGGCCCGGAAGCCCTCTTCGGATTCGTGCAGGCGCTCCGCCAGATCCTCGAACCGGGATCGCCCGCGCGCCAGGAAGAGCGTGAGCAGGAAGCAGAAGAAAGTGCCCGCGATGCCCGTGGCAAGGATGCGCCGGTGGAAGGGCCAGCCGCCGGATTCCCCGGAATCCGAGGGATCCAGTTCCATGCGGAGGATCCAGTTCAGGGACGGGTGCTGGAGAATCCCCTCGCGGATCAGCGGGCCCTCCGTGGGGATCAGGTCGCGCCTTAGGTTGCCGCCGGAGGTGTAGAGCAGGCCGCGGGGGCCCGGGGTTCCGGCCTCCAGGATCTGGAAGCGCACCCCGGCCACGGGTCGGCTGCCCATGAGCCCGCGGAACGCGTCGTTGGGATCCAGCAGGGCCACGACCCATCCCCGGGCCTCCCGCTGGCGCCGGCCGAAGGTCGCGATCACCAGAGAGCGGGGCAGCCCCCAGGAGGCGGGCAGGTCGAGCACCGCCGACGCCACGCCCTCGGAATGGCTCCGGGCTTCCTGCAGAAGGGCCGCCAAGGGCTGCGGCAGGGGCTCGGCCAGGGCCTTGTCCAGGAGGTCCGCCCGGGAGGAGGGTGAAACCCGGGCGGGCGTTCCGGCCTTCACGGGGATCCAGGCCAGGAACTGCGTCCCGGGATTGCGCAGGGCCCGGGTGGAGTCCACCCGTTCCTCCCACTCCGCGGCCGTGGGATCCGCACCCGCGGCTTCCAGCGCCGCCAGGGAGGTGAAGGTCGCCTCCAGTTCCTCCAGCCGATGGCTGAGCCCCCCCATGGCCTGGGAGAGGCCGCCGCCGAGCAGGCTCTGGCGCGCCGCCGCCTCGTTGCGCTCCAGGGCCCGGGAGGCCATCAAGGCGCCCGTGAGGCCGGCCAGAAGCACCACCAGGGGAATCAAGGTCAGCAGGGGCCGGGGCCACCCACCGCGGCGGGGCCGGGAACCCTCGGGCCTGGGACGAAGACGCATATGGGAGTGTATCCCGCCCCCGCAGGTGAAGCCCATGGGGAGGCCCACCTCGGGCACACTTGGACCATGCCGCTGCCCCGCTTGCCCCACGGCCAGTTGATCGTGGACGAAGCCGACCTGGCGCCTTTCATGGCCGATGAGAGCCACGTGCATGGGGGCCGCCCCCGGGCCGTGGCCCGCCCCAGGAGCCCCGAGGACCTCCGGGCCCTCGTAGCGTGGGCCAAGGCCGAGGGGGCGGGCTTGGTGCCCCGGGGCACGGGCACCGGCAAGGCCGGCGGTTGCCTCGCCCGCCCCCAGGACGTCGTGGTGGACCTCGGCGCCTGGCCCGGAGCCATCGAGGTGAACCCCCGGGACCTTTGCCTCCGGGCCCCCGCCAGCGCCCTCCTGAAGGAGGTGAAGGCCGCCGCGGAGGCCGCGGGCTTCTTCTACCCCCCGGATCCGAACTCCTGGGATCAGTGCGCCTTCGGCGGCACCCTGGCCACCAACGCCGGAGGCCCCAACGCCTGCAAATACGGCATGACCCGCCACTGGGTGTTGGCGGTGGAAGCGCTCCTGGCCGACGGCGAAGTCCACACCTTCGGCATCGCCAGCGTGAAGGCCAACGCGGGGCCTTGCCTGAGCCAGCTCCTGGTGGGCAGCGAAGGCATCTTCGGGATGATCCTCGGGGCCACCGTCCGCCTGGCCCCGAAGCCCACGGACCGGCTCACGCTGCTGCTGCCCGTCGCCACGTTCGAGCGCTTGCTGGAGCTTCCCGGCCGCCTTTGCGCCGCGGGCTACCTGCCCTGCGCCTTCGAATTCTGGGATCCCGCCGTGCTCTCGGAGCTGCGCGCCCACGGCCCCGAAGCCGCCCGCCGCATGCCCGGCGAGGCCCTGGCCCTGCTGGAATTCGATGATCGCGGCTGCACCTCGGAGGCCTTCCTCGAGGGGCTACTGGAGGTGCTCGGCGACGCCGCCGCGGAGCTACAGGCCGCCACGGACCACCGGCAGCGCGAAGCCCTGTGGGCCATCCGCCGCACCACCTCCGTGTTCCTCAAGGAGCGCTACCCCCGCAAGGTCAGCGAGGACGTGGTGGTGCCTCGATCGCGGCTGCCGGAGTTCTTCGAGGGGCTGAAGCGCCTGGAGATCCCCTGCGTCACCTACGGGCACCTGGGCGATGGCAACCTGCACGTGAACCTCCTCTCCGCCGGCGAACTGGAGCCCGCCACCCTCGACGCCAAGCTCATGGCCCTCTTCCGCCTCTGCGTGGACCTGGGCGGCACCCTCAGCGGCGAACATGGCGTGGGTCTCGCCAAGCGGGAGGCCCTCATCGCCCTCACCCCCGCCGCGGACCTCGCCCAGTTCCGCGCCTTGAAGGCCGCGCTGGATCCGCAGAACATCTTCAATCCCGGGAAGGTGCTCGGGGTGGGGCCATGAGCATTCCCGCCGCGGATATCCGATCGGCCTTCGTGCTCGAACTGGGCAAGGCCATGCAGACCCTGGGCGTGCCCGCGCACCGCTTCGAGGAGGCCCTGGAGGAGATGTGCACCTCGCTGGGCATCGAGGGCGATTTCTTCGCCCTGCCCACGGCCTTCATCGCCAACCTCCAGGAGGGGGAGCATCACCGCACCCACGTGGTGCGCCAGGGCGCGGGCAATCCCGACCTCTCCAAGCTGGATGAGCTGAAGTTCCTCACGGATGCCGTCATGCGCGGCCACCTCACGCCGGAGGGCGGCCTGCACCGGCTGCGCTCCCTCATGGCGCGCCCCTCCCGCCATCCGCTGAAGGTGGTGGTGCCCTGCTTCGGCCTCGTCTCCTGCGCGGCGGCAGGCGTCCTCGGCGGCGGGTGGCACGAGATGCTGGTGGCCATCCCCTTGGGCTTCCTCATGGGCTTTCTCGCCGTGAGTTCCGAAACCCGCCCCACCCTGGCCCGGGTGCTTCCGGCCCTCGCCGCCACCCTCGTGGCCCTGGCGGGCGCGTTCGCCGCCCCCTACGCCTCGGTGAAGCTGGTGGTGCTGGCCGGGCTCATCATCCTCTTCCCGGGGCTCAAGCTCCTCATCTCCTTGAACGAACTCTCCACCGGCAACCTCGTGGCCGGCGCCGCGCGCCTCGCCGACGTGGGCATCACCCTCGTGCAGCTCGCCTTCGGCGCGGCCCTGGGCCAGCAGTTGGGCGTCAGCGCCCTGAAGCTGCTGCCCGCGGTGAACCGGCTCCACGTGGTGCACCCCCTGCCCGAAGCCTTCCAGTACCTGCCCGTGGCGGGCCTCGCCCTGGGCCTGCTCGTGCTCTTCCAGGCCCGGTGGCGCGACTACCCCTGGATCCTCGGCGGCTGCCTCCTCGCCATGGCCGGCACGCGCCTCGGCGCCCACTGGCTCGGCGCCAGCTTCGGTGCCGCCATGGGTGCCTTCGCCATCACGCTCGGCAGCAACCTCCTGAGCCGCGTCACCCACCGCACCCCCTCCCTCACCCTGCTGCCCGGCCTCCTCGTGCTGGTGCCCGGCTCCCTGGGTTTCCGCGGCCTCGCCAGCATCTTCCAGAACCAGGTGGTCTCCGGCCTCGACACCGCCTTCCAGATGATCTTCCTCGCCGTGGCCTTGCTCTTCGGCTTGCTCCTGGCCCACCTCGCGGGGCCGGAGCGGCCGCCGATTTGAACATCGCGGGTCACAGAGGACGCAGAGGAACCACAGAGGACACAGAATGAGAACTCAAAGGCTTTTCCTCCGTGCCCTCTGTGCTTGCTCTGTGCCCTCTGTGACCAGCCTCTTTTTTTGAATTCCCCAGGAGTCCCTCATGTCCCTCGTCCTCGGCCACCGCGGTTATTCCAGCAAGCACCTTGAAAACTCCATGGAGGCCTTCCGTGCCGCCCTGGCCGCGGGCATGGATGGCTTCGAGCTGGACGTGCAGCCCACCCGAGATGGCGTGTGCGCCGTCCTCCACGACGACACGCTGGACCGCACCGCCCAGACCGGGGGCACCCTGCGCCAGATGAAGGCCTCGGAGCTGCCCAAGCTCAAGAACGGCGAAGCCGTGCCCCGCCTGTCCGACGTGGTGGAACTTCCCGCCAAGCTCATCAACGTGGAACTCAAGGGCGAGCCCGGTTGGCAGCAGGCCCTCGCCGCCGTGGAGGCCCAGGACGCCCTCAAGCGCGTGCTCTTCTCCAGCTTCGAGCACACCGAAGTGCTGCAGCTCTGGGCCGAGTGCCCCGAAGCCCGCTGCGGCTTCCTGTGGGAGGAGGACGAAGCCCGGGACCTCACCGCCGATGAGCTGGGCGACCTCCCGCCCGAGCTCATGCTCCACCCCCCCCTCGCCGCTGTCAAAGCCCGCCCCGAACTCTGGGCCCCCTATGCCCACCGCCTCGCCCTCTGGGGCATGAAGACGCCGAAGGAAGCGGAGGGCCTACCCTTTGAGCCTGCGATCCTCATCGCGGATGGACCGGCGTAATGCAAAGTTAGGCCGAATCCGCATCTTCTACTAAGGTCCCATCACTCGTGAATCCGAAATTTTTCGCACTCTCACTTCTTGCCGTCTCGCTTGCTTCTAGCGATCTACCAAAAGGTCGCTACGAGATATTTCCTCATCGCGTGGTTAGCAAAAACGGGGTAGATCTTCTTAACCAAGGGTCCTGGCTGGCTTTGATTTCAAGTTCGGACGGGTTCGAGCTGATTGCTGGTGCTCCAAGATTTAGGCCGGCTGGAAGCATGAGTCCGCACGATGAAGATTTTGAGGTCCTCCCTCCAAAGGGTGCGAAAGGGAAACTCCGATTTTGGTTTCGGGGTGCTGACTTGCATCCTGGGAAGGTCCAAACCGGGAAATTTCATCGAGTAAAGGCTCGATTCCCCGCGCGCATGGTGGCCAAATTCAGAACTGAATCAATCACCATTTCCTGCACCAAGAAGCAGGATGGCACTTACTCGTTGTTCGCGATCCAACGGGGCAAAACAACACCCCTCCTTCAAGAAACGAATCAGGATCCATCAAACAATGGGTGGCACATCGCCTGGGTTGGAGATATCAATGGCGATGGTGTGCCAGACCTTGTAATAGAGCTTGAGCAATTTATGGCAGTTGAAACGGTGCTCTTCCTTGGCCAGAAGCCAGGTGGGTTCACACTAGCGGATCAAGTTCGTGAGGATTGGGATTGATCAGCCGTACCCCCATTCAGCTTTACCACTCAATGCACCCGACGCTGGCGCTACGCGCCACCGCTGGTGAGTTCGGAAGCTAGGTCGCGCAACCCTTCAACCTACTCGTTCGAGGAGCAATCCGATGGCCAGTTCCATTCGCACCTGCCTCTGGTTCCGCGACGGGCGAGGCC
>DATEZP010000092.1:0-3111 GCA_035255465.1 Holophagaceae bacterium
TGGAACTCCAGGCCCGGAACGCCGACTTGTCCACGGCGCTGGGCCAGGTGAAGCAGCTCTCGGGGCTGCTCCCCATCTGCGCCAGCTGCAAGAAGATCCGCGATGACACGGGCTACTGGAACCAGCTGGAACACTACATCACCGCCCACTCCGACGTCGATTTCACACATGGCATCTGCCCCGATTGCGCCGACGCCCTGTACCCGGAGCGTCGCCAGGCAAAACGGCATGAGGGGGACGAGCCCTCAGCGTGATGGGCGGGGCTTACGACCCGAGCGCATCGAACAGCCCCGGCGTGGTCGGACGGTCCCGTTCCGGAATGAGGGGTTGGCCAGGCTTGACCAGCGCGCCGGCGCGGATGCCGAGCAGCCTCAGCCTGCGGTCCAGCGTCACGCGCCGGAGGTTGCCCCGGGCGGCTTCCAGCAGGGCGGCCGCGTCCGCCACGGGACAGGGCAGGGCATGGTCGCGGGTGACGGTCGTGAAGTCCTCGAAGCGCAGCTTGATGCCCACGTTCTGGGCCAGGTAGCCCTTGCGGTCCAGATCCCCCGCGAGTCGCTCGCAGAGGTCGCACAGGATGCGGGAGAGCGCCTCGCGGTCCAGCCTGGGATGGAGGTCCCGCTCGAAGGTCGTTTCCCGGCTGATGGACTTGGGCTCCCGCAGGATCGCCAGGGGGCGGTCGTCCCGGCCGTTCGCGGCCTCGTGGAGCCAGGCCCCGTAGCTCCGGCCGAAGTGCTCCACCAGCCACGCGGGATCGGCCTTCGCGAGCTCGCCGATGGTGCGGAGGCCAAGGCCCCCCAGCTTCGCGGTGGCCTTGGGGCCGATGCCGTTGACGGCGGAGCAGGGCAGGGGCCAGATGCGCGTGGGGATGTCGTCGTATCCGAGGAGGGTGATGCCATCGGGCTTCTGGAGTTCGGAGGCCAGCTTGGACAGCAGCTTGTTCGGGGTGATCCCGATGGAGCACGTGAGGCCGGTGGCCTGCCGGACGGCCGCCTTGAGCCGCCGGGCCAGCTCCAGCGGGTCGCCTGGAACCTCCGTGAGGTCGATGTAGATCTCATCAATTCCTCGGTCCTCGATGAGGGGCGCCACCTCCGCCACGGCGGCCTTGAAGGCCCGGGAAGCCCGGGCATAGGCCTCGAAGTGCGCGGGCAGCAGGATCGCCTCCGGGGCCAGCGCGGCCGCCTTCATGAGCCCCATCCCGCTGCGCACCCCGAAGGCCCGGGCTTCGTACGTGGCGGTGGTGACCACGCCCCGGCCTGCGTAGTCCTTCAACTTTGGGAATCCGCGCTCCTCGGCGGCCACGGCCCGCCGGCCCCCCACCACCACGGGAAGGCCCCTCAGCTCAGGATGCTCGAGGAGCTCCACCGAGGCGAAGAAGGCATCCATGTCCAGGTGGGCGATGCGTCTGGCGATGGGAAGCCGGGTCTCAGCCATGCGATCCAGTGTGGCGGGATCGCCCCCGGTTGACCAACGTGACCCGTCAGCGTCGGGGCGCGGCCCCGGTCCGCCATTCCCAGAGCACGTTCGCGATGGCCCAGCCTTCATGATGGGCAGCCAGGTGGATGTAGGCCGTCCACGGGCCCAGGTCCATCCGGGCACTCCCGCTGCGGCCCTGGATGTCCAGGATCTTCACGTCGCCCTCGGAAAACTGGCCCCTGACCGCTTTTCCGAGCAGAGATTGGATACCGATGAGCCGCTGGAGGGCCTCCCGGCTGGAGGCAGCCTCCATCCCCAGGATGTGCTTGGCCAGCGAGGGGTGGAGGCAGGCGTACATCGCCTCCGTGTTCCCCTCGAGCCAGGCCGTGGCCCACTGCTGGACCGCGGAGGCGATGCCCTCCGTCCGCGGGGCGGGCCGGACCGAGACAGCGGCGGGCAGGGAAGTCGATTCCTCGGGGGCCTCGGTCATGCCCAAGGTTCCGACGAGCAACAGTGAGGATTTCAACGCGCCCCGTGGCATGGTGCCCTCCGGTCGACGGAATAGATCCGCCTTCCACGGATGAGGTTGAGTCCCGATTGGTTCCCGGAAGCGATCCGGGGTCAGCCGTTCACGTGGGCCATGGTGGCTTCCGGGTAGCGCGGCCCGGCCGCCGCTCCCTTGGGCGCCACCGCCTCGATCTGGGTCAGTTCCCCGGGCGTGAGGGCGATCTCCAGAGCGGCCAGGTTCTCATCCAGGTGGCTGCGCCGGGTGGTGCCCGGGATGGGCACGATGTCCCTCCCCTGGGCCAGCACCCAGGCCAGGGCCAGCTGGGAGGCCTTCATGCCCTTCTGGTGCGCGAGTCCCTCGATCTTCGCCACCAGATCCAGGTTTTTCTGGAAGTTCTCGCCCTGGAAGCGCGGCGCGTTGCGGCGGTAGTCGCCTTCCGGGAGGTCCTCCAGTGTGCGGAAGCGGGCCGTGAGGAAGCCCCGGCCCAGCGGGCTGTAGGCCACGAAGGAGATGCCCAGGTCGCGGACCGTGGGAAGGATCTCGTCCTCGGGATCCCGGCTCCAGAGCGAGTATTCCGTCTGGAGGGCCGTGATGGGATGGACGGCGTGGGCGCGGCGGATGGTGGTCGGGGCGGCCTCCGAAAGACCGAGGAACCGCACCTTGCCGGCCTTCACGAGGTCAGCCATGGCCCCGACGGTCTCCTCGATGGGCACGGTGCGATCCACCCGGTGCTGGTAGTAGAGGTCGATGTGGTCCACGCCCAGGCGGCGCAGGGAGGCGTCGCAGCAGGCGCGGACGTAGTCGGGCCGGCCGCTCACGCCCCGGAAGCTGCCATCCTCGCCCCGGACGTTGCCGAACTTGGTGGCCAGCACCACCTGGTCGCGGCGGCCCTTGATGACCCGTCCCACCAGCTCCTCGTTCTTGAAGGGGCCGTACATATCGGCGGTGTCGAGGAAGTTGAGGCCGCAGTCAAGCGCGCGGTGGATGGTGGCCACGGATTCCGCCTCCGTGGCGCCCTTGTAGAACTCGCTCATGCCCATGCAGCCGAGGCCAAGGGCGGACACGGTCAGGTCAGAGTGGCCGAGGGTGCGGGTCTTCATGGGGCCTCCGGGGTAGGGGCGGATCCTTGCGGGGCTATTATCCGCTTGTGCGAAAGAGTGGTGGCGACTCATCGGGCAGACTCGAACTGG
>DATEZP010000093.1:0-9372 GCA_035255465.1 Holophagaceae bacterium
GTAGGTGCCATCCGTGAAGCCCACCATGGCGTGCACCTGGCTCTGGGCGTGGACCGTGACGCCGACGCGGTCCGGCCCGAGTCCGAAGAGCACCGAGGCCTCGATGACCTCCAGCCCCTTGTTCATGAGCGTGGCGCTGTCCACGGTGATCTTGGGGCCCATTTTCCAGGTGGGGTGATTCAGCGCTTCCTCGCGGGTAGCCGCTTGGATGCGTGCCAGGCTCCAATCCCGGAAAGGGCCGCCACTGGCGGTGAGGCGCACCTCGCCGATGGTCTCCGGCGCGCGCCCGGCCAGCAGTTGGTGCAGGGCCGCGTGCTCGCTGTCCACGGGCAGCAGTTCCCCGCCGCCAGCCTCGAGGGCCCGCCGCATGAGGGCGCCGCCCACCACGAGGGATTCCTTGTTGGCCACGCAGACCCGGCGGCCGGCGCGCAGGGCCGCTTCCGTGCTCTCCAGGCCCGCAGCACCGACGACGGAGGCCATCACCGTGTCCACGTCACCATGGAGGGCGCAGGCTTTGAGGCCTTCCGGGCCCCAGTGGATCTCCGGGGCCCGGTCCAGCTGGGAGCGCAGCCACTCGGCATCCTCCTGGCTGGCCATGGAGACGCAGGCGGGGCGCCAGCGCTTCACTTGCTCCAGGAAGAGGTCCCGATTGCGGCCCGCGGCCAGGGCCACGATGGCGAGGGCTTCGGGATGGGCGGCCACCACCTCCAGCGTGGAGGTGCCGATGCTGCCCGTGGAGCCGAGGACCGCGATGCGGCGCATCAGGCCTCCAGCCTCACTGCGTCCAGCCCTGGGCGAAGCGCAGGTAGGCGTACATGGCGGGCGCCGCGAGCATGAGGCTGTCCACGCGATCCAGCACGCCGCCGTGGCCGGGGATGGAGACGCCCACGTTGCTGTCCTTCACGCCGGCGCTGCGCTTCCAGGTGCTCTCCACCAGGTCGCCCAGCTGGCCCACGATGCCCAGGAAGAGGCCCAGGGCGACGACATCCACCCAGCTCCATTCCGTGCAGACGGTGGCCCGCATGAGGGCGGCGCCCGCCACGTTGCCCAGGGTGTTGCCGAGGGCCCCTTCCCAGCTCTTCTTGGGGCTCACCCGGGGGGCGAGCTTGTGCTTGCCGAAGTAGGAGCCCACGAAGTAGGCCGTGGAATCGCCGAACCACGTGATGATGTACAGCGCCAGGATCAGGCGGCTGCCCGTCTTCGGGAGCGTGCCCTCCAGCATGAAGATCTTCTGCTGGAAGCCCAGGCCCAGGCCCAGCACCAGGGCCGCCATCCAGGCAATGGCCTGGCTCGGCAGGGCCTCCTCCAGCTTCTCGTCAAAGAAGAGGGCCCCGAAGTGGATGAGGAGCAGGCCCGCGAAGAGCACCGCCCAGAGGGGCAGCGGATCCGCGCCGTTGCGCTCGAAGTGGAAGTGCAGGAGGAAGAGCCAGCCCGTGAGCACCGCGCTGGGCAGGCTCGGGTTGAAGCCTCGGGTGCGGGCCATGAGCACCATCTCCCGGATGCCCGCGAAGATGGCGAAGCCCATGAGCGCCAGGTACACCCACTGGCTCCACACCTTGCCATCGCCCAGATCCAGGGCGCCGAGGCGGGTGGGGCCCCCGCCGAAGTAGAGGAGGCTCAGGAAGAACACCGCGAAGACGAGGGCGCTGAGCACCCGGGTCTTCATGTTGCGGGTGTCCACCTTGGGCGTGGTCTTGGGCCCGTGGGCATGCGTCGGTTTCTGGGACATTCAGAGGCCTCCGAAGCGGCGCTCGCGGCTGGAGAAATCCTCCAGGGCCGCGCGCAGGGCCTCGGGCCCGAAATCGGGCCAGAGGGTGTCGGTCATGTGCAATTCTGCGTAAGCGCACTGCCAGAGCAGGAAGTTGGAGATGCGGTGCTCCCCGCTGGTGCGGATGAGGAGGTCCACATCGGGCACGCCCTTCGTCCAGAGGCGATCGGCCAGGGCCTGCTCGGTGATCTCCTGGGGCTTGAGGCCGTCCAGCACGCAGGCCCGGGCGGCGTGCACCAGCTCCGAGCGGGAGCCGTAGTTCACGGCGAGGTGGAAGGTCATGCCCGTGTGGTGGGCCGTGAGCCGCTCCAACTCCTCGATGTCCCGGCGGATGCCCTCCGGCATGCCCGACAGGTCCCCCAGGTGGTGAAAGCGGATCTGCCGCTTCTGGAGTTTCTGGACGAACATGCGCAGGTACATGCGCAGCAGGGCCATGAGGGCCGCCACTTCCAAGGCCGGCCGCTTCCAGTTCTCCGTCGAGAAGGCGTAGAGACTCAGGTGCGGAATGCCCAGCTCCGAGGCCTCATCCAGGATCTTCTCCACGGCCTGCACCCCGGCCTTGTGGCCCTTGATGCGGGCCTGCCCCCGAACGGCGGCCCACCGGCCGTTCCCGTCCATGATGATGGCCACGTGGCGTGGGACGCTCATGCTACCTCTGGGCCCAGGCCACGGGACGACCCGGCCGGCATGGGGTCTCGCGTATCCCCGCAGGGGATACCGAGAAAATGATCGCGACGTGGCGCGGAACGCTCAAAACCCCTCCCCGGCCTAGGCCGCGCGCCGTGCCCAATGCGTATGGGTCTCGCGTATCCCCGCAGGGGATACCGAGAAGATGATGGCGACTGGAACCGGGTTGCCCATGGGTATGTGGATTTGGCCTTGGAAACGCAGGACTTGATCCTAGCACAGGGCCTGCCGAGGAGCCTTTCAGCTCCGGTTTGGCAGCCGGGCCAAAAGCCTTGTAATCTTTAGACCTTCCCCTTCTGGCGGCCGCCCATGGTCCAGTTCAACACCCGCGCCAACGAGATCCTGCTCAAGCTGGTCTATTACGGACCGGGTCTCTCCGGCAAAACGACCAACCTGCAGGTGCTGCACTCCATGTGCAGCGAGGGCCAGCGGGGCGAGATGTTCAGCGTGAACACCCAGGAGGATCGCACCCTCTTCTTCGACCTGCTGCCCATCAACCTCGGCTACATCTACGGCAACGCCATCCACCTGCAGGTGTACACGGTGCCGGGCCAGGTGCAGTACGACGCCAGCCGCCGCGTGGTGCTGGGCGGCGCCGACGGCGTGGTGTTCGTGGCCGACAGCAGTGAATCCAAGATGCAGGACAACGTCGATTCGCTGTCGAACCTCTACCACAACCTCAACGCGAACCGCCTGAACATCAAGCAGATCCCCTTCGTCATCCAATACAACAAGCGGGATCTGCCCGACGCCATGCCCGTGGGCGTCATGAACCGCCGCCTCAACTTCCGCTCCGTGCCCTACTTCGAATCCACGGCCTACAAGGGCCTGGGCGTGCTCGACACCTTCCTGGCGGTGACCAAGGAGACGGTGGCCTACACCTTCAAGAAGTACCACCTGGATAAGAAGATCAAGGATTTCGACGAGATGCTCGGCCTCATCGAATCCAACATCCGCGGGTCCATGCGGGAGCTGCCCCCGGCGCCCGCCGAGCCGCCCCAGCAGATGCAGGCGAACCAGGATCAGACGGTGCTCCGCCACAGCAACGTGAGCGTGAACGACCTCCAGCCCGGCCACGTGGCCGACGCCCAGGAGCTCTTGGAAGACGCCCTCAAATCCAACATGGAGACGGCCCGTCTCTACTCGGAGCTGAAGAGCACCAAGGAGAGCCTGGAGCGCAAGAACGAGGAGATGGCCCAGCTCTACCAGCAGCTGGAGCGCGTGAACCAGGACAACCAAAAGACCCGACGCTACCTGGAAGGGCTCGTGCAAAGCATGGGCGAGGCCCTCGTCTCCTTCACGCCCGAAGGCAAGATCCTCACCTGGAACGCCGCCGCCGAACGCATCTTCGGCTACCAGCGTCCCGAGATCGTCGGCAAGCCCATGTCCATGTTGGTGCCGGATTCCCTCGTCCATGAGGCCGAGGGCCAGGTGCAGCAGGTGGTGCGCGGGCAGCAGATGCGCGATCTGGAATCCACCCGCCTCCGCAAGGGGGGCGTGGCCTTCCCCGCCCGGATCTCCTATGCCCCCGTGCGGGGGGCCGACGAGCGGGTGCTCGCCGTGAGCGCCCTCGTGCGCGACCTCGAAGAAACCAAGAGCCTCGAAAGCCAGCTGGCTCAGAGCCGGCAATTCGAGACCCTGGGCCGCCTCGTGCCCGGCCTCTTCCACGAGGTGGCCAACCGCCTCACCCCCGTGCTGCTGGAATCCCGCCTGCTCTTGGAATCCGCCATGGATCCCCACCAGCAGGAACAGGCCACGCGCCTGGCCCGGGCGGCGGAATCCCTCCAGTCCATGCTGGAGCCCATGCTCCTCGTGCTGGATCCCCCGGCCCCCCGGCGCGCGGGCGTGAACCTCAACAACCTGGCCCAGGAGTGCCTGAAGGCCATGGAGCCCACGGCCCAGCGCCAGGCCGCCAGCTTGGAATCCAGCCTGGATCCCTCCCTGCCCCTGGCCGCGCTGGATTCGGAACTCCTGACCCTCGCCCTCCAGGGCCTCATCACCCAGGGCCTCGCCGCCATGGCCCAGAGCCCCACCAAGCGGCTCCGCGTGGCCACCCGCCGCGCCGGGGAAACCCTCCAGGTGCTCGTGCAGGACAGCGGCAATCCCCTCAGCCCCGATGAGCTGGCCGCGCTGCTGAAGCCCAACCGGGCCACCAGCTCCGAACACCTCGCGGTCCCCATGGCCGAGGCCATCGCCCGCACCCATGGCGGTAAGCTCACCCTCCGCAGCCAGATGGGCCTCGGGAACGCCTACCTGATGGAACTGCCCTTCGTGGAAGCCACCCCGGCTCCCGCCCCCAAGGCGCCCGCCGCCCTCAGCGGCCTCAAGGCCCTGGTGGTGGATGACGAGAGCTTCCTGCTGGAATGCCTCCAGGAAGCCCTCCAGGCCTGGGGGGTGGACGTGACCACCGCCGGCCGGGGCGATGCCGCCGTCGCCAAGCTCCAGGAAGCGGACTTCGACTTCGTCCTCTCCGACATCCGCATGCCGGGCCTCACGGGCATGGACATCTACGCCTGGCTGCAAACCCACAAGCCGGAGCTCACGAAGCGCATCCTCTTCACCACCGGGGATGCCTTCGACGCCGAAACGCAGAGCTTCCTCGAAAAGAACAGCCTGCCCCACCTGGGCAAGCCCTTCGACCTCAAGAAACTCAAGGGCGCCGTGGCGCAGCTGGCCTCCTCGGTCCCGGTCTGATCCATTCCAAAGCGGAACGTGGAGAAGATCTGAAAGTCAAAGGAGGGTCCCCGCCCGCGGCCTGCTGTTCCTCCCCGTTCTCAACGCCCCTCCGCGACCTCCGCGTTCAGCTCTTTGAGAAGCGCACTGGTGAATGACTACCCCCCGGGGGATAATGGCGTCACCACCCCGCCCTGGAGGAAGCCATGATGCGCCCCTGGATTACCCTTGCCCTGGCTGCGGGACTGCTCACCGCCCAAGATGCTCCCAAGCCGGAGCCCAAGCCCGCGCCCGAACCCCAACCGGCCGCCCAGGCCGCGCCGGCGGCTCCCGCCCCAGCGCCGGCCCAAGCTCCGGCCGTGGCCGAGACGCCCGCCCCCGCCAACGCCCCCTTCGATCAGTGGCGCCCCAGCCAGCGGAAGCTCGCCTTCATGCTCAACCGCGCCGCCCTGGCGGGCCATGAGCTGGGCTACTACCAGAGCCACCCCAAGGCCGGTGACGTGCGCGCCGCCCTGGAGGCCCTGCTGGCCGTGAAGGCCGACTTGCCCGAAAAGGCCGCCGCCGGGATCCCCGCCGCCGAGGCCTACCTCGGCAAGGTCTACGCCGCCCACGGCCTCTATGTGGATGGCACCAAGCTCCTCATGGAAGGCACCTTCAAGGACCTCCAGAAGGCCGCCCAGGCCGCCGGCAAGCTCAAGGGCGGTAAAGCCGTGAAGGGCCTCGAATCCAAGTTCGCTAAGCTGAAGGGCCTGATGTTCGACGCGAAGGTCGATGCCACCGCCCCCACCTGGGCCGAGCCCGAGGCCCCCAAGAAGGGGAAGAAGAAGGCCAAGGCGCCTAAGGCCCCCGAGGGCTTCGCCGCCCAGAAGCAGGTGGCCATCTTCTGGCTGAAGCGCGCCGTGCCCTACCTCCCCAACACCCGCCAGGAAGTGGAAGTGAAGGGCGAGAAGAAGAGCCGCCTCGCCGCCGATCCGGTGCAGGTGAAGGCCGTGAATGACCTCGTCGCCTTCCTGGAGCAGGAGGATGTCGCCATCCTCCACAGCCCCGCCCTGGCCCACCTGGACCTGCGCCGCCTCGGCGCCGGAGCGGGCGTGGAGCAGGGCCGCCTCGGCCAGGGCCTGCTGGAAGCCGCCCCCAAGGTGGCCGCCGGCACCGCCCCCGAAGGCGCCCCCGCCGCCCTCAAGCTGCTCCCCCGCCTTACCCCCGTCATGGGCGAGAGCAAGTTCAGCAAGGGCGATGAGAAGCGCGCCATCCTTGGCGACGTGAAGCTGGAGGCCCCCGCCGCCTCCCTCGCCGAGCAGATGATGGAAGCCGCCAAGCTTGGCCGCAGCAAGGATCTCGACGTGAAGTAGGGGCCTCCGGGCCGGATGAGGACGGGGCGCCCTGGGCGCCCCGTTTCGCAGAGGAGTGGGGATGGGCCTTCCTGCCAGCGCGTTCGTCTTGATGACCCTCGTCGCCCCTGCGGGGGGCAAGCCCTTCAAGGCTCCGGAAGCCCTGGAAGCCTGGATGGCGGGTTATCACGCCCACCCCGAGCCCCTCCGCCTGTCCGGTGCCCTCAAGGACGCCATGGCCCTGGGCATGCTGGGCCGGCCCGAAGTGCTCGGCTTCTTCGTCACGGCCTACCGTGGAAATCCCGAGGCGGAGGCGGCCCTCATCGCGGGGTTCCCCCGGGAGGACCTCAGCGGCCACATGGCGGGCCTGGTGCTCCTGGGCAGCCTCGGCGAGGACCTCACGGACCACCTCATCCTCCTGCCCGATGAAATGCGCGGGCGCTTCGGCAAGATCCCCGTCCTGGCGGATCCCACCCGTCCCCTTGCCCTGGCCCCCCTGCCCGATCCCCAGGAAGTCCAGCGGGCCTTGGACCGGATGAACCACGCCCTTGGCGCCTACCGGGCCACCGGTGACCTCACCTACCTGCGGGTGATCCTCGCCGGCCTCCGGGACGCGGCGGATCACCCGGCTTTCCTGGCCTGGGCCGCCCCCGACAAGCGCGATCCCAACCCCGGCCCGGCGGTGGCCCGGGGCTGCGTCTACGATCAGGCCCGGGCCACCCTCCTGCGCCTCCGCGGGGATGCCCTGGCCACGACCACCCTGCGGGCCCTGGCCCGAGAGGCCACGGAACCCGCCTGGCTGCGGCAGGAGCTGCTCCAGATGGAGCCGGCGCCCGCCCGACCTTGAGCTACTCGTCGCCCTTGCGCTGCTTGCCTTCGGGGTCGAACTGGTAGCCCACGCTGCGGATGGTGTGGATCCACCGAGGATGGTGGGCATCGGCTTCCATGGAGCGGCGGATGCGCACGATGAAGTTATCCACGGTGCGGGTGGTGGGGTAGGCGTCCTCGCCCCACACCTTGTCCAGGATGTCGGCGCGGCTCACCACCTGTCCGGCGCGCTCCATGAGGAGCTTGAGGATCATGCATTCCTTCACGCCCAGCTGGAAGGCGCCCGCCGGGCCCTCGCCGCAGAAATTGTCGAAGTCCACCCAGAAGGGTCCGAACTTCTGGCGGCTGCCCAGCGTCCGGTTCTTGTACCAGGCCTCGCGGCGCAGGATGGCGCGCACGCGCACCAGCAGCTCGCGCACCTGGAAGGGCTTGCCGAGGTAATCATCGCCGCCGGTCTCGAAACCATGCACGCGGTCATCCTCGGTGTTCTTCGCCGTGAGGAAGAGAATGGGCGTGGTGTTCCGGGCTTCGCGCACCCGCTCGCAGACTGAGAATCCATCCATGCCCGGCAGCATCACGTCCAGGATCACCAGGTCCCACTTCTCGGCCAGGATGCGCTTCAGGGCCTCATCGCCCCGGGTGATCCAGGTGCAGGGCAGCCCCTCCAACTCCATGTTGAGCTTGATCCCCTCAGCCAGACTGAGCTCGTCCTCCACCAGCAGGATGCGGGGTCCGTCGGACATTGGGGCTCCAATCAATCGTCACGACAGTGTAGCGGCCCTGGGGGCCCGGACCCAAGGGTTGAGGGGCCGCCCGGTTACAATGGCCGGTTGGAGTCCGCCATGCCCTACCTTTCCGTCGTCGTCCCCATTTACAACGAGCAGGACAACATCCCCCAGCTCTGGGAGCGGCTCGGGAAAGTCCTGCGGGAAAATTTCCAAGGACCGCGTGATTGGGAGTGCATCTTCACCGATGACGGCTCCCGAGACATGAGCCTCAAGCTGCTCACGGACCTGGCCAAGGGCGAGCCCCGGATCAAGGTCGTGGAGTTCAACCGCAACTACGGGCAGCACGCCGCCATCTTCGGCGCCTTCGCCGAAGTCTCCGGCCAGGTGGTGGTGACCCTGGATGCCGACCTCCAGAACCCCCCCGAGGAGATCCCCAAGCTCGTGGCCAAGATCGAGGAGGGCTTCGACGTGGTGGGGGGGTGGCGCCAGGGCCGCACGGAGAACGACAGCTTCTTCCGCACCATGCCCAGCAAGCTCGTGAACGCCATCACCCGGAAGACCACGGGCGTGAAGCTCAACGACTACGGCTGCATGCTTCGCGCCTACAACCGCGAAGTCATAGACGCCATGCTCATGTGCAAGGAGCGCCACGCCTTCATCCCCGCGCTCGCCAACTCCTTCGCCAAGCGCATCACGGAAGTGCCCGTGGGCCACGCCGAGCGCGCCGCCGGCGATAGCAAGTACGGCGTCTGGAAGCTCATCAACCTCCAGTTCGACCTGCTCACCTCCTTCAGCCTCCTGCCCCTGCAGATGCTCTCGGTGCTGGGCGTCCTCATCAGCGCCGTCAGCATCCTCTTTGCGCTGGGCCTCCTGGTGTACCGCTTCCTCCATCCGGAAGGCACGGCCCAGGGCGTCTTCACCCTCTTCGCCATCCTCTTCTTCTTCGTGGGCCTCCAGTTCCTCGCCTTCGGCCTCCTCGGCGAGTACATCGGCCGCATCTACGTGGAAGCCCGGGACCGGCCGCGCTACATGGTGCGGAAGGTGCACGGCGGCGAGCGCTAGGCGCTCGCCGCGTCCTTGGCCCCTGGTCCTTGGTCCTTGGCTGGCGCCGACCCGTTCTGGCGGCTCCGCCCCTCGATCGGTTGATCGGCCCTGCCCAAGCTCTGGCTGTCGCAAACCGGCCAAGGACTAAGGACTAAGGACTAAGGACCAAAGCCCCTCAGTAGCTCCCCTCATCCTTCGTAGGCGGATAGGGCTTCCCGAATTTGTTCGTGTGGGGCTCGAAAGGGGGTGCCGTGGCGCCCAGCTGCCATTCGCCGACGGTGGTGCCTTCGCCGATCTTCACGGTCCAGATCTG
>DATEZP010000094.1:0-8417 GCA_035255465.1 Holophagaceae bacterium
GACGTGGAAGCCGATGGCGGCATGAGCGTGCACGTGGGCCGCATCCGCCCCTGCCCGCTGCTCGGCATCAAGTTCGCGCTGCTGGGCCACAACACCCACCGCGGCGCCGCGGGGGGCTCGCTGCTCAACGCGGAACTCGCCCTTCACCAGGGGTGGGTGCGCTAAGGCAACTTCCGGCCAACGCAAGGGGCCCGCGTTCGCGGGCCCCGTTTCAGTGCTGCTTCATCAACCAGGCTGCCAAGCGTTCCCGCCAGCCCTGGGGATTGTCCAGGTCCCTGGGTGTGAGTCGCGCCGGATGCGGTTCCAGCTCTCCCCACCCATCCCAGGCGCCCATCCGCAGGCCGCCCAACGTGCTCCAGAGCGCCCCCCGGCGCTCCACCTCGACGACCCGCACTCGCCGCCGACGCTCGGACTTCCCATCCCAGGCCATGCTGTCTCCTGTGGGAAGGAAATGTAGGTCGCAATAGGATTGGTGCCAGGGGGATTCCATGACACGCACGATCCTGGTGACGGGGGCTTCTCGGGGCATCGGACGGGCCGCGGCCGTCCATCTGGCGGCCTCTGAAGGCGCGCACCTCATCTTGCTGGGCCGCGACGCGGCGGCCCTGGAAGAAACCGCTCGGATCATCCGTGACGGGGGTGGGCAGGCCATGCCCCACGTTTGTGACGTCCGGGACCTCAGCGACCTCCGGGCCCTGGCCCCCCGCCTGCCCGCCCTGGACGCCCTCGTGGCCGCCGCCGGCACCGGTGGCATCACCCCGGTGGATGGCGGTCAGGACGTGGACGCCCGCTTCCAGGAGATCCTCGACGTGGACCTGGTAGGCCCCTGGAACACGGTGCGCGCCTTCCTCCCGAACCTGGGCCCGGGGGGTCGCATCGTGCTCGTCGCTTCCGTGCTGGGCCGCTTCGGCGTGCCCGGCTACGGGGCCTACTGCGCCGCGAAGCACGGCCTGCTGGGGCTCACCAAGGCCCTGGCCCTGGAGCTGATGCCGAAGGGCATCTTCGTGAACGCCGTGGCTCCGGGCTGGGTGGACACCGCCATGGCCGCCGAGGGCATCGAAGGCATGGCCAAGGCCATGGGCATCTCCCCGGCGCAGGCCCGCAAGAAGGCCGAAGCGGTGGTGCCCGTGGGCCGCTTCTTCCAGCCCGAGGAGATCGCCCACGGCATCGCCTGGCTGCTGAATCCCGCCAACACCATGCAGGTGGGGCAGTGCCTGAACCTGGATGGCGGTGTGGTGCAGGTGTGAGGGCCTCGCCTCCGGGCTTTGGCTCCACCCCTTAGATGCGGGGAGGAGGGGGTGAGGCGGGGCCGGCTGAAGCCCGGAGGCGCTAGCCTGAATCCATGGCCCGCATCCTCGGCACCTCCGTCCCCGCGCTCTTCCCGGATTCCGGGCCCGTGCACGTGTTCCTCATGGGCGAGGCCCCGGGTCCCCGGGGGGCGGATCAGAGCGGCATCCCCTTTTGGGGGGATCGCGCGGGACTGCTCGTGTACCGGGCCCTGCAGGCCGCGGGCCTCGCGGCCGTGCCCGACGCGGCCTGGGAGCCCTGGGATGGCGCCCGGTTCCGGGCCGAAGGGCTCAGTCCCCGGTTGATGGGGGCCGCCCTGGGGAACGCCTTTCCCGCCTGCCCCACGGACGATGGCCACGCCTTCCGCGCGCCCAAGGATCGCGAACTGAAGTCCGACGCCAACCTCGCGCGGCTCCGCCGGGAACTGGGCGAGGCCTGCGGGCGCAGCGGGGGGACCCTGCGACTTGTGACCTTTGGCAAAAGGGCCCTGGTGCTGCGGGAGCCCCTGAACGACCTGCCCCTTGAATGGCACGCCCTGCCCCATCCCTCCGCCCAGGGCCTCCTGCAAGCCGCGCCGGAAAAGGGCCGTGGGATGAAGCTTTCCGACCTCCAGGCCGCCTGGGAGGCGGATTTGGGGCGCCTGCTGCTTCACAAATATTCATGACACCCCCCTGTAGGTTCGTGCCACGTTCGAAGGGACTCCCCCCGGGGCGCTGAGGCTGTCCAAGCCTTGTCGGGGGAGCGACTTGGCCCCGCCCACATTCCTCACCCTGGAGTCTCCATGCCCCTACCCCTGACCCGGATCCAACGGTCAGCCCTGGTGGCCACGCTCGTCGCAGCGCCGGCCCTGGCCCAGTCCCTACCCGCCCCCGTGGAGAAGACCCTCTCCAACGGCATGCGGTTGCTCATGGTGGAACGCCATGACAAGCCCACCATCGCCGTGGGTTGGGTGGCCCACGTGGGCAGCGCCAACGAGCGCCCCGGCATCACCGGCATCGCCCACCTCTTCGAGCACATGATGTTCAAGGGCACGAGCACCATCGGCACCCGCGACATCAAGCGCGACCGCGAGCTGAACGACGCCCAGGACAAGCTCCGCGCCGAGATCCGCAAGGAGGATTCCCTCCTCCGCGCCAAGCAGCAGCGCGGCGAGATCGCCGACATGACGGATCCCAAGGTGCGCTCCGCCCACCACCAGCAGCTCGTGGAGCAGTTCGAGAAGCTCGTGAAGGAGCAGCAGGAGCTGCTCGTGAAAGATGAGTTCTCCAAGGTGTACTCCCAGGCCGGCGGCGTGAACCTCAACGCCTTCACCAACACCGACGTCACCACCTACATCCAGACCATCCCCTCCAACAAGCTGGAGCTGTGGACGTGGATGGAATCCGACCGCCTGCGCGATCCCGTGTTCCGCGAGTTCTACAAGGAGCGCGACGTGGTGTTCGAGGAGCGCCGCATGCGCACCGAATCCACCCCCACGGGCAAGTTCAACGAGGCCTTCGAGGCCATGACCTGGACCGCCCACCCCTACCACTGGCCCACCATCGGCTGGGCGTCGGACGTGGCGAGCATCACCCGCGAGCAGGCCAACGAATTCTTCGCCACCTTCTACGCGCCCAACAACATCACCGCCGTGCTCGTGGGCGATTTCAAGGCCGATGAGGCCGCCGCCCTCTGCGAGCGCTACTTCGGCCGCATCCCCGCCAACCCCAAGGGCGTGCCCGAACTCATCACCCTCGAGCCCAAGCAGCTGGCCGAGAAGCGCATGTACGCCGAGGCCGACACCACCCCCAGCGTGGAGATCGCCTGGAAGGGCGTCGCCTCCGGCCACGCCGATCAGTACGCCCTGGACCTCCTGGGCGAGATCCTGAATGGCCGCTCCGGCCGCCTCTACAAGGCCCTGGTGCTGGATCAAAAGGTCGCCACCAACGTGCGCGCCGCCAATCAGGACCGCAAGTACGCCGGCGTGTTCGTCCTGGAGGGCACCGTGTCCGGGGACCACAAGCCCGAAGAAGTCGAGAAGGCCATCTACGCCGAGATCGCCAAGATCCAGAAGGAGGGCGTCACCGCACAAGAACTGCAGAAGGTGAAGAACCAGGCCCAGGCCAACACCTTCCGCCGTCTGGAGGACAACTTCTTCCTCATGATCCAGCTGGCCGTGGCCGACGCCACCACCGGCTACAAGGAGTTCCTGGAATCGCCTCAGAAGACGGGCGCCGTCACCGCTGCCGACGTGCAGCGCGTGGCCACGGAGTACCTCGTCAAGGAATCCCGCAACGTGGTGATCTTCACCCGCAAGGCCGGCAGCGCCCCCGCCGCCGTGGATCCCGAGATGGAGGCGATCCCCGAAGAGGCCCGGGGCATGATCAAGGCCCAGCTGGCCCAGATCGAGAAGGCCGCCGACGCCGAGAAGCTGAAAGCCGGGCTCGCCCGCATGGAGGCCCAGGCCGGCTCCGTTCCCGCCGAACAGAAGCCCATCTTCGACTTGATGATGAAGAAGATCCGCGCCCGCATCGAGCAGCTCGCCAAGGAGGCCAAGTAATGTTGTCCCGTCTCGCCCTCACCCTTGGCGTCCTTGCTTCCACCGTCGTGCCCACCGCCGCCCAGGCCATTCCGGATCGGCCCGAGAAGCTCACCTTCAAGCCCATGACCTTCGACGTGCCGAAGGCCAAGGACGCCCGCATCAAGCTCAAGAACGGCATCATCGCTTACGTGCTCCCCGATCCCACGGGCCAGCCCCTCGTCACCGTGAGCCTGCTCATCAAGGGCGGCAGCTACCTGGAAGCCCCCGGCAAGGAAGGCTCCGTCTCCCTCATGGGCAGCCTCCTGCGCAGCGGCGGCACCACCAAGACCCCCGCCGATCAGTTGGATGAGAAGCTGGAATTCCTGGCCGCGAACCTCATGTCCAACCTGGGCGACACCCAGGGCATGCTGAACCTGAACCTCCTCTCCAAGGACGCGAAGGAGGGCCTCGGCCTCATGGTCGAAGTGCTCACCCAGCCCGCCTTCGCGCAGGATCGCCTGGATCTGGCCAAGAAGAACCTCCGCCAGGCCATGGAGCGCCGCAACGACGACAGCACCACCATCGAGCGCCAGCAGCTGGGCTACCTGCTGCGCGGCGAAGCCTACTACACGAACCACCAGCCCACGGGCGCCAGCCTCGACGCCATCACCCGCGAGGATCTCCAGGCCCTCCACGCCCGCCTGATCCACCCGGAGAACTTCATCCTCTCCGTGTCCGGCAACTTCGATCGCAAGGCCATGGAGAAGCTCCTCAACGAGACCTTCGGCGCGCTCAAGCCCGGCGCCAAGGCCCAGAAGAGCGCCGCCATCCCCGCGGCCCCCTTCGCCGCCAAGCCCGGCATCTACGTGGTGGACAAGGATGTGAACCAGGGCCGCGTGTCCTTCAGCCTCCCCGGCCTGCGCCGCACGGATGCCGACTACTACGCCGTCACCGTGATGAACGACATCCTGGGCGGCGGGGGCTTCACCTCCCGCCTCGTGAAGAAGATCCGCAGCGATGAAGGGCTCGCCTACAGCGCCGGCTCCGGCTTCACCCCCGGCCTCTTCTTCCCCGGCGACTTCCGTGCCGCCTTCCAGAGCAAGAGCCGCAGCGTGGCCTACGGCATCCGCCTGGCGATGGCCGAGATGGAGAAGATGCGCACCGCCCCCGTGAGTTCCGAAGAACTGGCTGTGGCCAAGGGCTCCCTCGTGGATGGCTTCCCCGCCAATTTCTCCAACAAGGCCGCCGTGGTCGGCACCTTCGCCACCTACGATTACGCGGGCCTGAATGCCGACCAGCTGCTCGGAGAGTACCGCGCCAAGATCCAGGCCGTCACCGCGGCCGACGTGCAGCGCGTCGCCCAGAAGTACCTCACCCTCGACAAGGTCGCCATCCTCGTGGTGGGCAAGGCCTCCGACGTGGAGGAGGGCGATGTGAAGGATCACCCCGGCAAGCTCAGCGAGGCCGCGAAGTTGCCCCTCGTGAAGCTCCCCCTGCGGGATCCCCTCACGCTGAAGCCCCTGAAGTAGCTTCATCCCGAGCCATTTAAAAAAAGGGCGCCCATGGCGCCCTTTTTTGATGGTTCCGTCACCGGGGTCAATCCTTGTCACGCCCCTGGTGCAGCACCTTCTCCAGGGCCTCCGCCGCTTGTTTGGCGCCCTTGAGCCCCGAGGCCAGGCTCTCCACATGGTAGGCGGCCGCGCGCTTGAAGCCGTTGACCTGCAGCGTGTGGCGATCCGGCACGGGCTTGCCCGCCTCGGCGTGTTGCATGGCCTCCTGGTACTCGAGCAGGATGCCGCCGAGGATGAGCTCCTCGGGGGGCCAGGGCAGCGGGGGATGCTTGGGGTCCCGCTCGTAGAGCATGACCTTGGGGAAGTCGAGCCAGATGAGTTCGGTGATGGTGCACTGGCCCGCGGCGCGGCCCAGCACGTCGTAGGCGGTGCCGCCCAGGAGCCAATAAGGCGCGCGGGCCACCTCGAGGATCTCCGGATGGGTGGCCAGCCACCACCAGATGGTGCAGCGCATGGCCTGGCGCTTGGACTTGGAGGCGAGCCACACGGCGAGGTTCTGATAGTAGTTGGCGATGGCCTTCTGGGCCGCGCTGCCATCGGGCGTGAACGCGGGCGAACCGCTCGTGAAGCCCTGGAGGTTCACGTTGAAGTAGTGGTGCCAAGTGGCATCCGCCACGATGCGGCCCACGCCCCCGTCGTCCCCGTCGTAGGCGATGCTCACGGGGTAGATGGCGCCGTTGCGTTTGTCCGTGCCCTTGGCTTCGATGGCGGGCAGGGGCTGGATGCCCCCGGGGCCCGTGGGCCACTCGGGCCCGAAGGTCCCGGGCACCAGGGGCAGGCCTTCGTGCATGTGATCTGGGAACACATCGATGAGCCCCGCCTTGCCGCAGAAGAGGGGATGGGGCCGCTTGCGGCGCAGGAAGTAGGGGTGCCAGGTGGGCACCGCGTGGCGGGTGAGGATGAGCTGCTGGGGCACGTTGTCGGACTGCTGGGGCTGGCCGCCGGTATTCAGATCCGGCAGGGCGGCCGTGGGAACCATGGTGTTGTGGTTGTCCGTGAAGCTCGCGTCGGGCAATCCCTCCCATTTGCGCAGCTGGCCCGCCCGGGGCACCTTCTTGCCGATGGCGCGGCCGAGGTTGAGCAGGGGATCCAGGCCCGCGTCGGCCCCGAAGGGCTTGGGGTTGGCGTGGTCGCCCGTGATGAGCACCCCGCCGCCGGCATCCATCCAGGCCTTCAGGGCCGTGACCTCGGGAGTGGTGAGCTCGTTCTCCGGTTGGCCGGAGACGTTGCACTGGAGCACGCCGAAGAACCACACCTGGTCGTAGCCCCCGAGCAGGGCCGCCGTGAGCTTGTGGTTGGCGTGGCCGCCCTCGTGGCGATTGAGGAGGTCCACCTGGAAGTTCGCGTAGAAGGGATTGCCCGCCAGGAGCCAATCCTTGAGGATCCCCAACCCGAAGGCCGTGGTGCGATCCATCTGGACGGAGGTGGAATCCGTGTAGCAGAGGATCTTCACCGTGGGTTTGGGGCAGAAGAGGGGCCAGAGACGGTCCTTCTTCGTGAGGATGGGGAGGTCGTGGAAATCGAGGGGGGGCATCGGAATGCTCCTTAGGCAGGCCCCGGTGGGGGCGGAGGGAAGGCCAGGCCGAGGGCGGGACCGCGAATCCGGGGCCCTTCAACCGAAATCGATGTTTTGAATCATTTCTGCAGTATTTTTGCAATTCCGCAGACAGGTTAAATTAGTCTCGATTAGACCTGGGTCAAGTCCGCTTGGTGTTAATAATCGTTAAATTCTATTCATGTTGAATTGTAAATTATCAGCATACAATTTCGCACCCTGGACGCTGTCCGCCGCCTGTATCGGGTGCATTCCTGGGCCTTCAGGCGGGGGCCGGGCATTTTCAGGGCGAGGCAAATCAGCCCTTCCATGGTCTTCTGATAGACCGCCCTGCGTTGATAGGAACGCCGCGCGAGCAAAGGAGCTGCCCATGGCGCGCATCAACGAAGAGTGGATCGTCGAGACCGAAGGGGCGCTCGCCGCCGTCGTGAAGGACAAGCTCGGACTCAGCGTCAGGCAGGCCAAGGGCCTTCTGGATGCGGGCCTCATCAAGGTGGATGGTGTGGTGGCCAGCAAACACGGCCAGCGCGTGAAGGCGGGCTCCGCCCTCCACGCCAACTTCGATCCCCAGCTCAAGTACGACCTCAAGCCCCGGCCCGGCATCGCGGCCCTGGATCCCTATGAAGTCCTCTACGAGGACACGCACCTCCTCTTCGTGAACAAGCCCGCGGGCCTCCTCACCGTGCCCACCGAGGGCGGCAAGGAAGCCACGCTCGCCGACGCCATCACCGACCACTACCAGCGCCGCGGCTTCAAGCGCTTCCAGCTCTTCATCGTGCACCGCATCGACCGCTGGACCAGCGGCGTGCTCGTGTTCGCCAAGACCCCCGAAGCGCTCACGGGGCTCAAGAAGATGTTCGAGCTCCACAAGATGAACCGGGTGTACAAGGCCATCCTCGTGGGCGAGATCCCCGAGAACAGCGGCACGCTGAAGGGCCACCTCATCGAGCAGGCCAAGACCCTGCGCATGCGCGTGGTGGACCCCAAGAAGGCCAAGAACGCCGAAGGCGCCCAGAGTGCCATCACCCACTACCGCGTGCTGGAGCGCCTGCCGGGCCACACCGTGGTGGAGGTGAAGCTGGAGACCGGCCGCCGCAATCAGATCCGCGTGCAGTTCGCGGACCGCGGCTTCCCCCTGTTGGGGGACCAGGTCTATGGCGAAGTGAGCGAGCTGCTGGACCGTCAGGCCCTGCACGCCGAGATGCTCGGCCTCAAGCACCCCGTGACAGAAGAGACCATCACCGTCACCGCCCCCCTGCCCAAGGACCTGGACAAGGCCCTGCGCGCCCTGCGCAACCTGGCCCGCGTCTCCCGCGCCGCCGAGGGAAAGAAGGGCGAAGAGGGCCTTTTCAAGCCCAAGGAAACCCGCGAGAACAAGGACAAGCGCGTGGCCCGGGCCAAGCGCTACGAGCCCGCCGAGGGTCGCGCCGAGCGCCCCCGCCGCGACGGCGACGAGCGCCCCGCCCGCGGCCCGCGCAAGGAGTTCGGCGATCGTCCCCAGCGC
>DATEZP010000095.1:0-19882 GCA_035255465.1 Holophagaceae bacterium
TGGGTGGAAGCCTCCACCCCCGCCGCGAAAATCACCCGCAGGGGCGCCGCCCCTTCCGCCAACTGCAGCAGCAGCTCCCGGGGGTTCACCCGGAACACCTCGCCCAGCCGCGGCAGCGCCTGCTCCTGGCTCTTCTGCAGCGCCAGCACCGGGCACTTGGCCTCGCCCTTCAGCCCCGCCGCCAAATCCGCCGCCGGCAGGATCAGCAGGTCCGGCTGCCCCTTCAACTCCTTCAGCAGCGTCCGCTGGATCACCTCCTCCTTCAGGTGCGGCTCCAGCGCCTTCCCGTAGAGGATCGACTGCAGCTTCGACGGCGTGATGGGCTCCGTGTACCGGAAATCCATGGGGATCCCCGACCCATCCACCACCAGCAGCCCGCCGAGGTAGCTCGCCCCCTCCTTGGTCGCCATGAAATACGCCAACCGGATGTCCGCCATGCGTGCCTCGAATGAAGTGCTGGAAGAATAGCGCTTTCCCCCACACGGCGGGGTGCCTCCGGCAATCCAGCCTTGCCTCGAGCCCCATCCTTTGGCATACTGGGTGGCACCACTGGGGAGTGGTCTAATGGTAGGACAACAGATTCTGATTCTGTCAGGTGAGGGTTCGACTCCTTCCTCCCCAACCACAACGGACAGCGCCTTCGGGCGCTTTTCGCTTCCAAGAACGCCCATCACTTGGTAAGCTTGGAAGTTCAGCAGACGGTCCCATCGTCTAGCGGTTAGGACACCGCCCTCTCACGGCGGCAGCAGGGGTTCGAGTCCCCTTGGGACTACCAATCAAAGCCCGCCATCCGGCGGGCTTTTTGATTGGTAGTCCCAAGGGGACTCGAATCGCAGGCGGCGCCCAGGTAGGGCTAGCCGGAGGGCGCGCGAGCACCCGTAGGCGGTGCGCCGAAGGCGCAAGCCCGTGGGCAGCCGACGCGCGGGCCCCTTGGGACGGGCCATGGGCCGGATGGTTTTGCTAACTTCATCCTTATCAACTCTCCCTTATTTCAAATCCTCCGCAATCGCCGCGAACTGCTCCAGCGCCGCCTCCAGATCATCCATGATTTCCTGGGCAATGATGCCGGGCGCCGGCAGGTTAGACGATTCCTCCAACGCCTCATCCTTCAGCCAAAAGATGTCCAGGTTGGCCTTGTCCCGCTTCGTCAGCTCTTCATAGGTGAAGGCCTTGAAGCGCTCCGTCTCCGTGCGCTCGGTGCGGTTCTTGGGGTTGTAACAGGCGACGAAGTCATCCAAGTCGGCCCGCTTGAGGGGGTTCTCCTTCAGGGTGAAGTGAAGGTTGGTGCGCAGGTCGTAGATCCATAGCTTCTGCGTCCAGGGTTTCTCCTGGGCGGGCTTGCGATCGAAGAAGAGGACGTTCGCCTTCACGCCCTGGGCGTAGAAGATGCCGGTGGGCAGGCGAACCAAGGTGTGGACGTCCGCCTGCTTGAGGAGTTCCCGGCGGATGGTCTCTCCGGCGCCCCCCTCGAACAGCACGTTATCCGGCAACACCACAGCTGCGCGGCCGTGCTGCTTGAGGATGGTGAAGATATGCTGGAGGAAGTTGAGCTGCTTGTTGCTCGTGCTGGCCCAGAAGTCGTCGCGATTGATGATGAGCGATTCCTTGGACGACTCCCCCGCCTCGCTCACGATGGTGACGCTGCTCTTCTTGCCGAAGGGCGGGTTGGCCAGCACGATCTCGTATTCGCCGTGCTTGCCCGACAAGGCGTCCTTAGTGACGACGGGCAGATCCTCCTCCAGATCTCCACCAATGCCGTGCAGCAGCAGGTTCATGGCGCAGAGGCGGGTGACGCTATCCACCAACTCGATGCCGTAGAAGGTGCCATTCTTCAGCGCCTGCTTCTGAGCCCGGGTCAGGCCTGGCACCTTGGCCAGGTAGTCATGGGCCGCCAATAGAAAACCGCCCGTGCCGCAGGCCGGATCGCAGATGGTCTGCCCCGGCTTCGGAGCCACGGCCTCCACCATGGCGGCGATGAGGGCGCGGGGCGTGAAGTACTGGCCCGCACCGCCCTTCACGTCCTCAGCGTTCTTTTGGAGCAGCCCCTCATAGGCGTCCCCCTTCACATCGGTGGCGAGGCTGGACCACTGTTCCTTATCGATGAGGTCCACGATGAGGCGGCGCAGTTTGGCCGGATCCTGGATCTTGTTCTGGGCCTTTCGGAAGATCACGCCCAGCATGCCCGGCCGCTTTCCCAGCTCCTCTAGCGTGTGACGGTAATGGGTTTCTAGGTCATCACCATCCAGCCGCAACAGGGCCGGCCAGCTAAATCCCTTGGGAATGGGTGAGGTCTTGTTGAAGGGGGCCTTCGTCTGCTCGTCGGCCATCTTGAGGAAGAGCAGAAAGGTCAGCTGCTCGACGTAATCCCCATAGGACAGGCCGTCATCCCGGAGGACGTTGCAGTAGTTCCAAAGCTTTTGAACGAGGGCAGCAGGGTTGGTCATGACTCTTTCTTCTTTCGGCTCAGGGCGGGGGGGCGTTTCAGGGCTTTCACCGCCTTTTCAAAATCTGCATCCACCGCGCGAGGCTGGGCATCCACCCAGGCCCGGTAGCGCTCGTATTCCAGCTCGGCCTTGTGTCGGGCCGCTTCAGCGGAGATGTGGCCGGGATGATCCAAGACCTCCCGCCCGGAGATCTTCAGGAACTCATCCAGCTTCGCGATCCAATCCCGCATGGTCATGGGCCTGCGCTCCAGGGCCTGAAGCTCCGCGAATTCGAGGTAGAGGTTCACGATGCGGTTGAGCACCTGCAGCTCGGGCTCGGTGAGGTAGTTCTTGGCGACGGCCACATCATCCTTGCGCACATGGCCGCCGGGGCGGGTGGTCTGCAACCCCATGTTCGGCAGCCCCGCATCGGCCCGTTCGTGAATGACCTCCGCCGCCGTGTGCCCGTGGGCGGCCCAGTGCATCTTATTTTGGATGGTGGCGAAAAACAGGTGGGAAGCCTCCGCATCCGGAGCGTAATCCACGCTCGTCGCGTAGATATCCAGCACCTTCTGATAGAAGCGCCGCTCCGAGGAGCGGATATCCCGAATGCGCTCCAGCAGTTCGTCGAAGTAATCCTTCTGGCCAGCCCCCGGCGGGTTCTTTAGGCGCTCGTCGTCCATGGCGAAGCCCTTCACCAGGTACTCGCTCAACCGCGCCGTGGCCCACTGGCGGAACTGGGTGCCCCGATGGCTCCGCACCCGATACCCCACGGCCAGGATGGCCTCCAGTCGGTAGTGGCGCAGCTTCCGGGTGACCGTGCGGCCTCCCTCCTCGCGAACTTGTAAGTAGTCCTTACAGGTTGCCCCCTCCGCCAGCTCCCCCTCGGCGAAGATGGCCTTCAGGTGTAGGGTCACGTTCTGCGGCGTCGTCTGGAACAGCTCCGCCATCTGGGCCTGCGTCAGCCACAGGGTCTCCGCCTCGAAGCGGCACTGGATGCGCGTGCGACCATCCTCCGTCTGGTAGAGGAGCATGCCGCCGCTCGGCGGGGGAACCTTGGAGGTCGGGTCGCTCATAGGAGTTCCCCCGTGAAGGCCTTTTGGAGGATGGATTGACGGAGTCGGGCGGCGCGTTGGAGGTTGGCGAAGACGACGGCTTCGAGGGACTCGATGACGCTCAGGCGGCGCTCCACTTCAGCTACGATCCGCAACTGTTCATTGAATGGAGGGACAGGGATTGGTAGGCGGCGGAAATCTTCGACATTGACACCTCGAAGCGCAACTCCACGCGTTTCTCCCGTAAGCCAGTGCTGGCACCAGTCCGACCTAATAGCCCAGACGACGAACTCTCTCGACATCCCCGTGTGTATTGGTGCTCGCATGACGTGTTGCGTGATATTCCCACCTTCAAGTTCAGGTGGAACGACAGCAACCCGGCCAATGGTTCCATCCTTTGAAATAAGCACATCCCCTGCCGCGAGCGTAGCTCGTGCAAACTTGGCTGCTCGCTCTTGAGATGCCCGCTTAAGGTTCGGAACATCAATTCGGCCGTCCTTCATCTCCGTCACACGGACGTATGGAACGCCGTCGGGGACGTGAGGCCCAGGTTTGATAATTCCATAAATAATGGGGCGACCTGCCTGTCCAATTTGGTCGAGGGTTGCCCAGGCCCAACCCTCCGGTAATTGTGGAAGACTTGATGAATCGAGGCAGGTTGGTTCTGAATACTTGCCACGTTCACTCCAATCATTTCGACGGTTGGCAAGGATGCAGGCCAGCAGTTCCCCTCCAGATTCAAATTCCATTATTCGATTACCTTCCTTGGCAAGCTCTGCCTCAGTGGGCACCAGCCGCCCTTCACAAGCCGTCTTGAGTACAGCCGCACGGTAGCGTTTGAGGTTGGCCTGCACCCGCCGCAACGCCGCCACCCCCGCATCCAGCCGCGTGAATTGCTTTTCGATCTCCGCCACGATGCGGTGCTGCTCAGGAATGGGTGGCACAACTATAGGCAGAGCGTTCAGCTTGCTCTGATTGATCGAAGATTGATTCACAGCATGCTGGGCGATAGACATAAAAAGCCCAGCCATGCGATAGAAGTTGAAAAGCCAATGCAGAAAGCTCGGTAGAAGCTGAGCTTGATCAACTCGGATGAGAAGCAGATTCATCCCATGAAGGAGAGTTTCTTCTTCCTGAGAGAAGACCGCCGTTTTCCCCAAATGGAAGTCACTGTTGATATGGCTGAACAGTAGGTCGCCAAATCCGAGTCTGTATTTTTCAACTTCAACGGAGGTTAGGTTGGATAGATAGCCAACCCGGTTTAAGTCAATGACGCCTTGGGAGATTGTCTCAATGCGAGAGACGGGAAGCCCATTACCGTCTTTGGTCTGGCGCTTAGAGATGCCGTTTGACATCCGAGTCACCAGCAGTTCGAGCGGCAAGACTCGCCAGCCCAATGGAAGATCTTCCGGTAAGAAGTTCTTCATGCCGCCAACACCTCATTCAACTCATCGAGCAGCTTCGGCAGCTGCTCTCCAAAGAGCTGGTGCGCCTTCCCCAGCCCCCCACGCTGATTGAAGGGCGACAGCTCCAGATCCTCAGGCTCGATGCTCAGACTCGTGGCGATGTGATCCCGGATGAGCTTCAGCCAACCCACCTGCTCCTCGGTGAAAGCCATGCCCGCCTGAGCCTTCTCCTGCATCCAGCCCTCAAACCGCTCGGCCACGGAATCGGCGAAGGGGGATAGCACCGGCTGTTGCTCAAGGGCGAAGCGCACGAGGGCCACCAGATCCGCGAAGCGTCCGGCCTGGGTGCGGCCCTTCACCTTGGCGGGGGCGGTGACGGCATAGGCATCCCAAAGGCGATCCTCCGTCCAAGCGGCGTGGTGATCGCGAAGGCTCTGCTCCAGGGCCTTGAGCATGGGCTCCGTGAGGCGCTGCTTGTAGGGTCGGCTGTAGAGGATGTGCAGGGCGTCGATCTCGGCTTGGTGGGCTTCGATGTAGGCGCGGAAGGAGGTGAGCAGGGCATCTGCCTTCTCCTTGGCAGCCCCATCGAAGCCCTGGCTCAGCACCGCATCCACGGTGACGGTATCGATGGTCTGCTCCGCGTCCTGCTTGGCCTTGACCAGGGCCTCCCGCAGGGCGGGCCCATCGAAGGGGGCGCAGGCCTCCTCGGCCAAGGCTTGGCGGGCACTGGCCATGGCCTCGGGCGGGACCTCCGATGGGGAGGCCCCGGCTCGCCCCGTGGCCCTTTCGGCGATGACCTCGGGATCCAGGGCCCGGAGCAGGGTGCCGGAGAGCTGCGAGAGCGAATGACCGCCGGAGAGTTCGATGAACTGCTGAGCCTGGGCTCGCGTGATCTGTCGATCCAACCGTGCCAGCCGACCCGCCAAGGTTGTGAGTGTGTCCTCATCCCGCTTGCCCAAGGCCACGCCCAGCAGCAGGGTATCCATGCTCACGGTGCGCTGGCGTTCCAGGGGGCGGGAGTCGGTCTTGTCGCTTTCACACACGCCCACCGCATCCACGATGATGAAGTGGGTTTTGGCGTAGGCATCGGCGCCGCTCACGGCCTGCAGATCCGTGGGGGTGAGCACGCGGGTGCCCCGGCCCTTCATCTGCTCAAAGTAGGTGCGGCTGCGAGTATCCCGCAGGAAGAGCAGGCACTCCAAGGGCTTGATATCCGTGCCCGTGGCGATCATGTCCACGGTGACGGCGATGCGCAGCGTGGGCGAGGTGCGGAATTCCTGGATGAGGGTCTCAGACTTCTCGTAGCGCTTCGTCTCGGGGTTGTAGGTCTTGTAGGTGATCTTCTTGGCGAAGTCGTTGCCTTTGCCGAAGACCTCCCGCACCAGGTGGACGGTGTCCTCCGCGTGGGAGTCGTCCTTGCAGAAGATGAGGGTCTTGGGCACGAGGGCGCGGCCCGGGAACAGCTCCGTGGCCAGGGCTTCCTTATAGGCCTGCAGCACCGTGCGAATCTGGGAGGGCACCACGACGGAGCGATCCACGTCCTTGGCGTCGTAGGCCAGATCCTCATCCAACCGCTCCCAGCGGACGGCGCGGGTTTCCTTGCTGCGGCGATCGACGTAGAAGCCCTTCTCGACCTTGCCACCGCCATCGGTGACCTCAGTTTTGATGCGGTACACCTCGTAGCCCACGTTCACGCCATCGGCCACGGCGCGCTCGTGGTTGTACTCCATCACCAGGTTCTGATGGAAGAAGCCGATGGTCTGCTTCGAAGGTGTGGCCGTGAGGCCCACGAGGTGGGCATCAAAGTATTCGAGTACCTGCCGCCACAGGCCGTAGATGGAGCGGTGGCACTCATCGGTGACGATGAAATCGAAGGTCTCGATAGGCACCCGATCCGTGTAGACCACGTCCTTGGGGCGGCCATCGGCCAGGTTGATCTCGTAGCCGGACGTCTCATCCACATCCTCATCCAGTTCCTCGCCGCGCAACATGGCATAGAGGCGCTGAATGGTGCAGATGGTGACCCGAGCCACGGGATCCAGGTTGTTCGAGGTGAGGTGCTGGACGTTATAGACTTCGGTGAATTTGCGGCCCGTATCCGGCGCCACGAACTGCTGGAACTCCGCCAGGGCCTGCCGGCCCAGGTTCGCCCGATCCACCAGGAAGAGCACCCGCTTGGCCCCGGCGTGTTTGATGAGGCGGTAGGTGAAGCTGCAAGCGGTGTAGGTCTTCCCCGCACCTGTGGCCATTTGGATGAGGGCCCGGGGGCGATCCTCGGCGAATGACCTTTCGAGGTTGGCGATGCCTTCCAGCTGGCAGGCCCGGAGGTTCTGAGCGGGAAGGGGATGGGCCGTGGGGAGGGCCGCCAAGCGGGCGCGCAGGGTGTAGGGCTGCGCGAGCCATTCGGCCAAGGTCTCAGGGCGATGGAAGGAGAACACCCGGCGGGAACGGGGCTCCGGATCGCGATCGTCGCGGAAGAAGGTCTCTACCCCCGTGGATTCGTAGAGGAAGGGGAGCGTGTCGTGCGAGGCCGCCTGAATGAAGTCCGGCAGGTTCGCGGCGTAGTGCTCAGACTGCTCGGCCACACCCGAGAGGGCCGTGCCCACCTTCTTCGCCTCAATGACCCCCACGGCCTTGCGATCCACCAGCAACAGGTAGTCGCAGGTTCCAGATTTCAGTGGTGCTTCTCGAAGCGCGATCCCGCGGCTCACCGATGGATTGAATTGCTTGTAGTCCTGAACGGCCCAGCCCGACGCGGCCAATTGCGCGTCGATCTGCTGGCGGGCGCGTTGCTCAGGGGCGAGGTCGGACATGGGACACGGGTTAAGGTTAGCGAAATGAAGGCCTGGCGGTGCATTTGAATTCCAGGCCTATCGCCAAAGCACCAGACTGATGTGCGGACACCCCCTTAGGCTGCCCTTCCCCCCCGTCCTGATCGGCGACGTCCCTAGCCTTCCGCCTCCGCTTCCTTAGGCGATTCCTCACGGGGCCGCTTCCCCCGCCATCCCGAACAGCTTCGTCCACCCGCCCATCATGAACGCCGCGATCGCCGTGAAGATCCACGCCACGAAGCGCGCCATGGAGGCCGCATCGGCGCTGGCGATCTGATCCTTCTCCGCCTCCACGGCCAATTCCTCGTAGGCGGCCGTGAGCCCCTGCTCCACGGCGTTCCACTGCTGCACGGTGGCCTCGGTGGCGTTCTGGAGGGCCTCTGCGGTGTGATCCGCGAGCTGGACGCCCAACTCTTTGGCCGTCTGGGCCTTGCCGGCCAGCTCGGCCCGCTTGGCCTCCTCCAGATCCACCTTCTTCAGCAGGCCTTCCAACACCCCGGCGCTGCGGCGCATGGCCTTCCCCTCGGCCTGGATCAGGCCGGCGGTGATCTCGAATTCCCGGTGCTGGATCTCCTCGGGGTTCCGGCCCTGGCCCAGTTCGATCTTAGCGAGCTCGGTGCTGAGGGTGCGGATGCCCCGCTCCTGTTCCTCGCGCTGCTCCTGGTTGTCCTTGGCCACGAGCACCTGCTGAGCTTCCAGCGAGTGCTTCTCCAGCACCGTGGCCAGGTGATCCTTGAGGAACCAGGGCACCACGATCATGGCCAGCGGTAGCAGCTTGCGGAATTTGCCGCCCTTCTTGAACCCGTTCATGGTGCCTCCTGGGGGGTGGGACATCGGTGCAGGATCGCGGACCGTGCACGGAGCCCGGGGGCCCGTGGATCCAAGCGAGGTGGGGGGTGCTGGGGGACAGCATAGACCAGGTTCCAATTCCGGCATGGGCGGACCAAAAAGGGGGGCCCGTTTGGCCCCCCTACCCCGCCCGATCCACTAGGGCCTGGAACTTCTCGAACAGTTCCTGCCGGGGACCACGAATGGTCCTCAGCAGGCTCATGCCGGCCTGCTCGGGGGTGCGTCCACCCTTGAGCTGGTTGCAACGAAGGCAGGCCGCCACCAGGTTGAACCACGTGCTCCCGCCGCCCTGGCAGCGCGGAATGACGTGATCCACCGTGGAGGCCTTGCCCAGGCAATACCCGCAGACATGCTGATCGCGGCGCAGCACGCCTTGGGTACCCCGGCCCTGGCCGAGACGCGCTTCAGACACGGCGCGGGCGTGGGGGTAGACGATGGCCCGCAGGGTGCCGAGCTCCGGGGCGAGGTGCAGGGGCACGCGCAGCCAGGTGCTCAGGTCCAGGATCAGGGCGCGGCCGGAGGCCAGGGCCTTGAGGGCGGATCTGCGATCGAGCTCGTTCATGGGCAGGAAGCTGGAATCCAGCGCGATGACGGTGGCTCGGCGTCTCTCTTTCGGTCTGTGGTGGCGATGCATGGGAACCTCCTGGATTTGGTGCGGGTGAGAGGATTCGAACCTCCAACAAGTTGGGTCTGAGCCAACCGCGTCTTCCGGTTGCGCCACACCCGCGGGGAATGGAGCTGCCGAAGGGGCACCAGGCCCTGGGGCCTGATGCGACGCTTCGGAAGCACGCACAGTGGATGGATGGCAAAACGCGCCAAGGCCTGGATGGGTCTTGGGCACGCGTGAAGGGTTGGACGGCCGGGTCGGAATTGAACCGACGTCTCGCGAGTTGCAGTCGCGCGCATGGGGCCAACTCTGCGACCGGCCGGTGGCGTTTGGCGGGGGCTGGGTGAATCGAACACCCGTGGTTGGATTTGGAGTCCAAGGTCCTGCCCCTGAACGAAGCCCCCCTTGGTCCCTCAGGCCGGATTCGAACCGGCTGCCCCTCGATTAAAAGCCGAGTGCTCATCCCAATGAGCTTCTGAGGGGAATGGCGGTCCCACGGGGAATCGAACCCCGGTCTGCACCTTGAAAGGGTGCCGTCCTCTCCGTCTAGACGATGGGATCTCGATGGGGTCAGGCCTACGCCCGCCCCCACCCTCCCCCGACGGATTTCGGGGGAGGGGACGTTCAGCCGTGCAGGGTCATCACCCCTTCACGCACAGCACCTGCTTCAGTTCAAAGCGGATGTCGACGAGGTCCGCCTGGTGGCGCATGACCGCTTCGATATCCTTGTAGCAACCCGGGATCTCATCGAGCACGCCTTCATCCTTCCGGCACTCGACACCCTGGGTCTGGGCGGCGAGGTCCTTCACGTTGAAGTGGCGCCGGGCGGCGTTGCGGCTCATCTTGCGGCCCGCCCCATGGGAGGCGGATTCGAAGGACTGGGCATTGCCCTTGCCCTGCACGATGAAGCTGCGGGCGCCCATGGAACCCGGGATGATGCCCCACTCGCCGCGACCGGCGCGGATGGCGCCTTTGCGGGTGACAAGGACCTCCTCGCCGAAGTGCACTTCCTCGGACACGTAGTTGTGGTGGCAGAGGATGGGCGCTTCAAAGGCGACCTGGGGGAAGTGGGCTTCCATTACGGCCTTCATCTGGGCGAGCATGGCCTCCCGGTTGAGGAAGGCGTAGCGCTGGGCCCAGAAGAGGTCGCGGCGGTAGGCCGCCATCTCCGGCGTGCCCGCGAGGAACACCGCGAGATCGCGATCGGGCAGGCCCTGGTTGTGGGTGAGCTTGCGGGCGATCTCGATGTGGATCTTCGCCAGCTCGTTGCCGATGTTCCGGCCGCCGGAGTGGAGCATGATCCACACGCCCTGGGCCTGATCCAGGCACACTTCGATGAAGTGGTTGCCGCCCCCGAGGGAGCCGGCCTGGCGTGCGGCCTTGGACGCGAGGTTCTGCACGCGGGCATCCAGCTCGCCGAACTCGGCCCACAGGGGACTCTGCTCGACGAAGGCCAGGGGATCGCGGTGCTGATTGAAGCCCACGGGAATGGCCCGCTCGATGCTGCTCCGGAGGGCCCTGAGGCTCTCGGGCAGATCGGAGGCCGTGAGGTTGGTCTTCAGGGCCGCCATGCCGCAGCCGATGTCCACGCCCACGGCGGCGGGGGACACGGCATCCTTCATGGCGATGACGGAGCCCACGGTGGCGCCCTTGCCGAAATGGACGTCGGGCATCACGGCCACGTGCTTGAACACCCACGGCAGGGCCGCGATGTTCTTGAGCTGGGCGAGAGCCTGTTCTTCGACTTCGTGGACGGGAGTCCACAGGTGGATGGGGGCCACGGCCCCCGTGAGGGTTGCGAGGGACAACGTCGCCTCCTTTCTGGGATGGGTTGGAAGCATCGGATCCGCGCGTCTGGCTGAGTTCAGCATGAACCGGCGGACCCGGTTTGGGGGCGGGCGAACCCGCCCCCGGGGTTACAGTTCCACCGCGTTGATGGCGGTGAGGAGCGCCTGGGGATCCCGCTCCAGGTTCTTCATGACACCGAGGACGGCATCGGAGAACCCGGCCAGGGCGTAGACCTTGGATTCCGGGAACTGGAGGGTACCGGAACCGTTGAGGTCGAAGCTGTAGACGCGGGGCGCGCAACCGAACCGGCGCTTGTAGGCGGCGAATTCGGCGGCCGGGGTGTGACCGCCCACCCAGGCCTGCATGTCCGACAGGATCACGATGCGATCGTAGGCCTTAGTGGCCTTGCTGAAGATCAGGCGGAAATCCGTACCGCCCCCCATGGCGGCCTTCTGGATCGACTCCGTGAGGGTCGTCAGCGAGTCGCTGGGGTGCAGGCGCAGGTAGCGCGCACTGGTATCGAACAGCATCACCTCCGCGTCCTTTTGAGACTTGAAGAGGACGGCGGCGAAGAGGGCCGCGATCTGCAGCGGACGGCCGTTCATGGAGCCGGAGACGTCCACGGTCAGGAGGGTCTTCCCTTCGAACGTGGGGACGTTCTTCAGGGAGAGCTCCGTGGCCTTCTCCAGCGCCCGGCGGAGGGCGTTGGTATCCGCCTTCGTGCCCTTGAGGGCCGCGGCCGCGGTCATGAACTGGAAGGGCATGACCAGGGACTTGGCCACCGCCTTGGGATCCGTGAGGAGCGCTTCGGCGAGGGGCAGGGCTTCCGGCGCCTGCTCGGCGAGGTTGCGGAGGTTGCGCAGGCAGGCCGTGTAGCCCAGCTTGCGCTCCCGGAGCAACTCGCCCCAGGCCTCGCCCTTCAGGGCGGTTTTCTCATCCTCGGAGAGGGCCTGCTGGGCCGCCTGCTGACCGGCCTGGGTGAGTTTGGTTTCCCAGGTATCGGCCGGCTTCAGGGTGCCCGTCATCAGCGCGGCCAGGGCCGGCGTGGATTTCGGGTGGAGCAGGTTCACCGCGTCGATGAGGTTGGGATCCCGATCGGCGCGCAGGTACTTGGCCAGCTGGTAGGCATCGAAGGTGCTGAGCGCATCACCGAAGCCGCGCTTCATGGCGTTGGAGAGCTTGCGCAGCTCGGGGTTCGCGCCCTTGAGGTAGGCCAGGGTCTCGGTGATGTCATCGGGACGCTGGACCACCGCGCGGTAGAACTTCCGGAGCCAGGGCTGGCCCTTGACGTCCTTCCGCTGGGCGAGCTCACCGGCCACGATGTGCGAGACGGAACGGAGACCGTTCAGCTTGCGGGTGTAGACGGCGGCCTTGGCGGCGAAGAGGGGATCCTCGAGGGTGCGGGCCAGTTCGGCCACGCGGGCCACCTGATCGCCAGCGGATTTGTAGAAGGTATCCGTGGTGAAGGTGGTCATGAGGGCGGTGGCGAATTCGAGCTTGGGGCTCGTGGCGTGGGCCTGGCCACCGGCGAGGTTGACGGACTCGGGTTCGGAAGCCTTGCGCTTCCAAAAGGCAAAACGGGCCATGGACGGCCTCCTTTCAGGTGCTGCCCTGCTGCGCGAGGGAGATGGCGGGCGGCCCGAGGGGGCGCGCCGGGGGTGAAATTGACAACTCGTCGAGGGAGGGTGGCCGGGGTTCGAACGTGCTCTACCCATGAGCTAGTCCCTCAAGGGGGATGGAGGAATCGAACCTCCCCACGCGCATCCAAGGCGAAGTAACCCGCAGCCTTGCTGCGACGAGCATTGAAGCCTTCACAGAGGAAATTGAGGAGGGCTTCCCCTTACGGGGATCGGCTGGATTCGAACCAGCATCAACCCGTCTCTCGACGGGTGCTCTACCACTGGGCTACGAAGGAACCCTGCCTCTTGCTGCTGTGAAGTGGGGGAAAATGAATCCGCAGAGAAAGCCTGCCCGAGGGCTTGTTGCTTGAGACAGGATTCGAACCTGCCACCGTCGTGGGTTCACGACTGCTCTATCCAACTGAGCTACTCGATGAACCTCGGTACATTGCTGCTGCGGAAAAGAATCACGGAGAAAATTGGCGTGCGGGATATCCCTTGCGGGATTGACTGGGGTTGAACCAGTGACATTTTGCGTTGAAGGCAAATGCTCTACCAACTGAGCTACGAAGTACCGCAACGCCTTGCTGCCGTGAAGGGTGTCCCGGGCCGGATTCGAACCGACATCCTCACCCTTCGAAGGGGTGGGCTCATCCCATTGAGCTACCGGGGCGAAGGAATCCGCAGAGAGAGTTCGCCAGAGGGTGGGCTTTCGCCAGTCGGGAGTCGAACCCGGACCGTGGCCTCACGACCACGGCCTACCCAAGCCCGTGTTAGGAGCGCGATGAACCTCTGTTCGTTGCTGCTGCGGAAGGGTGGGACGGGTCGGATTTGAACCGACAGGCTCCGGTGTTTCAAACCGGCGCTGCATCCGGATTTCAGCTTCCGTCCCGAGTGGGGCGACATAGGGGAATCGAACCCTCTGTGGTCGCGTTCACAGCGCGATGCTCTTCCATTGAGCTAATGCCACCGTCTGGGGGATCCCGGCCGGGATCCCGATCTTGGCGCCGCAGTGGGGAGTCGAACCCCATGGTGAGCTTTCGCTTCGTCCGCTTAACAGGCGGAGGCCTCGGCCGTGGGGCTCCTGCGACGGAGTGGTGCTGCCAGGAGGACTCCAACCTCCACTTTCCAGCTTCGTAAACTGGCGCGCTATGCGGTTACGCCATGGCAGCGTGAGTACCCCCGGCGCGAGTCGAACGCGCTCGGGCTGGCTTAGAAGGCCGGCGTCCCTCCGCGGGCGGGGGTGATGGTCGCCTCGGAGGGAATTGAACCCTCAGCCTCACGCTTATCAGGCGTGCGCTATACCGTTTAGCTACGAGGCGGCGATTGGCGGAAGAGACAGGATTTGAACCTGCACACCGGGGGTGCACCCGATGACCTCGCTTAGCGGGCGAGTGCGATGCCATTCCGCTCACTCTTCCAGGATGGGTGGACCGTGGGTGCGTCGAACGCCCCTCGCCTGCATGCACGGCCCATGGGTGGCAGGCCCCCGAGTTGAACGGGGCACGCGGGGCTTATGAGGCCCGGCTGAGCATCCGGCTCGCCTGCTCCGATGGAGCGACCAGCCGGGTTCGAACCGGCGCTTGCAACTTGGCAAGCTGCCGTCCTTCCGCTGGACGATGGTCGCGGGGGGGGGTGGTCGGAGGCGCAGGATTCGAACCTGCGTAGGCCTGTTCCCGAAACAGGTGGCCGGCCCCTGGCCCAGCCTCCGGAGGAATTGGTGGGCCCAGGTGCAGGGACGGCCTTCCAGCGACCGCACTACGGCCCAGGGGCCGATACCCTGCCCTTGGGAAAGGGCCCGAATGGTGCCGGACGAAGGGATCGAACCTTCCGTGAGGACAGGCCTCCGCAGGTTTACAGTCTGCTGTCCCACCCTGGGAACATGTCCGGCATGAATGGCGGTGC
This sequence comes from Holophagaceae bacterium, assembly GCA_035255465.1. Classification (GTDB taxonomy): domain Bacteria; phylum Acidobacteriota; class Holophagae; order Holophagales; family Holophagaceae; genus JAFDVN01. Next base: position 14,484 of record DATEZP010000095.1, read on the forward strand.
GTGGGGGATTTGAACCCCCGGTCTCCGGCTTGACAGACCGGCGGGGACTCCAGGCTCCCCCAACGCACCTTTGAACCCGAGATGGGTTCCAAGAGCGGGGCGCGATCCTCGCATGGCCGGTGCCCGCTGTGGGGCTGCCGGGGTTGAAGATGATGCGCTCCCGCCGGCTGACCTTTGAAAAGGTCAGCATTTCACTTGTACGCGTCCTTAAACACGCACAATTTGCCATTTATCCACTATGCAATTTTCAATGATCGGTAAAGCTTCGCCAGCCATGCCAGGGTGTGAGCCTGCATAGGGGACTTTGGGTGTTCCAGCCCGACCGGGGCCCGCAGGCACGCCGATACGGTTGGAGGTTGGGGATGGTTGGGGGGGAGGGATTCGAACCCTCACAGAGCGGCTTCAAAGGCCGCGAGCCTGCCAATTGGCCAACCCCCCATCGATGGATGGCTCCCGCTTGAGGAATCGAACCTCAGTCTCCGCGTTCAGAGCGCGGTGGCCTCCCATTGACCGAAACGGGGAAAGGGGATGGAGCGGCCTTCGAAACCGTGGTTCCCGGGTTCCGGTGGATCGCGAACCCAGAGGGCCCGGATCCGCACCCCATGCACCTGGGGCTGCCGGTTCAAGGGAAGGCGCCAGGCCCTCGCGGGCCCTGCTCCCCATTGTCCGGGGAAGCGCCTTACACGGTTGGAATCAAGCCTTGATAGCTATGATTCCGGCGACGATCTCGGGATTCCGTTCCTGCCTTGGAACCTCGTAGCCAACCGCACCTGGTTTTCACACCCAGCACGGTGACCATCGCCTCAAGCGCGGAAGCGCTTTGGGGGGTCGGCTGTGGGGTGAGGGGAAACACGGTGAACTCCTTGGGGTTGGCCCGGGTTGAGTGGGGCGATGTCTGATCTTGCATTCATGTATTTATGAAGTCAAGCGGATTATTCAATTTTTTTTGACGTTGCATCTTAAAATACCCAATCATCTGTCCCAACCACCCACTTTGGCCCTGGATTCCAGGGGAACGCGAATCTTGGGGAGCCCAGTGCTGGGATCAGCTAAGAGCGAGCCCCGCCAGCTTCGCGGAGAGATCCCCCGGGCCCCCGACCGCGCCGAGCGGGGCGCTACACTGGAGATCTCCATCCCCGAGGACCTCATGCGAACGGCCGCTCTCTGCGCGACCCTCTTGGCCCCACTGGTGGCGCAAGCCCCTACGGCGCCCGATCCCAAAGCCCAGGCCCTCGCCTGGGCGGAGCAGGCCCGGACCCTGAAGCCCAAGCAGGCCAAGGTGCTGCTGGATGTCGGGCGCACCCACCTCGCCGCCGGGGACCTGCCCAAGGCGGAGGAGGCCTTCGCCCGGGTGGAGGCCCTGGAGCCCAGGGACGCGGACCTGCAGGTGCAGGTGGCTCTGGCCTGGCTCCGAGGTGGGCAGGGCGCGCGGGTGCTGCCCAAGGTGCCCGAGCTGCGGGACCGCTTCGCGGGCGAGCCGGAGGCGCTGGCCGCCTTCGCGGAAGGGCTCTCCGACCTGGGCCACCTGGCCGAGGCCCGCGTGGTGATGATCACCCTGGCACAGAAGCACCCCAAGGCCTGGGAGGCCTTCGTGCGCTACGGCCGCGCCTGCATCCGGGGGCAGCGCCGGGAGGAGGCGGCGGAGTGGTTCGAGCGCGCCGTGGCCGTGAAGCCCAAGAACAGCGACATCTGGCGGGCCATCGCCCTGGCCCACGCCGACCAGGGCGCCAACCCCGAGGAGGTGCGCTGATGCGCCGCATCCTGCTGCCCCTGCTCGCCCTGCCCCTGCTCGCCCAGGCTCCCGCCAAGGGCACCAAGGCCTTCTTCCTGCAGGACCCCAAGGTGGTCATGGCCGCCTGCGCCGAGGAATCCATGGCCCTGGAGAAGGACCGGGACCACGGTGAGACCAACGCCGAGTGGGGCCGCGCCTTCCTGGCCGCGGGCCAGCGGGAGAAGGCGGAGGGCCTGTTCAACCGCGCGGCGGTGACCTCGCAGCGGGGGATGATGGTCCATGCCATCGGGATGGCGTTCGGCCCCCGGGACTTCCATGGGAACCCCATCGGAGGCGGGATAGGTTCAGATCGCGACGCCGAATTCTGGGCCCGCATCTTCCGCCCCAACCGCACGCCCTTCAAGACCCTCGACACCTCTGGGATCTCCGCGCCCTCGGGGGCGATGTTGCAGATCGTGGGCTGCTCCTGGCTGCGGGCGGGGCATGTGCCCGAAGCGCTGGCGGCCTTCGAATCCATGGCCCGCCTGGGCCCCAAGGACGAGGATGGCTTCCTAAAGGCCGGCCAGGACCTGCTGCGCGCGGGCCTGCGCATCGAGAGCGAGGCCATGATGGGGGCCTTCCAGGAGCTGAAGCCCCAGGAGGCGGAGAACTTCCTGGACTACGCCGAGGTGGCCGCGGAGCTTGGATACCCGGCGCTCGCCCAGCGCTGGTGCAAGGCGGCGGTGGAGGCCAAGGGCAAGGACGCCCCGATCCTGGCCAAGGCGGCGCGCCTCCTGGCCGAGGCCCTGCGGGCTCCCGCGAGCCAGCGGGCCCCCTGGGCCCCGGCGGGGAAGCCAGCTCCCACCCAAGCTCCGGGCAAGGTGTGGGTGCTCCCCACCTTCGAGGTCACGCTCTCCACGGAGCGGGGCTTCTTCAATTCCGCCGCCGAGACCTTCCAGGCCCTGTATCCGGACCGGGAGGCCTTCACCCAGGCCACGGTGAAGCGCATCCTCGCCGCGCTTCCCGAAGCTTCCCTGCTCCCCGGCGCCCTGTCGGCGGGCACCCTGCCCGCCAAGGCCCCGGACCTAGCCGTCACCCTGGGATCCCGGGACCTGATCCTGGGCATCACGGGTCTCGACATCCGCGAGGACCAGGTGTCCCGCTCCACGAGTTCCACGTCCTTTCGGAGCGCCCGCGTGCGAGTGGGCCTCTTCGACCGGTCGGGGAGGCTGATCGCCACCCACACCTTCGTGGCGATGATGCCCCGCGTCTTCAAGATGGAGAAGGGCCTGGAGGCCACCTTCGAGCAGATGGCCGACTTCCTCCAGGGCCCCACCTTCGCCCGCTGGCGCGAGTAGGCTCGCCCCGGCGGAGCCTGTCAAACTGGACCCACCCACCCGGAGTCTCCATGCCCCCACCCCGCGCTGCGAAGTTCTCGGCGGACTGGACGTGCACGAACGAGGCGATGCCCTGCTACCAGTGGGGCAAGCGCGCGGCTGCCTGGAAGGGGGGCAAGGGCTGGTGGGCGTCGCGGGAAGGGCACGAGGGCATCCAGGGTCCCTTCCGCACGCGCAATCAGGCGCAGGCCTGGGCCGAGGCGCCCTGGCGGGAGGAGCACGAGGCCAAGGCGGCGGTGAAGGCGGAAGCCGAGGCTGAGAAGGCGGCGGCGGAGAAGGCCAAGGCCGACGCCACCTGGGCGGGGCTTCCCGAGGAAGATCGCAAGGTGGCCTCGGGCCAGGTGTGGGCCCTGCGGGATGGGCGCATGGCGGGCTACGAGATCCTCGTGCTGGAAGTGAACCGCGCCATCGCGGCGGTGCTCACTCGGCGCAGCCAATCCGAGCCCTGGAAGGACGCGCCGCGCACGGTGCGCAGCCTCAGCACCCTGCCCCGGTTGTACCGGCTGGTGGGGACGGCGAAGGTGCCCAAGGGGAAGTGATCGGGCCCTCCTGGGGGCTGCACGGTCAGCCCATCAAAGATGAACGCAGAGGACGCGGAGAAGCGCGGAGAGAAGAGAAGGCCGGTCTTGCTTTCTCTGCTTTTCCGCCGCGTTCCTCTGCGCCCTCCGCGTTCCTTCTTCCCTAAATCAATCCGCAATGCTGCCTGATCACGCGTGGGGCCACAGCCACCCGAAGGCGCCGCCCGTGACGAAGCCGAAGAGCAGCGCGTCGAAGGCATCCTTCAGGGCCGCCCGCCAGGGATAGCCCATCCAGATGGCGTTCACGCAGCTGCCCACGGCGTAGGCCAGGAAGGTGATGGTGCCGGTGACGCGGTGGACCTGCAGGTAAGGGGTATTGGGGGCCAGGGTGCGGGAGGCCAGGTAGGCCGTGGCGAAGGCCACCAGCACGTTCAACAGGAACCACTGGCCCAGGAACTTGCCCATGGCCATGGGGCCGCGGGCCCGAATCAGGATCATGCCCACGGGGCCCGCCTCGAACTTGGCCTTCATGGCGTCGCTGCCCATGTCCTTCATGTCGGGACAGTGAGGCATCACGTACATGCCCGGCGCCACGTCGGCTCCGGGGATGGCGGCGCGCACGGCCTCCTCGTTGGGCAAAGGACGGTAATCGCTGTTGTGGTACTTGAGCACCATGTGCACGACGCTGCTGACCACGAAGACGAGCACGGCCGCCAAGAGGATGGGCAGCCACAGGTGGGTGAGAGAGACCATGGGTCCTCCAAAGGGTGAGGTGAGGGATAAGTTGGCCCATTGTTCGCTCCTTCGGGCGCCCAGGAAAGCCTTAATTCACGGGGATTTCGGAGTCATCCGGGGTAAACTGGCAGATTGCAGATTTGAGGCCCCATGATCTCGTTCTCCGACGTGAACAAGCAGTACGGCAAGCAGGTCCTGCTCATCGACGCGAGCTTCCAGCTCAACCCCGGTGAGAAGGTGGGCCTCGTGGGCCCCAACGGCGCGGGCAAATCCACCCTGTTCCGCATGATCGTGGGCGAGGAATCGCCGGACGACGGGGTGGTGAGCATCCCCAAGAAGCTCACCGTGGGCTACTTCCGGCAGGAGGTGGACGAAATGAAGGGCCGCCCCGTGCTGGATGAAGCCATCGCGGGCAGCGGCCGCCTGGGCGACCTGCACCACGAACTGGCGGAGCTGGAACACGCCATGTGCAACCCCGACACGGAGGATCTGGAAGCGGTGATCGAGCGCTTCGGTCACGTGCAGGAGGAGTACCAGCACCTGGGGGGCTATGAGTTGGAAGCCAAGGCCCGCGCCTGCCTGCTGGGCCTGGGCTTCGAGGATGATCAGATCGATGGCGACGTAGGTGCGCTGTCGGGCGGTTGGAAGATGCGCGTATCCATGGCCAAGGTGCTGCTCGGCAGCTTCGACGTGTTGCTCATGGACGAGCCCACCAACCACCTGGACATCGAAAGCATCCTCTGGCTCGAGAACTACCTCAAGAGCGTGCCCGCCACGCTGCTGATGACGAGCCACGACAAGGACTTCATGAACCGCATCGTCACCAAGGTGATCGAGATCGACGCGGGCGACATCATCACCTACTCGGGCAACTACGATTTCTACGTGAAGGAGCGGGAGATCCGCGAGACGAACCTGGAGGCCGCCTACGAGCGCCAGCAGGCCAAGCTCGCCAAGGAGCAGCGCTTCATCGATCGCTTCAAGGCCCACGCCGCCAAGGCCGCCCAGGTGCAGAGCCGGGTGAAGGCCCTGGAGAAG
>DATEZP010000096.1:0-16555 GCA_035255465.1 Holophagaceae bacterium
GCCACGGATCCCAGCAGCGCCGGCCGCCACATGAGCAACCACTTCGGGAAGCCCGAGATCGGCATCCAGAACGTGAGCAGCCTCACGGGCAACCACACCCAGCACGCCTCGGGCCTGGGCCGCGCCGTGAAGTACTACAAGAGCGACGCCATCGTGTATTGCAGCCAGGGCGAGAGCAGCCTCTCCGAGGGTTACTGCTACGAAGCCATCGTGGGCGCGGACAAGGAGAAGCTCCCCGTCGTCTTCGTGGTGCAGGACAACGGCTATGGCATCTCCGTGCCCAAGAAGGACCAGGCCGCCAACTTCTTCCTCTGCGATAACTTCGCGGGCCTGCCCAACCTCAAGATCATCAAGTGCGACGGCCTGGACATCCTGGCCAGCCGCAACGCCATGTCCGAAGCCATCGCCCATGCCGCCAGCGGCAAGGGCCCGGCCATGGTGTACGCCACCTGCGTGCGCATCGGCGCCCACTCCAACTCCGACCGTCACGACTGGTACCGCGACGAGGACGAGCTGGCCGCCGCCAAGGCCGCCGATCCGCTGCCCCGCTTCCGCAAGTACTCCCTGGAGCACGGTTTGAAGGAGGACGAGCTCTCGAGCCTCGAGCACGAGAATCAGCAGCGCTACCTCTCGGCTCACGACGCCGCCATGGCCGCGCCCAATCCCACGCCCGAGAGCATCTACGATTTCGTGATCCCCGAGGCGTGGAAGAGCTCGAAATTCCCCGAAGGTCTCCACGAGGAGAAGGGCGATGCCATCACGCTGCTGGCCGCCCTGAACACCACCCTCAAGGAGGAGTTCCGGCACAACCCCGACACCTTCATCTGGGGCCAGGACATGGCCAACAAGGAGAAGGGCGGCATCTTCAACGTCACGAAGGGCATGCAGCCGGAATTCGGCCCGGAGCGCGTCTTCAACGCCCCCATCGCCGAGGACTACATCGTCGGTACCGCCAACGGCATGAGCCGCTACGACGACAAGCTGCGCATCGTGGTGGAAGGCGCCGAGTTCGCCGACTACATCTGGCCCGCCGCCGAGCAGATCGTGGAGACCAGCCACGACTACTGGCGCAGCAACGGCAAGTTCTCGCCCAACATCACCATCCGCATCGCGTCCGGCGGCTACATCGGCGGAGGCCTCTACCATTCCCAGAACGTGGAAGGCTGGCTCACCACGCTGCCCGGCATCCGCGTGGTGGCCCCCGCCTTCGCCGATGACGCCGCGGGCCTCCTGCGCACCGCCATGCGCAGCCGCGGCACCACGCTCTACCTGGAGCCCAAGTTCCTCTACAACGCCGCCATGGCCAAGAGTCACGTGCCCGCTGAATTCGCCGTGCCCTTCGGCAAGGCCCGCGTGCGTCGCACCGGCACCGACCTCACCATCCTGGCCTTCGGCACCCCGGTGCACTTCGCCCTGGAGGCCGCCGCCAAGCTGGAGGCCGAGGGCAAGAGCGTGGAGGTCGTCGACCTCCGCAGCCTCAGCCCCCTGGACGAGGAGACGATCCTGGCCAGCGTGAAGAAGACCCACCGCTGCCTCATCGCCCACGAAGACAAGGTCTTCGGCGGCTTCGGCGGCGAACTCGCCGCCATCGTCGCCGCCAAGGCCTTCACCTGGCTCGACGCCCCCGTGGAGCGCGTGGGCTCCGAGTTCACCCCCGTGGGCTTCAACCGCATCCTCGAGCGCGCCACCCTGCCCAACACCGATAAGGTGCTGGCCGCGGCCCGAAAGGTGCTGGCCTTCTAGTTCGAATATATATAAGCAATAGCGCGGAAAATTCCCTGACAAGGGCTGCCACCGCATGGAAACCCCGCGCATCCAGGCGATTTTATTTTATAGAGGGGATGGGTCCAGGCGTCCGTAGAGGCGAATCCCGCGGCCCTAAACCGAGGTCTTAGTGCCACGTTCTGTGGAACTTGGCGCATCCCTTCTCAGGGACAAAACCCCACTTAGGGCTTGCATTGCCCAGAGAGTGGGACAAGAATCACAATCGCTTCAGCCCTTTCTCTTCATGTCGTGATGGCGCGCCAGGTTCCTGGCTCGCAAGCCACGGCATTTTGCGCCGCTGGCGCTTTAAGGAGTATTCATGAACAACCTCCTCCATCGACTGGGTCGGACCACGGCGTTGATCGTGGCCACCGGCTTCGTCGCTCACGCCGCCGGCGACGGCAACCTCGCCGTCCAGGTGCTGGATGTCACCGGGAAGCCCATCGCGGGCGCCACGGTGGTCATCTCCAGCCCTGGCCAGATCGGTGGTGCTCGCACCCAGGTGACGGATGCTTCTGGTAAGGTCCGCTTCGTGCGTTTGAACCCCAGCGCCTTCAAGGTGGTGGTCACCGCGAGTGGCTTCCAGACTCAGACCCTGAATGGGGTCAACGTCCTGATCGATCAGACGGCCAACGTCAACCTCAAGATGGTTCCTGTGGGTGGGGCCGTAGTCGAAGTCGTCAGCTCCCTGCCGATTGTGGACGTTACCTCGGTGACGGCGGGTACCCAGATCACCCAGGAAGAACTGACCACGCTGCCCCTCCTACGCGATCAGCTGTCCACCCTTTCTCTTGCTCCTGGCGTTGTGGCCATTGGCAATAACCCGGCTCTTGCCGCTGGCAACAACCGCGACAACTTCGGCCAGAACGGTGCCCGCAACAACACCTACATGGTGGATGGCATCGACGTCACCAGTCCTGAATCGGGCCTGTACCGCACGACCATCCCGCAGGAACTGGTTCAGAACCAGGACATCAAGACGGGCGCCATCACGGCGGAATACTCCGCCCGTGCGGGTCTGTTTTCCAACGTCACCACCATCCCCGGTGGTAACGAACTCACGGGCGGCCTCATCTATTCGATGACGGATCCCAGCTGGTCTTCCGCGCCGTCACAGTTCACGATCCAGGCCCCCGGCCACAAGATCGACGACACGACCGCGTTTGTATCGGGGCCGATCCTCAAGGATAAGCTTTGGTTCGTGGCGAGCTATCAAAAGGTCAAGGAAACGGTAGATGTCACGCTCCTTGACTCGGTTGCATCGACTCCAAACGAATCTCGCACGGGCCTCTTCAACGATGAATCTCGTACGTTTGCAAAATTGACTTGGCAGATCGCCGAAGGCCATCTGGCCTCGGCCACCTTCAACAAGAACCCCGGCCATTTTGATAACGGCACCACGGTAAACACACCCACCCGGCGTCTGACCAACACGACCCGTGGTGGTGATCGCTACACGCTTTCCTACTCGTGGCAGACCCCGAGCTTCATCTTCGACGTCAAGACGATTTCCCACAAAGAAGCCGATAGCATTAAGGCGAATTACACCAATCTGGGGCCCCAGGTTGACGTGATTTTCCCCACCGCGAGTGGAAGCCCGTCCGTAGCCCAGTCGGCCTTCGGCAACAGCTCTGCGGGTACCGGCCGTGAATACAAGCGCCAGAGCACGCGCGTGGACGGCACCTTCCTGTTTGATGCAGCTGGTAGTCACACCTTGAAAACCGGTGTTCAGATGGGCACCGACCAGCTGACCCAGACCCTGTTTATCAGCGGCGGCGTGCAGTACGAGAACTTTAACGCCCCAACGACCTACGGCAATGACATCGCGAACTACGGTGGCCAGGTCAAGGGCGCCCGCAGTAAGGTGCTGGCATCCATCAACAACAATCCTACGTATGCGACGCTGAAAGCGGCGCTCGATACCAACGTCGATGGTACGGTGGACGCGGCCGAACGCGATGTGGTCAATTTCAACACCCCATATGACGCTGGTAACTTGGCGCTCGGTTACCTAGGGTACCGATTTATCAACGACTCCTTGGCATCCTCTTCTCCTAAAATGGAAACTCAGGGTGCCTACATCCAGGACCAATGGCAGATCGGTCGGTTGACCTTCAGCCCCGGTTTCCGCATGGACAAGTATGAGTACAAGGCCGACAACGGTCAGTCCCTCTTCAAGACGGATTGGGCTTTTGCTCCCCGCGTGGGCGCCAGCTATGACGTGGACGGAGATGGTCGCACCAAGGCCTATGCCTACTGGGGTCGCTACATCGATCCCATCAAGTTGGACATGGTCCGTTTCACGGGCAGCCTCTCCAGCTCCGTGCGCAATGAGGACATCTACATCCAGCCGAACGCCACCCCTGGCAGTGGTACTTGGGTAACGGAAAACGTCCGTGGCGGTTCCAAGGTGGTGGACGCCGTCTTCGCGAATTCCTTCAAGCTGCCCAAGACGGAAGAGTTCCGCATCGGTCTGGCCAAGGACTTCGGCAACAGCTGGAGCATCGATGCGGTTTACACCTACCGTCGCGACTATGACATCGTCGAGGATTGGGATCCCTCCCTCTACACGAGCGCGGATGCCCTGGAAGATGAGGCTCGTTCCCTCTGGGGCATCGGTTCCCGCGCGGCCGTCCCTTACAACACCCTAACGGGCAACAACAAGGCCATTGTGGATAAGTTCCGCAGCCTTGTCATCGATCCCGAGTACTTCGCGGGTGGTGGATACACCGGTGCCCAGAACGTGGCCCGCCTTGGCACGTCCCTTAACTTCGTCCTGGCGAACCTGCCCGGCGGTCACCGTCAGTACAACACCTTCGACGTGACCGTCACCCGTAAGTTCAAGGACAATTGGGGCGGCTTCTACACCTATTCCAATGTCCGCGCCACGGGCAACACCCAGAGCAGCGGCAATGCCGATTATCAAGGCGACCTGGCCCAGTACGATCCCCGTCTCGCCTACGGCAATGGCCGTCTCGACGGTTCCATCGACTGGTTGCACAAGGCCAATGTCTATTACCGTTGGAACAACGGGTTCCAGTTGGGTGTCACCGGTACCTTCATCAGTGGTTACCACTACAGTGATGCTGAACAGATTGGCACCCGCATCCTGCAGAAGGCACCTGCCCTTGCTGATGCGTTTTCTGAACAAGCTGGAAAGAACCGCACACCTTCCACCAAGCTTTTTGATGCGCGCATCCAGTACAGCCGAAAGTTCGGTGTCGTGAAGGGAGAAGTTTCCCTTAACATCTTCAACGTGTTCAACCGCCAGACGGAGCAGGACATCGTTGAAGGTAACGGACTGACTGGCGCCAATCTCATTGGTAGCCGGCGAGGAATTTCGGGTGGAAACGCCTTTACCTGGACCCAGCCCCGTAATTTCGCCATGGGCTTCAAGGTCACGTTCTAGATCTGAACCCAAGCAATGTAAAAGGCCCCCATCCGGGGGCCTTTTACATTCTGGGAAAAGATTGGGTGCAGCGAATATGTTGACTTGTTTTCCTACCGCGCCACCACCTCCGCCTCCCCCTCAATCCATGCCACCACCCTGAACGCCGTCGGCGCCGCCAGCACACTCTGCAGGCGCACCTCCTTCAACTGTCCCTTCATCTCCAAACCCGGCGCCAAGGTCCGGTTCAGCTGCTGGTGGGCGAGGGCCATGAGCTCCTTGAACTGCTGGCCGATGAGGACGGTGCTTTGGTCCTGGATCATTTTCCGGATCTTGGATTTGAAGAGCCAGGCGGCGGTCCGGGTGAGCCAGCCGGTGCTGGCGAGGGTGAAGTCGAGGTTCTCGAATTGAACGAGGCCTTCCGGGGTGATGATGGGGCGGCCTTGGAGGGTGATGATGCCGGTGACGGGGCCCTTCACGTCGAGTTCGAGGATGGCTTTCCCATCGGCGCCGGCGAGGGCGGCGGTGTTGATGGTGAGGGGGCCACGCTCGGTGTCGAAGGCCTTGCCGGCCAGGGTCTCGTTGAGTTGCAGGGTGGCGGAGGCATAGTCCAATTCGGCTTCGGCGCGCACGCGGAAGCCGGGGAGGATCTCGCTGGCCACGTCGAGGTCGGGCAGGGGGCGGGGCTCGGCGGGGGGTTTGGGGCCCACGATGATGAGGGGCCGGGCCTGCAGTTCCGGCGTGACGAAGAGGGTCTGGCCTTCGGTGCGGATGGGGCCCATGCGCAGCTTCTCGGGGCGCAGGACGAGCCACACATCCTTGCGCAGCTCGAAGGGCTGGGTGGCCATGGCCCAGGCCTCCTGGGCCCGCTGGCGCAGCAGATCGTTCTTGCGCACCAGATCGTCGAGCTGGGCCACGGCGGTCTTCACCTGGCCCTGCATGCCCTGGGTGACGTCCTCCGTGATGTCGATGCCGAGGAAGGTGATCTGGCAGGCGTTCAGGGCCGTGGCGGTGGCGATGGGATCCCGCAGTTCCAAGCGCCAATCCGGGCGCAGGGCCCACTGGGTATCCACTTCGATCATGGCGCGGCGCGGCGGCTCCGGCGCCCGGCCGCAGGAGCCCACGGTGGTGTAGTGCTCGCCCACGGTGCGCACGCCCACGTCCATGCCGAAATTCACGACGGTGGTCACCGCGACCCGTTGGTTGGTGAAGCGGAAGGCCAGGGGCTCCCGGTAGAGGTTGCAGCGGAAATAGGTGCGGGGCTTGTTCGGGATTTCCGCCCACTGCTCCACCACCGGTGGCGTGCGCGGGGCCAGGGCCTCGATCTGCGGCAGGTAGGCGCCCAGCTCCACGCGCATGGGCAGGGCCAGCGTGGAGATCTCCCCCACGGTCACGGCCTGCAACGCGGGGAGCGCGGGAGGCGCCTGGGCGGCCAGAGGCAGGGCCAGCGTCAGGGCTGCGGCGCGGGGCATGGGAACTCCATCCATTCAGAAATCATGAAAACCACCAAGACACCAAGACACCAAGGAAAGAAGAAAACAGGGTCATCTTCTTCTTGGGCTTTTCTTGGTGCCTTCTCGGCATCCCCTGCAGGGATACGCGAGGCCAACCAACGAATGGTGTCTTGGTGGTGATCTCGTTTTTAAACGGCCGCCAGCTTGGCCGCGGCCGCCTTCAGGGTTTCGGCGATGGCTTGGGGTTCGTGCCCCAGGAAGTCGGTGCGCTGCATGAGGTGGACGAGCTGGCCGTCCTTGAGGATGGCGGCCTGGGGGGAGCTGGGCATGGCGCCCTCGAAGTACTCCCGGGCGGCCTGGGTGGCTTCCTTCTCCATGCCGGCGAAGACGGTGACGAGGTGATCGAAGGTGAGGCCCGAGGCCAGGGCGGCGGTGACGCCGGGGCGGGCGCCGGCGGCGGCGCAGCCGCACACGCTGTTCACGAGCAGCAGGGTGGTGCCGGGGCGCTGCAGGGCCTGCTCCACGGCCTCCGGGGTCATGAGCTGCTCGAAGCCGGCTTGGACCAGCTCCTCCCGCATGGGGGCGACCATGTATTCGGGGTAGTTGCTCATGGGTAATCCTCCTAAGACGACGTTGCACCGCCGATCGGCGATCTTCCGGGGCCGCAACGCCTGCCTATAGTTTACTGCGGGAGTCGGGTATCGCCTGCGGGCATAATTGCAGGTCTGGAGTCATCGATGAACCTCGTCCTCATGGGGGGGAGCCTCCGCCCCGCATCTCTCAACACCCGGCTTCTCACCTATTTGGATCGCGAGATCCAGGCCCGGGGGCATCAGACCCAGGCTTTTCATGGGGAAGCCCTCCGCTGGTCCCTCTACGAGGATGGCCTGGCCGCTCCCGAAGGCGCGCTGCGGCTGGCTGAAGCCATGCGCGGCGCCCAGGGCCTCGTCATCGTGTCGCCGGAGTACAACGCCGGCATCCCGGGCCACCTGAAGAACGCCATCGATTGGCTGAGCACCCTGAGCCCCAGCCCCTGGAAGGACCTGCCCGTGCTGCTCTGCGCCGCCTCCCCCGGGGCCTTCGGGGGCAGCCGTGGCATGCTGAGCTGGCGGGCCACCCTGGCCAACATGGGCGCACTGGTGGTGCCCCAGGCCCTTCCCATTCCCCATGCGGATCAGAACCTCGCCGAAGATGGCACGCCCAAGGATGAGCGCACGGCCGCGTTCGTCCCCTCGGTGGTGGCCGATTACATCGCCTTCTGCGCCCGCCTGGGCCACAACATCTAACGGATCAGAGGTCCCATGCGCGAGTTCTTCAAAAGCCTCTTCGCCTCCTTCTTCGCCCTCGTCCTCTTCACGGGCATCGGCTTCGTGCTCTGCTTCGTGATCCTCGTGGCGGCGGGTTCCTCCAGCAAGCCCACGGTGGCCAGCAAGACCATCGTCGTCATGAACCTCGACGGCACCCTGGTGGAGCATGCGCAGGATCCCAATCCCAGCGAGGCCCTCAGCGCCGCGCTCAATGGCGGCGCCGGCCGCCGCATGGCCTTGTCCGACCTGCTGGAAGCCGTGGAGACCGCCAGCGGCGATGAGCGCGTGGCCGCCCTCTACCTCACGGGCAACCTCCAGGGTGGCGGTCCCGCCCAGCTGCGGGAGCTGCGCCAGGCCCTGGTGAAGTTCGCGGCGAAGAAGCCCCTGGTGGCTTGGAACCTCAACTACGGCCGCAGCGACTACTACCTCGCCAGCGCCGCCAACCAGCTCCTGCTGCACCCCTTCGGCCTCGTGCAGGCCAACGGCTTCTCCGCGGAACCCATGTTCTATGGCGGCGCCTTCAAAAAGTACGGCGTGGAAGTGCAGGTCACCCGCGTGGGCAAGTTCAAGAGCGCCGTGGAGCCCTACATCCTCGATCACATGAGCGCCGAGAACCGGGAGCAGATCCAGACCCTCCTGGGCGACCTTTGGTCCGAGTGGAAGGCCACCGTGGGCGAGGGCCGCAAGCTGGACGTGGCGGCGCTGCAGGCGCTGGCCGATGAGAAAGGCATGCTCCGCGGCGAGGAGGCCAAGGCCGCCAAGCTCGTGGATCGCCTCGCCAACACCGATGAAGTGTTGGACCGCCTGAAGGAACTGGCGGGCAAGCAAGCCAAGGACAAGGACTTCCCCCAGATCGAATGGGAGGCCTACCGCGCGGCTGCTTTCAGCCCGAAAACCAGCGGGGATCAAGTCGCGGTGCTCTTCGCCGAAGGCGAGATCGTGGATGGCGAGGGCGGTTCCCAGCAGGTGGGGGGCGATCGGGTGGCCCGCGAGCTGCGCCGACTCCGCATGGACGATCGCGTCAAGGCCGTCGTCCTCCGCGTGAACAGCCCCGGCGGCAGCGCCCAGGCCAGCGAAGTCATCCAGCGGGAAGTCATCCTCACCAAGGCCAAGAAGCCCGTGGTCATCTCCATGAGCCACCTGGCCGCTTCCGGCGGTTACTGGATCAGCGCCTACGGCAGCCGCGTGCTGGCGGAGCCCTCCACCATCACGGGTTCCATCGGGGTCTTCGGCCTCCTGCCCAACGTGCAGAAGCTGGCCGCCGAGCACGGCATCACCTGGGACAGCGTGCAGACGGCCAAGCTCTCCAACCCCCAGAGCCTCGCCCGCCCCAAGAATCCCGAGGAACTGGCCCGCATCCAGGCCGTGGTGGACGACATCTACGCCCGCTTCCTGGATAAGGTGGCCGAGGGCCGGAAGCTGAAGCGCGATGCCGTGCACGAGATCGCCCAGGGCCGCGTGTGGTCCGGCCAGACGGCCCTCAAGCTGGGCCTCGTGGATGAGCTGGGCGGACTGCAGGAATCCGTGAAGGCCGCCGCGAAGCTGGCCAACCTCGCGGACTACTCGGTGAAGGGCCCCGATCATGAGCCCGATGGCTTCATGAAGGCCGTGGTGAAGGGCCTCACCCAAGGCAAGCCCCGCCGGGTCGTCAAGGCCGGCCCCGTGGATCAGCTGAAGACGGAGATGCTGCGCCAGTTCGAGGTGCTCGAGGGCCTCAACGACCCCCAGGGCGCCTATGCGCGGATGCCCTTCGAGCTGGGACTGAAGTAGAAAGGAAGGTCACCACCAAGACACCAAGACACCAAGAAAAGCAAAGAAGGGAATGACCCTCTTGATCGCTTTTCTTGGTGTCTTGGTGTCTTGGTGGTTCACCTTCTCTCGAATTCAGTGGGGCAGCATCTCCGGCCGCCAGCCCTGGAGGACGCGCATGTAGCTGGCGCGTTCGTAGGCGCCGGGGTTGGGCACTTTGGAGAGGCTCATGCTGCCATGGGCCTGACGGAGGCTTTCGTATTCGCGGGCTTCGAGCCACTCGGCCATGCCCTGGCGAAGGACCTTGAGCTGGCCGGGGCCCTTGATGAGGAGGGAGGAGACCACCTGCACGGAATGGGCCCCGGCCATGACGGCCTTGAGGGCATCCTCCACGTCATGCACGCCGCCGCTGCAGGAGAGGCTGCCGGGGAAGGAACCGTGGAGCAGGGCCAGGGCGTGGAGGCGGGGCAGCAGCTCCCGGGCGTCGGAGAGGTAGAGCCGTGGGACGAGCTGCAGGCTCTCCAGATCGAAATCGGGTTGGAGGAAGCGGTTGAAAAGCACGAGGCCGTTGGCGCCGGCTTCATGGAGGCGCCGGGCCAGGTTGGGCAGGCTGGTGAACGTGGGGCTCAGCTTCACGGCGATGGGGATCGTCACCGTGGCGCGCACCTTCTTCACGAGTTCCACCAGCTGGTTCTCCAGCAGGGCGGCTGACTGGGTGGGATCCGTGGCGATCTCGTAGGTGTTGAGTTCCAGGGCGTCGGCCCCTGCCTCCTCCATGAGCCCGCCGTAGTGCACCCAGCCCGTGGGCGTGGTGCCGTTGAGGCTGGCGATGATGGGGATGCCCACGGCGCTCTTGAGCTTGCGGATCTGCTCGAGGTAGGTCTCGGGGCCCAGGGTGAAGTAGGAGGGCTCCGGCAGGTAGCTGGCGGCCTCCGCATGGGCGTTGGAGTGGAGTTCCAGGTCCATGAGGGTGCCGAACTGCTCCCGGGTGATCTGCTCCTCGAAGAGGGAGTGCATCACCAGGGCCGCCGCGCCCGCATCCTCCAGGCGGCGGACGGTGTCGAGGTTATCCACCATGGGCGAGGCGCCCACGATGAGGGGATGAGGCAAGTTCAATCCGAGGTAGCTGAGCGAGAGATCCATGGTCTACCTCAGGCTTTCGTGGAGGGCGTGGGACCCGCGGTGGCATCCATCTGGGCGAGGGAACTCAGGGCGGCGTAGCGGCGGGCGAGGTCCAACTGGCTCTCGGCGAGCATCTGCGCGAAGGTTTCGGGGTGGGCTTGTTCCACCATCCTGAACCGGGTTTCGTTGCGGAGGAAGCGGCCCAGGTCGCCCTTGGGGGCGGCGCTGTCGAGCTGGAGCGGGGCCTGGCCCTCGGTGAGGCGCCTCGGGTCGTTGCGGTAGAGGGGCCAGTAGCCGCTCTCCACGGCGAGCTTGGTCTGCTCCGCGCCCTGGGCCAGATCGTAGCCGTGGGCGATGCAGGGGCTGTAGGCGAGGATGAGGCTCGGGCCATGCCAGCTCTCGGCTTCCTGGAAGGCCTTCACGGTCTGCGCGTCCTTGGCGCCGATTGCGACCCGGGCGACGTAGACGTGGCCGTAACTGAGGGCGAGGAGGGCCAGATCCTTCTTGGGGGTCTTCTTACCGCCGGAGGCGAACTTCGCCGCGGCGCCCATGGGCGTGGACTTGGAGGCCTGGCCACCGGTGTTGGAGTAGACCTCGGTGTCGAGCACGAGGATGTTCACGTCCTCACCAGTGGCGATGACATGGTCCAAGCCGCCGTAGCCGATGTCGTAGGCCCAGCCGTCGCCGCCGATGATCCACACGCTGCGGCGCACGAGATGCTCGGCGAGGCCACGGAGGCGGATGGCGGGGGCGTCGGTGCGGCCCTCCAGCAGCCTGAGCAGCTCCTGGATTCGCTGGCGCTGCACCTTGATGGTGGCTTCATCATGGGCGGTGGCGCCGGCGATGAGGCCTTCCACCAGCTCGCCCGGCAGGCCGCCGGAGAGGAGGCGGAGCTGGCCCAGGGCGAGGCCCTGCTGCTGATCGGCGGAGAGGCGCATGCCGAAGCCGAACTCGGCGTTGTCCTCGAAGAGGCTGTTGGCCCAGGCGGGGCCGCGCCCATCCTTATTGGTGGTGTAGGGCGTGGTGGGCAGGTTGCCGCCATAGATGCTCGAGCAGCCCGTGGCGTTGGCGATCATGAGGCGGTCGCCGTAGAGCTGGGTGAGCAGCTTGAGGTAGGGCGTCTCGCCGCAGCCCGAGCAGGCGCCGCTGAACTCCATGAGGGGTTCCATGAGCTGAGTGCCCTTCACGTCGAGCTTCATGATTTCGCGATCCTGCTCCTTCAGCTCCAGGAAGAAGTCGAAGTTGGCCTTGTCCCGCTCGAGGATCGGGTGCTGGGGCACCATGTCGATGGCCTTGTGGCTGGGGTTGCTCTTGTCCTTGGCGGGGCACACCTGCACGCAGAGGGTGCAGCCGGTGCAATCCTCGGGGGCCACCTGGATGACGTACTTCTTGCCCTTGTGTTCGGCGCCCTTGTAGTCCGTGAACTTGAAGCCCTCGGGGTGGCCGTGGAGCTCCGCAGGTTCAAAGACCTTGGCGCGGATGGCGGCGTGGGGGCACATGAGCACGCACTTGTTGCACTGGATGCAGATGGAGCTGTCCCAATCCGGGATCTCCGTGGCGATGTTGCGCTTCTCCCACTTGGCGGTGCCCGTGGGCCAGGTGCCATCGGGGGGGAATGCGCTCACGGGCAGCTTGTCGCCCTCGCCCGCGAGCATCACGGCGGTCACGCGCTGGACGAACTCGGGGGCGTTCTCGGAGACCACCGGCGGCTTGCGGCGGGTGGTGGTGGGCGCCTTGGGCAGGGGGATTTCGTGGAGGTGGGCGAGGGAAGCGTCCACGGCCTCGAAGTTGCGGCGCACGAGCACGTCGCCCTTCTTGCCGTAGGTCTTCTCGATGGCGTGCTTGATGGCGGCGATGGCCTCCTCGCGGGGCAGCACGCCACTGATGGCGAAGAAGGCCGTCTGCATCACGGTGTTGATGCGACCGCCCATGCCGCTCTCCTTCGCCACCTTGTAGGCGTCGATGGTGAAGAAGCGGATCTTCTTGCGGATCATCTCCTCCTGGAGTTCCAGGGGCAGGGCGTCGAAGGCCTTGGAGCCCTCTTCCGGGGTGTTCAGCAGGAAGGTGGCGCCTTCCATCGCGGGGCCCAGCAGATCGAACTTGTCCACGAACTGGGGCTGGTGGCAGGCCACGAAGGTGGCCTTGCGGATGAGGTGGGGGCTGCGGATGGGCCGGGGGCCGAAGCGCAGGTGGCTCACGGTGATGGCGCCGCTCTTCTTCGAGTCGTACACGAAGTAGCCCTGGCCGTGGTTCTCGGTTTCCTCGGCGATGATCTTGATGCTGTTCTTGTTGGCGCCCACGGTGCCATCGCTGCCAAGGCCGAAGAAGAGGCAGCGGGCCACGTCATCGGGCTCGAGGTCGAAGGCCTCATCCACGTCGAGGCTGAGGTGGGTGACGTCGTCCACGATGCCCACCGTGAAGCGGCGCTTGGGCTTGTCCTTGGCCAGTTCATCGAAGACGGCCTTCACCATGGCGGGGGTGAATTCCTTGCTGGAGAGGCCGTAGCGGCCCCCGATGAGGCGGGGCTCCACGGCGAAGGGGCTCCAGCCCTCCTCGCGGGCTTCGCGCAGGGCGGCGGCCACGTCCAGGAACATGGGTTCGGCGAGCGCGCCGGGTTCCTTGGTGCGGTCCATGACGGCGATGGACGTCACGGTGGGGGGCAGGGCGGCCACGAAGTGGGCCATGGAGAAGGGGCGGTAGAGGCGCACCTTCACGAAGCCCACCTTCTCGCCCCGGGCCACGGCCCAGTTGATGTATTCCTCGGCGGTCTCCGTGCCACTGCCCATGATGATCATCACGCGCTCGGCCTCGGGGTGGCCCACGTAGTCGAAGAGGCGGTAGGCACGGCCCGTGCGCTCGGCCAGGGCTTCCATGGTCTGCTGCACCAGCTCGGGCACGGCATTGTGGAAGGGGTTGCAGGCTTCGCGGGCCTGGAAGAAGGAGTCGGGGTTGGCGGCGGTGCCCCGGATCACCGGGCGGTCGGGGCTCAGGGCCCGGGCGCGGTGCTCGGCGATGAGGTCGTCGGGGATCAGGGCGCGGAGGTCGTCGTCCTCCAGGGCGCGGATCTTGGCGACTTCGTGGCTGGTGCGGAAGCCGTCGAAGAAGTGCATGAAGGGCACGCGGGCCTTCAGGGTGGCCGAGTGCGCGATGAGGGCCATGTCCTGGGCTTCCTGCACGGAAGCGCTGCAGAGCATGGCGAAGCCGGTCTGCCGGGCGCTCATGACGTCACTGTGATCACCGAAGATGCTGAGGGCATGGGTGGCCAGGGTGCGGGCCGCCACGTGCAGCACGAAGGGGGTGAGCTCCCCGGCGATCTTGTACATGTTCGGGATCATGAGCAGGAGGCCCTGGCTCGCCGTGAAGGTCGTGGTGAGCGATCCCGCCATGAGCGCGCCATGCACGGCACCCGCGGCGCCGCCCTCGCTCTGCATCTCCGCCACACGCGGCACCTGGCCCCAGAGGTTCGGTTCCCCGGCCGCGGACCACTCGTCGGCCAGCTCGCCCATGGTGGAGCTGGGCGTGATCGGGTAGATCGCGATGACCTCGCTCAGCTGGTGGGCCACCGTGGCGGCGGCTTCGTTTCCATCGAGGGTCACCCATTTGGCGGTCATCTTCGGCTCCCGGGGGCTTTTCGGACGGCACCATCTCGAAAAGCTCTCCCGAGCTTGTTCCCGCCTGTCTCCGCATTCAAGACCCGGGGGCGAAGGCGTGAGGCGGGTCACACCTCCTGCGCGTGGCCCGGGGGTGGGCGGCGGGGAATTCCCCCCCGGAGATCAAAGCCTCGGTACCCGATCCCGAGGGGGCCTCAGAAGCGCCAGGCGCAGCTCACCCTGATCTGACGGCCCCGCTGGGGGACCTCCCGCACCGGCTGTCCGTCAGGCCCCAGGCCCAGACCCGAGCCCCGGGCGGTGGTGGCGTAGTCCGTATCGAGCAGATTGAGGATGCTCAACTGCCACCGGAGGGTGGGGTGCCATTGCCAGGTGAGGGCGAAGTTCGCAAGCCACACGGGCCGGTCGTGCGGCAGGGCGGGGATCTCGTCCCGCCACACCGCGTTCACGTTCACATTCCAATCGCCGAGGTCGCGATTCAGGACGAGGGAACCGAAGCGCCGGGCCCCGAACTGCTCGGCCACGAAGGCGCTGGGGTTGGGCAGGTCCAGGGTCTCGTTGTGGGTGATCTGCGTGTAGTTCGCCCGGATCAGCCAGTCTTCGCCGAACTCCAGGGCGCCCTCCAGCTCATATCCGCGGTTGTGGTTGCTGCCCACGTTCTCCACCTGGGTCTTGCCGCTGGGCAGCGAGACGCTGGAGAGGAGGTGGCTGGCGCGGTTGTCGAACACCGTGACCCCCGTCTGCCATCCGGGTCCCTGGTGCTGATAGGCGAACTCGGCGGTACGCACCCGGATGGGGCCGAGGTGGGGATTGCCGAGCGTGACCCCGGCATCCCGGTCGTAGAGGTCGCCGAGGCCCGGCGCCCGGAAGGCGGTGCCGACCATGGCCTTGAGCCGGTCCTCGGGAGTGGGCGCGAAGATGAGGGCCGCCCGGGGGGTCGTGCTGGAGCCCACGTCGTTGTACCGGTCGTGCCGGATCCCCAAGGTGGTGCTCCACCGTTCGCTCCAACGGGCCTGGTGCTGCAGGTAGACCCCGCTGAGGTTCCGGCGGCGGTTCTCCACGAAGCGGTAGTCCGCCCCGTCGAACTCCGTGTAGGTGCCCACGTAGGCCCCGGAGATGGGGTCGTAGTTGCTGAGGGTGGAGGCCGTGGGGATCCAGGCTTCCTCGTGGTTCGCCCCGAAATTGAGGCGGTGCGCGTCCCCCAGGGCGTAGGCGAAGTCGGCGGTGCCTTCCACGGCGTCATGCACCAGCTTCGAGCCCTGGAGCAGGTCTGCGGGGTCACTGCCCTGGAGGGCGAGGCGACCTTCGTAGGTCCAGGTGGTGCGGGTGGCGGCGAGGGCGACGGTGCCGGTGAAGCCGGGGGCGAACTCCATCCGGGTGCCCAGGCGGAGGTGGCTCTGGGCGTTGCGGTCGGAGTTCACGCCATCATCCAGGCGGCGGTAGACGTAGAAGTCCTCCAGCCGGTGCTGGGTGTGCCGCAGCTGGAGGAAGGCGTTCCCCCATTCCAGGCTCGCCAGCGCGTCCAGACCCTGGCGGGGATCCCGGGTCTGCGACTGGAGGTGGTAGCGGTCGAAGGGGTGTTCGAAACGGTAGCCCCGGTCCTGGGATCCCTGCAGGAAAGCGGAGTAGGCGAAGGTCCCAGCGCCGCCGCTGACGTTCAGTCCCAGGCGGCCCTCTGAGAATGCACCGGCTTCCACCGTGAGATCGTTCAGGTGGCGCGCGGTGACGAGGTTGATGACCCCGTTGAAGGCGTTGGACCCGTAGAGCGCGGAGCCGGGGCCGCGGATGATCTCCACCCGTTCGAGGTTCTCGAGGGCGATGAACCGGTTCGCCAGGGTGAACCCGCCTGTGTAGTGCTCATTGAGCCGTTGGCCGTCCAGCAGGAGGAGAAAGGATTGGCCGTAGGACTCGGGGGTGCCGCGGCCCTGGAGCAGGTTGTCCCGTCCCTCCGTGGGCTCGAAGAGGGCCTGCATCCCGGGCACGAGGTTCAAGAGGTCCGTGAGGGAGTTGAGCCCCATGCGCCGGATCTCGGCCCGGGTGAACACGGTGATGGAGGAGGGGGAGTCCAAGGTGGACTCGAGGTTCTTGGAGGCGGCCACCACGCGCACTTTGGCCAGCTCCGCCAGGGTGGGGAAGGCATCCGCCTGGGCCCGGAGGGCCGGG
>DATEZP010000097.1:0-22689 GCA_035255465.1 Holophagaceae bacterium
CCGAGGCCTTCAACCTGGCCGAGCGCTTCCAGACCCCGATCTTCGTCGTCACCGACCTCGACCTGGGCATGCAGAACTGGGCCAGCGATCCCTTCCCCTACCCCACCAAGCCCTACGACCGCGGCAAGGTGCTGGGCGAGAAGGAGCTGAACGAGGTCAAGGACTGGGGCCGTTACAAGGACGTGGACGGCGACGGCATCCCCTACCGCACCCTGCCCGGCACCCCCGGCGGCAAGGGCGCCTACTTCACCCGCGGCAGCGGCCACAACGGCTACGCCCAGTACTCCGAGAAGCCCGAGGATTACGTCGCCCTCGTGGATCGCCTCCGCAAGAAGTACGAGGTGGCCAAGTCCTTCGTGCCCAAGCCCATCTCCCGCAACCTCGGTTCCGACAAGGGCGTCCTGGCCTTCGGTTCCAGCGATCCCGCCGTCGTCGAGGCCCAGGACATCCTGGCCGCTGGCGGCCTGAAGCTCGATTACCTGCGCCTGCGCGCCCTGCCCTTCACCGCCGAAGTGGATGCCTTCATCAAGGAGAAGAAGGTCATCTACGTGGTGGAGCAGAACCGCGACGCCCAGATGGCCGCGCTGCTGAAGGAGTTCTACCCTGAAGCCGCCACCAAGTTCAAATCCGTCCTCCACTACGACGGCCTGGCCCTCGACGCCAAGACCGTGGTGGATCAGATCAACGCCGCCGAAAAGTCTGGCAAGTAAGCGAGGAGTTTGAGATGACGACCGCGACCCCCGCCCCTACCGCCCCCACCAACAAGATCGGCCTCACCAAGCAGGAGTACGTGGGTGGCAAGTCCACCCTGTGCGCCGGCTGCGGCCACGATTCCATCACCGCGCAGCTGATCAACGCCGCCTGGGAGATGAACATCGAGGCCCACAAGGTCGGTAAGTACTCCGGCATCGGCTGCTCCTCCAAAACGCCCGCCTACTTCTTCAACCAGGCCTGGGGCTTCAACAGCGTCCACGGCCGCATGCCCGCCGTGGCCACCGGCGCCTCCATGGCCAACAAGGGCCTCATGAACATCGGCGTCTCCGGTGACGGCGATTCCATGAGCATCGGCCTGGGCCAGCTCTGCCACATGATCCGCCGCAACGTGCCGATGATCTACATCATCGAGGACAACGGCGTGTACGGCCTCACCAAGGGCCAGTTCTCCGCCACGGCCGACAAGGGCTCCGTGCTCAAGCACGGCGCCGTGAACCGCCTGGAGCCCATCGATCCCGTCACCCTCGCCATCGAGCTGGGCTGCGGCTTCGTGGCCCGCTCCTTCAGCGGCAACCCCAAGCAGATGAACGCCATCATGAAGGCCGCCATGGCCTACAAGGGCACCGCGATCATCGACATCATCAGCCCCTGCGTCACCTTCAACAACCACGACAGCTCCACAAAGTCCTACAAGAACGTCAAGGACCACGAGATGCCCCTCCATGAGCTGAACTTCGTCCAGTTCGCCGAGCTGGAGCAGGTGGAGATCGAGCCCGGCACCGCCGAGACCGTCACCTTCCCCGACGGTTCCAAGGTGACCTTCCGCAACGTGCACGAGGGCTACGACGCCACCGACGCGCTGTCCGCCATGAAGGCCATCAAGGATAGCCACGCCAAGGGCGAGTTCCTCACGGGCCTTCTCTACATCAACCCCGAGAAGCCCGACTTCAACACCCTCCTGAACACCGTGGACACCCCCCTGGTGGACCAGGATCTCGAGACCCTCCGCCCCTCCAAGGCGGTGCTCGACGAGATCATGGAATCCCTGAAGTAGGCTGATCCCAGCCCTTCTCAAACGCCGCCCTCCCCGGGCGGCGTTTTTGTTGATAGACTATCCCTTCCCTTGGGGCTGTAGCTCAGTTGGGAGAGCGCGTCGTTCGCAATGACGAGGTCGTCGGTTCGATCCCGATCAGCTCCACCAAGGTCCTACGGTACGGCAGCGCGAGCTGCCGTACTTCGTTGTTGGGACGACCTCGCCTTTTTTAGGTGGAGGTCGTCCCTCCGATCCCGATCCGCTTCGAGCGGTACGGCCATTAAGATTTGGGGATCGATCGGGGAGGGGTGATGGCCATCGAGTTGTCGAAGGACACTGAGAAGTACTTGCTGGGTTCGGTGAAGCGGTTCTTCTCGGAGGAGTTGGATGAGGAGATCGGGGATTTGAAGGCGGGGCGGGTGTTGGCGTTCATGCTGCGGGAGATGGGGCCGAGTGTGTACAACCAGGCCATGGCCGACGCGCAAGCTTGGATGAAGGGGAAGGTGGAGGAACTGGGGGACGCCCGGTACGAGCCGGAGTTCGACTTCTGGAAGCGGAAGTAGGCGGGATTCGGGATTCCCTCGAGGCAGGCCGAAGAGGGGGCTGGAGGTGCCCATGAAGCTCTGGTCGGCGGCCATCATGCTGTTCCTGATCATGGATCCGCTGGGGAACGTGCCGCTGTTCCTGGCGACGCTGAAACACCTCTCCGCCAGCCGGCGGCGGAAGATCATCATCCGGGAATTGGTGATCGCCTATGGGGTGATGATGCTGTTCCTGTTCTTCGGGCAGGGAATGCTGGATGCGCTGCAACTGAAGCAGGAATCCATCAGCATCGCGGGGGGCATCATCCTCTTCCTCATCGCGCTGAAGATGATCTTTCCGCCGGAGTCGGAGAAGCGGGAGCGGGACGAGGAGGCAGCGGAGACGGAGCCCTTCATCGTGCCCCTGGCCATTCCCCTCGTGGCGGGGCCCTCCCTGCTGGCAGCGCTGCTGCTGCTCGTGTCCCGGGAGCCCCAGCGCATGCTGGAGTGGTGGGGGGCCATGACGGGGGCCTGGGCGGCCTCGGTGGTGATCCTCCTCTCCAGCTCCGCCCTGCACCGGTTGCTGCGGGAAAGGGGCCTCGTGGCCCTGGAGCGGCTCATGGGCATGACGCTCGTGACCATGTCCGTTCAGATGTTCCTGAACGGGCTGGCGGAGTACCTCGCACGGGCTCGCTGAAGTGGAATTCAGGGCGCTTTGGAAATATCACCACGAAGGCACGAACAAATGAGAAAAAGGCCACGAAGGAATCTCTTTCGTGGCCTTCGCTTTTTTTCGTGCCTTCGTGGTGATCTTTTCGCAGAAATCTACTTCAGCTCGCTGAACTGGGGCCGGTAGGTGCGGCTCAAGGTCAGCCGCGTGCCGTCGCGCATGATGACGAGGTAGTCGCCGCTGCTCCAGGGCTGCAGTTCCTTGATGTAGTCCATGTTCACGATGGCACTGCGGTGGATGCGGCGGAACTGGTGGGGATCCAGCTTCTGGGACATGGCGTTCATGGTTTGGCGCAGGAGGTGGCTGCCGCCTTCCACATGGAGCCGCACGTAGTTGTCCTCAGCCTCCACCCACTGCACCTGGCTCACCTTGAGCAGGGCCTGGCGCTCGCCCACGCGGACGAGGATGCGCTCCAGGAAGGGTTGATCCTTGCGGACCTCCGTCAGGAGATCCTCCATCTTCTGCGGATCGCCGTTGGCCCCGCCCTTGCCCTTGCCATCGCGAATACGCTGCAGGGTTTTCTGGAAGCGCTCCTTGTCGAAGGGCTTCAGGAGGTAATCCACGGCGTTCACATCGAAGGCGTGCACGGCGTACTGGTCGTAGGCGGTGACGAAGATGGTGGCGGGCATCCGGTCGGGACCGATGGCCTCCAACACTCCGAAGCCATCCAGCTCGGGCATCTGGATGTCGAGGAACACCAGATCCGGATTGAGCTTCTCGATGGTCTCCACGGCCTCGAGGCCATTGGAGCATTCCTGCACCACTTCGATATCCCCTTCGCCTTGCAGCATCTGTCGGATGCGCTGCCGGGCAAGGATTTCGTCGTCCACGATCAGGGCACGGAGGCTCATGCGACCACCTCGATCTCGCCCGAATCGGGCGTGGCAAAGGAGAGAGGGAGACGGACCCGGGCGAGGGTCCCCTTCCCGGGGATGCTGAGGAGTTCGAAGCTCTGCGCTTCTCCATAGAGCAACTGGAGGCGCTGGCGGGTGTTGCCGGTACCAATGCCATGGCCCGGGCGGGGGCTCGTCACGAAGCCGGGGCCGTCATCCTCCACCTCAAGGCAGAGCATCCCATCCTCGGTGCGCGCGCGAACCCCGATGTGGCCGCCGGTGGCGCTGGCGCCCACGCCATGTTTGATGGCGTTCTCCACCAAGGGTTGGAGGATGAAACTGGGAACGCGGCACTTGGTCAATTCATCCGGGATCTCGATGCCGATGGTGAGCCGGTCCTGGAAACGCAAGCGCTCGATGGCCAGGTAGCGCTCCAGAAACTGCGCCTCCTGGGCCAGGGTCACCTCCTGCTGCCCGCTCTGATCCAGGCTCAGGCGCAGCAGATCCCCCAGGCGGGCGATCATGCGATCCGCCATGTCCGGATCGAGGTGCACGAGGGCCGAGATCGAGTTGAGGGTGTTGAACAGGAAATGCGGCTGGAGCTGCATGCGGAGCGCCTGGTTCTGGGCGTGCATGAAGGCCTTCTCCAACTGGGCGGCCTCCACCTCCCGCTTCTTGAAGCGGCGGTGGGCCATGACCATGTGGTAGGCGCTGAGCAGGGCCAGCATCACCATGAAATTCGTGTGGAAATAGCGCTTCAGGAAATCCTCGTAACCCAGCCAGAACCGGGGGGTCCGCAGGGACTCCAGGAGGTTCCATTCCAGGAAGGTGCCCCGCTCCAGGCGGGAGAACGCGATGGCCACGAGGAAGGTGCCCAGCAGGCCCGCCAGGGTCGCGATGAAGCTGGCCCCGAAGTGGAGGCCGAGCACGCGCCAACTGCGCCAGTTGGCCCACTCGAAGCCTTCGATGGGAAAGCGCCGGGCCACGGCCAGGAGCCCGAAGCCCAACAGCGCCCACACGAGGATCTGGGCGATGTTCATCTGGAGGAGCATGAACCAGTCGCCCCACCAGTTGGACTTGGAGGTGCGGAGGGCTAAATCCCACGTGGTGTTGTAGACCGCCAGGAGGCCCCAAGCCCCCCAGTACCACCACCACTGCCTGCGATCTTCAAACATGTCCTGATTGTGGGGCAAAGCCCGCCGGATGCTAACCCACCGGGGCGAGGGGCCAGGGGGCCGGGGCGGGCCCCTGATCCGCCTGGGGGATACGTCCCGCGGCGCGGGGTGCGATAGTGGAGGGATGATCTCCAGGCTCCGCGGTGAACTGATCCAGAAACTCCCCCACCTGGCGGTGGTCGAGTGCGGCGGGGTGGGCTATGCCTGCGCCATCAGCCTCAGCACCTACGGCCTCTTGCCCGAACCGGGCCAGGAGGTGGTGATCCACACCGAGACCATCCTCCGGGAGAACGACCTCAGCCTCATCGGCTTCAGCAGCGCCCAGGAGCGCGAGCTCTACCGGCTGCTGGTGAAGGTGGATGGCGTGGGCCCCAAGCTGGCCCTGGCCGCCCTGGGCTCCATGCCCGGGGAGGAGTTGATCGCCGCCCTGCGCAGCCGCGACGTCACCCGTCTCACCCGCATCCCCGGGGTGGGGAAGAAGACCGCGGAAAAGCTGTGCTTCGAGCTCAGCGAGAAAATGGGCGGCCTGTCGGGGTTGGATGGCCTCGGTGCCTCCACCGCCCCGGCGGATCGGTGGGAGGCGGACCTGCGCTCGGCCCTCACCAACCTCGGCTTCAAGGAGGATTCGGTGCTGCCGGTCATCGAAAAGATGCGCCCCGACAAACCCGCCCTGCCCGAAGCCATCCGGCAGGCCCTCAAAGCCCTGCAGCGATGATCCTCGCGACCTCGCCCCTGGTGGGATCGGCGCTGGCGGACCTGACCACCGCCCATGAGGTGCGCATCCTGCCCTTCCGTTCCGAGGCTTGGAACGCCGCCTTGCCCGAGGCCAGGGCGCTGCTGGTGCTGCTCTCGGAGCCCCTCACCCCGGAGGACCTGGACCGTGCGCCCCTGCTCCGCGCCGTCGCCACCTACTCCGTGGGCTTCAACCACCTGCCCGTGACCGCCTGCGAAGCCCGGGGCATCCGCGTGGTGAACACCCCCGGCACCCTCACGGACGCCACCGCGGACCTCGCCCTGGCGCTCCTGCTGGCCCTCACCCGCCGGGTGGCCGAGGGCGAAGCCCTGGTGCGCAGCGGGCAGTGGCGGGGCTGGGCTCCGGATCAGCTGCTGGGCCTGGGGCTGCGGAATCGCACGTGCGGCATCCTCGGTGCGGGGGCCATCGGCCGGGCCTTTGCGACCCGCGTGTGGGCCCTGGGAATGGACGTCGCCTTCTGGGATCGCGAAGGACGCGGTGGAACCGTGGATTTCGGGCCGGGCTCGGCCCGGCGGCTGCCCCTCGCAACCCTGCTCGCAGAGAGTTCCGTGGTGAGCCTCCACTGTCCGCTCACCGCCGACACGACGAACCTCCTCGATGCCTCGAAGCTCCGGGCGATGGCGCCGGGGGCCGTCCTCATCAACACCGCCCGCGGTGGAATCTTCGATGAACCCGCGGCCATCCAGCTCCTGCACGAAGGGCACCTGGGCGGCGTGGGCCTGGATGTCTACGCCGGCGAACCCGCATTGGATCCCCGTTGGTTGAAGGCCCCCCGCACGGTGCTGTTGCCCCACCTCGGCAGTGCCACGGTGGAGACCCGCGCGGCCATGGCCCGCCAGGTCTGTGACGGAATCCGCGCGGCCCTGGAAAACTGAGATCCGCGTCGGAGCCCCGGCTCCCCGCGGATGGTAACCTGTCCCCTGCTCACCGAGGTTTCCATGTCCCGCTCCTGGCGCTCCCTGATTGATCCCACCCTGGATGCGGCCCAGGCCGGCGGTTTGCTGGCCCAGGCCCGCCGACTCAACGCCCGTGGCCGGAACACCGAGGCCGCCGAGTTGCTGGATCGCCACCTGGCTGAGAACCGCGCTGATTTCGACGCTTGGTTCGAGCGCCTGCTCGCCCTGGGCGATGGCATGAGCGAGGATGCCGCCCAGGACACCCTCATGCAGCTGGAATCCGTCCGGGATGAGCATCCCGAGGCCGCCGCCGTGCACCGGAACCTCGGCCACCTGCGCCTCGTCCTCTTCGATCTGGATGGCGCTGAGCGCAGCCTGCACCAGGCCCTCAAATTGGATGGCGCCGACGCCCGCACCCTGGAGCTCATGGGCCTCCTCTGCCTGAATTCCGACAAGCCCGAGGAGGCCAAGACCTGGCTCCTGAAGGCCCTCACGCTCCAGCCCAAGGATCCGCGCACCCTGCGCCTGTTGGCCCTGACGCTGGAAGCCATGGATGACCTCCAGGGCGCCGAAGCCCAACTCAGCGCCGCCCTGGATTCGGACCCGGACTATTTCTGGGGCTGGCACACCCTCGGCGAACAGCTCATCCGCCGCAGCCGCTTCGGCGATGGCCTCCGCTGCATCGCCAAGGCCCGCAGCCTGAACAGCCTCGAGCCCGCCAGCTACTTCATCCTCGCGGAGCTCATGGCGGAGCACGGCCATCTGGACATCGCCCAGGGGCAGCTCCACATGCTGATGCTCATGGCCCCGGAGGCTCACGTGCTCGCCGAGGCCCAGTGCCTGCTGGGCGAATACCGCCGTGATCTGGGTGATCCCGAAGGCGCCACCTCCTACTTCACCCTCGCCGCCGATACCGACCCCCAGTCCGCCAACCCCTGGGCCGCCCTGGGCGACATGGCCCGTGAAGAGGAGCGCATCGAGGATGCCCTCCGCTGCTACCGCGAGGCCCTGGCCAGGGATCCCGAGGCCGCGGACATTCAGGTGCAGATGGGCTACGTGCTGCTCGATGGGGAGCAACCCCAGTCCGCGGAGCAGGCCTTCCTCCAGGCGCTGGAGATTGATCCCGCCGAGTACAGCGCCTACCTGGGCCTCTCGGAGTGCTACCGCCTCGCCAACCGCCACGAGGATCAAGCCCTCATGGTGAAGGAAGCCATGGCCCTGGCCCCCGATGATGCCGACGTCTGGAACGCCCAGGGCGTGGCCCTGGAAGTGCAAGGTCACCTGGACGCCGCCACCGAGGCCTACGACAAGGCCCTGGCCTTGGATCCTGCCTTGCGTAAGGCCGCCAACAACCTCGGCTACGTGCTGGAGAAGCGCATGGAGAAGGGGGAGACCGCCCTGCGTGAACGCGCCGTGGAAGCCTGGAAGCGCCGGCTCCTCATCTGCCGCGATGAGGGCCAGAGCCTCACCAAGTCCACCGAACACCTCAAGAAGCTGGGCGTCAACGAGGAGCAGATCCTGCGGTGGGTGAACCACGAAGCCACGCCGACGATCTAGTTGGCATTTCCGGTTGCGGGCTTTGGCTCGCTCCGATAGGCTCCTTTCACCACCTCCCAGTGCGCGGTAGAAGGCCCTCTCCCAAGGGGGCCTTCGGCCTGTGGAAAACCCTGGGGATTTCCTCCATCTACATGGGGTTGCGAGTGACCAAGATGTAACTTCTGCCCTTGGAGACCTTGAATAGTCCGGTTCTAACTTTCAATTATTCAAGCGTTTATATCTTTTTTACTCAAAACGCTAAAGTTTTGTGGAGCCGGTGGTTTTCCACACTTCCTGTTTTCTTTCGTGTTGACAGGGCAAAAAGGCCGGAATTGCTTGTGGAAAAGGCGAAAACCCGCGCTGGCGCTGGATCTACGGGGGTCAAGGGATCCTAACTGGCCCGCCGACAGGGATTCCTGTGTGGGGCGAAGCCGTTGAACGCTTGATACGAGGATCCCTGCTCAGACCAGCTGTTCCGCTTCTTTGAGCTGCACGCTCACCAGCTTGCTGACGCCCGGTTCCTCCTGGGTGACTCCGTACAGCGTGTCGCTGGCCACCATGGTGGGCTTCTGGTGGGTGATGACGATGAACTGGGTTTCCGTCTTCATCTTCTGCACCATGCCCGCGAAGCGGGCCACGTTGGCTTCGTCCAGGGGGGCGTCCACTTCGTCCAGCACACAGAAGGGGCTGGGCTTGAAGTGAAAGATCGCGAAGAGGAGGGAAATGGCCGTGAGGGCCTTCTCGCCGCCAGAAAGGAGGGTGAGGGCCTTGGCGCTCTTGCCCGGGGGCTGCGCCGTGATCTCGATGCCGCACTCCAGGATGTCCTTGGGGTCCTGCAAGCTCAGGTGGGCGGTACCGCCCCCGAAGACCTCGCGGAAGACCTCGCCGAACTTGGCGTTCACGTAGTCGAAGGCTTCGCGGAAGCGCTCTTCGGAGGTCTGGTTGATCTCGGAGATGGTGGTTTCCAGGTTCTTGATGGCGGCCAACACGTCATCCCGCTGGATGTTCATGAAGGAGAGCCGTTCCTCGGCCTCCTGCAGTTCCTGGATGGCCAGCGGGTTCACGCCGCCCAGATCCAGACGCTTGCCCTGCAGCTCGTTGAGGCGGGTCTGGTGGACGATCTCGCCCTCGCCCCACGCCTCGCGCTCCTCGTCGGTGATGGACGCCAGGAAGGCCGGAACTTCGAGGCCCAGGGCCAGTTCCACTTCCTTGGCCATGGCCTCCATGGAGCCCTGCACCTGGGCCCCGTGGAGCAGCACCTCCTGGTGCTGGGTGCGGGCGTTTTCCAGGGCGCCCTGGAGTTCACGTCCCGCGCGTTCTTCCACGCGCAGGCGATCCTGCAGCTCCTCCAACCGGGGCTGGTGTTCCTGCAAGGCCGCGTGCAGGCGGGCCCGCTCATCCAGGAAGGTCTGGGCTTCGGATTCCAGCTCCTCGAGCTTGCGGTCGCAGCCTTGGACGCGCTCCAACAGCTCCGCCCGCTCCATCTCCACGCGCTGGACTTCCGCTTCCAGATCGAAGCGGCTGCGCTGGAAAAGCTGGAGCTGACGGATGAGGCCATCCCGTTCGGCCCAAGCGGAATCGCGCACGCGGGCCGCTTCGAACTTGGCCTCGCGACGTTCCTCCAGGGCGGCTTGGGCCGCGTGCACGGCGCCCTCAGCCTGCGTGATGGCCTCCAGCAGGGCTTCGTCGGTGTGCTCTTCCGGCACCGCGTCCAACTCGCGCAACAGGACGCGCAGCCGCTCGATCTCGGCTTCGAACTGCTCCCACTGCTGGTCGGCCCGCTCCTGGGCCTGGCGGATCTCATCGAGCTGGATCTGGGCGTGGGCCTTCTGGGCCCGGAGGCTCTCCGCCTTGAGGCGGGCGGAGCGCAGGTCCTCATCGATCTCGCGGGAGCGTTCCCGGGCCTCCTGGGCCTCGGTGACGCCCTTCTTCACGGAGGACTCCAGTTCCTCCAGGCGGGTGAGCAATTCCTCGCGCTGGGCCTTGGCCGCCTCAAACTCCGCGCGCAGCTTCAGGGGGCTGGCGGAGGGCGCGGAGATGCCCACCTGCACGGGGCCGAAGGGCAGCTTCAGGAAGGCCGGGCTCACCAGCGCGAACTCGGGGTGCTTCTTGGCCAGGGAGGCGAAATCGTCGTCTTTGCACTGGAAGGCGCGATCCAGCAGGGCGCGGAGCGGGGCCGAGGCGCCCGACCAGCGCAGGTGGTTCCGGAGGGGGACGGTGCCGAAGGGCGCCGAAGGCGCGTGGCTGTCCGTGTCCGGTGCCAGCAGCAGGTGCCCGGGGGCCTCCTTGGAGGATCTCAAGCCCTCTTCCGTCGCCGCGGCGGTCTGCAGCCAGGAGCCGAGGATGCGCTCCACATCGGGGCGCACGGATTCATCCACCTTGAGGAGATCCGCGATGGTCTGGGCCTTGCCGTAGCGCTCCTGGAACCAGGCCACGCCCTTGCGCAGTTCCAGGTCCGTGCTGCCCTGGTTCAGCAGGTCCGACAGGTGGCGCAAGCTGCGCTCCGCGGCCTCCAGATCCGCTTCGGCCTTGTGCAGGGCGGTGGCCCCTTCGCGCTGGCTGACCTCCAGACGCTCGGCCGTGGCCCGCTGGACGCGCGCAGCCTCTTCAGCCTGCTCAAGCAGTTCCAGCGCACCTTCGGCTTGACGATCCAAAGTGCCGACTTCGCTCTGGAGGCTTTCCAGGCGCGGGGCGCGCACGGCCTCATCGTGGTTCAACGCGTCCAGGCGGCCCTCGATCTGGGCGATCTGGTTGAGGATCCCTTCCTTCTGGCGGCGACGCTGGACGGAGGCGGCCTCGGCCTCGGCCCGCTTCTGCTTCAGGTTCCGCAGTTCCCCTTCCGCATGCCGCAAGGAGCCCTGCGACAGGGCCAGGGCCTCGTCGGCCTCGGCCAGCAGCGCCTCCCGGGCCTCCAGGGCGTTGCCCGCCTGGCGGGACTGATCCTCCAGGGCCTCCATGCCCGCGCCGGATTCCGTGAGCCGGCCCGTGAGTTCATCCAGGCGCCCCTGCAGGCGCTCGCGGTTGGAGACGGCCTCGTCCTTCTTCTCGGCTTCGAAGAGGCGCCCCTGCTGGTTCATCTCCAGGCGTTGAGCCAGGCCTTCGATGCTGCGGCTGCGGCGCATCTGGGCGGATTCCAGTTCGCCCGCCTCCAGGCGCAGCTGCTCCACCTCCGTGGCCTTTTCCGCGGCCTGGGCCGTGAGTTCCGCCACCCGGCGCTCCAGGGCATCCAATCCATCCAGGATGCGCTGCTTGGCGTTCTCCAGTTCCGTGGCCTTGCCCGCCAGCAGGATGCGCTGGGTGGCCTTGATCTGATTGTCCAGCTCCGCGGCGCGGCGGGCTTTGGCGGCCTGGCGCTTGAGGCTGTCCATCTGCTTGTTCAGCTCGAAGAGGATGTCCTCCAGGCGCTGCAAGTTGGCCTTGGTCTCGTCCAGGCGCCGCTCGGCCTCCTGGCGGCGCAGCTTATAGCGGGTGATGCCGGCGGCTTCTTCGATGAGGGAGCGGCGATCCTTGGGCTTGGTGCTGAGGATGAGGTCGATCTGGCCTTGCTGAATGAAGCTGTAGGCCCGGGTGCCCATCCCCGTGTCCAGCAGCATGTCCTGCACGTCCTTGAGGCGGGACTCCCGCCCGTTGATGCGGTACTCGCTGCCCTCGCTGCGGTAGAGGCGACGCTGGATCACCATCTCCTTGAAGGCCCCGGGCAGGGCCGGATCCGGCATCTCCAGGGTGAGCTTCACCTCGGCCAGGCCCATGGGTTTCCGGGTGGACGTGCCCGCGAAGATCACATCCGCCATCTCGGAGCCGCGCAGCATGGAGGCCCGTTGTTCGCCCAACACCCACGCGAGGCTGTCGCTGATGTTGGACTTGCCGCAGCCGTTGGGGCCCACCACGGCCGTCATTCCCTGGGGGAACCTCAGGATCTGGGGATCCGCGAAGCTCTTGAAACCGTTGAGTTCGAGCGAGATGAGACGCAAGGATGAGGCTCCGGGACCGGGGCGGGTAGGTGAGGCCTGGGGAACATTTCGATTCCTTGCATCATGCCATGCGCAGGGCCCGCTCGACCTCGGAAACCGCGGCTCAAGGCCCCCCAGGCGGCGCCTGGGCCGTGATTGGGAGCCCCATTCCCCGGCCCCTTGACGCTAAACTGGGTTTTTCCCACTGATCCAGGAGTTACCGTGCCCCCCCTCCCAGAGTCCATGCGATTTCTCGGCTCCGGCTGGTGGTGGATCCATGCCTTCAGCGCCGTGGGGATCTTCTGTTTCGGGTGGTATTTCGGGCAGAACCGGGCCGAGCGCCACTACGCCAAGCGCTTCAAGGAGGCCCAGGAGGGCCGGGATCAGGGCAAACCATGAGCGGTCCCGCGCGGCCCCTCTGGATCGAGACCCACCGCCTGCGGGCCGGCGAGGCTCCTGACGTCCGATGGGACCGGCCGCTGACCGGCCTGCCCACCGAGGATCAGCTGGCCCAGGCGCTCACGGCCCTGGAACCCGGCCCCACCGCCTGGATCCTGGATGACCTCTACGTTCCCTCCATCCTCCTGCGGGACGTGGTGGAGCTGCCCGAGGGCACCGAAGCCCGCGAATCCTTCTGGCGCTGGAAGTTCCAGCAATCCATGGCGCTGGAGGCCGGCCACTCCGTCCAGGCCCTCCTGGTGGAACCGGGCCTCTGGCTGGTGGCGGGCATCCGCGAGGATTGGCGGGAGGCCTGGATGACCCTCGCCCAGCGCTTGGAGCGCCCCATTCACAGCCTCCAGCCCCGGTGGCTCCACCTGTACAACCGCCTCGCCCAGGACATGGACGCGCCGGGTCTCCTCCTGAGCCTGAGCCCCGCCGGGCCCGGCCGCTGGACGGGCACCCTGGCCGCCTGGAGCCGCACCCTCTCCCTGCTGCGCACCTGGTCCGAAGCCGCGGACATGGCCACCTGGCAGGAGGAACGCCTGGCCCCCACCATCGCCTATCTTCAGCGGGAAGGCCGTAGCCCCCAGGCCCTCCACGTGCACGGTGCGGCCGATTGGATCTGCCTGGAACTCCCCGTGCGAATCCTCCGGGAAGATACCGCCTTGGAGGCCCGCCCATGAGCCTTCCGCGCCTCGACCTCAACCTCGCGCCCCAACCCACCCTCTGGCGGCAGCGGCACCTGCAGCTGGGCTGGGGCCTGCTCGCCATGGGCTTGGGCGTGCTCCTGGTCGTCGGTGCCCTCACGGGCAAGGCCTACTGGGAAGCCCGCCGCGCTGGCCGCGAAGCCTACCTGTTCAACGAGGAGGCCCGCAAATCCGCCAAACGCGAGCAGCAGCTCCTGGGCCAGCTGGCCGCGTTCGACGTGGCCAAGGAAAGCCCGCGGTGGCGCAATGCCGAACGCATCCTCCAGGAGCGCGCCCTGCCCCTCTCCCGCCTCCTGGCTGAAGTCGAGCAGTGCCTGCCCGATGGCGTCCGCCTGAAGGGCATCCAGCGGAGCCGGGGCCGGGATCGCGTGCAGATGAAGCTCAAGGCCGAGGCCAAATCCCGGGAGGCCGAAGTGGCCTTCATCGAAGCGCTGAAGCATGCACCCGTGTTCACACAGGTGGCCCTCGAGCGTGAGAGCGAACGGCAGGGTTCCGGCTGGGACTTCGAGCTCACCCTGGCGGCCACGGGCACCCCCGCCCCCTTCAAGGCCCAGCCCCAGCCCCTGGTGAAGGCGGCGGCCGCGGAACCTTCGCCCCTCAAGCCCGCCCTCGCGCGCAGCGCGCCCATGCCCACCCGCGCGGCCCCCCGGAGGAAGCCATGACCTCCCTCCGCCACAGCCGATACCGCGCCCTGGGTGGCGCCGTGGCCCTCCTCGTGGGCCTCGTGCTCCTCACCTTCGTGCTGCCCGATGCCTCGGATTCCCTCAGCCGCCAGCGCAGGATCCGCGACCAGGCCAAGCAGCTCAAGCAGCAGCAGGACGACCGCCTCAAATCCCTGCAGGCCGATGCCGGGAAGCTGGATCGCGGCCAGGCCACCCTCGTCGCGCTGGAGGCCCGCTTGCCCAAGGGCAGCGCCGGCGATCTCCAGTGGGATCTGAGCCGCGCCCTCCATGAGCAGGCCGCCAAGGACAACGTGCGCCTCTCCACCATCAAGTACAGCCCCCCCACCAAGGAGGGCGACCTGGACGCGGTGGAAGTGGAGTTCACGGCCCTCGGCATTTACGGCCCCCTGCGCGCTTACCTCCGGAACCTGGAGGGTTCGGGCCTGCCCTTCGCCGTGCGGGATGCCCGCCTCGAAGAGAGCCCCGAAGGCGCCCGCCTCACCATCGTGCTCCGGGCCTTCAAGCCCCGGGATGGCGCCAAGACCGAGGAGGAAGCGTGATGTCGACGTCCGCCTCCAAACCCGCCTTTGATCCCAAGGCCATGCTCGCGGAGCTCAAGGCCAACCGCCAGACTCAGGTGGCCCTCGTGGTCTTCGCCGCCATCCTCGTGTGGATGTTCTGGCCGGAAGCCCCCAAGGCCCGGAAGGGCGGCTCCTCCACCGCCGCCAGCAACGCCTATCTGGATCCCA
This sequence comes from Holophagaceae bacterium, assembly GCA_035255465.1. Lineage (GTDB taxonomy): Bacteria > Acidobacteriota > Holophagae > Holophagales > Holophagaceae > JAFDVN01. The sequence goes on from DATEZP010000097.1 coordinate 14,702, forward strand.
AGGCCCTGGCCTCCCTGCGCAAGCTGCCCGACCTGGCGGCGCTGGATCAAGCCGGCGAGATCCCCGCGATTCCGAAGTTGCTGAGGGATCCGTTCCTGTTCGAGGCGCCCAAACCCGAGCCTCCAAAGCCCAAGTTGGTACTCGCTCCTCCGGTCCCACCACCAACCCCAGAGCAGCTTGCGGCGATGGCCCTCCAGCGCGAGAAGGATCAGGAAAACGCCGGCCGTCCCCAGGACCTCCGTTACCTCGGTTTCCTCAAGGGCAGTCCCGCGGGAATGATCGGCGCCTTCATGAAGGGCGAGGAGGCCCAGCCCCTCACCCTGGGCACGATCATGAAGGACAAATGGAAGCTGGTGGAGCTGACCGACCGCAAGGCCGTGTTCCAGAACCTCCGCTTCGACGATCTCCGCTTTGAACTCGCCACTCGCGACGCGTCGGGGAACCCCGCGAACGGCGCGGGCACCGTGACCAACGAATACTGAACGACTCCAGCAACAGGATGGGCATGATGCGGCTCCCCTTCACCCCCAACGCTCCGGCTTCGCGGCTCATCCGCGCCGCCGTGGGCCTCGCCTTGATCCTCAGCTTCGCGGCTTGCAACCTCCACACCGCCAACACGGCCTACAAGGAGGAGCGGTACGAGGAAGCCCTTGAGGCCTACCGCAAGGTGCTCAAGAGCGATCCCACCAACGTGAAGGCCCGCATCGGCCTGCAGCGCGCCAAAACCCGCGCCGCCGAGGTGTACCTCGCCAAAGCCCACGATGCCGAGCGCAAGAACTATGAAGACAAGGTGGTGCTCGACATCCTCCGCAAGGCCGTGGTGCTCGACCCCGACAACCAGGCCGCCGCGGACTGGTACGTGGACCTCGAAGGCAAGGTGAAGCGCCAGCAGGATGCGGAATCCACCGCCGAGGACGTGGACACGCTGAAGGCCCGGGCCGATGCCCATTCCGCGCTCCAGATCGTGCCCAACAGCGATGCGCCCATGGGCGCCACCTTCCGCACCCGCACGAGCCTGCGCGAGATCCTCGCCAGCCTCAGCCGCTCCACGGGCGTGAACATCATCCTGCACACCAGCTACCAGGATCAGAGCGTCGCCATCGACCTCCAGGGGCTCACCTTCCAGCGCGCCCTGGACACCCTGATGCTGCAGAACGACATCTTCTACCGGGTGATGGACAAGAACACCATCATGGTGTTCAAGGACACCCAGCAGAACCGCGAGAAGTACGACAACGTCATCATCAAGACCTACTACCTCAGCTACGCGGAACCCGAGCCCATCCGGCAGATGCTCGTCACCCTGAATCCCCTGCTCAAGATCGTGCAGGACAAGCGCATGAGCGCCATCAGCGTGCGGGCCAAGCGCGAGGAGCTGGCCGTCGTCGATCGCGTCATCAGCCAGATGGACAAGCCCAAGGCCGAAGTCATGGTCTACCTCGAACTCATGGAAGTCACCGAGAACAGCCTCGAGAAGGTGGGCCTCCTGCCCGTACTCGGGCCCGGCGATGAATCGGGCGTCTTCCGCATCGGCGCCACCATCGATAACACCGGCGGCCCCAACCAGAACAAGGGCGGCATCCGCATCAACAAGTCCGATGTGCGCTTCCTCTTTCCCAGCCTCGCCTTGGACGCCCTCAAGGCGGATGGCGACGCCAAGTTGGTGGCGAGCCCCAACGTCCGCGCGGTCAGCGGCGAGAAGGCCACCGTCAACATCGGCGAGAAGATCAGCACCACCCAGAGTTCCCTCAGCCTGCCCACCACCGGCGCCGCCGGCAGCGCCACCCAGCTGCCCTCCGCCGTGTCGGGCCTGGGCCAGACGAACTACAGCTACGAGAACGTCGGCGTGAAGATCGAAGTGGAGCCCCGCGTCCACTACAACGGCGAAGTCACCCTCAAGCTCAAGACCGAGGTGACGACGCTGAAATCCGGCTCCACCCCCGGCCGCCCCGACCTGGGCCTGCGCTCCATCGAGACCTACGCCCGCCTGCGGGATGGCGAGACGGCCATCTTCGGCGGCCTGCTCAAGGATGAGGAGCAGAAGAGCCTCCAGGGCATCTGGGGACTCGCGGATCTGCCCATCATTCGCCAGCTCACCTCCAACACCCGTACCCAGAAGGCCAAGACGGACGTGATCCTCACGGTCCGCGCGGTGCTGGTGCGCAAGCCCAACCTCACGGAGCGCGACCTCCAGGCCTACAACCCGGATGAGGCCTTCAACCAGGCCGGCCCCTTCGCCCCCAAGGCGACCCCCGCTCCCGCCAAGGCCGCCCCCAAGCCCGTCACGCCCTCCATGCCCCAGGGCCCGGCGGCGGCGCCCACCACCCCCGCCCAGCCCCCGGCGCCTGGAGCGCCCGAGGCGCCCAAGTCCAAGGACATCACCGAAGTGGCGCCCCCGACGGATGCCCAAGCGGCCCGCTCGCCCCAGGCCTCGGACCTGGTCATCTACGTGAGCCCCGTGGTGCAGCAGGCCAAGAAGGGCGACAAGCTGCAGGTGAGCTTCCTGGTGAGCGGCGGGCAGGGCATCTCCTCCGGCAGCCTGGACGTGCGGGTGAGCCCCAACCTCAAGCTCCTGTCCAGCACCGCGGCGGATTGGCTCTCCGCCGAATCGGGCACCCTCGAGCAGAAGCCCGGCCCCGAGGGCACCAAGCTCTCCTTCAAGCGCAATGGCGCCGGCGCCGACAGCGGAACCCTCGTCACCCTGGAGCTGGAGGCCCTCTCCCCCGGCAACGGCACCGTCATCATCCAGGGCGGCAGCTTCATGTCCGGCACGATCCCGGTCAGCGGCCGCTGGGTGAATGCCCTCGTCACGGTGGAGTGATGTCCGCCTCGATGGGCGCCCGAACCCTGCGCCAGCGCGGCTTCACGTTGATGGAGCTGCTCGTCACCGCCACGGTGCTGCTGGTGCTGGCCTCGGCCACGGTGCCCATCATGAAGAACGCCGTGCAGCGCCAGAAGGAACTGGAACTGCGCCGGGATCTGCGCGAGATGCGCATGGCCATCGATGCCTTCCGGGCCGATGCCCAGGCCCAGAAGATCAAGGCCCCCCCCGTGGAGGCGAACTTCTGCCCCGAGAGCCTCGAGCAGCTCGTGGAAGGCATCCAGGCCACGGGCAGCGCCAGCCGCAAGATCAAGTACCTCCGCCGCATCCCCGTGGATCCCTTCACCGGTCGCCCGGAATGGGGCATGCGCAGCTCCAGCGACGACCCCACCAGCACCAGCTGGGGCGGCGGCCACGTCTTCGACGTTTACAGCCTCGCCCAGGGCAGCAGCATGAATGGCACGCCCTACAAAGAGTGGTGACCCACCCACTGGGCTGCCCCCGAACAATCGTGCTTGCAACACCTCCATACCCGCGCTAGGCTTGAGGTTCGCCCCGCGACTCTCGGGTTTCGGGCTGATCCTTGAATGGGGATATGGCGGAATTGGTAGACGCGCTAGTTTCAGGTACTAGTGTTCACAAGACGTGGGGGTTCGACTCCCTCTATCCCCACCATTGAGCTGTCGAAGGACAGGAACGGCGCCCGGCCGACACCGGGATCGACCCTCCACGAGGCGCGGGACTTCGGGACGGGTGACGGGCATAACCCCCGAAATAGGAGCCACCATGGCCCTGAACGTTGATCAGAAGAAGATCATCATCGATGACTTCAAGACGCATGAGTCCGACACGGGCTCCCCTGAAGTGCAGGTCGCGATCCTCACCAAGCGGATCAATGACCTCACCGAGCACTTCAAGCTCCACACCAAGGACTACCACAGCCGCCGCGGTCTCATGATCATGGTCGGTCAGCGCCGCCGCCTGCTCGACTACCTCAAGCGGAAGAGCAAGGAGCGCTACGCCAAGCTCATCGAGCGCCTCGGCCTCCGCCGCTAAGCTCGAATCCTGAAAAGTTCGGGGCCCGCATTCGCGGGCCCCTTTTGTTATTCCGAATGCGCCATCGCCCAATTGGTTTCGTGGGTTGGGCGTGCAGCGTCTTGAAGCTGGAACCGCCCTTCCGGACCGCGCAGGCGGGTTGGAAGGGCGGCTCGGTCCATTCCCGCTGTCAGCGTCATCGCGAGATCCCTGGCGAAGACGGGATTCCCGATATGCCAAGAATGGGCGAAGGTGCCTTGAAACCGGCACTTCTTTGGATCCAATCCTTCGAAGTAACGAGTGCAATCTACATCGGCCACCTTGGGGTTGGACGGGTGGGCAGCGCCCACCCGTCCTGCGCGTGGGCTTGTCCCAAGGCGTTTCGCGTTAGAAACCGCTAATACAAAATCATGTCCGCTGAAGTAGTTCGTCACCCTGTCACACCGGCCGAAGAGAGGTTGCGCCCACTGATCTCCTTCCCCCAGATTGGCCGAGGCGATGTCCCCCCCGATGAGGGCCACTTGGCCCACACGCCAGTTGGATTTAAAGAGGTCTTCCCGTTTCTCTGCCTGGATAAAGGCCTCAAGGATGACGTACGCTCCGGTGGAATGCCCCAGTAGGTGGATGTTCGTTTCGCATCCTCGCCCTTGGCCTCGCGCGAGCAGCTTGATCCCCTTTTCTACGAGGAAGAGGGCCGTATCCGCCGCATCGCCCCGATCCTCCAAATAATTCAAGGTCGAATTATCACTGGGCCAATCAAATGAAACGACGATGCCTTTGAATCCCTCCGCCTTCAAATCCTCACTTAGGTACTCCTGGCGCTTGAGGATCGCGGGAGAATCATTGTTGTACCCATGGATAAAAATGAGCACGTCACCGCCGTCTCCCGTGCGAGGGTCCGTGTCTCCATCCGCCAAGGAGCGAACTTCGCCGACCCAAGCCTCCGGTGGAATTTTGTGGCCGGGCTCCATTTGATCTGCGCCATCGGGCACTTTGAGGAATTGGATGGGGCCGGGACTGGGTTGAAACCGACCATCCTTGCCTATTTTCCGAGCACAGATTACGTACTGGGGCACAAGTCCTCCTGACACGAGCGATGATGGTTGGGAATGGCCCTTCAACTTCGGTCGTCCTGAAACCTCCTGCAACCTTAAATTCAAGTACCCCACGACACGATGCTGCCCCCCCTCCCCTGCCCCGAACACCCGGATCCCTACACCGTCCACACCCGGCGGCCCATCTACGACAATCCCTGGATCCGCCTGCGCGAAGACATCGTGAGCCACCGCTCCGGGGCGGAGCAGCGGCGCTACAGCGTGGTCGGCTTCCACAAAACGGCCTGTGGCGTGGTCGCCCTCGATGAGCAGGATCGCGTGGTGCTCGTGGGCCAGTGGCGCTATCCCTTGGAGACTTATTCCTGGGAGATCCCCGAAGGCGGCGGCGAAGCGGGCGAGAGCCCCTACGCCACCCTCAAGCGTGAACTGGCCGAGGAAGCGGGCCTCGAAGCCCGGGTGTGGGAACCCCTGGTCTTCCACCACCCCTCCAACAGCAGCACCGATGAAGAATCCTTCATCATGGTGGCCACCGGCCTCACCCCGGTGGCGGGCCAGGCCGACGACGACGAGGAGCTGCGCGTCCACCGCGAGCCCTTCGCCGACTGCGTGCGGCGCGTGTTCGCCGGGGAGATCAGCGATGGCCTCACCGTGGTGGCCTTGCTGGCCCTCCAGGCCCGCCGCAGCGGCCTCGCCGAACCCATGGACTCCAGCCTGGCGGAGCGCTTCTTCCAGCGCCCCCAGGATCATCCCAGCCCCGGCCGCGCCCGGTGGCAGGATCTCCCCCGCTGACGGACCGCCCATGATCCTCACCCTCCACCCCGATACCCCCCAGGTGCGCCACCTCGAACGCATCGCCGAGTTGCTGCGCAAAGACGGCGTCATCGCCTATCCCACGGACACGCTCTTCGGCCTGGGCTGCCTGGCCTCCCGCAAGAAGGCCGTGGACCGCATCCGCGAGATCAAACGCCGCGATGCCAAGAAACCCATGAGCCTCCTCTGCGCGGATATGGAGATGCTCTGCAAGTACACCCGCCACCTCGACACCCCCACCTTCCGCGTGCTCAAGCAGATGTTCCCGGGCCCCTACACGGCCCTGCTGCCCGCCAGCCGCGAGGTGCCCAACCACCTCGCCAGCAAAGGCAAGCTCCACGCCGTGGTGGGCCTGCGCATCCCGGATCACACCTTCTGCCTGGAACTCACCAAACTCCTGGGCGAACCCATCATCACCACCTCCGCCAACCTCTCGGGCGACCCCACCCTCAACACCGCTTGGGAGATCGAGGAGGAGCTGGGTCACGCCCTGGACATGGTGGTGGACTGCGGCACGCCCCTGGGCGAGGGCAGCACCATCATCGACTTCACGGGCGAGGAGCCCGTCCTCATCCGAGAAGGCGCCGGCCCCTGGCCCATCTGAAGCAGTAAGTGCCTTTAGCAGGTGAGGTTCCACGGGCCCCAGCTCCCACCCGCCCTTGTCCAGCCTTTAGGGGATCGCCAATCGGGTTATCATGGTCCCGTCCGAGGAGCGTTGCGAGAGGTTCCTCCCAGGCTCGGACACCGGCCCTCCCCAGGATCAGCCCGGTTGCTTGAACGGCGCTCACCTCACCCCAACCCGGGGCCGATGAGGTGGGATTCCGCCCTTCGCACCCCGGCCATCTGAGGAGGTCATCATGACCGTCGCCAACACCCAGGACTTCCACGTCGCCGATCTGAAGCTCGCCGACTGGGGCCGCAAGGAACTGAACATCGCCGAGGGCGAGATGCCCGCGCTGATGGCCATCCGCAAGGAGTACGCCGCGAGCCAGCCCCTCAAGGGCGCCCGCATCGCCGGCTCCCTGCACATGACCATCCAGACCGCCGTGCTCATCGAGACGCTCAAAGCGCTCGGAGCAGAAATCCGCTGGGCCAGCTGCAACATCTTCAGCACCCAAGACCACGCCGCGGCCGCCATCGCCAAGGCCGGCATCCCCGTCTTCGCCGTGAAGGGCGAGACCCTGCCCGAGTACTGGGACTACACCCACCGCATCTTCGAGTTCGCCGAAGGCGCGCCCAACATGATCCTGGATGACGGTGGCGACGCCACCCTCCTGATCCACCTGGGCGCCAAGGCCGAGGATGATCCCTCCGTCCTGAACAACCCCAGCTCCGAGGAAGAGACCGTCCTCTTCGCCGCCATCAAGGCCCGCAATGCCGCCCAGCCCGGTTGGTACAAGAAGCAGCTGGCCGCCATCAAGGGCGTGACCGAAGAGACCACCACCGGCGTGCACCGCCTCTACGAAATGGCCAAGAAGGGCGAACTGCGCTTCCCCGCCATCAACGTGAACGACAGCGTCACCAAGAGCAAGTTCGACAACCTCTATGGCTGCCGCGAGAGCCTGGTGGACGCCATCAAGCGCGCCACGGACGTGATGGTGGCCGGCAAGATCGCCGTCGTCTGCGGCTACGGCGACGTGGGCAAGGGCTCCGCCCAGGCCCTGCGCGCCCTCAGCGCCCAGGTGTGGGTCACCGAGATCGATCCCATCTGCGCCCTGCAGGCGGCCATGGAAGGCTACCGGGTCGTCACCATGGACGAGGCCTGCGACAAAGCAGACATCTTCGTCACCGCCACCGGCAACTTCCACGTGATCACCCACGACCACATGAAGCGCATGAAGCACAACGCCATCGTGTGCAACATCGGCCACTTCGACAGCGAGATCGACATCGCCTCCCTGGAGAAGTACACCTGGGAGGAGATCAAGCCCCAGGTGGACCACGTCGTCTTCCCGGACGACAAGCGCATCATCATCCTCGCCAAGGGCCGCCTCGTGAACCTCGGCTGCGGCACGGGCCACCCCTCCTACGTGATGAGCTCCTCCTTCGCCAACCAGACCCTGGCGCAGATCGAACTGTGGACGAAGAAGGACTCCGGCCAGTACCCCATCGGCGTCTACACCCTGCCCAAGCACCTCGATGAGAAGGTGGCCCGCCTCCAGCTCACCACCCTCAACGCCAAGCTCTCCGAGCTGCGCCCCGACCAGGCCAAGTACATCGGCGTGGCCGTGGAAGGCCCCTACAAGACGGATCACTACCGCTACTAA
>DATEZP010000098.1:0-9474 GCA_035255465.1 Holophagaceae bacterium
CGGTGATGAACCCCGCCACGATGGCCGTGGTGAGGCCCGCCTGGGGCGGCACGCCCACGGCGATGGCGAGGGCCATGGCCAGGGGCAGGGCCACGATGCCCACGAGGAAGCCCGCCGCGAGATCCCTTCGGAGCTGCGAAGTCGGGTAGCCCTCCCGCAGGACGGCGCGCAGGGCAGCCGCGGGCAGGGTCCTGAGGGGGATCCCTTCGCCGGTGTCGTGGAAGCGGGTGCGGGCCATGGGGTTAGGGGGAAGATACTGCCAATGGGCGCCGACCGGGGTTCCAATCGGGCCGCCCGAGCGCCGGAGGCCCTGCCGCTATGCTGGAGGACGGGCCCTCTGCCCTAGGAACCTCTGCCATGACAACCCTGCCGAACTGCCCCAAATGCGAATCCCCTTACACCTATGAGCGGGATGGGCTGTTCGTGTGCCCCGAATGCGCCGAGGAATGGACGGTCGGCGGGAATGCCGAACCCGCCGAGGAAGCCCTGGTCGTCCGCGATGCCAACGGGAACCTCCTGAAGGATGGCGATGCGGTGGTCCTCATCAAGGATCTCAAGGTCAAGGGCAGCCCTTCGCCGCTGAAGATGGGCACCAAGGTGAAGAACATTCGGCTGGTGGATGGGGACCACAACCTCGATTGCAAGATCGATGGCTTTGGGGCCATGAGCTTGAAGTCGGAGTTTGTGAAGAAGGCCTGAGCTCGAGACACACGGAGATGGTCGGAGGTTTCACCTCCGTTTAGCTCGGGTTGCGGGTGCGCCTTCCTCAGGCGCCAGGCGCCGCGAGGCCCTTCCCCGGCCAGGCCCACTGAAGGTGAAGGCTTTGGGTTGGGAAGGCCCCGCGTGGCGCAGGCGTGCAGGTCCGTGGAGCCTGGCCTCGAGGGAGGGGAACAGGATGGACAGGATGAACAGGATGAACAGGATGAAAACGGATCCTGTGCATCAGGCCTTTCATCCTGTCCATCCTGTTCCTACTCCGCCGGGAAACCCTCGCCCAGCTTCACGGTGCCTTCTTCGCCGCCGTGCTTGCCGAGGATGAAGGTCCGGGCCTTGTCGACGCCCACGGTGGCGTAAGCGTGGATGTCGGTGCGGGCGTTGCCGTAGGCGGCGCGGAAGGTGAAGCCCAGGGCCTTCAGGGCCTGCAGGCGCTCCGTCTTGGCGCGGCCCACGCGGCCCTCCGTGGGCAGGATGTCCCGGGCCTCGGGCATCAGGATGAGGATGCCCTCGGGCAGTTGGTGGAAGGCCAGCCATTCGCGGGTGGGGCGGCCCAGCCAGGGCGCGCGGCCCGAGAGGTAGACCACGGGCCCCAGGGCGGCGGCCCGTCGCACCGCCGCCACGGCCCCCGGGCGCAGCTTCGGCCCCTCGGCCTTCGCGTGGCGCAGCAGGCGGCGGGCGTAGTCCTTGAAGTTCTCGGAGTCGGAGGTGCTGAGCGTGCCGTCAATGTCGAACACGGTGACGGGTACGTCCCCGGCCAGCACGTGCAGCGTGGCCTCAGCGCGTTGCCCCTCGGCGGTCCAGCGCAGCGGATAGCGGCCCAAGGTCACGGGCGCGTTGAAGGCCACGGCCACGCGGCCCTCCCCATCCGTGCGGCCCACCCCCACGGTTTCCCAGGTGTCGCCCCGCCTTAGCTCCACGGTCACCGACGCATGCTCCAGCGCCTTCTGCAGCCCGGCGCTGTTGCTGAACCAGGCCTCGGCCAGGACGGCGCCGGAGGGGTGGGCCACGAGGTCCGAGGCGCCGTGGTAGGGGGTGCGGGAGGTGAGGCTCCCGGCAAGGGCGGGGAGAACGGTAAGGAAGAGAACCTGGGGGAGTCTAGGGACGTAGGGCATGTCTCAGGATGACGGAAAGGGACGACAGTAGATCGCTGGGGGTGGGATTCAGGTGCTTACTAGATTTAGAGATTCTTAAAACCTTGCAATATGAGGAGTCGGGGGCTTAGGCTGAGCGCCAATTCTTCGATCAGACTTCATGAGATTTCTCAATGACAAGCTCTAAGGAAAATCAGAACCCTACTTACCCAGGGGGCTCGAAAACCAGAGTTAACAGGGCTGGCGAACGAGTGCGTTCAGGCACTGCGAGTGAAGAGGATTACCACGTCATCGATGAATGGAGGGCCGCACATCGTGCGGTTTTGAATACCTTCAAGGCCAATCTCATTCGGCGAGGAAGAGGCAAGGGCGTCACCTTTGCGCAGCGCCACAAACGGAAACGGACCATTTTTGATAAGTTGAACCGCTTTCCGTCGATGAACTTGTCACGTATGGATGATGTCGCTGGGTGTCGACTGATTTTTAGAAACCTAAAGGAACTTTACGCATTCAGAGAACGATTTCATCAGGCAAGGTTCAATCACAAACGCCGTAATGCAGAAGATAAGGACAAATACGACTATATAAAGCGCCCGAAATTCACCGGCTATCGCGGGATTCACGATGTGTACGAATACGATGTGAATTCCGAAGTTGGGCGCCCGCTGGCCGGTTTGTATGTGGAAATTCAATACAGAACCCTTGTCCAGCATGCATGGGCAACGACAGTCGAAGTGATTGGTTTCATCACTGAGAGTCAGCCCAAATTCCAGCAAGGAGACACTCGGTACGAGAAAGCCATGCAGATGGCGAGCGAGATTTTGGCAAGAGCACATGAGCGAATGACTGGGCCATTGCCGGAGGCCGAGGATCGTGAGTTGGTTGCTCAGTTCTTGGCTGCAGAAAATGACCTTGGTTTGCTAAAAATGCTTCGTGGTCTTAATACTGCGAACAAGGTTGTGTCAAACAAACGGAACGCCATCCTGATTTTTTCTGCTGAGAAGCCGCTTGAAGTAAGGCAATACCGAGACGCTACAGATGCTTTGCGTTCGTTGTTTGAGCTAGAAAAGGAAATGCCTGATTGTGACATTGTGCTTGTTCGTGCTGACACTAGCGAAGAAGTTAGATTGGCCTTTAAGAATTATTTTTCCGATGCGAGAGACTTCATTCGCTTGATAGAAGACGGATGTACAAAACTCACAAAGCCGAAAAACTTGGGAGACCTGACGAAGCTCAGGCAGGGTAAATCCTAAGCGGTCGATCAAGGTCGCGAGAGTAGCCTTGTATGGATTTGTGCCAAATTCAATTGGCTCGGTCAGTTTCAGTATGTCCACCTCAACGCACACCCACACTCCTTCGCCAACCGTTCCGCCAGATTGGGATCGTGCTTGATGCGGAACTCGTGGCCGGCCTTCACCTTGGCGTGGAGGCCTTCGCGGCTGCGGTCGTCGAAGGTGATGGGGAGGTCGCCCTTGAGTTCGCACAACACCTTGAAGAGCCGGGGCGGGCACTCGCCCTGAGGGAGGCGGACACGGCGCCGGTGAAGCCGGCGAGGGCTCAGGTCCCCATGGCCTCGACGAGCACTTCCGCGAGGCGCGCGCGGGTGAGGGGTTTTTGCAGGAGGCCGAGGGCGCCGAGCTTGAGGAGGTCCTGGAGGTTGCGTTCCGGGGTGAAGCCGGAGCAGAAGTAGATCCGGGCCCGGGGGTCCAGCTCGCGAAGCTGTCGGCAGGTGGCCTGGCCGTCGAGCCCGGGCATCACGAGATCCAGGAGGACCAGGTCGAAGGGGGGGAGGGCGCAGGCGTAGAGGGAGAGGCCGGCCTCGCCGCTTTCGGCCACCACGGCCTCGTGTCCCAACGACGCCAAGAGGCTGCCCAGGGCGGAGCGCACCGGCTCCTGATCGTCGATGACGAGCACCCGAAGCGGATGGAGCGGCGCGGGTTCCTTGGGGGCGGGCTGGGGGGCCGGGGTGGCCTTCAGAAGCGGCAGGAGCACTTTGAAAGAGGTGCCCTGGCCGACCGTCGACGTGACGTCGATGGCCCCGGCGTGATCCGAGACCGCGCCGTAGACCGCGGACAGGCCCAGGCCGGTGCCATGGCCCGGGCTCTTGGTGGTGAAGAAGGGTTCGAAGATCCGGGGGAGCACCTCGGGAGGGATGCCCAGCCCCGTGTCGCTGAGGTCGATTTCCAGGTAGGGGCCCGGGGCCAGCGGCGGGCGATGGGCCTCACCTGCGTGGGGCGTGAGGGTGACGCGGGAGGTGGCGATGCGGAGCCGGCCGCCTTCGGGCATGGCGTCCCGGGCGTTGAGGCCGAGGTTGAGCAGGGCCGTGTGGAGGAGGGAGGCGTCCCCCTGCATCCAGGCGGGCGCGTCGTCCAAGCAGAGCTCGATGCGGATGTGGGGGTCGATGCAGCGCTCCAGCAGATCCCGGGTCTCCCGGATGAGGGCGTGGAGGTCCACCGGGGCGAGGGAGACGCTGCCCTTCCTGGAAAAGGTGAGGAGCTTCCGGATGAGGTGGGCCGCGTGATCGGAGCCTTCCAGGATGGAGCGGGCATGGCGGGTGAGGGGCGAATCCGGAGGAAGGCTCAGGGTGAGGAGCTCGGCAAATCCCTGGATGCCCGTGAGGATGTTGTTGAAATCATGCGCGATCCCGCCCGCCAATTGGCCCAGGGCATCCATCTTCTGAACCTGGTGAAGCGCGGATTCCGCCTCGGCCTGCCGGGTGATGTCATGGATCACCACGACGGAACCCCGGGAGCGCCCTTCCTTATCCCGGAGGGGGGCGAGGGTCTGGGTCACCTTCCGTTCGTGGCCGTCCCGGCCGCGGAGCACGCGGAAACCCGGGCCCGGCCCCGGTGACAGGGTGATCACCTCGCTCAGGCGCATTCCCTTCGCGGTGTCGCCCTTCCAGCCGGTGAGGTTCTCGGCGGCGGGATTCAAATCCACCACATGGCCTTGATCGTCCACCGTGATCACGCCATCTCCGAGGCAGGCCAGGGTGGTGGCGAGGTAGGCCTCCCGGTCCTCCAGGGCCCGTTCCGCCCGGGTGCGCTGGGTGACGTCCTGGAGCACGAAGAGGAGCCCCTCCACGGTGCCCTGCGCGTCCCGGAGGGGGGTGAGGGTCCAGTCCCAGTAGGTGGTGCCCCATTCGGGGTGATCCGGGAACTCGAAGGGCTTCGCGGAAATCGTGAAGGGCTCCCCCGTCTCCACCACCCTCCGGAAAATGGCCTCGTTCTCGGCGTGGGGGTAGAGCGCGAAGTGGTTCTTCCCGGGGAAATAGTCGGCGGGGAACCCGCAGACGTCCGCATAGGCCCGATTCACGCGGAGGAAGGTGAACTCCGAGGTGAGGTAGGCCATGCAGAAGTGGGTGCTGTCGAACAGGCGGGCCACGAGCTCGGCCTGGGCCCGGCTCCGGCCTTCGCTTTCCCGCTGCTCGGTGACGTCCTGCCCGAAGGAGAAGGTGCCCAAGGCACGCCCTTCCACCACCAGGGGCTGGTTCGTCCACGCGATGGTGCGCTCCGTGCCATCGCGGGTGAGGATCGGGTTCTCGAAGTGGGTGGGGAGGTTTCCCTGTCCCAGCTTCTGGAAGATGGCCCAGACCTCGGGATAGCGATCCCGGGGCACCAGGGTTTGGAACCAGCTCTGACCCAGGAGTTCCGCTTCCGAGTAGCCGGTGGCCCGCTCCGCGGCCTCGTTGAAGGCGGTGATGCGGCCCTCATCGTCCAGACCCACGACGAGGAAGTGGGCGTGCCGGAGGAAGGGATAGGCCGGCAGACCCGCCCACTGGGAGGTCGTGTCGGAAGGGGTGACCTTCGAAGGGGGCATGGCCGCCTTGGGGTGGATGGTGGGCCCAGCTTACTACGAGGGTGGGCGGGGCAGGGCACCAGCCTGCCCGGCGGAGGCCATGAAACCGTGCTGTGCGACCTGCGAACGTGGGCTCCGAGGCCCGTCCGGGTCGGACGGGCCTCCCTCCGGCCGACAGGAACCTGGAATGGGCCGTGATGGTCTCAGTAGGTCCAACTCAACGCACACCCACACTCCTTGGCCAGCCGCTCGGCCAGGTTGGGATCGTGCTTGATGCGCAGGTCCCCGCCCGCCTTCACGCGGGCGCTGAGGCCGTCCTTGCTGCGGTAGTCGAAGAAGACGGGGAGGCTCCCCTTCACTTCGCCCAGCACCTTGAAGAGGCGGGGCGGGCACTCGCCTACGGGGAGGCGGATCACGGCGCCGGTGAAGCCGGCGCTTTGGAAGCCGGCGAGGGGTTCGATCTTGGAGATGAAGAGTTTGAGGACGTCCTGCTCGTCCTCTTCGCCTTCCTCGGCGTTGGCGTTGTTGCGCTGGACCTTCTCGACCTTGAGCTCGCCGGTGACGCGCAGGAGGGCGTCCTGCTGGAGGTGGTGGCTGTTCTCCTCGAAGGGGCGGCTGCGCTTCTTGGTGTTCCGGTCGAAGCGGGTGGGCAGCAGGAGCATCTCCATCTTGGCGGTGGCGTCCTCGGTCATGAGGATGGCCATCTGCTCGCCCTTTTGCGTGGTTTTGAACTGGCAGCCGGCCACCATGATGCCCAACGTGATCTCGTCCCCATCCCGCCGCAGGCCGGAAGCCACGTTCTCCTGCAGGCGGCCGATGCCGCCCTCGGTGTGAACTTTGAGGGCGTCCACGTAGTCGTCCAGGGGGTGACCGGACACGTACATGCCCAGGGTTTCCTTTTCGGCGGCCAGGCGCTCCATGCGGCCCCAGGGCTCCACGTCCTCGGGGAGGCGCCACTCGGCGGCGAGGCTGCTGAGTTCGGCTTCATCGAAGAGGCTCGTCATGCCGAGGTCGGGCCCGCCGCCGCTGGCCGCGGCGCTGAGGGCCTCGGGCAGGCCGTGCAGCAGGGCCGCGCGGTGGGGCTCGAGGCTATCGAAGGCACCGGCCTTGATGAGGCACTCCCACACCTTGCGGTTGGCCTTCTGGAGGTCGGTGGCTTTGAGGGCGTGGAAGAAATCCTGGAAGCCGCCCTCCTTTTCACGGGCTTCGAGGATGGCCTCCAGGGCGGCGTCGCCCAGGCCCTTGATGGCGGAGAGCCCGAAGCGGATCTGGTTCTCGCCCGTGATGGTGAAATCGAGGCCCGACTTGTTGATGTCGGGGTTCAGCACGTCGATGCCCGTGGCGCGGCAATCCTGGATGTACTTCACCACGTCGTCCGTGCGCTGGCTCTTGGTGGAGAGGATGCCCGCCATGAATTCCGTGCGGTAGTTGGCCTTCAGGTAGCCCGTTTCGTAGGCCACCATGGCGTAGGCGGCGGAGTGGGACTTGTTGAAGCCGTAGCCCGCGAAGTACTCGATGGTGTCG
This sequence comes from Holophagaceae bacterium, assembly GCA_035255465.1. Classification (GTDB taxonomy): domain Bacteria; phylum Acidobacteriota; class Holophagae; order Holophagales; family Holophagaceae; genus JAFDVN01. Next base: position 7,131 of record DATEZP010000098.1, read on the forward strand.
AAGAGCTCGGAGGCCTTCTTCTCGTCGTAGCCTCGGGCGGCGCCCTTCTCGACGAATTTGGATTTCTCCTTCTTCATCTTCTCGAGGTCTTTCTTGCCCATGGCGCGGCGCAGCATGTCGGCCTCGCCGAGGGTGTACCCGGCGACCTCCTGGGCGATCTGCATCACCTGCTCCTGGTATAGGATCACGCCGTAGGTGGGCGCGAGGATCGGCTCCAGCTGGGGGAAGGGGTAGACCACGGGCTTGCGGCCGTGGCGGCGCTCCACGTATTCCTCGCCCATGCCCGCGCCCAGGGGGCCGGGGCGGAAGAGGGCGTTGAGGGCGATGAGGTCGTCGAAGCGGTCGGGCTGGAGCTTGCGCAGCAGCTGCTTCATTCCGCCGGACTCGAACTGGAACACGCCGTCGGTTTCGCCGTTGGCGAAGAGCGCGAGCGTCTTCTTATCGTCGAAGCCCCGGATGCTGAGCATGTCGATGGGCTTGCCGTGCTTTTGGGCGATGTAGCCTTGGGTCTTCGCGATCTGCGTGAGCGTTTCCAGGCCCAGGAAGTCCATCTTGAGCAGGCCCGCGCGCTCGGCGTCGATCATGGTGTACTGCACCATGACTTTGTTGTCCTTATCCTTGCTCAGGGGCGCGAACTGGGTGAGTTCCTCGGGGGCGATGATGACGCCCGCCGCGTGCACGCCCGTGTTGCGGGCCAGGCCCTCCAGCCGCGCGGAGATGTCCAGGATGTTGCGCACCTCCGGATCCGTGTCGTAGCGCTGGCGCAGCTCGTCGCTCTTCTCCAGCGCCTCGCCCACGGTGATGGGCTTGCCGGGCTCCTGGGGCACGAGTTTGGTGAGGGTGTTGGCGAAATTGAAGTCCTTCTCGAAGACCCTGGAAACGTCCTTGATGACAGCCTTGGTCTTGAGCTGGTTGATGGTGACGATGTTGGAGACGCGGTCCTGACCGTACTTGTCGGTGACGTAATCGATGACCTTCTGGCGGCCATCGCGGCAGAAGTCGATGTCCACGTCGGGCATGCTGATGCGTTCGGGGTTGAGGAAGCGCTCGAAGAGGAGGTCGTACTGCATGGGATCGATGTCCGTGATCATCAGCGACCACGCCACGATGCTGCCGGCGGCGGAACCACGGCCCGGCCCCACGGGGATGCCCATCTCCCGCGACTTGGCGATGAAATCCCACACCAGGAGGAAGTAGCCCGGGAAACCCATCTTGAGGATGGTGTCGAGCTCGAACTCCAGGCGCTTCCGGTACACCTCCTCCGCGTGCTTGAGGCGGCCCGTGGCCCAGCCCTCGCGGTTCTCCACCATGCGCTTTTCGAACCACTCGCGGGTGACGTGGACGAAGTAGCTCTCCAGCGTGTGGCCGTCCGGCACGGGGAAGGTGGGCGTGGCGGGCTTGCGGGTGATGGGGTAGAGGTCCACCTTGGCGGCGATCTCCAGGGTGCGCGCCAGGTACTCGGGATTGTCGGGGAAGACCTTCGCCATCTCCTCGGGGGTCTTCACGAAGAACTGATCCGTGGAGAAGCGCATGCGGCGTTCGCTCTTCTTCAGGGCCTTGGTGCCGATGCAGAGCAGGGTGTCGTGCAGGTCGGCGTCGTCGTGGTTGAGGTAGTGGGCGTCGTTGGTGGCCACGAGGGGGATGCCCGTCTTGGCGCTGAGCTGCTTCTGGTAGGGGATGATCTCCTGTTCCTTCTCGAACCCCTGATCCTGCATCTCCAGGTAGAAGTCCTCGCCGAAGAGTTCCTTGAACTCCAGCGCCACGCGTTCCGCCTGCTCCAGGCGGTTCTGGAGGATGCGCGCCTGCACCTCGCCGCCCAGGCACGCCGACAGGGCGATGAGCCCTTCGCTGTGCTCGCGGAGGATGTCCTTATCGATGCGGGGCTTGTAGTAGAAGCCTTCCGTGAAACCCTTGGACACGAGTTTGCTCAGATTGGCGAAGCCCTTCGGGTTCTTGGCCAGCAGCACCAGGTGGTAGCCGGCGTCGCGCGATCCGCTGGGATCCACGCAATCCTCCAGGCCCTCCTCGCCCGTGAGGTTGCGCGCTTCCAGCTTCTTATCGAAGCGGGTGCGGGGCGCCACGTAGACCTCGCAGCCCAGGATGGGCTTCACGCCCAGGTTCCCGTCGGCGTCCCGCGTCTTCTCGCAGGCGTCGAAGAGCTTCATCATGCCGAACATGTTGCCGTGGTCCGTGACGGCCACCGCGGGCATGCCCGAGGCCTTGCACTTCTTCACCAGATCCGGGATGCGCGTCAGGCCGTCCAGCAGGGAGTACTCGGAGTGCAGGTGGAGGTGCGCGAAGGACATCCGCCATTGTCCCAAGGGTGGGGGATCTTGGGGTAAGT
>DATEZP010000099.1:0-38369 GCA_035255465.1 Holophagaceae bacterium
GCGCTGAAGACCACGGGGCTGAAGGCACTGCCCGGTTCGCCGGGCACGAGCACGCGATCGCCGAGGCCGCCGTAGGGTTCGCCGCTCAGGCCTGGGCCGCCTTCATCGGAGAGGCGCCAGGCGCAGGCTTCCGCGTAAGTCTTGCCGGCGGAGCGCTCGCTGGCGGCGAGGTGCTGGATCTGGAAGTGGGGATGGTTCGCCAGGCGCTGCACGAAGCGCTGGCCCACGACGCCGGTGGCGCCGAGCACGGTGACGGGAATGCGGGACATGGGATTCCTTGCGAGGATGGTCAGGACGAAGGGCGGGATCAGGAGGCGGACACCAGGCGTTTTCGCGCCTTGCCGCCCCGTTTCTCCTTCGTGAGGAAGTACCGCCCGAGTTCAGCCAGCAGATCGATGCCGGCGTGGAGGTCCTCGAACCGCAGATGTTCCTCGGCCGTGTGGGCCACGGAGATGGAGCCCGGGCCCACGAGCACCACGGTGCGATCCCCGATGAGGTCGCGCAGCTGGGGTGCGTCGGATCCGAAGGGCATGGGCGCCTGCTCGAATCCGGGGATGTCCGGATATTGATCCCAGGGCTCTGCGAGGCGGCGCTCCGCGAGGCCCTCCGGGGGACGCGTGGCCTCCAGGGCCAAGCCGAAACGGGTGCCGGGCACCGTCCGCGCCAGGAGATCGGCGCTGGCGTGGGAACTCACCACGTTGGTGGCTTCGCCTCCCCGCAGGAGGCCCAGGTTCCAGATTTCCGGCCCCAGGTTCGCATCCACGGGCAGTGCCTCCGCCCGCAGCCGCGTGAGCCAGTCGATGAGGGACCAGCTGGCGCTCGTGCCCAGTTCCGGCGACCCGCTGTGGGCGCTCTTCCCCACGCAGCGCAGGCACCAGTGCTCCACGCCCCGCTGCCCCGCCGCGAGCTTCAGCTCCGTGGGCTCACCGTTGATGAGGGCCACGCACTCCACCAAGCGCGACTTCAGGGCCCTGGCCTTGGCGGCGCCCAGGCTATCGGTTTCCTCCCCCGCGACCCCCAGCCACGCGAACCCGCCCAGGCCCTCGTCCTGCAGACGCTGGATGGCCATGAGCTGGGCCACGATCTGCCCCTTGGCATCGCAGGTGCCGCGGCCCCACAGGGCCCCATCGCGCACCGAGGGGGGAATGAAGGGCGGCACCGTATCCAGGTGGGTGCTGAAGAGGAGGCGGGGCTTGCCCCAGGTGGCCAGCACGTTGCACCGGCCATCGCCCAGGGAGTGCGTCTCCACCTGCTGCGCGCCCGCTTCCCGCAGGATCGGGACGAGCACGGGCAGGAGCTCCGCCTCCCGGCCGCTCGTGGAATCCACCCGGCAGAGCCGCATCAGCCAGTCCTTGGCCAGGCGGGCATCGGCGGTCGAAGTGGGCGTGGACATGGCGAGGACCTCCAGGGTGTGGAGGTCCTCGAACCAAGCCGCGAAGGGGGATCCCCCGGGGCTTCGTCCGCAGGCACTTCGCGCGGGGTAGCCCGTGCGACAGCCGAGGGGTATTAGCCCCGTCGTCCAAGGTGCGCGCGTGTGCCCCGCGAACCCTTCGGCGACCCTCCCCTTTCCCCCACCATCCCCGGATGCACATCCTCCGGTGGGCTACTCATGGGGATCGCTCCTCCATTGGTGAGTCCACCTTGGCATGGGGGCGGGGGCCGACGCAAGGGAATAGTCAAAATCGCCGATGGATCATCGGTGCCAAGTTCTTTTGTTTTCTGCTGCTTCAATCTGAAAACAGCAGGATATGGATCCGGGTCCGATGAATCATCGCTTCATCGGGAAGCCTCCCCTTCCCGGGGATAGACCTCCTTCACGCCATCGTCCAACCGCACTTCAAGCCCCTTCCGGAAGGACTTGGCCTCGGCCTCGCCACCGTAGCCCCACCACTGGAGGCGGAAGGTCTTCGCATCCTGCCACCCCAGCACTTGGAATGAGCTGGATTTCACCTGCTTCTGCAGGGGCCCGATCCAGCGCTCCAGGCTCGCCCGCACAGGCGTCCCCTCCAACCGATAGAGGCGGACCGTGGCGGCATCGGCGGCGCTCCAATCCGTCACCAGCAAATGGCGGCCATCGGGGCTGAAGCAGGCATCCGCATGGCGGCCGTAAGCGAGGAGCCGCGACGTGCCGCCGCCCTTCAAGTCCATGAGCAGCAGCAGGTGTTCGTTCTTCAGCTGCGATTCGGGGCGTTGGGCGCCCACGTGCACGAGCAACCAGCGGCCGTCGGGGCTGCGCAGCGTCTCCGCGGGGCCTGGGAAGGGCGCCGGCGCCGACGCGAAGGGAACGTCCTGCACGAGGGGGGGCGGAAGGAAGGGAATCATCGCAGCCATTCTTGCAGCAAGGCCTCGCCGGCGGGCCATTCTCCGTATCCGGAGGCCCCATTGAGGTGCCCCCCTCCCGGTACGAGGGTGAAGGCCGAGCCCCAGGAGGCCGCCAAACCCCGCGCCGTCGCCTCAGCGAGGTAGGGATCGTTGTCCGCCGCCACCACCCGACTGGGGAAGGGCAACCGGAACCGCGGCACCGGCGCGAAGTTGCGCAGGGGCTCCGGACACTCCCGCCGCTCCACATCCGCCGGAGCCACCAGGAGCGCCCCCGCGATGGGCCGCTGGAAGGCCGAGGCCCAGTGCACGATGGCGAGGCAGCCCACCGAATGGCCCACGAGCACCGGGGCCGTTTCCGTCTCCCGCCAGGAACTGCCCAGAGCATCCTCCAAGGCATCCACCCAGTTTTCGCGGTGGGGGAAATCCCAATTCGGCATCTCCACCCGCAGCGCCCCCCGGATCCGTGATTCCCACAGGCTCTGCCAATGGCCGGGGCCCGAGTTCTGCCAACCGGGAATCATCAGGACGGGGACGCTCACCGCAGACCTCCAGCTCGACGAGTCAAGCTACCAGGAGATGTGGTTAGGAGACACCCCAGGCCTGGCGCTTCCGCAGGGTGCGCAAGCCGTGGTTGAGGATCCACTGGGTGTGGGGGTGGGGCTCGCCTTCCCAGGCGGCGGCCAGATCCAAGGCCCATTTGGGTTGATCCTTGCTCGCATCGTTGATCCAGTTCGCCACGGAAGTCTGCACGTAGCGACTGGCATCGGCGCGCAGGGCGTCAAGGATGGGACGGGCCAGCTCGGGTTGCTGCTTGAGCGCCTGGATGTGGGTGCACCACACGCCCCGGGGGCGGCTCACCTCGGAGGCGAAGCGTCGGAGGTTCTCATCCTTCGAACGGGTTTCCGATTCCAGCAACGCGAGGCCTTCGGGCAGCTGGGCCGACAGGTGGGGGCGGAAGGCCATCCACGCGTATTCCCGGACGCCGGAATGGGGATCGGCGGCGAAGGGCCGGAGCTGGGCCAGACGCTTCTCCAAAGGACGTTTGGAGCCCAGGCCCACCATCATGGCGGCCCAGATGCGCACGGTGTCCGAGGGGTGCTCGGCGAAGCCTTCGAGGTGTTCCTGGTGACGATCCAGCAGGTGGAGGGCGATCGCTTCGATGCGCCGCGTCAACGGCAGGGCGCGCACCAAGTCCAACCACGCGGCGTCCGGGGCCTTCGCCCCTGCTTCGCGCAGCACGTTCACGAGCAGGGCGCCCATGTCCAGGGCCGTCCACTCCACCAAGTTGGCGCTCTCCACCTCGCCCTTGGCGAGGGCCTTCAGGCGGGCCTGAGTGATCTTTTCCTTGGTCATGGCCATCCTTCCTGGACGGCCACCCAATGGGCCGTCGCACCCTGTGCGCCGGTGGCCCTCCGCTCCATGGAACGCAGGTTCCAAAGGAGCGTGCTCCCGCTCGCATCGCTCGCGGAACTGGAGCCCCCCTGCTCCGGCCTCATCGCTTGGCCTTCTTGGGGGGGACGAGGCCGTCCACGAGGTGGTGGACGTACCCGCTGAGGTCCGAGGCGCTGGCCACCGCCGCGGGCGTGGCCCGGAGCAGTTGGAAGTAGCCCGCGTAGGCGGCGTAGGCGAGCAACGCCTTCTGCTTGGCTTCCATATCCGGGAGGCCCAGGGCTTTGAAGCTCTCCACGCCCAGGGCGAGGCGCTGCTCCGAGACGCGGCGCAGCCAGGGCTGCACGCGGGGATCCTCGCTGCTGGCGGAGAGGGCCGCGAAGAGCAGGCCGTTCTCCTGATCCTCGAAGGCCGCGAAGAGCAGCACGCGCAGGCGGCGCTCGGCATCTTGCACGCCGCCCCAACGGGCCACCACGTCGCGGCCCTGATCCTCGGCCCACACCTTGAGCGCTTCCTTCACCAGGTGATCGCGGTTCTGGAAGTGCCAGTAGAAGGAGCCCTTCGTCACGCCGATTTCGCGAGCCAGGGGCTCCACGGCCACAGCCTGCACCCCCTCGCGGATGATGAGGTTCAGGGCGGCCCGGATCCAATCCTGGGCCGAGAGGGGGCCCTTGGGAACGGCCTTGGCCGCGGCTTTGGCGCGACGGGGCGTGCGGGGTGCTTTCGCCGGGGCTTTCAGGGGCATCTCGATTCCAAAGACGGGAGGGCGGCTGGGGGGCGCCCGGATCCCTCACCCCCAGATTACCTCAGGTAGGCGCCTCGAGGTGGGTTGACGTGCGGTGGCGAATGGTTACCATACGTTTGCGTACGGCATTCCATACGGTGTCGTACTGTCTGGAGAATCCATGAGCCTCTCGCTCCTTGTCGCCCGCCACAGCCCCGCCCTCCGCCATGCGGGAACCGTCTTGCTCCAAGCCACGGGCTGCCTCCTCCTCGCCGATTTCCTCTCGGGCCTCGTGCATTGGGCGGAGGACGCCTACGGTGAACCCCACTGGCCCCTCCTGGGCCCCTTCGTCATCGCCCCCAACCTCCTCCACCACCGGGATCCCCGGGCCATGACCCGCCAATCCTGGGTGCGCAACGTGGATCTGCCCCTGCTCCTCGGCGGCTTCGTGCTGCTCGCCGTGGGCCTCGCTGGTCACCTCACCTGGACGTGGATCCTCACGGTGAGCCTCCTCGCCCTCACCAATCTGGTGCACCGCTGGGCGCATCAGAATGCCGCCGAAAACGGGCGCCTCGTCACCCGCCTCCAATCCCTGGGCCTCATTCAGAGCCGCGCGGCCCATGCCGCCCATCACCGCTACCCCCGCGCCAGCCACTACTGCGCGCTGACGAACCACTTGAACCCGCTGCTGGAGCGCGTGGGCCTGTGGACGAAGCTCGAAGCCCTCATCCTCCGCCTCACCGGCGTGGCCCGCCGCGTCGAGCCCCTGCCCCAGGCCGCCTGAGCCTCCCATGCGCCGACTCCGCCCCTCCCTCCTCATTTCCACGACGCTCTTCGCCGTGGGCGCCTGGGCCTGTACCTGGTTCGGCCGCAGCTTTCTGCGGCAGTTCTGCGGCGCCTCCCTGGGCCTTGGCCACTGATCCCCGGAGCTTCCATGTCCCGCCGCACCCTCGCTTTCCCCCTCGCGCTGCTCCTCCTCAGCGCGGGCTGCATCCACCCCGAGACCCACATTCGGCGCAGCAGCCTCATGGCCTACCTCTATCCCAAGGCCCAGGCGGCGCCACAGCCCCACCCCGAAGGCGCCCGCTTGCAGGTGCCCCTCAAGCTGGGCGTCGCCTTCGTGCCCGGCGGCGGCGGATGGCGCGAAGACCACCCCGTGCCCGGCCTCCAGGAACGGCCCCTCGTGGAGATGCTCCGCACCGCCTTCAAGGACAAGCCCTGGGTGGGCGAGATCAAGGCCATTCCCACGGCGTACCTCCGCGCAGATGGCGGCTTCGACAACCTGGATCAGGTGTGCCGCATGTTCGGCGTGGACGTGGTGGCCCTCGTGAGCGTGGACCAGATCCAGCACACCGACCCCAAGTGGTACAGCTTCGCCTACCTGAGCATCGTCGGCGCCTTCGTGCTACCCGCCGAGAAGAACAGCACCTCCACCCTCATCGATGCCGCCGTGTTCCACGTACCCACCCGCACCTTCCTCATGCGGGCGCCAGGCCAGAGCACGATCAAGGGCAGCACCACCGCCATCGCCCAGGAGGAGCTGTTGCGCCGGGACGCCGGTGAAAGCCTGCGCCTCGCCATGGCCGACCTCGCGAAGAATCTGGATGCGGAGGTGGGCGCCTTCAAAGCCGAGGTTGCCGAAGGCCGACGCACCGACGTGGACATGGTGGACAAGCAGGGGCAAAGCCTCCGCCAGACGGGCGGCAAAGGCTGGGGCGGCGCCTTCGGCTGGATGGAAGTGGGGGTCGCTGCCCTGGCCCTCGCGGCCCTCCGCCGACGGCGCCCGTGATCCCCTTCGAGCTGACGGAATCGGCGCTCCACGAACCTTGGCGTCTGTGGACGGGGCACCTCGCCCATTGGAGCCTCGACCACGCCGCCGTGAACCTCGGGGCCTGCCTGCTCCCCCTGGCCTTCCTACCCTCGGGCATCCGTCGCCAGCTCGTGCGCGCCCTGCTTTGGATGCTGCCCCTGGGCAGCGTCCTGCTCCTGCCCTTCCTCGCCGGGCGCCCCTACCGTGGCGCTTCGGAACTGGCCTGCCTGCTGTGGGTCGCCGCGGCCTTCCCGCTGGCCCGTTCCAGCAGGTGGCCCGAAGCCGCCGTGTTCGGAGGGGGCGCCCTGGTCAAATCCACCCTGGAGGCCTCGGGCGGCATCCACCCCCTGGCCCCTGCCCTCGGATGGGAGGGCCTGCCCATGGCCCACGTCACCGGGGCCGTCTTGGGGCTGGCGTGGGGATTACACTGGTGGGTCAGGAGCAGCCCATGTCCGCCCTCATCGTCGCCGGAAGAACCTTCGCCAACCGCCTGATCCTCGGCACGGGCAAGTACAAGGACTTCGCCACCATGCAGGCCTGCTACCGCGCCGCCCGCGTGGACATGGTGACGCTCGCCGTGCGGCGCTTCGATTTGAACGCGAAGGGCGAGGACAACATCCTCAACTGGATCCCCAAGGACATCGCCCTCCTGCCCAACACCGCCGGCTGCTATACCCGCGAGGAGGCCCTGCGCGTTTCCCGCCTCGCCCGCGAGGCCCTGGACACGCCCTGGATCAAACTCGAGGTCATCGGCGATCCCGGCAACCTCTATCCCGACAACGAGGAGACGCTGGAGGCCGCGAAGATCCTCGTGAAGGAGGGCTTCATCGTGCTGCCCTACGTGAACGCCGATCCCATCCTCACGAAGAAGCTGGCCGACGCGGGTTGCGCCGCCGTGATGCCCCTGGGCAGCGCCATCGGCTCCGGCCTGGGCGTGCAGAACCCCCACGTGCTTCCCCTCATCCGCGAGGTGCTCGCCCCCTACGGCCTGCCCATGATCGTGGACGCCGGCGTCGGCACCGCCAGCGACGCCGCCGTGGCCATGGAACTGGGCGCCGATGGCGTGCTCCTCAACACCGCCGTGGCCGAGGCCGGCGAGCCCACGAAGATGGCCGAGGCCATGGACCTCGCCGTCCGCGCCGGGCGCCTCGCCTACGAAAGCGGCCGCATGGCCAAGCGGCTCACCGCCAGCGCCAGCAGTCCGATGGTGGGGCTCGTCGGGAAGTAGGTCCGCCCCGCCTCAGGGCTGGGGCTTCTCCGCGTCCTGCTTCCCATTCCTGCGCTGGAGCCAATCGAACCGGAACAACTCCCGGGTCATGTCCCGGTTGGTTTGGTTCATGTCCCGCAGCGATTCCTCGGAGTAGTCGTCCCCGGTGGTCTTCCGCTCCTCGGGCGTGTAGACGAAGCGGGTCGTAAAGAAGACCTCCGTCGCCTTGGCCTTGGGTTTCGCCAGGAGCTTCGCCTTCCAGGTTTCGTAGGGCACTGGCTTCTCGAAGAGGGAGGGATCCAGCACCTCGAGGCGCACCGCCTTGCCCACCTTCACCCAGAGGAGGGGGGCCACGTGGTAGGTGAACCCCATTTCCCCGAAGCGGGTGGAATCGACGTAGAGGGCCCCAACGATCCAGGCCTTGGCGGCGGTGAGGCCCCTCTCGTCCAGGAGCCGGACCATCTTGTGGGCCCGGGCGAAGCTGCCATCCGGGGCCGGATAGGGGATGTCCTTCCGCTCCGCGAGTTCGCTGAACACGTCGAGCGCGACGTCCTCGTCCACCACAGAAACGGCGACGCCCTCCCCGGTATCCGGGGACTTCAGATCCTGCATCGCCCCGGGCGCCCGCTGAGGTGGCTGCTGAGGCATCGCTAGCAGGGCACTGGAGAGAAGCAGGGTGAGGCAGACGGGCAAGGGAACTCCAGGAAAGGCGGATCGGGGATAGGAGATCATCGGATCTCCCGCCTTCCAACTGAAGCCTGGAACGCGCATCGGGGCTGGGGCATGGAACCTCCCGACCACCTGTCACCATGGAGCCCTGGAACCCCAGGTCCATCTCCACCCCCTCGCAACGGGATCCCGCCATGGAACTCAGCCCCCTCGAAGTCCGCGTGCTCGGCTGCCTCATGGAGAAGCAGCTCTCCACGCCGGACGTGTACCCCCTCTCCCTGAATGCCCTCACCAACGCCTGCAACCAGGCCAGCAACCGGGCCCCGGTGCTGGCCGTGGGGGAATCGGACGTCGAAGCCGCGGTGGATTCCCTCGTGGATCAGGGGCTTGCCGAACGCTGGCCCGGCCGCGCCATGAAGTACGCCCACCTCGCCAAGCAGACCTGGCACCTGGCCGAGCAGGAAGCCGCCATCCTCGCGGAGCTGTTGCTGCGGGGCCCCCAGACGCCCGGCGAGCTGCGCACCAACAGCAAACGCATGTACGCCTTCACCGACCTCGCGGAGATCGACGCGGCGCTCGCCAGCTTGATGGAAGCGGAGCCACCCTTGGTGATCCGCCTGCCCAAAGCGCCCGGCGCCCGGGAGGCCCGGGCGGCCCAGCTGCTGGGGGGGCCCGTGGATGGTGGCGCACCCCTTGCGATGGCTCCCGCGCCGAGCGGTGGAAGGCTCGCAGAGCTGGAATCGGAAGTGGCCTCACTCAAAGAGGCGCTGGCGACCCTGCGCGCCGAGTTTGAGGCCTTCAAGGAGCAGTTCTGATGCATCCCCACGCCGAACTCCTCACCCGCTTCTACGAGGCCTTCCAACGTCGGGACGCCGAGGCCATGGGCGCGTGCTACCACGACGATGCGGTGTTCATGGATCCCGCCTTCGGCCGCCTCAAGGCGGCGGAAGCCCGGGCCATGTGGGCCATGTTCGCCGCCCGGGCCACGGAGCTGGAGGTCACCTTCGAGGTGAAGGACGCCGACGACGGCAGTGGCGCCGTGCACTGGGAAGCGAAGTACCCCTTCAGCGGAACGGGACGCCGGGTGCACAACGTCATCGAGGCCCAGTTCGGCTTCCATGAGGGGAAGATCCTCGCCCACCGGGATCAATTCGATCTGTGGGCCTGGAGTCGCCAGGCCCTGGGGCTGCCGGGGATCCTGCTGGGCTGGTCTCCATTCATGAAGCGGAAGATCCAGGCCCGGGCGCGGATGCAGTTGGCGAAGTGGATGGCGAAGGAACCTACCGCCTAGTTCACCATCGGCAGCTGCAGCGGTTCCGCCCGCACGCCTTGGCGCGCCAGGCGCGTCTGGAGCTCATCCAGGGCCGCGCCTTCGGCCTGGAGCACGAGCTTGAAGGGGAGCTCGTCCATCTCGGCCCAGGTCTCCGCGGCCTGGTCCGCCAGCTCGGCGAGTAGGGTCCAGCCGCCTTCGGCCTCCGCCAGCACCTGCTCCGCATCCAGAAAGAGGAACACGAAGCCCTGGCCCTCCAGCCACTCGAGATCGTTGAAGCAATCGTTGAGGGCATCCCACCCGTGGCCGTAGTGGGGGGGGAACTGCAGGGCCGCGGCCAGTTCGTCGTGGAAGCCTTCCAGGGTGCGCATGCGGGAGCCCCGCAACCAGCGCAAGGCGAAGCCCAGCTCGGATTCCTCGCGGTACTCCAGGGCCCAGGCCCAGGCGCGCTCGGCATCGGTGTCGAGGAGGACGAGGCCCGGGGCCCCCGGTCGAAGCAATTCCTCGGTTCTCATGGGCGAACCTCCGTGAACGTCCGGTAGTGGTCCCCGGTATACCAGGCGCGGCCATCGCTTCCGGTCACGAGGCGCTCGGCACCGCGGTTCCGGCCCCGGGCCTTGGGCCACACATCCCATTCCTGGTAACGGATGACCTTGCCACCACCCTCCCGCTCCGGCAGCCGCCGCTCATAGTTGCCGAACCGGCGGCCCCCCTCGGTGCCGGGAGGTGCCTCGCCATGGGCGCGGACGTAAGCCAGCACTTGGATGGCCTGGTCCGGCACGCCGTCCTGCGCCGCCGCCACCGCCCCTTTCGCGGGCGGAGCCGGGTGGGGCGCGGTGACCCGCCCGCAGGCCCCAAGCAGGATGCCCATGAGGAGCAACAAGAGGCTTCGCCCGATCCATTTCATGCCCCCAGGCTACAGCTTTTGCGGAAAAGTGACTTGGCTTCGGCGCCAATCGGGGGCAGCGTGGTGGGATGCCCTCCCGCCGATCGATCCTCCGGACTTTGGCCCTCCTGGCCGCCCTCCTCCTGCTGGCCCTGCCGGCCCTGGCGGGCCCGAAACCCAAGGGGCCCAAATTGGTGGTGGTCGTCAGCGTGGATCAGCTCAGCGCGGAGCGGTTGGAGGCCTTGGGCCCCCGCTTCAAGGGCGGCTTGGCCCGGCTCATGAAGGAGGGCGTGGCCTTCCAGAAGGCCTACCACGCCCACGCCAGCACGGAAACGGGACCCGGGCATTCGGTGCTGCTCACGGGCAAGCATCCCGGCTCCACGGGCATCCCCGAGAACGAGTGGTTCGACCCCGCCCTGGGGCGCGAGGTCTACTGCGTGGAGGACGCCCAGCATCCCGTGATCGGGGCGCCGGAGGCCAACGCCAGCCCGAAGAATTTCCGGGCCCACACTCTGGGCGAATGGCTCAAAGCCGCCCACGCCTCGAACCGCAGTTTCTCCGTCACGGGCAAGGATCGCAGCGCCATCTTGATGGCCGGCCACACCACCGACGGCGCCTACTGGTGGAATCCGAAGGTGGGGTTCACCACGTCCTCATTCTACGCCCAGACGCTCCCCACCTGGCTCCAGGCGCACAACGCCGCGCTCCTGGAACGCCTCAAGGCCCAGACCCTGGTGTGGGAGGCCATGGATGGCCGCCCCCGCCTCATCGAGGCTCCGGGGGGCGTCGGCAAGGGGATCCCCTTCGGCCTGCCCAAGACCATCAAAGCGGCGGGCGTGGAGGTGTCCAAGGCCTCGCTCTTCAGCCCCTCCCCCTCCTTCGACGAGGCCATCCTCGGCGCGGCCGAGGCCCTGATGAAGGCCGAGCACCTGGGCCATGGCAAGGGCATCGATCTGCTGGCCCTGGGCCTCTCGGGCACCGACTACGTGGGGCACCGCTACGGCCCCGGTGGCCCCGAGATGGAGGATCAGCTGCTGCGCCTGGATGCCCTCCTCGCCGGATTCCTCCGCCGCCTCAAGGCCATCGACCCCCGCGTGGTGGTGGTGCTCGCCTCGGATCACGCCTGCGCCGATTTCCCCGAGCGCCTCCAGGCGGAGGGCAAGCTGCCCAAGGATCAGGCCTACCGCCTGGATCCCAAGCGCACCGTGGTGGATCCCCTCAACGCGCATTTGCGGACCACCTTCAACGTGAACGTGGACCTGGTCTTCCACGGCATGGATCCGCGCAACCTCTCCTTCAACGCCGCCGCCATGGCGACCGCCCAACTGGATCGCGCCGCCGTGCTGAAGGCTGCCCAGGCGTGGATGCGCGGCCAATCCTTCGTGCTGGAATCCGTCACGACCGATGAGCTGATGGCGCTGCCCCTCGTGAGCCTCAAGGGCCGCGATCCCGAATCGCTCACCCTGAAGGAACGCCTGCGCCTCTCCTGGACCCAGGGCCTCGGCGGTGACCTCCTCAGCGCCTTCGCGCCACACATCCTCTTCATCCCCTTGAGCTTCCCCGCCACCCACGGCAGCCCCCACGACTACGACCGCCACGTGCCGCTCGTGTTCTGGGGCGCCGCCAAGGGCCACAAGGTGCTGACCCCCGTGAGCACCGTGGACCTCGCCCCGACCCTCGCCGCCCTGCTGGGCCTGAAGGTGCCGGAGGAGATCGACGGCGTGACGCGCGACCTCCAGCGCAAGTAACCGCCCAGCCCTGCGGCATACTGGAGGGATGGCTTCCTGGATCCTTCCCCTCCTCGGACTGCTCTGTCTGATCCCCGGTGGCCACGACCTGCCGGGCCTCGTGTTGCCCTGGCCCAGCGTGCCCTCCTGGATGGCGCTGCTGCTGGGGCTCGCGCTCGCGCTGGGCGTGGGGCACCCCCATGGCGCCCGCACGAAGGTGCTCACCCCGAAACTGCTCAGCTTCTCCGTCATCGGCCTGGGCGCCGCCATGAACTTGCAGGAAGTGGCCCGTGTGGGCCTGCAGGGCTTCGCCTACACCGTGCTCGGCATCAGCGTGACCCTGATGCTCGGGCTGCTCCTGGGGCGCTGGCTGAAGGTGCATGCCAAGGCCGCCACCCTCATCGCCGTGGGCACCGCCATCTGCGGTGGCAGCGCCATCGCCGCCGCCGCACCGGTGCTCCACGCCGAAGACGAGGACTTGGCCATGGCCCTGGGCACCGTGTTCCTGCTCAACGCCTCCGCGCTCCTGCTCTTCCCCGCCGTGGGTCACTTCCTGCACATGCCCGAGCGGAGCTTCGGGCTCTGGTCGGCCTTGGCCATCCACGACACCTCCAGCGTGGTGGGCGCCTCCAGCGGCTACGGCCCCGTGGCCCTCATGGTGGCCACCACCACCAAGCTGGCCCGGGCCCTATGGATCGTGCCGCTCACCCTGGGCCTCGGCGCCTGGGTCGCCCGCGATGGCCAGGCCGCCCAGGGGAAGGCCAAGCGGCCCTGGTTCATCCTCGGGTTCCTGGCCGCCGCGGCGCTCGTAACCTACTTGCCCGCGCTGAAGCCCGCCGGATCGTGGGTGAGCGCCCTGGCGCGGCGCAGCCTCGTGCTCACCCTCTTCCTCATCGGCGCGGGCATCAGCCGGGAGGCCCTGAAGCGCGTGGGCCTGCGCCCATTCCTGCAGGGCCTCCTGCTGTGGATCCTCGTGGGCGGCGGCACGCTGGCCGCCATCCAGGCCCACTGGATCCGCTGAATTTGCGCATTCACGGCAGCTGGATCCGCACGTGGAATGACGGCGCGGGGAGGACGAGGTAGGCCTCCCGCTGCCAAGGTGCGCAGTCATCCCGGCGGTAGCGGGCCTCTTCTTCGCACCGGCGCCGGTATTCCCACCGTTGCTGCGCTTCCCACCGCTGCCGTGCCTCCCAACGGGCGCGGGCGCCCCAGCGGGGACCTTCCGAGCAGAACCGGCGGTCGCGGTATTCATCGTGGCCACGGCGGCCATGATCGTGGGCCTGGGCCATGGGGGCCAGGGCGAGGATGAGGGCGAGGGGCATGAATGGGAATCGCATGGGTCCTCCTTGAATGGGTCCCATCATTCCCAATTCACAACACGTGCCAAAGCCTGGATCCTTATCCCATAAGGGTTTATGCGCGATCGGGATCGTCGCGTCGCGCAACGCCGTGGTGGATGTCCACATCCCTTCGCCACGCGGAAGGTGGTGCGATCCCTTCCGCGCGGACACAACGAGGCCCCGGATTTCCGGGGCCTCGTTGAATGGCGGGTGAGCTTACTTGCGCGTCTGCACGTCGTGCTTCTGGCGGTGGATGCGGCGGCTTTCCTTGTTCTGTTCCCTCTCGATCTTGGCCGCTTCCTTCTTGGTGACCTTGCCATCGGCCTCGGCCTTGGCGATGTCCTTGTTCACCTTCGCCTCCTGATGCTCCAGGCGGGCGGTTTCGCGGGGGGTCAGGGCACCGGTCTTCACGCCCTGGGCGATGCGCTTCTGCTGCCGCTCCGAGCGCTTTTCCATGTGCGCTTCGCGCTTGGGGGTGGCCGTCTGGGTGCCGGGAGCCGGGGCGGTTTGCGCGGCGAGGGAGGCGCCGGCGATCACGACTCCGGCGAGGGCGAGGGAAAGACGCTTGAAGTTCATGTCATACCTTTCTGCCTGCGAAGGCGTGGGGGCTGCGAGCCCGATGCGGAAGGTATTTCACGGAAGATGCCAACTTATAACCCACGTCATTTGATCAAATGGGAAAGGTTTAAACGATTTTAAGTGGATGTTTGCCGCATCCATTTCCGACCCAAGATGCAGCCTGCCTCAGCGGGTGAAGAACCGGGTCTCGCTGGGCTCGATGTAGCTCTTCTTTCCCGTTTCCAGGTCGTAGGCATGGAGGTAGGTCAGGGGCGGGCTGTAGAGGTGCAGGCTCGTGGCGGGGGCGGCGCTGCGATTGCTCACCACGTGCACCGTCTCGCGGGCCTCGGTGGTGATCTGGTGGGGCCCGAGGGGGCTCTCCTTGAAGGGTTCCATCGCGCGGCCTTCGCCCTGCCAGCGGTAGTTGGTCTCCATCAGATCGCCCATGAGCACCAGCGTGAAGCCGAGGCTGGCCCCGTGATCGTGAACGGCCGTCTTCTGCCCGGGCAGCCAGTTGAGCAACAACACTTCCCACGTATCGCTGAGGAAGAGGCGCCGGCGCACGTAGCACTCAGGGTCGAAGGCCAGGTGCTGGCCGAAGGTGCTCCAGTCCACTTTGGCCACGCCCATGGCGGCGATGAGGGCGCGGGCTTCGTCGGGCGTAGGCCCCTGCAGGCTGGAAGCAGGCAGGGAGAATCCGAGGGTGCTGGGGCAGAATCCGGGGGCCGCGTGGGTCATCCCCCAAGTTTACGCCCCTGTGACGGGTTCCGTCTCCCGGCGATCACCGATGACCCGGGCCGGCACGCCCCCCACGATGGCCCAGGGGGGCACATCCCGGGTGACCACAGCGCCCATGGCCACCACCGCGTGATCGCCGATGCGGACGCCATCCGTGATCCCCGCGTTCGCGCCGATCCACACGTCCTCGCCGATCTGGATCCCCCGGGAGGTGACGGGCTGTTCGCGGATCGACCGCTCCGGCGCGAGGCCGTGGTCGAAGGCATAGATCGCCGCGCCGGACGCGATGCGGGTGCCGCGCCCGATGGTGATCCCCTTGGCCCCGCCATCCAAGGTGGCTCGCGCGTTCACACTCACCTCATCGCCCAAGGTGATGGGGCCGTGGAGGAAGGTTTGGGCGGCGATGGCACAGCGATCCCCGATCACCACGGGGCGGCCGGGCTCGCCGAAGATGGCTGCCTCGGGGGCGATGAACCCCCCGACACCGATCCTCACCGTCTCCTGATCCCGCAGGTGTTCCTGAACGTCGACCTGCCAGGCCTCGGCCCACCCGCGATGGCGTTCCTTCAAGGTGAAATAGAGCCAAGGCATCCAGCTCAGGCGTTTCTGATGCTGCGCCCGGTACTTGAGCGTGGCCTCGTCCATGGACCTACTTCAGAGCGGCTTCGATGGCGGCCTTCAGTTCGGGGCCCTCGGGCTCGACGTTGCTGGGGAAGGCCGCGATCACCTTGCCGTCCTTACCCACGAGGTACTTGTGGAAGTTCCACTTGGGCTCGCCATGCTGGGCCGTGAGGAAGGCATAGACCGGACTTTTGCCCGCCCCTTTCACCTCCACCTTCTCGAAGAGGGGGAAGGTCACGCCGAAATTCTTCTGGCAGAAGGACTGGATGGCCGCCGCAGATCCGGGTTCCTGACCCCCGAACTGGTTGCAGGGGAAGCCGAGGATCTCGAATCCCTTGGCCTTATGGGCCTCATAGAGCTTCTCGAGCCCCGCGTACTGGGGGGTGAACCCACATTCGCTGGCCACGTTCACCACCAGCACCACCTTGCCCTGATAGGCCGAGAGGGGCTGGGACTTGCCATCGAGGCGGTTCGCGGAGAGTTCGTGCAGGGACATGGCTGGCCTCCGGGACATCTGAGCAGTGAGTGGAAGGGCGAGGGCGACAAAGGCGGCAAGGGTTCTCAAGGTCAGCTCCAACTCACTTCATACACCATCCGGCAGGCGTGGGGCTTGCCGTCCAGAATCGCGGGGGTGAACTTCCAGCCATAGGCCCAGGCCTCCACCACCTGCACGTGCTCGAAGGGCGCGCCATCCATGGCCACGGCCTTCACGTCGCCCAGCCCATCCAGGGTCAGCACGAGGCGGATGGAGCCCTTGAACCCCGCCAGCTCGGGCCGGGGAGGCACGTCCCGGGGCTCCGCCGCTCGGCTCGCCACGGCGCCGGGGTCCTTGCCTTCGGCCTCCAGTTTCCGGGCCACGGCTTCATCCAGCTCCGGGGTCACCGGCGGCTCGGACGTGGCGCGGCGGAACAGGGATTTGAGGAACATGCGGCCTCCACCCCCAGGATGCCACGGCTGGGCGGCCCGGGCCCTCCGCCCACCGGCAGGGCTTGGTGGGAGCTCGGCAGCCCGGCAAGCTGGGAGGATGCGGTTCCAGCCCCTCACCCAGCACTTCCGACGTCGCCTGCGCAAGCGGTTCAGCTGGAGCATCGTGCTCGGGTTCACGATCCTGTTCGGCGTTTTCAAGGCCACCAGCCTGGACAAGCTCCACCTGTCGAGCCCTTCGGCCGTCTGGGCGAGCATCCTGTTCACGCCCTTCGCCATGTCCTTCGCCTACGGCTTCCTCACGCCCCTGCCCTGGCGGTACACCGGGGATGACCGCTCCCATGCCCCGCTGCTCCGCGGCGCCCTTCAGGCCGCGCCGTGGTGCGCCCTGATCATCTCCGCCCTCGTCCTGGTGGATTACGGGCTGCTCCACCTCGCGGGCTGGGGAGGCTCCGTCACCGAGGGGGCCCAAACGATCCACATGAACCTGCGCCAGATCATGACGGTCCAGCTACTCGTGGGCACGCCCATGATGATGTTCATCGGGGGCACCATCGCCCTGGGCGAACGCACCGAGGAGGAGAAGGCCTCCGCCGAAACCCAGCTCCGGGAGGCCCAGTGGGTGCTGTTGCGTGGCCAATTGAGCCCCCACGTCCTATTCAACAGCCTCAACGGCCTCGCCGAGCTGGTGCGCCAGGATGTGGATCGCGCCGAGCAGGCCATCCTGGATCTCGCGGAGCTCTATCGCGCGCTCCTGCGCCACGGCGACAGGCCCCTCGCGCCCCTGGCCGATGAGCGCGACCTGGTGCGGCGCTACCTGGCCGTGGAAAAGCTCCGCCTCGGCACCCGCCTGAAGGTGCATTGGGAATGGGACGAGGAGCTGGATCTGGTGCTGACGCCCCCCTTCCTATTGCAGCCCCTGGTGGAGAACGCCCTCAAACACGGCATCGCCGGCCACACCGAAGGCGGCGAAGTCCGCATCAAGGGCCAGCGCCTCCGGGATGCGATCCACCTTCAGGTCGCCAATACAGGCCGGCCTGCCACCCTCGTCCTCGGCGAGGGCATCGGCATCCGCAACCTCGAAGCCCGCCTGCGCCTCGCCTACGGCGATCGCGCGCGCTTCCACCTCCACTCCGAATTCGGCTGGACCCTGGCGGACGTGGATGCCCAGGGAGATCCCCGATGAAGCCCCTCAGAGTCGCCCTTGCGGATGATGAACCCTTGGCCCGCAGCCGCCTGAGCCGACTGCTCCGGGAGGCCGGCTGCGAGGTGCTGGGCGAACTGCCTGATGGTCAGGCCCTGTTGGACTTCATGGGAGGGAACGTCGACCTCGACGCCCTCTTCCTCGACATCCAGATGCCCGGTCCCAGCGGCCTGGAGGTGGCCGCGGAGCTGCCCAGGGCGGTGCCTGTCATCTTCGTCACCGCCTTCGCCGAACACGCCGTCCGCGCCTTCGAATCCGCCGCCCTCGACTACATCCTCAAACCCATCAGCGCCGAGCGCCTCGGCCAAACCCTTCAGCGCCTGCGCGAACGCCAGGTCCCCGCCCGCAATGGGGCGGACCTGCACCTCCATCTCCCCGGCGTCGCCACCCGTTACCCCGTGAAGGCCGGCGAGGGGCACGTCTTCCTTGACCTCAAGCGCACCACCCACTTCGAAGTGGAGGAGGAAGTGGTGTGGTCCTGGTGCGGCGGCCAACGCCATCGCACCTCCTGGACCACCCTGGCGGAAGTGGAGCAGACCTTCCCCGCCGCCGGCCTCCTGCGCGTCCAGCGCCACCTGCTCCTGCGCCCCGAATGCGTCCTGGGCCTGCGCCCCCTCGAAGGTGGCCGCGCCGCCGTGCGCGTCTCCGATGGCCTGGAGCTGGAAGTCAGCCGCACCGCCACGCCCCGCTTGAAGGAGCTGTTGGGGCTCTGATCAAACCGGCACGGCCCTAGTCGTTCAGGCTGCGCCGGGCATAAGAAAAGGCCCCCTTTCGGGGGCCCTTCTTATGCGTCTCGCGGAGGCTTCTTAGAAGCGGAAGCCCGTGGAGATCTTGATATCACGAGCCGCGCCGAAATCGGCGTTGGTTTGGGGAGCCCCAAACTTCGCGGGATCTGCAGGAGCGAAGGGGTCCGTGAGGGCGCCGCCACTGTTATCCGCGTATTGGATGTCCCAGCTCGTCAGCTGCTGATGGTTGAACAGGTTGCCAATGTTCAGCTTCACGAAACCGGCCACCTGCTTGGAACCAACCTTGAACAGGTTGAAGTCCTGAGTGATCGCGAGGTCCAGATAGGAAGTCGCGTTGAAGACACCGGCTTTGCCGCGGCCGCCCATGTACTGGGTGGCACTCGTCCCGTACTGGGCGGCGATTCCAGGGTTCAGATCCGTGGGTGCGATCGTGCGAGTAGCGCTGTAGTGGGCGCCGGAGTCGAAACGGTACACCAGACCCCAGGTCGTCTTCCCGAATTCGTTGTTGGAGGTGTAGCTGGCGGTCAGGCGGCTGCGGAGGGGCACATGGCCGGCCAAGTAGCCATCAGGAGTGGTGATGGAACGGTCGTACATCGTGACGCCGTCCTGGACGGTGAAGTTTTGGAGGCCTTCACCGCGGGCGGGGGTAGAACCGCCTTCACCCTCGTAGTTGCCCGTCAGGCGGCTCCAGGTGATGTTGCCGACGAAGGACCAGGCACCCTTGGTCAACTGGGCATCCAGCTCCAAGGACCGGTACTCCCGCTTGGTGAGGGAGCTGTTATCCCAGACCTTCAGGTAAACCATGTTGCCCGTGCCATCGTCCACCTGGCCCTCATTACCGATGCGGTAGTCGATAAGGTTCTTCCAGCTCTTGGAAACGCCCGTCACACGGACGAAGCCGTTGCCAAAGATCTGGCTATCGAAGGAGTAGGCAAAGTTGGCGGAAACTTCATTGACCGTGGGGGCCTTCAGCTTGTCAGACAGCCTGACGTTCACGACGGGGTTGTTGTAGTAGCTGATCGTGGTGAAATCGTAATTGCTGAGGTTCTGGATGGCGGCGAAGGTCTGGGGAGCACCGGAGAAGGCCGCGAAGGCAGGGTGGTCGATTTCAGTGGGGTTGCCCACGTTGGTGACCGAATTGGTGATGCCTTCCAGCACCTTGGCGTTGTAGCGGGCAAGGCTCAGGCCCGCGACATACTTGGAGTTACCGAGGAAATCGTACTTCATGCCGAGGCGGGGGCTGATTCCGCTGGCGCCGGCCGTCTTGGATCCACTTTCATCCTGGGCCTTGTAGTTATCGAAGCGAAGGCCCAAGTTGAAGTTCAGGTTCTGATTGACGGTCCACTTGTCGTTTGCGTACAGGCCGGTGGAGTAGTTGTGAACGGTTCCAGCGCTGGAAACGTACGTCCAGACATCCAAAGGACGGGCCATCTGGAGGGCCAGGTTCATGCGATTGACGCCGAAAATATAACCGGAGGGCGTCTGTTCATTGCGGGCCTTCTGGATGCCTTCGTAGCGATCAACACCGAAATCGGTCTGGTGGCTACCAGCTGCGTTCCAGAAATAGGAAGCTTTGAAGTTGAAGGTCTTGTTCCCGCGATTGTCGCCGCCATCTCCGCTGTTGAAGATGCCATTGTTGTAGTAGCGACGGATTGTGTAGTTATACAGGGGGCTCTGCCCGTTGGTGGTACCACCGGCGCTGAGCTTCTGGTTCTTCTGGCCGACCTTCAACTCCGTGACGAAGTTGCTGCTCCAGAGGGCGCGCCACTGGAGCGTGGTGAAATCCGAGGTGCTCACCTGGGGAACCAGGGCCTTGATTTCACCCGCCGAATAGTTCCGATTCACCTCATCGACACGGGCATTCACGAAGGACCCGATGATGGTGTGATCTTGGTTCAGAGCGAAGGTGAGCTTGATCTGGCGGCGGATTTCCTTCCGACCCGTGTCGTAGGGGGTGCCGAGCCCACCAGGGCCGTCACCGCCAACATAGCCCACCCAGGGACCACCCAACGGGGTGTAGTCCGTATTCGGTAGGTCAGCGGTGATGGTTCCGGTCCCGGTCTGATCGGTCTTGAAGTAGGAGGCGGAGAACCAAAGGCGGTCCTTGATGATGAAGCCGCTCAGATTGAGGGTCTTCTCCTCATTCAGCTTGTTGGAGAGGGCCGTACGGGACTGCATGGGCTGCAGGGCGTTCCAAGCGGGATTGGAGAGTTCCCACCGGAGGCTGCCGGCAAATTCGTTGCTGCCGGACTTGGTGATGGCGTTCACCACACCGCCATCCACATCACCGTACTCGGCGGAGATGGAGCCCGTGATGACCTGGATTTCCTCGATCGAGTCGTCGATAAGGCGCACACCGCGGTTGTTGTAGGCGTTGTCCGCGATGTTCTGGCCATCCAGCAGGTAGAGGTTGCCGGAGGTCATGGCGCCATGGATCTGGACGCGTCCGCCCACGCCGACGGTGACGCCAGGAGTTAGGAGTGCCACATTTTCCATCGCGCGGCCATTGGGGAGCGCGTCCACCGAATCACTGCGCCAGTTGGTGGCGAGCTTCACGTCCGTCTTGTCAACGGCCGGGGCAGCGGCGATCACTTCAACCACCGCGGCACCCGACTTGGTCATGGTGATCTTGGGGGTGAAGGTCTGGTCAATACCCAGAGCCTGGTTGATCTTGCGGGTGTCCATGCCTTCCTTCACCACCTCGATGGTGTAGGCGCCGGGAGGAAGCAGGCGGGCGATGAACTTGCCGCTGCCATCCGTGGAGAAGGCGCGGACGCCCTGCATGGAGGGGGAGGAGAGGCGGACGGTGGCGCCGGCGACGGGGGCGCCGGAGGCGTCGACCACCGTGCCGGTGATGTTCGCGGTCTGGGTACCCTGGGCCATCATCGGCAGGGTGCCGGCGACGAGGGCGAAGGTCGTGAAGCCCAAGCGGGATACGACTCGATTCATAGGAACTGCTCCTTGGGAAAGTGCGGCAGGGGCCGCGGGGTTGAAGCCTGTGGAAGATCCCCGCTAAGGCCGGAAGGAAAACGGCCGAAGAGGGGGTGTGTCCCCGCCACCTCCTGGCTGGAGGGGGGTGCGTGGCCCGCTTGAAGCGTTTGGCCCACACCAGGGAGACACGGGTATAGAACTGGAAAAGAACCACGGAGGGTGGATCGATGAGACCCCACTCTGCCACGGGTTCGCAACAACAAAATGCTCGCTCGGACGGGAAATCCGGGAACTTGGCCAGGAATTGAGGCACTTACTTTCTTCCGCCTCAATTCCGGTTCGCCACAGGGGAGCCGCAATGTGTGTGAATCCTTATACCTTGCCAGTAAATTTCCCGCGCGTCTACTCCAGGGTCTCCAGGAGCCAGGGCTTCGGAACTTCTGTCACACCTCCAAAGTGGAGGGCCGCCTCGATCCTGGCTTGAACCTGATCAAGGGCCCCCTCGGAAGCCCCATGGAGGGTGGCGAGCACGTGGCCGGCTTCCACGGCCTGCCCGACCCTCACCTCCAGCTCCAAGCCGACGGCGGGATCGATGATGTCCTTCTGGCTGCGGCGCCCGGCGCCCAATTCCATGGCGGCGAGACCGAGCTCGCGGCCCTCCATGGCGGTGATGAATCCCGCCGTCTTGGCTTTGACCTCACGGCGGCAGGGGGCCTGGGGCAAGCGCCCGGGTTCATCCACCACGCGGGCATCACCACCATGGAGGGCGATGAAGGCCCGCAGGACGCCCAAGCCCTTGCCAGAGGTCAGGGCTTCGGCGACCTGGGCTTCCGCCTGGGCGAGGGTCGCGGCGCCGCCACCCAGCACCACCATTTCCGCGGCGAGGCGCAGGCTCATGCGGGCGAGATCGCTCTCGGCGTGACGGCCCTGGAGGATTTCGATGCACTCCCGCACCTCCAGGGCATTGCCGATGGTGCGCCCCAGGGGTTCCTCCATCCTCGTGATGAGGGCCTTCACCTTCATCCCATAGGCCTTGCCCACGTTCACCAGGCTCTGGGCGAGGCCCCGGGCCTCCTCCAAGTTGGCCATGAAGGCCGCCGATCCGCATTTCACGTCCAGCACCAGGGCGCCGCAGCCACCCGCCAGCTTCTTGGACATGATGCTGGCGGTGATGAGGGGAATGCTCTCCACGGTGGCGGTGACGTCCCGCAGGGCGTAGAGGCGGCGGTCCGCGGGCACCAGGTCGGGCGTCTGGGCACTGTTGGCGAAGCCCGTCTCCCGAAGCGATTTCAGGAAGTCCGCGTCGCTGAGCTCCACCCGGAGGCCGGGCACGGCGGCGAACTTATCCACGGTACCGCCCGTGTGGCCCAGCCCCCGCCCGCTGAACATGGCGCAAGGGACGCCGCAGGCGGCCACCAGGGGCCCGAGGATGAGCGTGGTCTTATCGCCCACGCCACCGGTGCTGTGCTTATCCACCTTCACCCCGGGGATGGCGGAGAGGTCCATGACCTTCCCGGAGTCCCGCATGGCCAAGGTGAGGGCCAGGGTCTCCTCGGTGGTCATGCCCCGCCAGCAGATGGCCATGAGCATGGAGGCGCTCTGCTCGTCCGGGATGGCCCCATTCACCACGCCATCCACCCAGAACCGGATTTCCCCCTCAGTGAGCGCACCGCCCCGCTTCTTGGTGTGGATCAGGTCGTACATACGCATGGAGCCCTCCATCCTCTCCCTATCACGCGCCCCCAGGGGCGCGCTCCCGATCGGCCTTAGGCCTCTCGGAGGGCGGAACCGGCTCCACTGTAAGGCATTGTGCGGAAACGAAGGTCTCAGATGCCTTCGACGATCTTGTCCAGGGACGCATCCAGGCTGCGGCCCTTGAAGCGGTCCTTGTAGTCCGCGAGGTGCGCCCGGGCCTGATCGCCAGCACCGGCCAGGCGGTCGGCCTCCAGCTGGGCACGCCAGAACTCGGGGGCCCATGGCTGGCCGGGGTCGGCCTTGCCGCGCAGGGCATCCAGCACCTTGGCGGCCTCGGCGGCCTGGCCCAGCGTGAGGTGGCGGTGCACCAGGGCCAGCCGGCCCCAGGCATCCGAACCCCCGGGCGCCGCGCCCTTGCCGTCCAGGCTCAACTTCCAAGTCGCCACGAGGCCCTGGGCCATGTCCTTGCGAGCCGAAGGCGCTTCCCGGGCCAGGGACTCCAGCTTGGGCACCGCCTCGCGCATCTTCTTCTGCAGGGCCTCGCCCGTCGCGGGCTGCACGCCACCTTCCACGTCCTCCACCAGCCGGGCCAGGGAGCCCTCGAAGCGCTCGATGGAGGACTGGCGCCACTGGTCGAAGATCAGGTAACCAAGCCCCAGCACCGCCAAGGCGCCCACACCCATGAGGATCGACCGCAGCATGCTGCCATCCCCATCCTGGGTCCGCGCGTAGTCCTGCTGGAACCGCTCCAGCGACTGGGCGGGCTTCTGAACCTGAATGAGGCGTTCCTTGCTCATGCGATCACCGAAACCCCAAGGATAGCCCAGGCGCCCGTTCCCAGCCCTTGAAAACCCCGCCCTTCCTGCTAACCTGTACCTTCCTGCCAGCGCCTGGATAGCTCAGTTGGTAGAGCAATGGATTGAAAATCCATGTGTCGGGGGTTCGACTCCCTCTCCAGGCACCAACAAAAGCCCCCGCAAGGGGGCCTTTTGTTGGCGGAGAGGGAGTCGAATGCAGGGGACTTAGGCCCCGTCTCGAGCCTGAGGAACTCAAAGCGTTCCGCAGGGCGAGGGGGCCTTAGTCCCCGGCCGGCGGAGGGGCCACGCGCAAGCGTGACCCCGGAGGACTCCCTCTCCAGGGCCGGGTCGGCGCCGCCTCCCAAACAGGACGAAGCCCCCAAAAGGGGGCTTCGTTAAAAGAGCCTAACGGCTCTCCTTATTCCGCCGGCTGATACCCCTCCGCGAACGTCACCGGCACCTGGGCCTTCACGTCCTTCATCAGCTCCTGGATCACCGCCTGGCTGCGCTCCTGCTTCCAGGCATTGATCAACTGGCCCTTGATGTTCGGGTTCGCCATGACCTCCTCGAAGGAGGGGAACCCCGCCGCGGCGGCCCCTTGGGCGTTCTTGGCCTTGATGGTGGCGTAGGCTTCCCGCAGCTGCGGCTCGCCCGGCTCGCCCATGCGCTGGGACACCATGGCCTTCATCGCCGCCTGGGCCTGGGCCTGGACCATGAGCATGCGGAAGATGGTGCCCTGATCCACGCCGGTCTGCTTGGCATAGGCCAGGATGGCCCGATCCTGGGCCAGGCCCCCCACGAACCCGGCCCGGGCCTGCTGGGCCTGGGGGCTGGGATCCTTTAGGATCGCCTGAGCACGGGCGGGCTCGATAGCCTTCACCATCTCCGTGAATTCGGCCTCCGTGAACTTCTGACCCCCGACATTGAACAGGACGGGACCGGAGTCCTGGGGCGCCTGGTTGCATCCGAGCAGGGCCAGCAGGGTCGCGGCGGCGAGCAGGGGGGTACGCATGGGTTCTCCTCGAACGGGATGGAAGGCCCCAGAATGACAGATCAGGGAGGCCATTCATGGCAACGGTTCAGGATCTCGCAGGGCTCGATCTCCAGGTCTATTCCGCCACCTGGTGCCCCGATTGCCGCCGCCTGGAAGTCTGGCTTGCCGCCGAGGCCGTTCCACATACCAAGGTGGACATTGAATTGGAGGAGGGCGCCGCCGAGAAACTCGAGGCCGAAACCGGCAAGCGGGCCATCCCCTTCATCCTGGTCAATGGCAAACGCTGGGTGAGGGGCTACCACAAGGAACTCCCCCAGAAGCTGGATCCCGCCCTGCTCATCCAGGAACTCCTCGCCGCCCAGGGGTGACCCTCCGGACCGGGGACCCTCCCCCCCGTCCAGACTTCCCTCCCAAGGGACCCCCCCCGTGGCATCCTAGAGGTTTGCGCCCCTGCGCCAGCCTTTCGGAGCCCCTGTGGCCAGTATTTTCTCCGCCCAGTTCTGGTCCAACCTCTTCAACTCGGACCTCGCCATCGATCTCGGCACGGCCTCGACCCTCGTCCACACGAAGCAGGCCGGTCGCATCGTGATCTACGAGCCCTCCATCGTGGCCATCAACACCGTCACCCACGAGGTGGAGGCGGTGGGCGACGAAGCGAAGCAGCTGCTGGGCCGCGCCCCCCAGGGCGTGAAGACCGTGCGCCCCATGAAGGACGGCATGATCTTCGAGGTGGATGCCGCCGAGAAGATGCTCGCCGCCTTCATCGAGAAGGCCCGCCCCAACCGTGGCTGGGCCCGCACCCGCATCGTCGTCAGCGTGCCCCCCAAGGCCCACCAGGTGGCCCGCCGCGCCGTGCGCCAGTGCTGCTACGACGCCAAGGCCCATGACGTGTTCATCGTGGATCAGACCATGGTGGCCGCCATCGGCGCCGGCCTGCCCATCTACGAGAAGCGCGGTTGCATGATCGTCGACATCGGTGGCGGCACCACGGATGTGGCCGTCATCTCCTACAACGGCAAAGTGTTCAGCGACTCCATCCTCATCGCCGGCGACGAGATGGATGAGGCCGTCGTGAAGTACATCCGCGAGAAATACAACGTGCTCATCTCCGAGAGTTCCGCCGAAGAGGTGAAGTGGACGCTGGGCAGCGCCTACCCTGCCGAGGCCGTGCGCACCATGGAAGTGAGCGGCCGCGACCAGTTCGAGGGCCTGCCCAAGACACTGACCCTCAATGACGCCGAGATCCGCGAGGCCCTGGCCGAACCCATCAACGCCATCATCGATCTGGTCCGCAAGGCCCTCAACGAAACGCCTCCCCAGCTCGCCGCCGACCTCATCGACCGCGGCATCTGCCTCACGGGTGGTGGCTCCCTCATCCAGGGCCTCGATGAGCGCCTCCGCAAGGAGACCCACCTCCCCGTCTTCCGCGCCGAGGATCCCCAGACAGCCGTGGTGCGGGGCACCGCCCTGCTGCTGGAGAACATTCCCCTCCTGCGCCGCATCCAGATCATGGACTAAGGAGTTTTCGAGGACATGGCCGCGCGCCCGTCCAACTGGGGCTGGACCCCCACGGGGCGCCGCCGCTACGCCCTCCTGGCCCTGTGGCTCGGTCACGGGGCATGGGTGCTGTTGGGCCGGGTGCCGGGCCGCGCCTGGAGCCAGGTGTCGACCACCTTGGCCCATCCCTTCCAGCGCATGGCCACGGGCTTTCATGATTGGCGCGTGACCCGGGCCCAGCGGGTCGCCGACCTCGAACACGCCCAGCTGGAGCTGACCCTCTTGCGGCAAGAGCTGGCGGATCGCCAGACCGAAGCCGCGCGGCTGGCCCCGCTCCACTCGGAGGCCGAGGAGGCCAAGCGCCTGCTGGGCCTCAAGGTGCAGGTCCCCCTTGACCTCCAGGGGGCGCGCATCCTCAGCAGCACGCGACCCGGCGCTTTCGGCGGCCTCGTCCTCGAAGGCGGCACGGACCGGGGCTGGGTTCCCGATCAGGGCGTCATCGCACCCGAGGGCGTCGTGGGCCGCATCTGGTCCGTGGCCCCCACCCAGTCCCTCATCCTGCCTGCGGACGCCCCCAACGCCGCCATCGGCGTGATGCTCACCCGCAGCCGCGCCACCGGCGTGCTGCAGGGGCTTGGCGATGGGCGCGCCGAAATCCGTTACGTGAACCCCCAGGAAGTGGTGCAGCCCGGTGAGGCCGTGCATACCTCGGGCCTGGATCGCGTGTTCCCCCGAGGCCTCCTCGTGGGCTACGTGACGGAGGTGAAGCCCACGGAACTCGAGCTGAAGGTGCGCGTGCAACTGGCCGCGCCCCTGGATCGCCTGCGGCTCGTGTTGCTGTTGCCGCCCGAGCCGCCCCTGGAAGTGCAACCCACCCTGCGGCCGCCCACGAAAGCGGATACGCGGCCCACGGCCAAGCCCAAGGCGGCGCACTGATGGCCCTGCGCAAACCCCCCCTCTCCCTCCAGGCCCGCGTCTTCGTGGCGCTGATGGGCGTCCTCGCGGTGCTCGTCACCGCCCCCTGGCCCCGGTTGCAGCTGATCCTCCACGTGCTCACGGTGGTGGCCCTGGCGCCCGATCCCCGGAGCTACCTCGTTACGGGGCTCCTGGCCTCGGCCTCGGGCTGGGCCCTGGAAGGCAGCCTGAAGCTCTACCCCCGCCTGGGCGGTTCCCCCTGGGCCGCCCTCACCATCGCCCTCGTCGCCGCGTTCCTCGCCGAGCACTGGCCGCCGGAATCGCGCTTCCGCTGGATGATCCGCCAACTGGGGCTCGCCTGCGGCCTCTTCCTCCTCACGCAGACCATGGTCTACTTCGCCGCCGGCAGCATGCCCACGGCGCGCCCCTGGCTATGGGTGATCCTCAGCTGGCCCCTCTGGGGCTACCTCACCTGGCGGGATCAACCCGCGCGCAACTGATGGACCCCAGGGACCGTCGCCTCCTCACCGGGCGCCTGGGCGCCTTCCAGGCCAGCGCCGTGGGCATGGTGTGCGTGCTGCTCGCCGTGTATGCCTGGTTGCAGCTCGTCCGGCACAGCGATTTCCAGCAGCTGGCCTTGAGCCAGGCGGTGAA
Source organism: Holophagaceae bacterium (assembly GCA_035255465.1). Taxonomy (GTDB): domain Bacteria; phylum Acidobacteriota; class Holophagae; order Holophagales; family Holophagaceae; genus JAFDVN01. The sequence goes on from DATEZP010000099.1 coordinate 27,619, forward strand.
GGAGCGCAGCGTCCCCGCCCCCCGCGGCATCGTGTACGACCGCAACGGCCATCGCCTCGTGGACAACCGCAAGGCCCTCCACCTCGTCATCGCCGAGGAGGACCTGCCCCGGGATCCCGCCGTCATCGAGGGCCTGGCCACGGCCCTCGGGCTGGAGCCGGAGCCCCTGAAGCGGAAGATCCACGCCTGGCGCCAGGGCAGCAAGGGTCGCTCCCTCGTGCTCATGGAGAACCTGGATGAAGCCGGCATCGCGCTGGCCGAACGCGTGCGCAGCCGCTACCCCTTCCTCGGCGTGGACATGGCCCCTCGCCGGGTCTACCTAGGTGACGAACTGGCGGGGCACCTGCTCGGCTACGTGGGGGAGGTGGACGAAGCCCTGATGAAGAAGGATCCCGGCCAGTACCAGCTGGGGGAGATCGTGGGCAAGGATGGCTTCGAACGCGCCTCCAACGACCGACTCAAAGGACAGGACGGCGCCAAGAAGGTGCTCGTGGATCAGCTGGGTCGGGAGGTCGCCGTGAATGGCCAGCTCCCCGCCAAGGCCGGCCGCAGCCTCTACCTCACCCTCGACGCGGGCCTGCAGCGCGTCGTGCAGGAATCCTTCGGCGAGGAGAAGGGCGCCGCGGTGGTGATCGATCTGCGTGATGGCGGCATCCTTGCCCTGTACAGCAGCCCCAGCTACGACTCCAACATTTTCCTCAACCGCCTCAGCCAGGAGATGGTGGACCGCTACATCCGGCATCCCTCCAAGCCAATGGTGAACCGCGTCACCCAGGGCATCTACGCACCGGGCTCCACCTGGAAGCTGCTCATGGCCATCGCGGGCCTTGAGAAGAACGTCATCAAGCCCGAAACGGTCATCTACTGCAGCGGCAAGAAGAACTACTACGGTCGCGACTTTCGCTGCGACAAGCACGAAGGCCACGGGGGCCTCGCCCTCGTGGGCGCCATTGCTCAAAGCTGCGACATCTACTTCTATGAAGTGGCCTCCCGCATGGACATCAACGACATCTACGCCGTGGCCGAGAAGTACGGCCTCACGGTGCCCACGGGCATCGACCTTCCCTTCGAGAAGGCCAGCCGGGTGCCCAGCCGCGAGTGGAAGTGGAAGGCCCGCAAGGAGAAGTGGTACGCCGGCGAGACCATCAGCGTGGGCATCGGCCAGGGCGCCGTGGGCCTCACGCCCATCGCGCTGGCCCGCTTCTACGCCCTGCTCGGCACCAAGGGCAAGCTGCTCACGCCCCACCTGTTCTGGGGCTTCCGCAACGAGACCACCAACCTCGTGGAACCGGCGCCCGCGCCGCCCATGAAGGACACCCGGCTGGACCCGAGGATCTGGGGGTACCTGGACCAGGGCCTCGGGCAGGTCGTGGAGAGCGGCACCGCGGCCACCAACCCCTTCGTCCGCCAGATCGGCAAGGAGATCCCCTTCGCGGGTAAGACGGGCACCGCCCAGGTGGCCACCTTCGTGGACCGCTCCCACTACGCGCGCCAAGCCAAGGAGCTGAAGGATCACGCCTGGTTCGCAGGCTACGCCCCCCGCGACAATCCCCAGATCGCCTTCGCGTTCATCGCGGAAAACGCGGGGTGGGGCTCCACCACCGCCGCCCCCATGGCGGCCAAGGCCGTGAAGTACTGGTGCGTGGATCGGCTGAAGAACCCGCTGCCGCCGCCCGGAGGCAAGATCCCCGACCGCTTCAAGGCTCCCGAAAAGGCCGAGGAGGTCGTTCCGTGAGGCCGAAGCAAGAGCGGAGGGCCACCGTGCAAAGCGCGGCCCCCCTTACCCGATCGCAGGCCGCCTGGTGGCCTGCTCCCGCGTGGCAGAGCCACGCGGAGGGTGGAACCGGGTGGCGCACAGGAGGTGCGCCATGAACTGGCGCGAATACCTCAAGGGCCTGGATCGCGGGCTGCTCGCCATCATGGCGGCCCTCGCGGCCCTCGGCCTGCTCACGCTGTTCAGCGCCAGCCACGGCACCTCCCAGGCGGACCTCTGGCTGAAGCAGGGCGTCTTCATCCTCGCTTGCACGGCCATGGTGGCCGTCCTCGCCTCCATGGATCCCACCCGCATCTTCAAGGTGAGCCTCGGGCTCTACCTCGGCGGGCTCCTGCTGCTGGTGCTGGTGCTGGTGGCGGGCAAGAAGATGGGTGGTGCCGCCCGATGGTTTGAATTCAAAGGCATCCAATTCCAGCCCTCCGAGCTCATGAAGTGGTTGACCCTGCTGTTCGTGGCCCACCGCTTGGGAAACCGCCCCGCGGATCAGGTGGGTACCTTCGACCTGATCACCGCCACGGCGATGGTGTTCCTCCCCATGGTGCTCGTGCTCAAGCAGCCGGACCTCGGCATGGCCCTGAGTTTCACGCCCATCCTGGCGCTCGTCCCCCTCATCCGGGGCCTCAAGGCCCGCTGGGTGGTGGTCGGCCTCCTGCTCTTCTCCCTGGGGGGCGTCGTGGCCTGGAAGAAGGTGCTCAAGCCCTACCAGAAGCAACGCGTGATGACCTTCCTCGACCCCGAGAGCGATCTCCAGGGCAAGGGCTACCAGATTCACCAGAGCAAGATCGCCATCGGCGCGGGGGGCGTGCTGGGCCGGGGCTTCACGGCCGGCAGCCAGACCCAGCTCAACTTCCTCCCCGTGAAGACCACCGATTTCGTCTTCGCCGTGTGGGCCGAGGAGCGGGGTTTCGTGGGGGTGCTCCTGGCCCTCTCCCTCTTCGGCGCCCTGCTGCTGCGCATCCTCGATACCGCCCGTCAGGCCAAGAGCACCGAGGAGCTCTACTTCTGCGCGGGCGCCGCGGCCATCTTCGCCCTGCACATCCTCGTGAACGTCGGCATGGTGGCCGGGGCCCTTCCCAACAAGGGCATGGCCCTGCCCTTCTTCAGCTACGGCCGGAGCAGCACCCTCAGTTTCATGCTGGCCCTGGGCCTGGTGATGTCCATCCGCAACCGGGCGCGGGTGCGCTGAAGGCTACTTCTTCTTGGCGGGCTTGACCGGCGTGGCGGGCAGGGTACCCAGTTTCAGCACGCGGCCATCGTCCAGCTTCAAATCCCAGCTCATCCCGTCGCCCTTCTTCAGGCCGATCCGCTTGAAGGTGCCCACGGGGAATTCCACGAAATAGCGGCCCGGCAGCGTACCACCGTAGGTGGGGCAGTCATTCCCCAGCATGGGGCTGCAGGGTGGCACCTTCTCCAGCAGCTCGATCACCTTGCCCTGGGCATCCAGCCACGCCACGTCGAGGGCGATGAGGCAGTTCTTCATCCAGATGGGGTGGTAGTCGTCCTGGTCGTAGATGAACACCATGCAGCGATCGAGGGGGAGGTTTGCCCGCTCCATGAGGCCCTGGGCCTTTTCCGCCGATGTGAAGGCGACTTCCGCCGTGAATTTCTGCCCTTTGACACTGACGGTGCCCTTCCCCCCGGCGAGGAGGGGCAGAACGAGGAGGAGAGGGGCGAGGAGGAGGCGCATCAGTAGAGTTTATGCGCGCATCCCCCTCCTTGTTCCAGGCATCCTGGAGGGATGGGTGGAGAACGTTCCAGGACCTGGATTTTCAGGGCCCTGCTCGGGGGTTTGGGCCTCGCCCTGGCGGCCCAGGAACCCGGTTTCACGCCCCCTCGCCCCCAGGGCCTCCGGGCCGTCCGCACCTCGGAGCCCATCACCTTGGATGGCAGCCTCAGCGAACCCAGCTGGAGCACCGCCCCCATGGGCGACAACTTCCGCCAGTCCTGGCCCCGCTGGGGCGCCCCCGCCCCCCAGCGCACCGACGTGCGGGTGCTCTACGACGACCACTTCCTCTACATCGGCGCCCGCCTGCGTCACACCCGGGGCCTCTCCAAGGTCGTGAAGCGCCTCCATCGCCGGGATCAGGACAGTGTGAGCGACTGGTTCGGCGTGCACATCGACAGCCTCCACGACCATCGCAGCGCCCTGGCCTTCTACGTGAACGCGGCGGGCGTGCAGCGGGATGGCGCCTGGTTCGCCGACACCTCCTTCGACAGCTCCTGGGATGGTGTGTGGGAGAGCGCCGTCGCCCAGGATGCCGAGGGTTGGACGGTGGAACTTCGCATCCCCTTGAGCCTCCTTCGCCTCCGGCCCGACGACGGGGTGAGCTGGGGCATCAACTTCAGCCGCAGCGATCAGGGACCCCTGCGCGCCTCTTCCTGGTGGAGCCTCGCCCCCCGGGATGAGAACACCTTCGTCAGCCGCTTTCCCGATCTGACGGGCCTGGAGGGCCTGCGCCCCGCCCGGCGGCAGGAGTGGCTGCCCTACCTCACGGGTCGCAGCAAATTCTCCACGGCCCAGAGCTGGGATGATCGCGGCGCGGAATTGCGCGGCGGGGTGGATGGCCACCTCGCCCTCTCGGGCACCTCCCAGCTGGACCTCGCCCTGAAGCCCGATTTCGGCCAGGTGGAGGTGGATCAGGCGGTGTTGAACCTCAGCACCACGGAGACCTGGCTGCCCGAGCGCCGTCCCTTCTTCGTGGAGGGGGCCGACCTCTTCGGGTTCAACGGACCGCAGCTCTTCTACAGCCGCCGCATCGGGCGGGGTCTTGGCGCGCCGTCCTTGAACCGAGGGGAGACCCTGCTGGCCATGGACCGCAACCTCGATCTGCAGGGGGCCGCCAAGGTGACCGATCGGGATCTGAGCGGGGGCCAGCTGGGCCTCCTCGCCGCGTCGGCGGAGAGCGCCAGCTACCAGGTGCGCCTGCCTGAGGGCACCAAGGCCTCCCGCGTCCTGGCCCCGGCCCAGACCTTCGTCGTGGCCCGGGGGGTGTTGCCCTTGGATGAGCGCGGGTCCACCCTCGGCGCGCTCGGCACCTGGACCCGCCAGGGCCTGGGCGGGCGCAGGGCCGCGGTGGAAGGCCTCGATGGTACGTGGCGCAGCTCCGACCGCAGCACCGGGGCCGAGGCCTCCCTCGTCCACAGCGACGCGGGGCTCCCCGGCGACTCCCTGGAGGGCTGGTACGCCCGGGGCCACGTCCAGCGACGCTGGAACGGGCTCACCACGGATCTCACCGTCGTGGACGCGGGACGGGACTTCAATCCCAATGACCTGGGCTACCTCTCCCGGGCCGATGAGCAGCGCGTCACCGCCCGAGCCCAACGCCGGTTCGAGCCCCTGGGCCCCTTCCGGGAGGCCGCCGCGGGCACCACGGTGGGCCTCGCCCGGGATCAGGCGGGCCACGCCTTCAGCCGGTGGATTTCCGCCGACTTCAACGGGAGCCTGCCCACCAACTTCGGGTTCTGGGGCGGCGCCACCCTCAGCCTGCCCGCGGAGGACGATCAGGAACTCCGAACCTTCCGCGTTCCCCAGAAGAAGTACCTGGCCCGCGGCAGCGTCCCCAGCGCCTGGATGGGCTTCGACACGCCGGGCAACCGCCCCTGGTACATCGCGGCCTCCTGGAGCGGGGCCTGGTTTCCGGGAGGCCCCTCCACGGGCCTCAGCTTGAACCAGACCCTCCGGCCCACCGAGGATCTGGAGATCGCCTTCGGCACCAGCCTCAGCCACCAGGAAGGGGAACTCCGCTACCTCGCGCCGGATCCCACCGCCGCCGACATTCCCCTCGTGGGCCTCCGCCGGCTCAGCTCCTTCAATCAGAGCCTGCAAGTGGCCTACAGCCCCCGGGCTGACCTCAGCCTCCAGCTCCAGACCCAGTGGCTCGCCGCCAACTGGAACTACCGGGATGTGCAGGCCTGGATGGAGGGCACCCTCACACCCAAGGATTACGAAGGCGACAGCGCGTACAGCACCCGCTCCTGGAATCTGAATCTCATCACGCGCTGGCAGTACCGGCCGGGCTCCACCCTCTTCCTCGTGTACAGCCGGGGCGTGGCCACGGATGCCCTCATCAACGCCCGGGCGAGCCTCAGCCCCAGCCGGGACATCTTCGCCCTGAGGGGCCTGCCCAGCGATGAAGTCATCCAGATGAAGCTCAGCTACCTCCTGCGGTAGAAGGCCCCAAATCCGGGGCCAGAAGTCGCTCGGTGGGCCCCCCGGTCCGATAGGGTCAATACGTGCGCCTGGCCCTCCCCTTCCTCGTCCCCGCGTTGATGCTCCCGGCCCAGGATCCGGGCCTCCGGGCCGTGCGCGTGCCCGGCCCCGTGAAACTGGATGGCCACTTGGGGGATCCCGCCTGGGCCCTGGCCCCGGCCGCCACGGGCTTCTCCCAGATGTGGCCGGCCTACGGCGAGGCCTCCAAGCTCCAGACGGAAGTCCGCGTGCTCTACGACGAGGCCTTCCTCTACATCGGGGCCCACCTGCGCGTGCCCAAGGGCGCGGCGGACGTGGTGCGGCGCGTCCATCGCCGGGACCAGGACAGCAACAGCGACTGGCTCGCCATCTACCTCGACACCCTCCACGATCGCCGCAATGCCCTGGTGTTCATGGTGAACGCGGGCGGCGTGCAACGCGATGGCACCTGCACCAATGACAGCCTGGGCGGCTATGGCGTGCAACCGGACACCAGCTGGGATGGCGTGTGGGAAAGCGCCGTATCCATGGATGACACGGGCTGGCACGCGGAGATGAAGATCCCCCTTTCCCTCCTGCGCATCCGGAAGGGCCGGGGCCCCCAGACCTGGGGCATCAACGTGCAGCGCAGCAGCCAGGGCAGCCTTCGGGAGATCGCCTTCCTGCACGTGCCGCCCCGCAGCGAGACCAGTTTCCTCGGTGCCTTCCCCGATCTCACGGGCCTCGTGGACCTCGATCCACCCCCCCGCCGCGAATGGATGCCCTACGTCAGCGCCAAACGGAAATTCGAGACGGCCCAGCCCTATGATGATCGCCGCTGGGAAGGCCGCGTCGGCGTGGACGCTCGCCTCGCCCTGACCACCCGCTCCCAGGTGGACCTCACCCTCCGTCCCGATTTTGGCCAGGTCGAAGTGGATCAGACGGTGTTGAACCTGAGCACCCAGGAGACGTTCTTCCCGGAGAAACGCCCTTTCTTCCTGGAGGGCGCCGAGATCTTCCAGACCATCGGTCCGCAGCTCTTCTACAGCCGCCGCATCGGCACCGCGCTTTCGGATCCCGATCTGGCCCCGGGCGAGACACTCACGGATCGTCCCCTGGCCCAGGAGATCGCGATCGCCGCCAAGTACACGGCCAAATACGATCGCGGCCTGAACGTCGGCCTCCTGGCCGCGGGCGTGGAAGCGGCCCGGGCCAAGGTCCGCCTGTCCACCGGCGACACCGTCACCCGGGAGATCTCCCCCTACACGAGTTTCGGCGTGTTGCGGGTGCAGCAGATGCTCGATGGGGCCGGAACCTTCCTGGGCGGTTTCGTATCGCACATGCGCCAGGCCAGCCCCACCGGACGCGAGGCCGTGGTGGGCGCCCTCGATGGCGCCCTCAAATCCGAGGATCGGGCCAACCTCGTGGAGTTCGCCTTGGAGCACAGCCGCGCCGGCACGCCGGACGATCGCCCCGAGGGGTGGTACGGCCGCATCCGCAACATGCACACCTGGGCCAGCGGATGGTCCCTCGACACCCGCCTCATCAACGCGGGACGTTGGTTCAATCCCAATGACCTGGGCTTCCTCCAGACCCCCGATAACCGCCACGGCGAATTCTTCCTCCAGAAGCGCTGGGATGGCATCCTCGGCCCCACCCGCAACTGGAACCTCAGCTTCTACGGCGCCCTGGACAAGGATCAGGCCGGCCACACCACCCACTCGGAGTTCAACGCCCAGGTCCGCACGGATTTCAGCAACTTCTGGTCGGTGTGGGGGGGCGCGGGGGTGACCCTCCCCGGCGAGGATGATCGCGAACTCCGCACCTTCTCCGATCCGGTGAAGAAGTACCTGCGCACGGATCGCCTGCCCTACGCCAACGTGGGTTTCGACACCGCCGGCAACAAGCCCTGGTACGTGCGGGTGCAGGTGGCCCGCACCTGGTTCGAGGGCGGCCCCAGCACCGACACCACCCTCTACCAACAGATCAAACTCACACCCCAGCTGGACCTCCAGCTGGAGACCAACTTCACCCGCGATGAAGGGGAACTCCGCTGGGTCGGCACCTTCGGGACCACGCCGGGCCCCCTGGCGGGCCAATCCTCCGGTACCCCCGTGGTGGGCCAGCGCCGCCTGGGGGCCTTCAATCAAACCCTGCGCATGGGCTACGCCTTCACGCCCACCCTCAGCCTGCAGCTGTTCAGCCAGTGGTTGGCGGCCAATTGGCGGTTCCGCGACCTCCAGTCCTACGTGGATGACCGCCACCTCGCCGCGGGCCTGCCCTCGGGCACGGCGCCGCCCACCACGGCCTTCAGCCTTCGCACCTGGAACGTGAACCTCATCGGCCGCTGGGAGTACCGCCCTGGCTCCACGGCCTACTTCGTCTACACCCATGGCGTGAGCACCGATCAGCTGGCCAACGATCGGGCCGGCATCAGCCCCCGCCGCGATCTCACCGTGCTCCGCCACCTGCCCAGCGACGACGTGGTGCAAGTGAAGGTGAGCTGGCTGTTCCGCTAGGCAGGACGGGGATCCTTGGTTCCAGCGCCATGGCCTCCCGTCGGCGTCCTGGGTGTCTTAGTGGTGAATCTGTTGCGGCGCTGAACCCGATCAGGCCGATTCCAACCAGGACGCGATGCGATCCAGATCGCCCTCCGCGTGCCAGCCATGGAAGGCCACGCGCAGGTAGCCCTCCCGCACGGAGCTGTAGATCCCCTGGCGGAGCCCCCGCTGCATCAGGGCCATGACGTCGCGTTCCCGGGATTGGAACGCGAGGATGGGCCCGAGGCGGTCGGCATCCAGGAGGGCCCGCAGCCGCGCGGCCTCCGCGGCCCAGATTCCCCGGGCCAGGCGGTGCAGGAGGCCCCGCTGGAGGGCCTCCACGTGGGCCTGGATCGCGGGGATGCGCGCCTCGTTCAGCGCCGCGAGGGAGGCGTCGAGGGTGGCGGCCATGAGCAGGGAGGGGCTCCCGGGCTCCAGGCGGCGGCCATCCTCCAGGAAGGGCCGGTCGAAGTCGGTACTGGGGCGGCTGAAATCCGTGCCCTGCTCCACGGAGAGCCAAGTGCCCGAAGGCAGGAGGCGCGCCCGGAAGGCGGGATCCGTCCACAGGAAGCCCAGGCCCTGCGGCGCCAGCAGCCCTTTATGGCCCCCCGTCGCGAAGGCCGCCACGCCCTCCAGCGCCGGAAGGTGGGTTCCGCAACCCTGGATGCCGTCCACCACCAGGGGCACACCCCGGGCCCGGCACCCCGCCGCCAAGCGGGGAAGGTCCAGGCGGAGGCCATCCTGGAAGCGCACCCAGGAGACGGTGACCAGGCGGGTCTCCGGCCGCAGGGCCGCCAGGATGCGGGCCTCGGGATCCACGTCGGCCGGGGGTGGGGCGCTCTCCAAGCTCCGGGAACCGGCCAGGTGGCCTTCCCACAGGGGAACCTCCCGGAAGGACACGCCCCGGTCCCGCAGCGCCAGCCAGGGCCAGGCATTGGAGGGGAACTCGCCCAGGGGCGCCAACACCTCGTCACCGGAACGCCAGGGATAGCCCTGCGCCACCACTTGAAGGCCCGAGCTGGTGGTGGCCGTGAGGCTCACATCCTGCGCCGAGGCCCCCAGGATGCCCGCCGCCTTGGCCTTGCAGCGCTCCGGCAGGCCGATGAAATCCTCTTTCCACCTCAGATCCCAGGGCTGCAGTTCCTTGTACAGGAAGGCGCGGCAGGCCCGCAGCGCGGAGCGGGGCATGGGCCCTTCCGAGCAGTGCATGAGCCAGAGGTGCTCGGAATCCAGGCTGAAGAGCGCGGGATTCAGCGGCGGGGTGGACACGCGCCTAGCCCACTTCGGATTCGAGCAGCGCCTGGAGGCTCACGGGATACACCTGCTCCACGACCTTCGCCACGGCATGGGCGTACTGCTGGATCTCCCACTGGGCGTGGCCTTCGGTGCGCAGGCGGATGAAGTGGGCCGCGGCCTGGAGGCTCACGGTCCAGTACACCTCGGAGTAGAGGCCCACGGGCAGCACGCAGCGCGCCTGCTCCTTGCAGACTCCCATCTCGAGCAGGCCCTTGTACTGCTTCACGCTGTCCTTGCAGGCCTGCAGGAATGCGGCCGCGGCGGGGCCCCGGTGCGCCTCGGCGATCTCGCCGAAGCTGCCCTGCTTGTTGTCCTTGGACTGTTGGCGGAAGACCTCGGGCACGTAGAACTCGTCGTCGGGGAACACCACGTAGCGGCCGCTGATCTCGTTGAACTCGGAGCCGATGCGGTGCTTCATCCACTGGCGGAACACGAAGATGGGGGCCTTCACGTGCAGCGTCAGCGCCGTGTGGCGGAAGGGCGAGGTGTGCTCATGCTTCGCCAGGTACTTGATGAGCTTGGCGTCGCCCTCATCAAACGCATCCTTGCGCTTGCCGAAGGAGACCCGGGCCGCGTTCACGACCGAGAGGTCGGAGCCCATGTGGTCCACGAGCTTGACGAAGCCCTTGTCCAGGACGGGGATCTCGGTGATGGAAACCTCGGAAAGGGGGGCCATGGGAACTCCTGCTTCCAGCTTCCCGCTCCCCCTGGGAGAATGGAAGGGCTGGAATGAGGAGCTTCACATGCGCTTTTTTATCGATACCGCCAACATTGACGAGATCAAAAAGATCAACGCCTATGGCGTGCTGGATGGGGTGACCACCAATCCCAGCCTGATCGCCAAGGAAAGCGGCAAGCCCTTCGAGGCGATCATCGAGGAAATCTGCGGCATCGTGGATGGCCCCATCAGCGCCGAGGTCATCTCCCTGGAGGCCAAGGGCATGATCGAGGAGGGCCGCAAGCTCGCCAAGAT
>DATEZP010000100.1:0-3981 GCA_035255465.1 Holophagaceae bacterium
GCGCTGAAGACCACGGGGCTGAAGGCACTGCCCGGTTCGCCGGGCACGAGCACGCGATCGCCGAGGCCGCCGTAGGGTTCGCCGCTCAGGCCTGGGCCGCCTTCATCGGAGAGGCGCCAGGCGCAGGCTTCCGCGTAAGTCCTGCCGGCGGAGCGCTCGCTGGCGGCGAGGTGCTGGATCTGGAAGTGGGGATGGTTCGCCAGGCGCTGCACGAAGCGCTGGCCCACGACGCCGGTGGCGCCGAGCACGGTGACGGGAATGCGGGAGGTCATGGGAGTCCTTGGATCGAAGTTCTCTTCAAACTCGGGACGACACGCGGAACACAGAGGGCCGCTGACACCCCACACACGGTCGGTTTCCCATGGGTCGAGCCCCTTCGGTGTCCTCCGTGACCCGTGTTCATGGATGCCATGGATCGCTCAGTGTGGAAGCAGGCGCACGACATCTGCGAGCACCCCCGCCGCCGTGACCATCGCACCGGCACCGTAGCCCCGCACGACGAGCGGCCGAGGTGTGTAGGCCTCGCTGGCGAAACTGAGTGCGTTCTCGCCGCCCTTGATGGCGTGGAGGGGATGCTGCATGTCCACTTCCAACAGGCCCACGCGGCACCCCTCGGGCGTGATGGTGGCGCCGAAGCGGAGCACCTTGCCTTCGGCGCGAAGGGCGTCCAATCGCACCTGGTAGGGGGCGTCCAACGTCTTGAGGTGATCGAGGAAGGCCTTCACGTCACCGCTCGCATCGAACGTTGAAGGCAGGGCGCTCTCCACCTGGACATCCGCCAGCTCCAGCGTGCCGCCCAATTCCCGGTGGAGGATGAGGGCCTTGCGGGCCACATCGAGGCCCGAGAGGTCATCCCGGGGATCCGGTTCCGTGAAGCCCGCGTCCCGGGCCAGGCGCACGGCTTCGCTGAAGGGCGTGCCCTCCTCCAGCAGGCCGAAAATGAAGGAGAGGGAGCCACTGAGGATGCCCTCGATGCGCTGCACCGCGTCGCCGCCAGCCAGGAGATCTCGCAGGGTGCCGATGACGGGCAGGCCGGCGCCGACGTTGGTTTCGTAATGGAAGCGCAGCCCCCGGGCCTCCAAGCCCTCGCGCAACCGGCGGTAGCGCGGGAGCGGCCCGGCGTTCAACAGCTTGCTGGCGCCCACGAGGTGGAAGCCGGCTTCCGCGTAGGCTTCGTAGGCTTCGGCCACGGCCTCGGCACCGGTGCAATCCACGAGCACGATGGGGGTGCCGGCGGCGAGGGCTTGGAGTCGGGCGCGGTCCAGGGGCTCCCCGCGCTCCTGCAGCGCGGCTTCGGCGTCGAGGGGGGCCAGGCCGCTGGGATCCACGAGCATGCGGCGGGAATTGGCCACGGCGCAGAGGCGCAGTTCGATGCCCCTCGGGGCGAGGCGGGCTTGCTGGCGCTGGAGCTGCACGAGGAAGCGGCGGCCCACCAAGCCGACGCCCAGGAGGACGAGGTCCAAGCGGGTGCCGGGGCAGGCGGGGTCAGGGGAGGCGGTGTGCGGAGCGAGGGCAGCGAGGGACATGGGACCTCAGACGGAAGCGGAAGTGAGGGAGGTCTCGACCCAGGCCCGGTGCAGGCGGGGGATGAGGTCGGCGAGGCGGTGCTCCCGCACCAGCGCCGCGGTGGAGATCGTGGAGCAGCCCGCCAGGAGGCCGCCGATGGCGCCCGCATCCGCGCCCAGGGGCTCCAGGAGGCGCAGTTTGGCGGCGGGATCCTTGCGGAGGCCCTCTCCCACCAGGGCCACCACGGCCCAGCCCTCCTCCAGCTCCAGGCCCTCCTGTTGCCACTGGGTGAGCAACTGGCGGGCGGCGGGGGTCTCCGGGCGCAGCACGATGAGGGCGCCTTCGGGGGTCACGAGGAACCCGAAGCGGTGGGCACCGGCTTCCTCCACCTGGGCGGCCCGGGCGGTGGCATCGGCGAGGAGGCTGCGGGAGGCGGGCAGGCGGAGGATCACGAGGCCCTCCTTGTAGGCGACGCTCACCACGCCCTCGCCGCGCCCTTCCAAGGGGATGGCGGCTTCGGGGAGGATCGCCGTGCGGGAGGCATGGGGACGGAGGGTGTTGGCCACCACGAGGCGGATGCCGCTGCGGGCGATGGGGGCGAGGCTGTCGGGGTGGAGCACCTTGGCGCCGAAGGCCGTGAGCGAGGTGGCCTCGGCGAGGCTCATGACGGGGATGGGCCGCGCTTCGGGCACGAGGCTGGGATCGGCGCTGAGCACACCATCCACGTCGGTCCAGATCTGAACTTCAGCGGCGTCCAGGGCTTCGCCCAGAAGGGAGGCGCTGGTATCGCTGCCGCCCCGGCCCAGGGTGGTGATGGCGCCATCCGGCGCGGCGCCCAGGAAACCCTGGGTGACGAAGGTGGCGCCGCTGTTGAGCTCCCGGGCCCAGGCCTGGGCCGCTTTGCGGATGGCGGGCAGGTGGGGGCGCGCCTGGCCGAAGCGGGCGTCGGTGTGGAGTACCTCGCCCACCTCCCGGAAGGAAGCCCGGGCGCCGCGCTGGGCGAGCAGGGCGGCGAAGAGGTGGGCGGAGAGCGTTTCACCCACGGCCAGCGCCGCATCCCGGGCCCGGGGCGTGGCTTCGCCGAGCATGGCCATGCCGCCCAGCAGCTTGGCGAGGCGCTCGAAGATGGGGGCCCACACCTCCCGCACGTCCTCCAGGAGGCCCAGGGCCGAAGCGGTCTTCCGATGATGGGCCTCCAGCACCTCCTGCACGAGGCGGGCTTGGGCCGCATCGCCCTTGCCCGCCAAGACCACGGCCTCGAGGATGCGATCGGTGCTGCCCTTGAGGGCGGACACCACCACGAGGCCGCCCTGGGGCAGCTCTTCCAGGACGATGGCGGCGGCCCGGCCCATGGCTTCGGGGCTGCCCACGGAGGATCCGCCGAACTTCAGGACTTTGAGCGTCATGGGAGGCCTTTCAAGACGACGTGGTCGAGCCAGTGCGCGAGTTCATCCCAGGCCATGAGGAAGGCATCGTGGCCGTGGGGACTGCGGAGCCAGGTGAGGGAACCGAGGCGATCCGCGTCCTCCGCGGCCCGGGCCAATTCCTCCACGAGGGCGGGCAGGAAGAGGGTGTCGCTGGGGATGGCGAAGAGGTGGAGGGGCTGCTCCAGGCACGCCAGGGCCCCACGCAGGCCGCCGCGGCCGCGGCCCAGATCGAAGGTGGCCATGGTGCCCAGGAGGATGCGGAGGCTTTCGCGATCGAAGCGCTCCGCGAGGTCGGCGCCGTGGTAGTCGAGCCACTCGCCTTCACCGCCCTCGGGGAAGCGATGCTCCAGGCTGGCCCCGGAGCGGAAGCCCAGCATGGCCACGCGGCGGACGGCGGCGAGGGCCTCGTCCCCGGCGAGGGGCAGCTCCAGGATGCGGCGCTGGGCGTGGCAGCTGGCACGGATCCAGGCATCGGACCGCCCGCCGCAGCCGAGCACCCCCAGGGTGCCCACGCGGTGGGGCGCGAGGGCCGCCAGCTCCAGGGCCACCATGCCGCCCAGGGAACCGCCGAGGGTGGCGTCGAAGGTGAGGTCCTCCGCCTCGATCCACTTCAGCAGGGCCGCCGCCAGATCTCGGGGCGTGAGCTCGGGGAAGGGCTGCAGGTGGGCGGGGCCCACGCTGCCGTAGCAGGAGCCCGGCAGGTTGGGACACCACACGGTGGCGCGATCGGAGCCCAGGGGCGCATCCGGGGCGAGGAGGGGGCCCCACCAGCCCTTCACGCCGTCGCGATCCGCCGCGTCGGGCCCGCCCGTGAGGGCATGCAGGAGCAGCACCCGCAGGGGCCCGGAGCCCACCCGGCGGTGGGCGATGTGGATGGGCAGGGCGCCGCCCCCCTCCAGGGGGACCTCGCCCAGCCCCGCGAGGAGGTGGGTCATGCCTTCACCTGGGCGAGGGCGGCATCCAGGTCGGCCTTCAGGTCCTCGAGGTGCTCGAGGCCCACGCTGAGGCGCACGAGGTCCTCGGTGACGCCGGTGGCCTCGCGCTCCTC
>DATEZP010000101.1:0-37656 GCA_035255465.1 Holophagaceae bacterium
AACTCTTTAGAACCAACCCCTAAAGGCTGATTCACAAATTATTCTGGTTTTTGTACGAACTTCCTAAGGTCGCCACCGAAGCGGCTTCCCGAAAGCTCAAAGGTTCTTCCTATTCTCTATCCGGTTGTCAAAGATGCCTGCTTAGCAACTCAAGGCTTTTCAGCACTTTCGCGCTTTCCGTCGTGGCCTCAACCGCGCCGGACATTCAGACTACCACTCTGGTGGAGGAGTGCAAGCACAAATTTTCGCGGGGCCGCCCTGGGGCTGGGTTGACGGTCGATTCTCCGTGATTTTCCAAGGGCTTTTTGCGAACCTACGCCCATGAGCATCATCCGCAAGGCCGTCATCCCCGTCGCGGGCCTGGGGACCCGCTTCCTCCCCATCACCAAGGCGCAGCCCAAGGAGATGTTGCCCCTGGTGGACAAGCCCGTGATCCAACACGTGGTGGAAGAGGCCATCCGCGCGGGCGTGGAAAGCGTCGTGCTCGTCACGGGCCGCGGCAAGCAGGCCATCGAGAACCACTTCGACGTGGCTTACGAACTGGAAGACACCCTCCAGCGGCGTGGCAAGACCGAGGATCTCCAGCAGGTGCGCGGCATCACGGCCCTTAGTCAGTTCGCGTACGTGCGGCAGGGAGAGCCCCTGGGCCTGGGGCATGCGGTGCTTTGCGCGCGCCACGCGGTGGGCAACGAGCCCTTTGCCCTGCTGCTCGGCGATGACGTGTTCGCGGAAGAGCACCCCGCGCTCGAATCCCTCGTGGCCGCCTATGAGCAGACGGGCAAGAGCGTGGTGGGCGTGCAGGAAGTCCCCCTCGAGCACGTCTCCCGCTACGGCATCGTGAGCGCCCCCAAGGATCCCTCCAAGGTCTGGGAGGTCACCCACATCGTGGAGAAGCCCAAGCCCGCGGACGCTCCCAGCCGCTACGCGGTGGTGGGGCGCTACATCCTCTCGCCCCACGTCTTCGAGCACCTCGCGGCCCTGGAACCCGGCGTGGGCGGCGAATACCAGCTCACGGACGCCCTCATGAAGCTTGCCGAAGAAGGTCAGCTCGTGGCGTGTCCCATCCCCGCCAAGCGCTTTGATACGGGCAACAAACTCGACTACCTCAAGGCCAACGTGGAATTCGCCCTCAAGCGCGAGGATCTCGGCGCCGATTTCCTCGCCTACTTGCGCGAGGTCGTGAAGTAGACCTCAGGCGCTGCGGCGCTTCTCGATCATCAGGTGCAGCAGGGTCACCGCCGCCGGCGTGATGCCGGGGATGCGGCTCGCCTGCCCCAGCGTCTCCGGCTTGTGGAGGAGAAGCTTTTCCTTCACTTCCCGACTGAGGCTGGGCAGGGCTTCGATGGGCATGTCCTCGGGAATGCGCACCGCGTCCCAGTCCCGGTGATGTTGAAGCAGTCGCGCTTCGCGATCCCGGTAGCCGGCGTAGCGCAGGTCGAAGAGGAGCAGATCCCGCTCCCACTCGCGATCCCAGGCCGGCTGAGGCTCGAACCAACCCTCCAGCAACCCGAGGCTCTGATCCGCGTGCGCTTCAGTCATCTGCTGGCGGCGCAACAAGTCGGAAAGGGAGAGGCCCGCCTTCAAGGTGAGGCCCGCGGATTCCGCGATGGGGCCGAAGGGACTGCTCGGGCTGACCCACGCCACCTCGCATTGCTCGCGCAGGCGTTCACGCCGCAACAGTTTGGCTTCCACCCGGGAGAGCTCCCGGCCCGTGAGGGCCGCGATCTCCCGGGCATGGCCCAACAGGCGCCCGTCCGCCAGGTCGCAGGCCAGGGCGAGTCGGTGTTCCGCCCGGGCCGTGAGCATGCGATAGGGCTCGTCCGTCCCCTTGGTCACCAGGTCATCCACCATGACGCCCAGGTAGGCCTCGTCGCGGCGTAGGATGAGGGGTTCCTTCTCCTGCAGCCAACGCGCGGCGTTCAGGCCCGCCAGGAATCCCTGGCCGGCGGCCTCCTCGTAGCCCGTGGTCCCGTTGATCTGGCCCGCGAACCACACGCCTTCGAGTTCGCCCATCCCGAGGTCCCGCCGCAGCTGGAGGGGGTCGAAGGCGTCGTACTCGATGGCGTAGCCCGGTCGCAGGATCTCCGCCCGCTCGAAGCCCTCGAGGCTGTGGACCATGCCCTCCTGAACCTCCAACGGCATGGAGGTGGAGAGCCCGGACAGGTAGATCTCATCAGTCTCCAGGCTTTCGGGTTCCACGAAGATCTGGTGTCGGTCGTGATCCGGGAATTTCACGAATTTGTCTTCGATGCTCGGGCAATAGCGCGGCCCCACGCTCTCCACGTGGCCGCCGTACATGGCGGACCGGTGCAGGTTCTCCCGCACCAGCTGCTCGGTGCGGGGGCTGGTGAAGGTGATGTGGCAGGGCACCTGGGGCTGGGGCAGATGGTCCGTGAAGAAGCTGAAGGGGCGTGGGGGATCGTCCCCGGGCTGGGGCATCAGGCGGTCGAAATCCACGCTGGCCTTGGCGATGCGGGGGCTCGTGCCCGTCTTCAGCCGGCGGTGCCGCAGCCCCAAGGCCCTCAGCTGCGCGCCCAGGTGGGTGCTGGGGGGCTCCCCGGCCCGGCCCGCCTCCATGCGGCGCTCGCCGATGAGGATCTGCCCGTTCAGGAAGGTCCCCGTGGTGACCACGACGGCATCGCAGGGCAGGACGGAGCCATCCAGCAGCTCCACGCCCTTCAAGCCCCGGGTGCCCGCCTCCCACAGGAGGCCGGCCGCCATGCCCTGGCGGAGCCGTAAATTGGGCGTGGCTTCGAGCAGGCGCCGCGCTGCGATCCGGTATTTCACCTTGTCCGCCTGGGCCCGGGGCCCCCGCACGGCGAATCCGCGGCTTTCATTGAGGATCCGGAAGTGGATGCCCGTGGCATCGATGAGACGGCCCATGGCCCCGCCCATGGCGTCGATCTCCCGCACCATGTGGCCTTTGCCCACCCCGCCGATGGAGGGATTGCAGCTCATCTGGCCGATCTGATCCAGGTTCAGGGTCAGCAGGGTCGTGGGAACGCCGGACTTGGCCGCGATATGTGCAGCCTCGATCCCCGCGTGCCCGCCTCCAATGACAACCAGATGGCGCGCCATCACAGCACCCCGCCCCGGCTGGACCCAGCCTGGATCGAGGCCTCCCTCCTATCGCCACCGTCCCCCGGACGGTGGCTCCCAAGGCCCGCTTTCGCGGCCCCTGGAGTCGGGACAATTCCCGCATGTCCACCACCGATCACGACCAGGTGACGCACCTGCTCCTCCGAATCCTCCAGGATAGCGTGCGAAACTTCATCAAACCCCATGTAAAATGAAGGCATGAGCCCACGATTGACCCCCGAGGAACGCCGGGAACGCCGTCGCCGCGCGATGCAGCGCTCCAAATTCGCGCTGCCTTCCGGCATCACCCTCCTGTCCGTGTTCTGCGGCTTCAGCAGCGTCGTCATGAGCTTGAACGCGGCCTCGGATCACCCCGAGTATTTCTTCCGCATGGCGGCCTTCTTCCTCGTCCTCGCTGGGTTCTTCGACGGCATGGATGGGCGCGTGGCCCGCATGACGAACACCGCCACCGAGTTCGGCGTGCAGCTGGACAGCCTCGCCGATGTGGTGAGCTTCGGCATGGCCCCCGCGATCCTCGCCTACCGCTACGGGTTCTTCCAGCTCGGCATCAACGACCCCCAGATCCGATACGTGGGGTGGGCCGCCAGCTTCTTCTTCATCGCCTGCGGGGCCCTGCGCCTGGCGCGGTTCAACGTGCAGGTGGGCAGCGTGGACGGCCGCTTCTTCGTGGGCACCCCCATCCCCGTGGGCGCCGCCTGCGTGGCTGCCGTGATCCTCTGCTGGCCCGCCAGCCCCCAGACCGCCACCCACGCTTACCTGTTCGCGGGCGAACTCTTCCTCGTGGGCGTGCTGATGGTGAGCACCATCCGCTTCCCCAGCTTCAAGAAGAAATCCACCAGCCCGCGGGCCATGACGCGCACCCTGGCCACCGCCGCCCTGTTGATCAGCCTGCTGATCATCTACCGCGAGCGCTTCCTCGTGGGGTTCTTCGCCGCCTACATCCTCGCCGGCCTGCTCATGAACCTCGGGTGGAAGCTCGGCTGGCGCGGCGTCGCGCCTCCGGTGGATGGCGAAGAAGCCACCATCCATTAAGATCCGGAGCCTAGGCGATTGGAGCCCCGCATGACCGTCCTGGAGACCGAAGGCCTCTTCAAGCGTTACGGAGATCGCACCGTCCTCCAGCGCATCACGCTTCGCGTGAACAAGGGCGAACGCTTGGCCCTGCTGGGCCCCAGCGGCTGTGGCAAAACCACCCTCCTAAACCTGCTGGGCGGCCTCGATCGGCCCGATGCCGGGTCGGTCCGTCTTGAACGCGAGGACTTCAGCCTCGCCACCCCAGAGCGCGTGGCGGAGCTGCGCCGCAAGCGCATCGGCACCATCTTCCAATTCTTCCACCTGATCCCGCACCTCACGGCGTTGGAAAACGTGATGCTTCCCCTCCAGCTCCTGAACCGCAAACCCATGGAGGCGCGGCGCCGGGCCGAGGATCTGCTCCTGTCCGTGGGCCTCATGGATCGCATCAACGCCTGGCCCCACCAGCTCTCCAGCGGCGAGATGCAGCGCGTGGCCGTGGCCCGCGCCCTCTCCGCCCGCCCTGCGGTACTGCTCGCCGACGAGCCCACGGGCAACCTGGATCGCAAGAGCGGCGAATCCGTGCTGCAGCTCCTGAAGGACCTGACGGACAAGGAGGGCACCGCCCTCGTCATGGTCACCCACAGCGAAGCCGCCACGAAGATCTGCCACCGCGTCCTCCGCCTGGAGGATGGCTACCTCGTGGATGACGCCCTCAAGCCCCAGGTCGCGGGGCCCCGATGAAGGGCCCCCTCGGCCGGAATCTCGTAGGTCGGGCGCTGCGTTGGGAATGGGGACGGGCGCTGCTGGCCCTCCTGAGCATCGCCCTGGGTGTGGCCGTGTTCCTCGCCATCCGGCTGGCCAACCGGGCCGCCATCGCCAGCTTCGAATCCTATGCCCAGGGCGCTGGCCTCGGGGCCGCCTGGGTGATCCGCTCCGAATCCGGCGGTTTCCCCGAGGAAAAGCTCGCGGCCCTGGAGCCCCTGCGGGGCCCGGCGGAGCTGCACCCCGTCTTGGAAGGCGCCTTCACCCGCCGGGACCAGGAGCCCTTCCAGCTGCTGGGCCTGGACCTCGTGGAGGAAGGCCCCCGGTTCCTGGGGCGCCGCGCCCCGGCGAAGGACGCCAAGGGCCTGGTCCAGGGCATGAGCACCCTGCTGGGGCCCGTGCAGAATCCCGAGATCGTCTGGATCACGGAGCGCCTGGCCCGGGAAGAGGGCTACCGTCTCGGCAGCGTCTTGGAAGGCTGGGTGGACGATCGCCTCGTGCGCTTCCAGGTGGGCGCCTTCATTCCCGAGAGCCCAGAATCCCGGCCCCTCGCCCGGAACGTGATCCTGCTGGATCTGCCCGCCCTGCAGGCTCACCTCCACCGCCCCGGCCAGATCGACCGGGTGGAGCTCTACTGCCGGCCCGGAACCGCCCCCGAAGCCCTGCGCGAGCAGGCCCTCCGCCTGCTTCCCCCCGGCCTCGCCGTGGAACCGGCGGAGCTGCGCATCTCCGCGGGCAGCGGCCTCAGCGAGGCCTACCGCTTCAACCTCACGCTGATGAGCGTGGTCTCCCTGGTGGTGGGCGCCTTCCTGTTGTTCCAGGCCTTCGATGCCGCCGTGTACCGGCGCCGGGAAACCTGGGCCACCCTGCGGGCCCTGGGCGCCTCCTCCGGCCTCATCCAACGGCTGGTGCTGAAGGAGGCCTTCGTCATCGGCGCCCTCGGCAGCGCCACGGGCGTGGGCCTTGGATGGGTCCTGGCCCAGACCGCCGTGCAGGTGGTGAGCCGCACGCTGCGCCTCCACTACGGCCTCAGCAACGCGACCTCCGCGGACCTCCTGCCCGAGGAAGCCCTGACCGCCTTCGCGGTCGGCCTGGGCGCCTGCCTCCTGGCCGCTTGGATTCCCGCCCGCAAAGCCTCCTTCACCCCGCCGATCCCACTGCTCAAACGCGGCGCCGAATCCCTACCGATCCGCTGGAAGCCCCTCGTTCTGACGGGCTTGGCCATGGTGCTCACGGGCTTGGCCCTCCCCACCTTCCTGCGGCTGAGCCCGGGCACCTCCTGGCATGCCTACCTCGGCGCGGCCCTCGTGCTGGTGGGCGGGAGCCTGGCCAGCATCGCCATCCTGCCCTGGCTGGGGAAGTCCGGGCGCACCGCCCATGATTGGATCTGGAAGCTCCGCCTCCGCCCCCTCCAGTACCCCACGGCCCGGCACGCGTTCACCGTGGCCGCCCTGGCGGTGGCCGTGGGCATGGCCGCGGGCGTGGGCATCATGGTGCGCAGCTTCGAGCGCACCCTCGACGCGTGGATCACGGCCAGCCACCAGGCCGACCTCTACGTCTCCCCCCTGGGCAGCGCCGGCGCCAGCGCGCACCGCCTCTCCCCGGAGCGGGTGAAGGCCCTGGCCGCCGATCCGGCCGTGGCCGCCACGGATTCCTATCAGCGCATCCCGGTCCTGCTCCAGGGCCGCACCAGCTACCTGGGCAGCCATGATTTCGAGGTGCTCGCGCCGCGAGGGGCCTTCCTCATGAGCCGCGGCGGAGCCCCCCAGGACGTGTTGAACCGCATCCATGCGGATGGCCTCCAGGATCCCGGGGCCCTCATCAGCGAAAGCTTCGCGGCCACCTTCAACACCCGGCTGCACCAGGAGATCTCCCTTCCCACGCCCCAGGGGCCCCGCGTGGTGAGGGTGCGAGGGATCTTCAAGGATTACGGCACCGAACACGGCTCCATCCTCGTCGACCGGCCGGTCTTCCAAGCCTGGTTCGGGGATGACCGGCCCGCGGGGCTGGCCCTCTTCCTCAAGGCCGGGGAATCCGTCCCCTTCCAGGCCCGTCGCCTGGCCCTCGCAAACCCAGGCCTCAAGGTGCAGACCCAGGCCGAGAACCGGGAGCAGGGCCGGGATCTGTTCCGGAAGACCTTCGGCATCACTTACGCGCTGGAATTCATCGCCCTCCTCGTGGCGCTGGTGGGCCTCATCCAGGCCGTGCTCAGCCTCTCCCTGGCCCGCCGTTCCGAGCTCTGGACCCTCCGGGCCCTGGGCGCCACCGAACGGGAGATCGCCCAGATCCTCTTGGGTGAAGGCCTCGGCATGGCCACCGCGGGCCTTGGCGGCGGGCTCCTCCTCGGGGGGCTCATGGCCCACATCCTCGTGAACCAGCTTCAGCCTCTGAAGTTCGGCTGGTCGTTGAACTTCAGGGTTCCCTGGGTGCTCTTCGCCGCCTTCTGCCTGCTCAGCCTAGCCGTGGCGGGCCTCGCCATCCTCCCCGCCACCCGCTGGGGCTCGCGCCTCAAGGTGGATCGGGAAGCCGAGGAGGGCGCATGACGCGGATGTCCCCCATCGCCCTGGGATGGGCCCTCTTGGCCTTGGCGGCACCGCTGGTCGCCCAGGGCCGCCCCGAGATCACCAACCGCAACCTGGATCAATTCACGCCCCCGCCCGCCGGGGTGGTGAACGGCGCTGTGTCCCCCGGGCTGGCGCCCGGGCTTTCCGGACCGCCCCTGATGCTCCCCGGGGATCGGGGCGCCCACCCCGCGGCGATCCGCGAGCGTTGGTCCCTCAAGGGCATCCTGCGGGAATCCTCCGGTCGGCGCATCCCCTTCCAGGTCACCTTCCAAAGCCGACGGACGGCGGGCGCCCCCCAGCCCGAAGCCTGGAGCCGCACCGCGATCCTCACCGCCCAGGCGGCCCTGCTTCCAGGCGGGGGCGACCCCGCCCTGGCCGGCTCCCGGATGGCCCGCTTGGGTCTGCCCGCGGAAACCGCCGAGGGGCGCGTCAGCCTGAAGTGCGATGGCTGGTCCCTCACGGATCCCGGCGACGGCCGCCTCCACCTGGACCTGCCCCTCAAGGGCGCCCACCTCCGCCTGGCCCTGGCCTATCGCGGTGAGCCCCTGTCCCTGCCCGCCATCGACGCCGCGGACCCCCTCCGGCGAACCCTCCGCCCGAAGCTGGAGGTCCAGGGGACGTTGGAACGGGCGGGCCGCGGCGCCTTGAACCTCACGGGCTTCGCCGCGCTGCTCCAGGAGTGGGGACCCGAGGTCCCCCAGGAGACGCCGGGGTGGGAACAGGCCCTCGTCCTCCTCGACGATGGCCGCACTCAGCTCTACCTGGGCTTCCAGCCCGCCGCCAAGGGCGACAAGGCGCGTTCCCTCCTGCTGCACTTGGATGCGAAGGGGCTCCCCACCCGCGTCGAACACCCTCCCGCGCTTGGCTCACTCCGAACCTGGACGAGCACGGCCACGCGGGCCCGCTATGCCATCTCCGTCCAGATCCAGGATCCCCTCCAGCCCCTCACCTTCGAACCCTTGAGCGTCGACCAGGAGTGGCGCGGTGATTGGCTTGGCGCACTGACCCTTTGGAGCGGCGCCGGGCGCGTGAAGGATCCCCGGGGCGTCAACCTTGGACACGCCTTCCTGGAGCTCGCCGGTCCTGCGCATCCTGTCCAAGGCCGGTACTGACCGCACGGGAAATGGGGAAGCGCATGCTCTTGGAAGCCAGGGGGCTCGGAAAGCGCTACGGCACCCGGTGGGTGCTCCGCGGTTTGGATCTCCGCGTTGCCGCCGGCGAGCGCGTGGCGCTCCTGGGCCCCAGCGGCTGCGGCAAGAGCACCCTGCTCAACCTGATGGGGGGGTTGGATCGCGGCGACGAGGGCTCCCTCCTTTTGGACGGGGAGGATCTCGGCGCCATGGCCCCCCAACGCCTCGCCCGGGTCCGCCGGGAGCGCCTGGGCACCATCTTTCAATTCTTCCACCTGCTGCCGGCGCTTACCGTGCGGGAGAACGTGGAGCTGCCGCTGCGCATGGCCGGGCGCCCCGCCCGGGAGGCCAAGGCCCGCGCCGCGGAGCTGCTGGAGGCCGTGGGCCTCACGCCCCGCGCGAACGCCTGGACCACGGAACTGAGCGGCGGCGAGATGCAGCGGGTCGCCGTGGCCCGGGCCCTGGCCACGCGTCCCGCCCTGCTCCTCGCCGATGAACCCACGGGCAACCTGGATCGTGAGAACGGCGAATCCGTGCTGGCCCTCCTGGCCCGGCTCACGGAGCAGGAAGGGGCGGCCCTGGTGCTCGTCACCCACAGCGAGGCCGCCGCCGCCATCTGCCACCGTCGGCTCCACCTCCTGGACGGCCACCTCCAGGAAGGCCCCCACGCGTGATCTGGCTGGCCTGGCGGGTGGCGCTTCGGGCGCTCCTGCGGGAGCCGGGCCGCGCCCTGCTCACCTGCTTCGCCGTGGGCCTCGGGGTGGCCTCCTTCCTCAGCATCCGCCTCGCCAACCGCGCCGCCGTCGCCAGCTTCGAGCAGTTCACCCGGGGCGTGGGGCAGGGCTCCGATTTCGCCATCACCGGCGAAGCCGGCCCCCTGCAGGAGACGATCCTGACCCGCCTGCTCCCCTTGCAGGACGAAGCCTGGACTCGGCCCATCCTCGAAGGTAGCTTCAGCCGGGGCCCGGGCCCGGAGGCCTTCCAAATCCTGGGCGTGGACCTGGTGGGCCTCAGCGCGTCGGCCCCGGAGACCACCCCCAGCCAAGCTCAAAGTCCTGGCAGCACTGCCCATTTCTACGCGGGACTCCAAGATCCCCTGGCGGTCTTCATCGCCCCGGCCCTGGCCCGGGTCGAGGGATTGAGCGCAGGTTCCACCCTCCGCGGCGTGGTGGATGAACACCCCGTCACCCTGCACGTGGCGGGCGTGCTCCCGGAAGGGCAGGGCCAGACCCTTCCCCGCACGCTCCTGGTGATGGATCTCCCCGCCGCCCAGGCCCTGCTGGGCCGCCCCGGTGAGCTGGACCGCGTGGATGTGGGCCTGCGGGAGGGCGCATCCGGCACCGCCCTGGAAGCCCGCCTGCGCGCGGTGCTCGGCCCGGGCGAGCTGCTGGAGCTGCCGGAGCAACGGGCCCAGAGCGGGCGCACCATGAGCGCCGCCTTCCGCTTCAACCTCGGGATCCTCAGCCTCATCGGCCTCGCGGTGGGCGCCTACCTCCTCTTCCAGGCCTTCGACGCGGCGGTGACCCGCCGCCAGGAAAGCTGGGCCACGCTGCGGGCCATGGGCTTGCCGCCCCTGGCCATCGAAGGTCTCGTGCTGCTGGAGGCCGCCGTGCTCGGGTTCCTGGGCAGCGCCCTGGGGCTGCCCATGGGCTGGGGCCTCGCCCAGGGTGCCGTCCGGGCCGTGTCCCGCACGGTTCAGGCGCTCTATGGTCCCTCCGCCGCAGATCAAGCCCACCTCGCCCAACCCGAAGCCCTGCTCGCCTTGGGGGTGGGCCTGCTCACCTGCCTTGCCGCCGCGTGGATCCCCGCCCGGCGCGCGGCCCAGTTGCCCCCCGTCCAGCTTCTGAGCCGCGGCGCCCAGGCCCAGCCCATGGCTTGGAAGCGGACGGCCCTGGTCGGCGCCGCGATCCTCCTGGCTGGCCTCGCCATCGCCTTCCTGCCCCAGCTCCCGCCTGGGCGGGCCTGGCATGCCTACTTGGGCGCCTTCGCCGTCATGGCCGGAGGCAGCGCCGCCTCCCTGGCGCTGATCCCCTTCGCGGGTCGCTTCGGGCGCCGGGGCACCTGGAGCCTGGAGCTGGCCCTGCGCCCCCTCCAGCGCCCCACGGGCCGCCATGCGTGGGCGGTGGCCGCCCTCACCGTGGCCGTGGGCATGGCCGCGGGCATGGGTGTGATGGTGCACAGCTTCGAACGCACCGTCACCGCTTGGATCGGCACCACGCTGCGGGCCGACCTCTATGTTGCGCCCCTGGGCGCCACCGGCGCCAGCAGCCGGCATCGCATGTCGCCGGAGCTACCCGGCATCCTGGCCGCGGATCCCGAGGTCACCGTGGTGGACACCTTCCAGATCCGGCCCATCCAGTTCCGGGGGCAATCCACGTTCCTCGGGGGCGCCGACATGGCCATCCACGCCCGGCATGGGGCCCTGGTCATGGCCGCCGGCGGTGATCCCACGCAGGTGATGAACGCGGTGGCTGCCGCCGACCCCGCCGCGCCGCTGGCCATCGCCAGCGAGACATTCTGCCGCCGCTTCGGGCTGAAAGTCGGCGATGCGCTCCTGCTTCCGAGCCCCACGGGCCCCGTGACCGCCCACCTCCGGGGCATCTACGCGGACTACGGCAATGAGCGGGGTAGCATCCTCGTGGATCGCAAAGTCCTGGAATCCCACTGGGGCGAAACCCGCTTCGCCAGCCTGGCCGTCTACCTGCGGCCGGGCGTGGATCCGGAGGCCACCGCGGCGCGCTGGCAACAGCGCTGGCCGGGGCTGCAGGTCCGTTCGAACGCGGGGCTGCGCACCCAGGTGTCCACGGTGTTCCACCAGACCTTCGCCCTGACCTACGCCCTGGAACTCGTGGGCCTCGGCGTCGCCGTGGCGGGGCTCGTGCAGGCCCTGCTGGGCCTCGCCCTCCAGCGGCGTGGCGAATTGCTCACCCTCCGGGCCCTGGGCGCCACGGATGGCGAGATCGCCGGCATCCTCTTGGGTGAAGGCCTGGGGCTCGCGGTGGCGGGCTTGGTTGGCGGCATTGGCCTCGGCCTCGTGCTGGCCCAGATCCTCGTGCGGGTGCTCAATCCCCAGGTCTTCGGGTGGACGCTGCAGTACGCCGTGGATGGGCCCTTCCTCGGCATCCTGGCTGCCACCACGTTGGGGGGCGCCCTGCTCGCCCTCCTGCCCGCCTCGCGGTGGGCCTCGCGCCTGCCCGTGGATCGCGCTGCGGAAGAAGGTGGTGCATGAAGTATGCGTGGTTGATGGCCCCCCTCGCCCTCGTGCAGGTGCCCGAGCGCACGCCCGATGGGTTCCTCGTGGCACGCCCCGGCCACGTTTTCCAGTTCCCCAAGGACCACGGCAGCCATCCCGGCTTCCGGACGGAGTGGTGGTATTGGACCGGTCACCTCACCGACGCGCGGGGCCAGGCCTACGGCTTCCAGCTCACCTTCTTCCGCCAGGCCTCCCCCACGGCGGCCTGGAAGGGCAGCGCCGCCTGGCGCAGTGACGAGATCCACTTGGCCCACGCGGCCCTCACCGACGCCACGGGCGGCACTTTCCTCACCGAGGAGCGGTTGGATCGCGGTGGGCTCATGGCCGGCGCCGCCGAATCGGGCATCCAGGTCTTTCATGGCAGCTGGTCAGGCACCGCCGATCACCTCCGCTTCCAAGTGCGGGGACGGACCCTGGATCTGCAGGTGAAGGCCCTCACGCCTCCCGTGATCTTCGGCGAGGATGGCGTGAGCCGGAAGGGCGCCGATCCCACCGCCGCCAGCCATTACGTGACCTTCCCCCGACTGGAGGTCTCGGGCACGCTGGGCGCGGCCGGGAGCCCGCTTCAGCGGGTGCGGGGACTCGCCTGGATGGATCACGAATGGAGCAGCAACCAACTCGACCGCGATCAGGTGGGGTGGGATTGGGCCGGCATCCAGTTGAATGATGGCCGCAGCCTCATGGCCTACCGGCTCCGGAAGGCCGACGGCAGCTCGGATCCCTTCTCCAGCGCCTCCCTGGTGAACGCCCAGGGTCAGGTGACGGCCCGCACCCGCACCTTCCGCATGACCCCCATGGGCGCCTGGGCGAGCCCCCGCTCCGGGGCCCGCTATCCGCTGCCCCTGGAGCTGGAGGCCTTCGGCGAAACTTGGACCCTGGAACCCCTGCTGCCTGATCAGGAGTTGGGCGCCCATCGACCCGGCGGCATCACCTACTGGGAAGGCGCCTGCCGGGTGAAGGATGCGGCGGGGGTGGAGCGGGGCCGGGCCTACCTGGAACTCACCGGCTATGCCCACAGCCTCAAGGGCCGCTTCTGATCCTCTGAAAAGCAAAAGGGGCGTCCCCCCCGGGCCGCCCCCCCTGATGAGATCCCCCCCGGGGTCTCGTTCAGATCGCCGTGCCGCCCTCGGGCACGACCACGCCGGAGAGCATGGCGGCCTTGGGGTTCACGAGCAGCTTCCCGCCGGTGGCGGGCCCGACGCCAGCCACGGCGCCCTGCTTCACACCGGCTTCGGTGGTGGCGACGACGGGCACCTTGGCACCGGCCATGCGCTGGATGAGGAAGGTGGCGGCGGCGCTGCCGTCACCGGCCACGCGATCCCCCGCGATGAGCACGACCACGTCGGGCCGCTGGGCGGAGAGGGCGGTCAGGGCCTTGCCCATGTCCTGGGGGCCCTTCACATCGATGAGCGTGATCTTCATGCCGTTGGCGGCGGAAGCCAGCACTTGCACGTTGCCCTTGCTGCCGCCCTGATCACAGACGACGGCGACATTGTGCTTGTCAGGCCAGGTCTTCTTGACGGCCGCGATGAGCGCATCGTACTCGCCCGCAAAGGCGGAGGCGGAAGCGGCGGTCAGCATGAGAACCAGGGAAGCAATTCGGCGCATGAAATCTCCTTCCCTCTTCTTGTCGGCGGCTCAGTCCAAAACTTTACAAATATATATTCTCTTTTTTTTCAGATTGGAGTGCCGCCCTCAGGCATCGTCACGCCGACTGCGGCGGCCGCCTTGGGGTTCACGAGCAGTTTGCCCCCCGTCCCAGGCCCGACACCGGCCACTGCTCCCTGCTTGACCCCCGCTTCCGTGGTGGCCGTCACGGGTACCTTGGCCCCGGCCATGCGCTGGATGAGGAAGGTCGCTGCGGGGCTGCCGTCTCCGGCGACCCGGTCCCCCGCGATGAGCACGACCACCTCGGGCTTCTGTCCCGACAGCGCGCTCAGGGCTTTGCCCATGTCCTGGGGACCCTTCACATCGATGAGCATCACCTTCATGCCGCCCGCGGCGCCGGCCAAGGCCGCCACGGCGCCCTTGCTGTTGGCCTGATCGCAGACCACGGCGATGTGGGTCTTATCCGGCCAAGCCTTCTTGATGACTGCCACCAGGGCGTCGTAATCCCCCGCGAAACCAGGGAAGGCGGCCAGGAGCACGATGGGGAGCAACCGAAAACGCATGGGAAAGCCTCCGGCCGATCTATCGGCGCGAAGGCCTCACCCCTGAATCTCGACTCTGGCCACGGAATTTGACCAGAGGCCCTAGCTCATCACGCCCGCGATGCACGCGGAAAGGAAGTTGGCGATGGTGCCCGCCAGCATGGCCCGGAGGCCCAGGCGTGCCAGATCACTGCGGCGTTCCGGCACCAGGGCGCCGATGCCGCCCACCTGGATGGCGATGGAGCTGAAGTTGGCGAAACCGCAGAGGGCGAAGGTGGAGATGAGCTTCGCCTTGGCGCTGAGGTTCGTCATGGCGCCCAGGTCCAGGAAGGCCACGAACTCGTTCACCACCATGCGCTTGCCCAGCAGGGAACCGATCTGGCCGGCCTCGCCCCAGGGCACGCCCATGAGGAAGGCGAAGGGCTTGAAGAGCACGCCCAGGATCGTTTCCAGGCTGATCCCCAGGCCGCTGGTGAGCAGGCCATTGACCAGGGCCACCAGGGCGATGAAGGCGATGAGCATCACCCCCACGTTGAAGGCCAGCTGGCCTCCCTCGAAGGCTCCGCGGGCCGCGGCATCCAGGATGTTGGCATCATGGTTGGGGATATCCACGTGGATGGCACCGCTCGTCTCCGGCGTCTCCGTTTCCGGCTCCAGGAGCTTGGCCATCATCACGGCGCCGGGGGCGGTCATGATCACGGCGGTGAGCAGGTGCACGATGTCCACGTGGGCCACCTGCACGTAGGCCACCATGATGCTGCCGCTCACGTGGGCCATGCCGGCGGTCATGATCACCATGAGTTCGCTGCGGGTCATGCGGGCGAGGAAGGGCCGGATGGTGAGGGGCGCTTCGGTCTGGCCCATGAGGATGCTGGCGGCCACGGATACGCTCTCCGCACCGCTCACTTTGAGGAAACGGCCCATGGCCCGCGCCGAGGCGCTGACCACCCATTGCATTACGCCCAGGTAGTAGAGGATCGCGAAGAGGCTCGCCACGAAGATGATGGTGGGCAGCACCACGAAGGCGAATACGAAGAGCGCGGGGCCCTTGGGATCGGCGAGGCCGCCGAACACGAAGGAGGCGCCCTTGGCCCCGAAGGCCATGAGGTTCTCCACCACCACCCGCATGCGCTCGAAGGAGTGGCCGATGAGGTTGCCCCGGAGGAGCCCCAGCACGATGAGGCCGAACAGCGTCCAGTTCAGGGGCCGGTTCTCCACCTTGGCAAAGTGCCGGAGCAGCATGGGCGTGAACATCAGCACCAGCACCACCCAGCCCAGGCCCTTGGGGAAGGGGATGAAGGCGAGGGCGTGGGAGAGCTGATCCCCCTTCAGCACCACCGCAGCGAAGATCCACTGGAGCGCGAGGCCCCAGCCGATGGTCTTCCAATGGATGTCCTTCCGGGAATTCGAAAGGGCGAAACCGATGAGCAGAAAGGCCCCCATGCCGAGGAGCCCCATCCAGCGTTCCATGAAATCTCCTTAGATCCTGATCAGAGCTCGGCGTTGAGGCGTTCGACGGCGGATTCCATGTGGAACCGCGCCCGGCCCAGGATGCCGTCGCCGGCCATCACGAGGACGAGGGTGCACTGCTCCTTGGCGCCCATCATCACGATCCAGTGCTGGTCCGTAGCAAAGCAGAGCTGCTTCACCTCGCCCCGGTCGAATTCATCCACCGCCTGCTGCAGGTGGCGCTTCACCACGTGCTGGTAGGCACCCAGGAGCTGCAGGGCCTCGTTGGAGAGCTGCACCGTGCGGCTGGCCACCGCCTCACCATCCCGGTCGTTGAACGTGGCGGCGAGGGATTCCGGGATGTGGGAAATCAGATCATCCAGGATCTGCTGGAACATGCGCACTCCGGGGCTGGTGGGGAACAGGATGCCACGGTTTGAACTAGATGCCCCTCACAGCTTGGAGCACCCAGGTCCCCAGCAGCAGGCCAAGCACCGCCCCCCGGGCCCAGGCTGACTGAGGAAGCTCGGGATAGGGCCTATTCCGACTCGCCCGCAGGACATCCCAGAAGGCGACGAGGGGCCAGGCCAGGAGCAGCACCGTGGCGACGGGGTGCCAGTGAAAGGCCGCCCGCCAATCCTGGTGCCCCAGCGCCAAAGCCCACCGCGTCAGGCCACAGGTGGCGCAGGGAAGGCCCGTGAAGGTTTTGAGCGGGCAGGCCGGAAATCGGAGAAGGCCCAGGCCCTGCAGCCACGCGGCCACGACCGCCAGGGCGAGCCCCACCCCTCCGGCCAGGGCCACCCAGGGGATCCGGCGGGCCTTCATGCGGCCCCCGCCAGGGCGGACATCAGCGTGAAGGCCATGAGCCCCACGAGCCCGATCCCGCAGCAACCCAACAGGAGCAGGTGCAGCCCCGTGGCGGCGACCCCCTTCCAGGCCGGGCAGCCATGGCGCGCGGCCAGGGCGAAGCCCCGCAGCCCCCAGAACCACAGGTTCACCAGGGCCAGGGGCAGGGAGAGCACGAGACCCAGAACGGGGAGGAGCCCCAGGAGGCCCAGGGCCGCACCCACGGTACCCACGGTGAGCGCCTCGGCCTCCGCTTCCAGGGAGGCCCGGAAACCCCGCTTGGTTTTCAACCCGCCCAGCATCCAGAGGCACCCGTGGTCCCAGGCCGCGTGGTGCAACCAGGCGCCGAGCACGAGCAGGGGCGCCGCCAGCAGCAGCCAGGGCCAGACTTTCCCTAGGGAGGGCAGGGCCGAGGTCTGGGCGAGGAGGGCCCGGATGTCCGCCGGGTCCAGGCCCCGCTCCCGGGCCAGCGACAGCAGCGTGGGCCCCAGCGTGTCGGGCATCCGCTGCACCATGGATTCCAGGGACCACCACCCCAGCAGTCCCTCCGCGCAGGCCAGGGGCAGCCGCCACCGCAGCAGCCGCCCCAGCCCGGTCCGCAGGGGCGGCGGCGCCACCGCCCATTGGGGAAAGGCCTCCCACGGGCGAAGCGCCGCCGCGACCAATTCCCGCATCAGGCGTTGCCGGCCGCCGCCGCGCCCATCATGACCGGCGCCAGGCAGGCCCCGAGGCAGCAGATGAGGATCAGCAGGGGCAACAGGACCGCGAGGACGCCCTTCCACCCCTTGATGCCGTGGCCATGGGCCAGGACCAGACCCAGGAAGGTCAGGATCCCCAGCTCCAACGCGAAGGTGAAGAGCTGGTGGAAAGGCAGCGCTCCCTTGGGCAGGAGCACGCCCAGGGCCGCCAGGAGCCCCACCCAGGCCGTGGCGCCCCCTACGTAGAGCAGGGAACGGTAGGTCGTCTCCAGACCCCGCTTCTCTTCCAGTCCCTTGACCATCCACAGTCCCGCATGGGCGAGCAGGCCCATGATGAGGACGCCCACGGCCATGAACAGCGGGGCCAGCCCCACCGAAATCCAGGTGAGCGCCTTGGCGAAGGCCATCTGGCCGGGGGCAGGCGGCGGCGGCATCGGCTGGTGCAGGGCCTTGAAGAGCCATTCGTTGCCGGAACCATCCAGGGGAGTGAAGGCCGTCACCAGGGCGTTGGTGGCCCACCGGAAGGGCATCCCCGCCAAGGCGAAGAAGGCGATGGCTGGCCCCACGGCCTTGGAGCGGGAGATGCGCTGCCCCGCATCCTCGGGATTCGCCAGGATGAGGCGGATGGTGGCCAGGGCCCGGGCGATGGCCCCGCCCCGAGCCCGGTCCTCCCAGGGCAGGCCGAGGCCTGGGGGTTCCGGGGCCGGGGGCGCTTCCAGAGGGGCTTCGGGGGCTTGGTAGGGGTTCTCGTCCATCACTTCCTCACGAATTGCTGCTCGAATTCCCGCAGGGCGAGGGGATCGCCGCCCTGCTTCAAGGGGCCTACGAAATCCTGGGGCGCCAGCTCCGCGAATTCCCCGAAGTTGGCGATGTTGGCGTTGATGTACTCGATGAACTGCTCTTGGCGCCCCTTGATGAAGCCGTGGAAGGGGCGGGCCGCGAAGCCCAAGAGCGAGGAGTCCAGCTGGGTCCAGCTTTGGAGGTAGCTCACGTAGCGGCCCTTCTCCTCCCAGTACCGGTAGGAGGTGATCATGCGGGCCCGCACATCCCAGGGGTTCTTCAGGCGCCCGGACTCCACGAGGCCCTCCACGTAGTAGATGCGGTGGCCGGGCCGCTGGAGGATGGGCCAGAGGGTGGCCTTGAGGCCCCGCCCATCGTCCAAGGACCAGGAGCCATCCGGGTGCACGAAAGCCGAGAACTCGGGCACGAAGCCACAGCCCCGCCACATGGCCACCCCCATGCGGGGATGGTCGAAGATGCGCTCCATGGTGGCCACGCGCACCTTCCGGGGCTGGGTGCGAGCCTGGAAGGAGAAGTGGGCTTTGGTCACCACTTCCTGGGCATCCAGGCGGAAGGCGGGATTCACTTGATCGAAGGGGATGGGGGCCGATCCCTCCGGGCGCGTCTGCGCCACGAGCGGAAGGGTGGCGGCACCCAGGAGGATCGCGAAGGTACGAAGGAGCATGAGTGAACGCTAGCGAAGGCCGGACGCTCCTACCAGCCCCGGATTCACACCCTGGCTCCGGCGGACGATGAGGTGGATCGGATGAGCATCCTGGTACGAGACGCCCCCCTCACCCCGCTGGATGAGCTGCGGGCCCACCTTTCACGCCACTCGGAAGAGGCGGCGTGGGGCAATCAGCTTCATCAATTACTTCAACGTTTGCAGCAGATGTCCCTGCCGGAACTGGGCTCCAGGCTGGTGAAGCCCACTTCGTCCAAGGGGCTCAAGCGCTCGATCCTGGCCCTCACTGCCAAGTTCGATTGGCCCGAGTGGGTGCCCTACCTCCACAAGGCCCTGCTCTCGGAGCCCGACCTCGGCATCTTCGATGAGGGCTGCGCCGCCCTGGGCCGCATCGCCACCCGGGAAGCCTTCGAGGCCCTCCAGGACATCCAGGAGCATCGCCCAGACCCTGACCGCCGGCTGATCCTGCAGCGGGAGCTGAGCGGCCTGGAACCCAACCAGCCCTTGTCCTTCTACCTGGGTCGCCTCGCCGAAGGGGAGGGGAATCCCCGCCTTGCCCATCAGGGGGGGCGCTTCCTCTCGGTCATGGCTGGCCCCGCTGACCTGCCGGCCCTGGTCGAGGCCTACCAGTCGGGGGACCCCCTCTCCTCCAAATTGGCGCTGCGGGCCATCTCGGGGCTCCCGGGCGGGGCCGCGGGCGAATTCCTCGCCCGCCTCTTCGAGCAGCTCCAGCGCCATCTCCAGGACTACCTGGATCTCGAGGCCCTCATCACCCGCATCCAGCCCATGCAGCGGACCCACGCCCGGGAGGAGCTGGCCCAGGCCTACACCACCCGCCTGAAGGAGCGGTGCCCGGCGGAATCCGCGGCCTTCCTGCAGGCCCTCGCGGATGAGAGCGCGAACCCCGCCCACATCCTCGATCAAATGGCCCCCTACGCCGAAGGGCACCTGGAGGCTTTCCTGGCCGAGGCCCTCCAGGTCCTCGTGGAAGGCAAGGTGGCCCGGTTCACCGCGCTGCTCACCGAGCGACTGGATGGGGCCCACCGCCAGCAGGGCCTCCTCGCCGCCAACCTGGATCTCGTCGCCATGGGCCTGCACCGGCAGGTCATGGCGGGCTACCTCCCCGCGGAGCGCGTCGTTCCCCTGATGGCCGAGGCCCTGCGGCGATTCTCCCGGCAAGACGGCATCGCCTTCGCGTTCTGTTGGCTGGTGGATGCCGCCGATACCGCCTCCCTAGCCCTCGTGAAGGCGGAGCAGGACCCCAAGCGGCGGATGTTCCTCCTCGACAATCTGGGCACCCGGGAAGACGACGGCCTCACCCCCTTCTTCCTCCAGATGCTGGAGGATCCCATCGTGGAGGTGGGCCAACGGGCCATCCATCAGCTGGGCAAGCTGCCCTCCGCCTTCCCGGTGGTCATGGAGCGCTTCCACTCCGGCCAAGCGGATCAGATCCGCCTCGCCCTGCGGATCTTCGGCGAGAACCGCACCCGGGCCGCCGCGGAAGTGCTGACCCAGTTCGTCTCTGAAGACGAACGGGATGAGCTGCTCATCGAGGCGGTGGAAGCCCTTGGCACCATCCAGTACCCCCCCGCCGCCAAGCCCCTGCTGGCCCTCCTCCACGACGGCAAGCCCGCCCGTCTGCAGCTCACCCTGGCCCGCGCCCTGGGCACCATGCACACTCCCGAGGCCGCCCTGGGTCTGCTCGCCAAGGCGCCGGGGTTGAAGCTCCCCCAGGTGCTCATCCTCTGTCTCGAGGGCCTGCTGGAGACCTTCCAGGGCTTCGAGAATCCCGTGCCCGAGGAGGCCCTGCCGGGCCTCGAACAACTGCTCACCCGCTGCCTCGACGAGCGCGAAGGCGAGGGCATCCAGCTCCGCGCCATCCTGGCCACCCAGGGCCTCTTCTGCTTCGATCAAGCCCTCTACGCCAAATGGAAGGACCGCTTCTCCGACGTCCTCTTCGACCTGCGCACCAAGACCAACTGGGACCGGGAG
This sequence comes from Holophagaceae bacterium, assembly GCA_035255465.1. GTDB lineage: Bacteria > Acidobacteriota > Holophagae > Holophagales > Holophagaceae > JAFDVN01. The sequence goes on from DATEZP010000101.1 coordinate 20,423, forward strand.
ACCAACGAGAAAGTGGCCGCCGTTGTGAAGGAGCTGGGTCAGCGTTCCGCGGCCTTGAACCTCATCGCGAGCAAGGAAGAGGCCATGCGCTCGGCCATCAAGGGCATCCCCGAGAAGGGCCCCGCCCGGGCGGAAATGCTGCTCACCCTCCGCGAGCGGTTCTCGGATCCCGACCTCATCCTCCGCCCCCAGATGGCGTTGGAAGTTGCCCACTGGGTGCATGAGGAGCTCCAGCGGCCCGCGGCGGATTGGCGCGAGGTGGCCCGCCTCTGCGAAATCGGCAGCTACACCCATCAGGAATCCCTCATCGCCCCCATCCGGGAGCACCTGCTCTACGCCACGGGCCTTGGCCTGCGCAGCGCCACCCGGGATGCCCTCCTGCGCCTGGGCGTGCCGGAGGAGCAGCATCACAAGCACCCTCCCTTCCAGACCATCCTCCTGCTGGAGCCCTCCGCCTTCTTCCGAAAGAAGACCCGCGGCTCCCTGGAGCCCACCTGGAAGGTCCGCGATGCCAGCACCCGGGAAGAAGCCGAGGCCCTCCTCAAGGAGGCACCCGCGGACCTCCTGATCACGGAATTGCAAGATGCCGCAGGCGATCTCCGGGCCTGGATCGAGGCCCAGTGGGAGGGCCGTCGCGTGCGCCAAGTGCTGCTGGCCTGCGCCTCCCGGGACGTGGCCGACCTCACGGAGCATCCCTGGGTGCTGGGCGTTCTCAACAAGCCCTTCAGCCCCGAGGCGCTACTCAAGGCGCTGGAACCCTAAGCCCAGCCCGAGTCAGGTATCATCAGCGGCAACCCCACGAGGCTTGCATGATCCCCACCTCCGCTCGGCTGCGAATGCCCGCCCTGCTCCTGTGCGCCGTCGCCGCATCGGCCCCGGCGATCGCGGGGGCCCAAGAGGGAGATCTCGCCGAACGCCTGCTGCGCAGTGGCGAGCGAGCCTACGCCGCCAAGAGCTACAAAGAGGCCCTGGATACCTGGAACCAGTTAATCCAAAGCGCCCCCAAGACGGATCAGGCCGCCCAGGCCCTGCTGCTGCTCGCACGGCACCAGGTGAACCAGGAGCGGAAACCCGAGGCCGCCCTTCCGCTCCTCGACCGACTCAAAGCCGAGTCCATGAAGAGCAGTGCCGCCCCCGAGGCCCTCGTCCTGCGCGGCGAGATCCTGGCCCGCCTGGCCCGCAAGCCCGGGGATCTGAAGGACGCCATCGCGGAGTTCAACCGGGTGCTGGACCTCTTCCCCGATCACGCCGCCTGCGCCGACGCCCTCGCCGGGCTGGGTCGCGCCGCCCGGGATCAGGGGCAATGGGGCCTGGCCCTCAGCCGCTTCACGGAGGCCTACCGCAGCGCCCCCGAGGGGCCCGGCGCCTGCCGCAGCCTACTCGAGGCCGCCGAGGTGCTCGACGTGCAGGGCGACTTGAACGGCTGCCTCCGCCTGCTCCAGCGCATCCGCACCACGGCTCCCCAAAGCCCCGAGGCCCAGGAAGCCGCCTGGCGCATCCTCGTGCGGGTGCGCCACCGCATTCAGAAGCCCGCCCTAAAATCCGAGGGCCCTTGGCCCGCCGGGAAGGTGAAGTGGCTCAAGACCCCCACCCTGCTGGCCGCGACCCCCGCCGGCGAGACCGTGGTCTTCCAATACGATCTGGACCGCGCCTTCGTGATCCGCAACGGTGAAGCCCGCCCCCTGGGCGACGTGCCCGTTCCCGGCACCCGCGCCATGGCCGTGGGCGCCGACGATGCCATCGCCTTCATCTCCACGAAGACGGGCCTCTTCCGCGGCACCAGTTCCACCCCCATGCCGGCCCTCGGCTCCCCCACGGGCCTGTTCCTGGATCGCTGGGGCACACTCTGGATCTCCGACGCCAAAACCGCGGGCCTGGTGCTCGTGGGCGCCGATGGCGCCACCCGGTCCCTACCCACTCCCGCGGCCATGGCCCTCGCGCCCCACCCCGCCGGAGGCGCCGTGTTGGCCTCCGATGGCAACCGGGCCCTCCTCGTGGTGAACCCCGAGGGTCAGACCCTGCTGAACATTCCCTACGGCAAGGATCTCCCGGCCGCCTACAAGAACGTGCTCGCCCTGGCCACCGATGGCGCCGGCCACATCGCGGCCCTCGTGGAGGGGGGCGACTTCGGCGAGGGCGTCGTGATCTACGGCCCGGATGGCGCCCTCCTGCGCCAGGCCACTTTCAAAGCCCTGGGCATCAGTGGGCGGATCACCTCCCTGGCCCTGGATCGGCAGGGCGGCATTATCCTCTGCGATCGCCGCAACGATACCCTTCTCCGGCTGAACTGACATGCGACTGCTCCCGCTGCTCTGCCTCCCCGCCCTCGTCTTCAGCGCCACGTCCGGGGCCCGCGCCCAGGATCCCGCCCTCAAGGACACCTTCCTCCAGGCCAAGGCGCTATGGAGCACCCAGGGCAACCGCGAAGAAGCCGCCGCCCGCTTCGAGAAGGTGGTGGAGGCCCTGGTGCCCAAGGCCGTCACCCTCGCGCCCGAATGGGTGCAAGTGCTCTCGGAGACGTACAACTGGCTCGCCGTGCTGGATGACCGCAGCCCCCAGACCCGCCCCCGAGCCCGAGCCCGCTTCGAGGCCCTCATCGCCTTGAACCCGGATTTCGACGTGGATCGCGGGATCACGTCCTCCAAACTCTCCGCCATGTTCGATGGCATGAAGGCGGAGAAGCTCGCGTCCCTCAAACTCACCTACAGCCCCGAAGGCGGTTCCCTGACGGTGGATGGCAAGCCCTCGGCCCTGTTGCCCCGAAAATTCCTGTCCTACGGCACCCATCACGTGGTCTATGCCCGGGCAGGCCACGCCCCCCAGGAAGCCACCGTGGAGCTGGGGCCGCGCGAAGCCAAGACCCTGGATCTCAAGCTCACGCGCACCTCCTCCACGCTGACCCTCTTTGTGCACCCCAGCGGCGCTGAAGTGCTGCTGGACGGCCGCAGCCTCGGCCCCACCAAGGGCACCGCGGGCCCCGAGTCCACGGCCCTGGCCGCCAAGGCCAACCTGCGGCCCGAAGAACTCAGCGAAGGGTTCCTCGTGGGCGATCTCAAACCGGGCGAACACACCCTGGAGGTCCGCGCCTCGTGCTTCCGTCCCAAACTCCTCAAGGTCGGCAAGGAGCTCACGGAACCCATGGCGGATCACCTGCTGGAGCCCGTGAAGCTGGAGCCCTCCAAGGGCCAGCTCACGGTGCAAAGCCCCTGGGAGGGCGGCGAACTCTTCCTCAACGGCCAGAGCTACGGCAACCTGCCCGTGGACAAGCTCTCCGTCTGTTCCGGCTCCTACGACCTGCTCGTCCGGTTCGCCAGCGGCGGCTACAGCGCCAAGGTGGAGATCCTGGAGGGCAAGGCCCTCGTCTTGGAAGCGCGCCCCCGGCCCCGCCTGGCTTTCGTGGGCCTGGAGGGATCCCAGGACTTCACGGGCAAACCCCGGCTCCTGAGCCTGCTGGCGGGGCTGGGCGAGAAGCTCCAATCCGTGGCCTTCCTTCCCAGCCGGCCCGGCGAAACCCCCAAGGAGGCCCTGGCCCGGATCCGCGCCAGCCACGAAGCGGAGTTGTTCCTGCTCGCCACCCCCGTGCCCGACAAGGTCATCCACCAGGTGGAGCTGCAGCTGTCCACCCTGGAAGGGGAAGAAGAGCGCATCGTGATCAAGCCCCTGGAGGCGGATCCCCTGGGGGCCCTCATCCAGCGGCTGAACGCCCAGCCCGCGCTCTCCGAACCCAGCCTGGGCCTCTCGCTGGTGGATCTGCCGGGTGAATCCCCCCTCGTGTTGTCCGTGGATCCCCAGGCCCAAAAGGCCGGCGTGGCCCCGGGCAAGGGCCTCACGGCCCTGAACGGCAAGCCCATCCCCAGCGTGCAGGCCTATCGGCAGGCCCTCGCGGAGCTCAAGGGCGACAAGACCACCCTCGCCCAAGGGGGCGCGCCCATCCCCATGGCGCTCACCCGGGAAGCCCTCGAGATCCCCCTCACCTCCGCCCAATACGTCTACCCCAGCCTGCTGAGCCACCTGCGCCTCCAGCTGCTCGGCGCCCGAGGGGAAGAGGCCGCCTACCTGAAGCTCAACCTCGCGCTGGCCCTCATGCACTTCCGCAAATTCGACAAGGCCCTCGAGCTGCTGCGCGACACGCGCCTCACCACCACCCGGGGCGTGAGCCAGGGGACCCTGGATTACTACACCGGCGTCTGCTTCCTCAAGCTCGGCGGCGTTTACATCAGCGAAGCCGCCCAGGCCTTCCGCGCCGCCCTGAAAGCCAAGGACGCCACCCTCTTCGGCCCCGATGGCCCCCTGGTGGCGCCGCTCGCCAAGGCCGCCCTCGACGAACTCAAACTCTGATACCGCGATTCAAGGAGATCCCATGACCCCATTCAAGCAATCCCAGCGCGGCGAAGGCAAACTCGGCTGCATCCTCACCCTCCTCGTGGTGGGGGCCATGGTGGCCGTGGCCTTCAAGATCGGCCCCGTGTACTACGGCAACATGGAACTGGCCGATGCCGCCGATTTCAAAGCCACCATGGGCAGCCGCGTTCCCGCGGAGCAGGTGGAAGCGGAAATGCGGAGCAAAGCCAAGGAGCTGGGCGTCCTGGAAGCCCTCAAGCCCGGTGGCATCAAGGTGACCAAGACTTCGAGCGGCGACTCGGGCACCTGCACCATCACCCTGAAGTACACCTGCAAGGTGGATCTCTACGGCTTCACCACCGTGGACATCAAGCAGGACAAGGTCATCACGAAGCAGACCTTCTCGGGCCTCTGATCCATGCGCCGCACCTGCATCCTTCTGGGCCTCCTCGGATCCGCCCTGGGGGCGCAGGATGCGCCGTTCGTGGAGGAAACACCCAACCGGTGGATCCCCGCCTGGGAGTTCAAGGTCCAGCGGGAATCCATCCAATTGAAAAACAAGGATGTCTGGCGCACCCGGAGCCTGCTCAGGCTGCGCTGGACCTTGGAAGGAGAAGGCCCCTTCTCCGCCGTGGTCGGGAGCGCCCACGCGCTGGGCACCGACCACAACGCCGACAACCTCGCCTGGTTCGATGACAGCGCCTCCCGGGGGACCTGGTTGGACGTGGCCGCCCTGCGCTGGAAGCACCTGGGCCCTTCCACCAAGGCCACGGTGGAAGCCGGGCTTGTGGAAAGCCCCCTGCTCCTCTCCGAGGCCGCCTGGAACCCCATCCTCCGGGTGATCGGCGCGGGTGGCCAGGTGGCCTGGGTGGGCGATGGCGTCTTCGAAGAGGCGAGCCTGCGCGCCGTGGCCGGCCAGGTGCGGCTCATCGCCGGGGGCCGCGTGGGCATCAAGGGCGCCCAGGGCGTGCTTCGCCTGGCCACGGGCCCCATTCAGTGGACGACCTTCCTGGGCGGGTTGGATTTGGAACCCCGGCAGGAGGATGCCCCGGGCTTCCTCCGCCAGAACCCCGGTGGCACCTTCACCTCGGGAGGCGGCCCCTATGGCGGGGGCAGCGGGACCGGATACGCCACCTTGAACTACCGCTACCTGTTTTATGGCGCCGGACTAGGCTCCCAGGGGCCCTTCCCCTTCGAGTTGAAGGCGCAGCGCCTCGTCCACCAGGAGACGAAGGAAGTGGGCGAGGAGTTCCAGGCCTGGGTGGGCAGCCCCCGGCGCACCTGGTGGCCCCAGGCGGGCTACGTGCGCCAGCGGCTGGATCCCTACGGGGCCCTGGCCTCCGTCAACGGGGATCAGTGGTGGTTCCACGCCAACGCCGATGGCCAGCGCTACGCCCTCGCCCTCAACCTCTCGGCCCGATGGCGGGTGGAGGCCAGCGTCGTCGATCAGGTGAAACGGGGCACCACCTTCGTCGTCCGACGCGGCGTCATCACCCTCCTCAAACGTTTCTAGGCTTGAAACCCGGCCCAGGCCCCGGCAGGCTGGGGCCATGCCCCTGTCACTTCCACGAGACACCCGCTCCGGGTCTTCCCTGCGGTCCATCCCGATTCCGGGCTCCAAGTCCGTCACCAATCGCGCCTTGCTGCTCGCAGGCCTCGCTCCGGGTTGCTCCCGATTGGAAGGCGGATTGGAGGCCGAGGACACCACCTGGATGCGCGAGGCGCTGAAGGGTTGCGGCATCCCGATCTCGGAGGAGGATGGCGCCTGGATCGTGCAGGGGGGATCGGCCCCCGCGCCCACGCAGCCCCTCTGGCTCGGCGCCTCCGGCACCTCCCTGCGCTTCCTCCTGCCCTGGCTCGCCCTGGGCGCCCCCCACCCCGTGGAGCTCCACGGCGACGCCCGGCTCTTCGAGCGCCCCCTGGAGCCCCTGCTGCAGCCGCTGGAGGAGCTCGGCGCCCGGATCTCCCGCACCGCGCACGGGCTTCGCATCGAACCCGCCGGAGCGCCCACGGGCCCCCTTCAGGTGCGGGTGGATGCCACGCTCAGCAGCCAGTTCCTCACGGGCCTCGCCCTCACCCTCGCGGGCCTGCCCCACGGAGGCACCCTCACCTGGGCCACCACGAGCAGCCCCACCTACCTCGAACTCACGAACACCTGGCTCCACCGCTTCGGCTGCGCGTCCCGGCTCGATGACACGCGTTGGGAGATCCCCGGGGGGGCCTTGCGTCCCTTGAGCACCCGCCTGCCGGGCGATTGGAGCGGCGCCGCCGCCTTCTACGCCGCCGCCGCCCTCACGGGCCGGGCGCTCACCCTGGGCCCCTGGGATGGCCGGGATCCCCAGGGGGACCGCGCCCTCCTGCAGATCCTCGCCCATGCCGGCGCGGAGGTGCAGGTGAATTCCAAGGCCACGGGCGATGAGTTCATCACCCTGCGCGGTCCCCTGCTGCGGGGCCTCACGGCGGATCTGGAAGCCTGCCCGGATCTGGGCCCCGTGCTCGCGGCCGTGGCCGCCTGCGCCCCGGGCCCCAGCCTGCTCACAGGCCTCCACACCCTCCCCCTCAAGGAGTGCGACCGCCTCGACGCGAGCGCGGAGCTGGTGCGCTGGTTCGGCGGCCAGGCCGAGGTGGAGGGCGACCACACCCTGCGCATCACCCCGGGAAAACCCGTGGCGCCCCGAGGGGCCTTCGACCCCCGCAACGACCACCGCATGGCCTTCGCCGCCGCCGTGGGGGCCCTGATCCATGGCGGCGACCTCCTGCACCCCGGTTGCGTGGCGAAGACCTTCCCCCACTTCTGGGAAGCCTGGGCGGAGATGCTGGGATGAGGCCGAAGCATGAGCGGAGGGCCACCGAGCGCAGCACGGCCCCGCAGGGGTGGCGCACAGGATGTGCGCCATGAAATCAGCCTGGCTCGGCTCCTGGAAGGCCCCGTGGGGGTTGGGGCGGGGCCGCCGCTGGGGGGATCTGCCCTGGGCCCTCTCCGCCCTGGCCCAGGCCTGGCTCCTGGGCGGCCAGGAGGGCCGCTGGCCCCGGGTGGAGTGGGAGGCTCGCCTGCCCTTCGGCCCCCGGCCCACGGGCGAGATCCGCGGGTGGGGCCCCCGCCCCGAAGGCAGCTGGGTGGCCCTGCTCCGGCACGGCCGCGCCCAGGCCAATCCGCTGGCCGAAGGCGCGGGGGACTCGCCGCACCTGCATCGCGCTTGGGAGAGCCTGCTGGAGGGCGACGCGTTGCCCCTCCTCTGCCTGGGCACGGCCCTGCTGGACCGCCGCACCCGGGCCTCCTGGATCCCGCTCCTGGGCGCCGTGGAATCCAGCGGCACGCTCCGGCTGCCGCCCTTCCTCGAGCCCCTTGTCCCCGCGGAATTCCTGAGCCTGCCCCTCGGCTGGTGGGAGGATCTGCTGGGCCGCATGGATGGTGAGGGAAGGCTGTTGCCCCTGGGTCCGCCCCATCCGGTGGTGGGACACATCGACATCACGCTGCTGGAGCCCTTCACCCTTCCTGCGGCCCCCGCCTTCCTGGAATCCCACCCGGGCCTGGGCCGGGAGATCGCGCCGGGATGCTGGATGCTGGCGCCCTTCCTCCGCGGCTGGGGTCGGGGCTGGGGCCCCACGGCGGACGTGCTCGCCACCCTCGTGCCCCCGGCCCTGGCCCACGGAGATGCCCCCGAGCCGGAGTTGGAACGGCTCCTTCAGGACAAGCTCCCCCTGGCCCCCGGGGAGGGTTGGAGCGAGGCCCTGCAATCGGAGCTGGGCAGCCGCGCGCCCTTCGCGGTGCCCGCCCGCACGGGCCACCCCACCTGGGATCGCCTCCGCACCTATTGGGGCGGTTCCCTGCCCAAGACCCCCGCTCCGGGCTATCCCCCGGACAGCGGGCTGCACCCCTGCGCGGATCCCTTCCACTGGCTCGCGGCGGGGCAACACCACCTCCGCCAGCAGGAGCCCGACCACGCCCACGATCATTTCGGTCGGGCCCACGCCCATTTCCTCTCCCACCGTTCCCGCCCCTGGGCGGAGCGCGCGGCCCTCCTCGCCAGCCAATGCGCCCTGCAGCTCGGCGACCTCGTCACCCATGAGCGCTGGCACCACCTGGCCGGTGGTCGGGCCCCGGCCCAACCGCGCTTGGAAACGGGCCGGGCCCTCACGCATCCGGAGGGCGCCCGGGGCGCGGTGGAGGCAGCCCGGACCCTGCTGCGCAAGGATCCCCGCCATCCGCAGGCCTGGGCCTTCCTGGGCGATCACGGCCTCTCCACCCAGGACCGGGCCCTGGTGCAAGAGGCCCTGGAGCAGGTTCAGGATCCCGCCCGCCGAGCCCTCTACGCGGACTTCCTCGCCGACGAACTGCCCGCCGCCCCCGCCGAACCCAGCACCCCGGAGACCCGCATCCAATGGGCCCGCCTCGCCTTCCGTGCCAAACGGTGGACGGCGGAGCAGGTCTTCGGCACCTTCGAAGCCTGCGCCAATCGGCTGCTCCATCTGGAAGCCGGATTGGAGGTGCTCGAAGCCGACCCCGAAGCCCGCACGCCCCAGCGGCTCCTGCAGCTCCAGGCCATCGCCAAACGGGCCGGGGCCGACGCCGCCTTCCAGCGGCTGTGCACCTATTGGCCGCGCCTGCCCGCCTGGGCCGAAGAACCCGAACCCATTCACGCCCGGGCCCAGGCGCTCTTGCAGGGCGCCGGCCTGCCCCTCTGGGTGATCTGGGGGGAACAGAGCCCCCAGGTCATGGGCGCGGGGCAGGCCCCGCCCGAGGGTCTCATCGAGGTCGCCTTCCGGGATCAGGAGCTACCACCCCTTCAGGTGGCCGGGCGGGTGTGGATCTCCCATCGCCTTACCTGGGAGGGCGCGGGCGTGGGGGTCGTGCTGGTGGGCCTGGATCCCGGGGAGGATCTGCACCTGCCGCCCTGGCTTCCCCTCTTGGCGCCATGGGTGGCGCGGCTCGCCGCCCAGCCCACCGAGGCGACCGCCGCCCGCGTGGAGGGCCAGTTGCTGCTCACGGATGGCAGCGAGCCCATGGCCTCCCTGCTCAAGACCCTCACCGAGGTGGCCCCCTCCAGGTTGCCCGTGGTGCTGCTCGGCCCCAGCGGCACCGGCAAGGAGCTGGCGGCCCGGGAGATCCACCAGCGCAGTGGTCGCACCGGCAAGTGGGTGCCCGTGAACTGCGCCGCTTACGCCGAGGGGGTGCTGGAGAGCGAGCTCTTCGGGCACGTCAAAGGCGCCTACACGGGCGCCAACCGCGATCGGCAGGGCAACCTCGAAGCGGCCCACGGGGGCACCCTCTTCCTCGATGAAGTGGCCGACCTCTCACCCCGGCTGCAGAGCCTCCTGCTGCGGGCCCTCCAGGAGGGCGAGATCCAGCGGGTGGGCTCCGACCGGGTGATCCGCGTGGACCTGCGCGTCGTCGCCGCCACCCACAAGGACCTCAAGGCCATGGTCGCGGCGGGCACCTTCCGGGCGGACCTCTGGTACCGGCTGGAGGGCTCCGTGCTGCGCATGCCCTCGCTGGCGGAGCGGCGCCACGAACTGCCCTGGCTCCTGCCCCGCATCGCCGCCCAGGTGGCCCGGGAAGCGGGCCTGCCCCTGCCGGAACTGGCTCCGGGCCTGGCCCGCAGCCTCGGCCGCCTGCCCTGGCCCGGCAACATCCGGGAGCTCCGCCACGCCCTGCACCGGGCACTGCTCCGGGCGGGCCGGGAACCCCTGGCGCCCCGCCACTTCCCGGAGTTGGACATTGAAGGCGCTGAGGCGGAGACCTGGGCCACGGCCACCCGCCGCTTTCAGCGCACGCTCCTGCGCGAGGCCCTCCACGCCCATGAGCACCAGGTCTCCGACGTGGCCCGGGCCCTGGGCCTCGCCCGGCCCGCGCTCTACGCCACCGCCAAGCGCCTGGGCCTGGACCTCGCCCAGGAACGGGAGGCGCCGGCGCGCCTCAAACCCTGACCTCAGCGGCCCTGGGCGAGGTACCAGTCGAGGGTGTCCCGGAGGCCCTGGGCCACGGTGCCCTCCGGCGCAAATCCCAGGACTTCCTGGATCTGCCGGAGGTCCGCCCGGGAATGCCGGATGTCCCCCGCGCGCGGAGCCACGCGGCGGGCCTCGACGCACCCCAGGCCGGGGATCCGCGCCTCCACGCCCTCCCGGAGCACCTGGTGCAACTGGTTCAGGGAGGTCGCCTCCCCCCGCGCCACGTTGAAGGCCCGGGAGGGGGTCCCCGGCGGGGCCAGGGCGGCCCGCAGGTTGGCCTGCATCACGTCGCCGATGTAGCAGAAGTCGCGGCTCGTCTCCCCATCCCCGAAGATCGTGCAGGCCCTCCCCGCGCGCAGCTGCTCGATCCAGCGGGGGATCACCGCGGCGTAGGCCCCTTCCGGATCCTGCCTCGGGCCGAAGACGTTGAAGTACCTCAGCCCGATGGCGGACTGGCTGTAGAGCCGATCGCAGAGGGCGGCCCACTGTTCATCCATCAGCTTGCTCAGCCCGTAGGGCGAAAGGGGGATCCCCAGATCCGCCTCCACCTTGGGTTGGGTGGGTCCGTCCCCGTAGACCGCGCTGGAGGAGGCGTAGACGACCCGGCCCACGCCCGCATCCCGCGCCGCCAGGAGGATGTTCAGGAAGCCGCCCACGTTCACCTGCTGCGTGAGCAGGGGATTCTCGATGGAGCGGGGCACCGAGGCCAGGGCGGCCTGGTGCAGCACGCGCCAGGCCCCTTCGCAAGTCCTGCGGCAGGCCTCCGGATCGCGCACGTCCCCTTCGATCAATGTGAAACGCCGCCAGCGTTCCTCGCCCACCTGCCCCCGCACGTCCGCCAGGTTGAAGGCCCGGCCCGTGGAGAAATCATCCAGCCCCACCACCTCCTGATCGAGTTCCAGCAAGGTCTGCAGGAGGTGCGATCCGATGAAGCCCGCCACCCCGGTGAGCCCCCAGCGCCGGGGGGCTTGGCGCAGGTGGTCCAGTTGCTCCTTGAACAGCGCCAAAGCAGGCCTCGTGTGCACCCAGGGATGGATTCAAGGGGGGTATCGGCAGCGCGCCCGGGCCTCCCTTAGTCTGGGGCCTGCCCCCTCCAGCGCGCGTGGTACGGTTTGGTACTTCTTACCAAAATCCATCCCAGCCTGGAGGCTTCGGAATCATGACCGATCCCAATCTGAAGGCCTTGCAGATGAAGGCGGAACAGCTGCTGGATGCGATCCAGGCGCTGTCTCCGCGGCAGCTTCCCCCCTTGAGCGATGAGCCCCTCAATCGCTTCGAATGGATGGTGGCGGCGGGCCGGCTCTTCCTCCCCAACTACCGCTTCGAGTGGCCCCAGATGGACTGGTGGAACGACTCCTGGTTCACCAACTACCTGAAGCGCGTGGGGGAGCTCGACGGCTTCAACATGGACCGCAGGTGGAACCTCTGGCAGCTCATGCGCCTCATCGCCGCCGTGGATGGAGATACCGCCGAATGCGGGTGTTACCGGGGCGCCAGCTCCTACCTGATGTGCAAGCGCAACGAGCAGGACACCACCCGTACCCGGCACCACCACATGTTCGATTCCTTCGAGGGCCTCTCCGAACCGGTGCCCCAAGATGGCACCCACTGGTACAAGAACGCCCTCACGGCCACGGAGCAGGAACTGCAGATCACCCTGGCCGGTTTCGAGGATCGCTACTCCGTGTACAAGGGCTGGATCCCCGACCGTTTCCCCGAAGTGGCCGACCGCAGGTTCGCCTTCGTCCACATCGACGTGGACATCTACGAACCCACCCGGGATAGCGTCGCCTTCTTCTACGATCGCCTGAACCCCGGGGGCATCCTGCTCTGCGACGACTACGCCTTCACCTCCTGCCCTGGCGCCACCCAGGCCATCGATGAGTTCCTCGCCGACAAGCCCGAGAAGATGATTTGGCTCGCCGATGGCAGCGGCTATTTCATCAAGGGCACGGCGGTGCCATTCCCCGTCTCCCTCCGCTAGGGCCTGTTCACGCAAAATCTTGCCATTTGCGAGGGGCGCCGGCCCAGCAAACCAAGGCGGCCGACCGGAGATGTATCGAGAATACACGCAGGGAGGCCAACGCAAGGTTGCGACAGCCGCCGCCCCTCGCCCTCCGGGTTGGCCCCTCTTCGCGCCCCCAGCTATGTCGAGCCGCTTGCACGATGTCACCGCATCGCGCTGCGCGGCTCTCCTTGCTGGATGGCGCGAATAGGGACCAACAAATGGCAAGATTTTGCGTGAACAGGCCCTAACCCGCCTCAGGCCAGCTTCCGCGCCATGACGTGATGGGCGCAGCGCTCCACTGTGGTGTTGAGCGTCTGCACCAGGATGAAGCCGTGCTGGCGGAACCAGCCGTGGATGACCGGTTCGGGCACCACCCAGTTGTAGAAGGGGTTGAGCAGGTCGTACCAGCCCAGGGCCTGGGCGGGATCCCCCGCGCACGCGTAGGCGAAGGCGATGCGCTCCTCCCGGGTGGTCAGGGCTCGGTGGTAGTGCTGGCGCTTGCGCACGTTCTCCGGATCGTTGTGCATCCCTTCGGGGGCGTAGAGCATCACGTACATGGCGCCGCCCTGCTTCACGGCCTTGGAGACGGAGCGGAAGGCCCGGGCCGGATCGTGGGTGTGCATCATCACGCCCCAGCAGAGGACGAAGTCGTAGGCCCCCACCAGCGAGGGGTCGTTCTCGATGTCGAAGAGGCTCATCACCCGCGAATCCGGGTTGAAGCGCTTCACCGAGGCGATGGCGCTCTCGGTGGCATCGATGGAGGTCACCTCCGCGCCCAGCTCCAGCAGGGCCCGGGTCCACCGGCCACCCCCACACCCCGCATCGAGGCAGCGTTTCCCCTTGTACCACTCGGGGGGGAAGGGGGCCGCCACCTCCATCGCCCGCTCCTTGCTCGGCACGGTTCCCGCCCGCTTGGAGGCCAGGTAACCGGATACCCCCGTGAGGTCCCGGATCCGGGCATCCACGTGCTCATCCGTGACCTCCACACCCGCATGGCCCACCCAGCCTTCCTGCCCCTTCAGGAACATCTTCCATTCGTCTTCGAATTCCTGGGAGTAGTCGGCGGGCTGGTAGCGCCCGCTCAGCTCATCGCTCCAAACTACGAGGCCATCGTCGAAATGGGGATTCCGCATGTGGGGTTCCTGCTGCTGGGGTGCTGCGCGGGTGGGTAGCCCCGAGGGTGCACGGGGTTTCCGGGAACGTCAATGAGCCCGGACCTGGAATGGAAGCTGCTTCCGCCCTCCAGAAGTCATCCAACCGTCCCCTTGGGCCGAGTTCATTGGTGAGGCATCACTCGGAGGCAGGGCATGCGGAAGGGCGGGGCAGCAAGCGGTAGGGCCAGCGCCCCCCTGAACCGGCCACAGGCCCCTCCCGAGGAGGGGCCCCGGATCGGGTTCGTGCAGCCCAATGCCTTCGGGCTCCTGTTCCCCGCCTCCAAGGTCCCCTTCGGGGGAGCCGAGGTGCGGGCCATCACCTTCGCGCGGATGCTGAAGGAGTCCGGAGCCTTCCAGCCCCTGTTCGAGGTCAACGCCGAACGGCAGGGCACCCAGGCCAAGGGCGTTCCGGGAACCTTCGAAATCTTCACGACGCCCGAGCGCGCGTTCGCGCCCTCCAAGCCCGATGCCGCCACCCTGCGCGCCTTCGAACGGATGAAGCTTCAAGCCCTCGTGAGCCTCGGTGCCAACGAGGTCTCCCACGAGATGGTGCTCCTGGGGAAGGCCCTGGGCCTGCCCACGGTGGTGGGCCTCGCCTCCGATCAAAGCCTCGGGCAGGCGGTCTACAAGGGCTCGGGGACGCCCAACGAGTACAACGTTCCGGGTTTCCACGTGTGGGAGGCCTTGGTGGGTGCGGACCTGGTGCTGGCCCAGACCCAGTGGCAGCAGGCCCGCTTGCGGCGCATCGCGAACCGCCCCAGTCGCCTGGTGCCCAACCCGATCCCCACGGGATGGGAGGACCTCCCCCCGGGGCGTTCCGAGGGCTTCGATTTCGATTTCCTCTGGATCGGCCGCCCCTACGCCGACAAGAACCCCGACCTCGTGTTCGAGCTGGCCCGGGAGCTGCCTCAGGCCTCGTTCCGCATGGTGGTGGATGGGGGCGCGGCCGCCCTCTCCCCATGGTGGCGCCAGCGGATCCCCTCCAACGTGATCCTCTCGGACCGGCTGAACGGCCAGGGCGCGGTGCAGAGTCTCATGCGCGCCAGCCGGGCCATCCTGAACACGAGCCCCCTGGAGGGCTTTCCCAACCTCATGCTCCAGGGCGCCATGATCGGCTGCCCCACCCTCTTCCTGGCCGTGGATCCCGATGGCTGGGCCTCGGAGCACGGCTGCGCCGCCAGCGCCTTCGGCCGCATCGATGACCTCGTCCGCCTGCTCGCCCGGGCCCGGGCCGAGGGCCCCTGGCTCGACGCCGTGGCGAACCGGGCCCGCCAGCGGGCGGAAGCCTTCCACACGCCCGCCGCGGTGCGGCGGCACCTGATGGCCGCCCTGGGCGACCTCCTCCAGAATGACACGCGGGTGGGGGCCTGATATGTGCGGCATCGTCGGACTGATCATGAAACAGGGCGCCTTTCCGGAGCCCGTGCTGCGCGACATGAACCGGAGGATCGCCCACCGGGGGCCCGATGGCGAAGGCATCCACATCGAGGGCCGCGTGGGCCTGGGGCACCGGCGCCTCTCCATCATCGATCCCACGGGCGGCCACCAGCCCATGTGCAACGAGGACGGCAGCGTCTGGATCACCTTCAACGGGGAGATCTACAACTACAAGGAGCTCATGGCCGAGCTCCAGGGCCGGGGGCACCAGTTCAAGACGCGCTCCGACACCGAGGTCGTCGTCCACGCCTGGGAGGAGTGGGGCGATGCCTGCGTGGATCGCTTCCGCGGCATGTTCGCCTTCGGCATCCGGGATACCCGGGAGGGCTGCGTCTTCCTGGCCCGGGATCACTTCGGCATCAAGCCCCTGGTGCTCTGCGAAACGGAGGAGGCCTTCTCCTTCTCCTCGGAAATCGCGCCCCTGGTGCAGACTCCGGGCTTCGATTCCGCCCTGGATCTCCAGGCCATCGATCAGTACCTCTGGCTCCAGTACATCCCCGCGCCGCGCACGGCCTACCGGCAGATCCGCAAACTGCCGCCCGCCCACCGGATGCGGGTGGGCCTCGATGGCAAGCCCGAAGAATCCCGGCGCTACTGGGCCATGCGCTTCGACCCCGAGCAGGGCCTGAAGGAGGCCGAGTGGGAGGAGCGCCTCGCGGCCGTGGTGAAGGAATCCGTGAACGCCCACCTGGTGTCGGACGTGCCCTTCGGCGCCTTCCTCTCCGGCGGCGTGGACAGCAGCCTCGTGGTGGCCGAGATGAGCACCATCCTCACGGAGCCCGTGCGTACCTTCAGCATCGGTTTCCAGGAGGCGGAGTTCGACGAGACCAGCTACGCCGCCTTCGCCGCCGAAACCTGCAAGACCATCCACACCCGTGGCGAGATGGGCATCGAGGCCCTGGATCTCATCCCGGACCTGGTGGCCCACTACGGGGAGCCCTTCGGCGACAGTTCCGCCCTCCCCACCTGGAACGTCTGCAAACTGGCCCGGGCCAGCGTGCCCATGGTGCTCTCGGGGGATGGGGCCGACGAGATGTTCGCGGGCTACTGGTCCCACGGCAATTGGATGGAGCAGCCCTCCATGGACCTCTACGCCTGGATCAACAAGATCCAGTACACGGAGACCCGGATCCGCGCCGGGCTCTGGCGGCCGGAGTTCCATTCCAGCATCTCCACCCGGCTGGAGGGGTTCGAGCGGTTCTGGGATGAGACGCGGAACTACGACGATCTGAACCGCGTCCAGTACATGGACCTCAACACCTACCTGCCCTACGACATCCTCACGAAGGTCGACATCGCGAGCATGATGCACGGCCTCGAGGTGCGCACGCCCTTCGTGGATCTGCGGGTGATGGAGGCGGCCGCGAAGGTGCCTTCCAAGTTCTCCATGATCAAGGAGGCCGACGGCTCCTGGAACCGGAAGGCCATGCTCAAGCGGGTGGCCCGGCGCTTCTTCCCGGAATCCTTCCTCAAGCGCCCCAAGATGGGCTTCGCCATGCCCATGACGAAGTGGCTGGCGCCCGGGGGCAAGGCCTTCGCCCACGTCTCGGAGAAGTTGCTCGGCCCCGACTCCTGCCTGGGCCCCTACTTCAACCCCGGAATGATCAAGGCGATGCTGGATCATTCGCTGACGCCGTCCATCTGGCTGCTGCTGATCCTCGAAGAGTGGCTGCAACAGCACAAGGCGTTGCCCCCCTCCCGGCTGGCGGGCACCCCCGCCCTGCTCGCCCCGCCTCCGCCCACCGACGCAGAGGGACCCGCCGCCCTAGCCTTCAGCCTCCAGGCCGCCATCGCCCGGCGCGACTGGCGCACGGTGCGGGCGGGCATGCGCCACCTCCTGGCCACCTGGCCCTCCAGCTCCGAAGCCCGCACCGCCTCCCAGTGGCTCGCCGAGAATCCCGTGGATCCCGGTTCGGCCCCGGGCGCGCCGGCCACGAACCGGCGCCCCCGCCTGCTCTTCATCGCCGACGTGCCCAACTGGATCTTCGAGCGCCACGCCCGCACCCTGCAGGCCCGGCTCGCGGATGAGTTCGACATCGAGATCGCCTACAAAGGCGATCCCGTGGAGGAGGATCGCTACGATTTGATCCACCCGCTCGAATGGCACATGGCCGAACCCGCGATGATCAAGACGCCGGCCAAGTGGGTTTCGGGCATCCGCTCCCACGTGAGTTGGGAGGGCATCGCGGTGCCCGCCCTCTGCGCCCACCTGGCGCGGCTCTACCAGGGTGGAATGTACGTCGTCTCCCGGCGCCTGAAGGAGATCTTCCGCCCCGGACTGCCCGAGGTCGTGGGCCTGCCCCATGGCGTCGACACCACGTTCTTCACGTCCCGACAGCCCCGGA
>DATEZP010000102.1:0-44612 GCA_035255465.1 Holophagaceae bacterium
GACGCCATGGAGTGGTACGGCTCCGACAAGCCCGACGTGCGCTACGACCTGAAACTGCAGGACGTCACCTCCGTCTTCGCCGCCAGCGCCTTCAACCTCTTCCGCGCCGCCGCCGACTCCAAGGGCCAGCGCCGCGTGCGCGCCATCTGGGTGCCCGGCGAAGCCGCCGGTGCCTACAGCCGCAAACAGCTGGATGAATTGCAGGAAGTGGCCAAGCAGCTGGGCGGCGGCGGCCTGCCCTACGCCAAGTGGGGCAAGGATGGCCTCTCCAGCTCCTTCAAGAAGTTCCTGGAAGGCGACGCCGAGGCCCAGCTGAAGACCGCACTCGGCGCCACCGGCGAAGGCCTCGCCGTGTTCGCCGTGGGCACCGACGCGCAGACCTCCAAGATCCTCGGCGAGCTGCGCCAGCGCCTGGCCCGCACCTTCGGCCTCGTGGATGAATCCAAGTTCGCTTTCCTATGGGTGGTGGACTTCCCCCTGCTGGAGTGGAGCGAGGAGGCCGAGCGCTTCGTCGCCTGCCACCACCCCTTCACCTCCCCCCACCCCGAGGACATGGACCTGCTGGAGACGGATCCCGGCAAGTGCCGCGCCGTGGCCTACGACCTCGTGTTGAACGGCTACGAAGTGGGCGGCGGCTCCATCCGCATCCACGACGCCCAGACCCAGAGCCGCATGTTCCGGGCCCTGGGCATCGGCGAGGAGGAGGCCCGCGCCAAGTTCGGCTTCCTGCTGGATGCCCTCGCCTTCGGCGCACCGCCCATGGGCGGCCTCGCCCTGGGCCTGGATCGCCTGGCCATGCTCATGGCCGGCGCCGACAACATCCGCGAAGTCATCGCCTTCCCCAAGACGGCCCAGGCCCGCTGCCTCATGACCGACGCCCCCAGCGAGGTGGACGCCCGCCAGCTCAAGGAGCTGCACCTGCTCCAGGAGAAGCCCCAGACCTACAAGGTGGGCGCCGTCTTCTTCGAGAGCGCCGAGGGCCACAACCCCGAACTGCGCGGCCAGGCATTCCAGCAGCTCGGCCTCACCCAACGCCAGACCCAGGGCCTAGTCACCTTGGACAACCAGGGCACCATCCTGGATGCCCAGACGCTCAGCGGGCCCACCTTCGAGTTCTGAAGAAAAGGTTCACCACCAAGACACCAAGACACCAAGACACCAAGAAAAACAAAGATTGGGAGCAACCCCGCTTTGCTTTTCTTGGTGTCTTGGTGTCTTGGTGGTCCAACTTTCAGTCCCAGCCCCTCGGCTCAAAATCGAATCCCGAGGTGCAGCACGGCGTCAATGCCGCCGGAATCCTCTTCGGAGCTGACGCTGGTGCTCGTCTTCACATGCGCCCCCGGGGCCAGGAAGATGCCCAGGCGGTAGTAGAAGTGGGGCCCCATGACTCCCGTGAAGCCTCCGCCGATGAAGGCGGCGGTGGTCGAGTCACGGCCCACCTCGCCGGTGATCAGCGATTCCTCCCGCTTCGTCCAGCGGGAGATCGATCCCCCTAGCATCCAGCTGAAGCCGCGATCCGGGCGGAAGATGTAGGTCACCGTCGGGCCCGTCATGGATTCCCGGGTCTTCGTGAGCTTCCGGTCCGTGAAGGGATCCCGGAAGGTGCTTTCGAATTGCACATGCTTGAATCCGTAGAGCCAACGGCTCCCCGCAAAGCGCAGGTTCACCTGCACGTCGCTCCCCCCGAGCGCGTAGGTGAGGGGCCCCACGCCCAGGCTGAATTCAGGCCTTTTGGAAGCGTCCTGGGCCAGCGCGATCATCGGGATGAGCAACACCTTCCACATGGCCACCTCCTGCGGAACGTGGCTTCAAGTGTCGAGCTTCGAACGGGCGGGGCCATGACGGCCATCACCTCCCCGAGGGCTGCGACTCACTCGCCCCGTGCCCACTTCCGGTAGGCCGCCGGGCTCAGACCCGTCACCTGCTTGAAGTGCCGGCTGAGGGCCGCCTGATCGCAGAAGCCCACGTCGTCGGCGATGGCGGCGATGGGTTGTTCCGAACCCGCCAGGGCTTCCGCGGCGGCTTGGATGCGCACCTTCATGACGTACTGGCCTGGGCTGAGGTGGAACACCTTCTTCATGCGCCGCTCGAATTGGCTCATGGATACGCCAGCAATGGTGGCCAGCTGCTCCATGCGCAGGCCTTCGGCGTAGTGCTCGTGGATGTGATCCACGGCGGCGGCGAAGGGGCCGTCGATGAAGCCCGCGCGGCTGGGCTCCGGCAAGTCGGTGCTGAGGCAGGCCAAGGCCACCACACGCCCCGCCTTGTCCTTCATGGGCACCTTCTGAGTGAGGCACCAGCCGGGGCGACGATCTGGATAGAGCGTGAGGTCCAGCGCATCCACGATGGGCCTGCCCGTGTGGAAGAGCTTCGCGTCCTGATCGGCATAGCGCTGCGCCATCTCAGGAGGCCAGAGGTCGAAGGCCGTCTTCCCCAGGGCCGCCTCCTTGGACCGGAGTCCGCAGCGTTCCACGCCACTTTGGCTCATGGCCAGGTAACGCCCCTTGGGATCCTTCACGGTGAACACCGCCTCGTGCACGCGATCGAAGAGCTCCTCCACAAAAGCGAGGCTGCCGAGCTGGCTGAGAAGGGCATCGAGGCCCGGGGCGCGACGGGGGGGCATGGGAACAGGATCACCAGGATCAAATTCGGTGAACAAGGTGAAAAGGTGGATTGGAGATCAGAAGGGATTCCGGATAGACGGCCCATGCATCAGAGGGGTTGAAACAGGATTCACAGGATGAACTGCGGATGAACAGGATGAGAGCAAGGGTCACCGGTGGAGGCGGTGGTATTCGAGTTTGGGGTTGCCGAAATTGAGGAGGAGGCCGAGATCCGTACCTGTCGCCTTGAGGTAATTGATGGTTTGGGCTTTGTGTTCGGAGGTGAGGCGACTGACGGCTTTCAATTCGACGATGACCTTGCCTTCCACCCAAAGATCGGCCACGAAATGGCCCACCACAACATCCCGGAACCGCACTTTCATAGGGACTTGCCGTTCGACGGAAATGCCCTTCTGATTCAACGCAACGACCAGCGCACCCTCATAGACGCTTTCGAGGAACCCGGCCCCCAGCTCATTCGAAACGTCAAAGGCAACACCCAGGATCGCCCCGGTGAGTTCCTCGAATTGGGCGATTCCGTCTGGTTCGGTCCGGCCTTGAATCCTGTCCATCCTGTTCATCCTGTTATTAGCCAGACCCATCTTGACGAACTCGCCCCACCTGCTCGGAACAATCCACGCAGGATCCTCCTTCCCGTAGATTGTTTCAATGCGGGCCATTGTTCCATTTCCAATGCCCCCCGCAAGGAATCCACCAAGACCCACCCCCATCCAAACCCCGATCCTAGATGACTCCCCCAGGAGGCCCCGTGGCCACCGCATCCCGCATCCGAGTCATCGACAGCCACACCGGCGGCGAGCCCACGCGCGTGGTGCTCGAGGGCGCCCCGGATCTCGGGCTTGGCCCCTTGAGCGTTCGCCGGGAGCGTCTGCTGGCCGAGCATGATGCGTGGCGCCGCGCCGTGGCCTGCGAGCCGCGGGCCTCGGAGGTGCTGGTGGGCGCCCTGCTGGTGGAACCTCACGAACCCGGCTGCGACCTCGGTGTGATCTTCTTCAACAACGTGGGGGCCTTGGGCATGTGCGGCCACGGCACCCTGGGCCTGGTGGAGACGCTGCGGCACCTGGGGCGCCTCCAGCCCGGCACCCTGCGCCTCGATACCCCCGTGGGTGTGGTGGAGGCGGAATTGCGCCCCGATGGCGACGCCGTCATCACCAACGTGCCCTCGCACCGCCTTCTTCGCCAGGTGCCGCTCGACGTGCCCGGCCTCGGGCGGGTGCATGGCGACGTGGCCTGGGGCGGCAACGGGTTCTTCCTCGTGGAGGACCATGGTCTTGAGCTGCGCCCTGCGAACCTCCCCGCCTTGATGCGCGCCGCCTGCGCCATCCGGGACGCGCTCAAGGCCGAAGGCCTCGGGGCACAGGCCGGCATCCCCATCGATCACGTGGAACTCACGGGCCCAGCCCTGGATCCCGCCAACCACGGGCGCAACTTCGTCCTCTGCCCCGGGCTGGAGTGGGATCGCAGCCCCTGCGGCACGGGTACTTCCGCCAAACTCGCCTGCCTTCTGGACGAGGACAAGTTGGCCGAAGGTCAGGTGTGGCGGCAGGAGAGCCTCGTCGGGTCCGTCTTCCAGGGCTGGATGGCCCGGCGCGACGGCATCCTCCTGCCCCACATCCAAGGCCGCGCCCACATCACCGCCGAGGCGACCCTGATCCTGGATCCCGAGGATCCCTTCCGCTTCGGGATTCCCCGGTGACCCCCGACGTCCTCATCATCGGCGGCGGGATCGTCGGCGCGGCCTGCGCCCTCGAGCTGGCCGAGGCGGGGTGCCGCGTGCACCTGCTGGAGGCCGAAGGGCTGGGCGGCGGCGCCACGGCCGCGGCCATGGGACACCTCGTGGCCTTGGATGGTTCCCCGGCGGAACTGGCGTTGTGCCGCCTGGGCGTCGATCGGTGGAAGGCCTTGGCCCCCCGCCTCGGCACGGCCCTGGAATTCGATCCCTGCGGAACGCTGTGGGTGGCGCAGGACGACGAGGAGATGGCCCTGGTGCGCCCCCGCTGCGAGGCCTATCGGGCGGCGGGCATTGAAGCCGAGATGGTGGAGGCCCGGCACCTCACCGAGGTGGAGCCCTGCCTATCCACCCGGCTCGCGGGGGGCATGCGCGTGCCCGGCGACGCCGTGATCTATCCTCCCGCGGGGGCCCGGCTCCTGGCGGAGGCCGCCCGCCGTGCGGGCGCCCGCATCGACACCGGCACTTCGGTGGCGACCCTGGAACCGGGCGGCGTTCGCCTCCGGGATGGCAGCCGCCTCGCCGCGGGCGCCGTGGTGCTCGCGGCGGGCAGCGCCTCCCGGGAATTCCTCCGCCACCTGCCGCTGGTGAAGCGCAAAGGGCACCTCGCCATCACGGACCGCCACCCCGGCTTCCTCCGCCATCAGTTGGTGGAGCTGGGCTATCTCACATCCGCCCATGGCTCCGACGCCGACAGCGTGGCCTTCAACCTCCAGCCCCGGCCCAACGGTCAGCTGCTCCTGGGCTCCAGCCGCCAGTTCGGAGATGAGGATCCGGAGCTGCGCCCGGACCTGCTGCGCCGCATGATCCAACGGGCCCTCGCCTACGTGCCAACCCTCGCGCAACTCCCCGTGGTGCGCTGTTGGACGGGCTTCCGGCCCACCACCCCGGACCACCGCCCCCTCATCGGCCCGATGCCCGGTCGCCCGGGCCTCTTCCTCGCCTGCGGCCACGAAGGCCTCGGCATCACCACCGCCCCGGCCACGGCGGCCCTGCTCACGGCGCAGATCCTGGAACGCAGCCTGCCCTTGGCGCCCGCGCCCTTCCTGCCCGCCCGCTTCCCGGAGTTGGCCCATGCCTAGCGTACCTCGCCTGAAATATCTGGTTTTTGGGTCTGGCAGGCGAGGTCCACTTCCATCGGGGCATGGCCCCTCTGGCGCGAGCCCAAGCTGCGCTTGGATTCGCTGTCACCCCTATGGGGGTACTGCCGTACCCCCATGCCCCCGCCGCGTGGTGCCAACGGAGCCTCTCCCATGCGCCAAGTAATTCGCGCAGGCACCACTAGGGTGTTCGTGGATGGCCTCCCCGTGGACGTGCCCGCCGGCGCGCGCCTCAGCGCGGCCCTGGGCCTGCCGCCCGTGGCCTGCCGCGACCTCTCCGGCGCGCCGCGCGGGCCGCTGTGCGGCATGGGCCACTGCTTCGAGTGCCGCGTCACCGTGGCGGGACGCGAGGTGCTCGCCTGCCTCACGCCCGCCGTCGAGGGCATGGAGGTGCGCCGTGGGTGAACGGGTGCTGGTTCTCGGTGCCGGCCCCGCGGGCCTCGCCGCCGCCCTGGCCGCCTCCGGCGCGGGCATGGCCGTGACGCTGGTGGATGCCCAGCCCGAACCCGGGGGCCAGATCTGGCGGGGCCAGTGGTCCGGCACCGCCCGGGGCGAGGCGGGCCGGATCTTCGCCGAGCTGCGCGCGAGCGCCGTGACCCTCCGCCTGGAGCGGCGGATCATCGCCGCGCCCCAGGCGGGCCTCCTCAACGTCTGCGGCCCCTCCGGCCCCGAACCATTGCCCTACGATCGCCTCGTGCTCGCCACCGGCGCCCGGGAACGCTTCCTCCCCTTCCCGGGTTGGACGCTGCCCGGCGTCCTCGGCGCCGGGGGACTGCAGGTCCTGGTGAAGGATGGCTTGGACGTGCGTGGCAAGCGCGTCGTCGTGGCCGGCACGGGCCCCTTGCTCCTGGCCGTGGCCGCCCACCTCCGCGCGAAGGGGGCCCGGGTACTCGCCGTGGCGGAACAGGCGCCGCGCCGCGCCCTGCGCGGTCTCGCGTCGGAGCTGCTCCGCCGCCCCCGCCTCCTCCTCCAGGGCCTGGGCTTCCTCGGCCTGCCCCTCAGCCACGACGCCTGGGTCACCCGCGCCGAGGGGGATGCCCAGCTGCGCCGCCTTCACCTCCGCACGCCGTCCGGTACCCAGGTCCTGGAGGTGGACCTCCTGGCGGTGGGTTTCGGGCTCATCCCCAACCTGGAACTCCCCCATCTCCTGGGCTGCGCTTGCGCGGATGGCCGCGTCACCATCGACGCCGCCCAACGCACGAGCCTTCCCCACGTCTTCGCGGCGGGGGAACCCACGGGCGTGGGCGGCGTGGAGAAGGCCCTGGCCGAAGGCCGTGTGGCGGGCCTCATGGCCGCGGGACGCATCGCTGAAGCCGCCCCCCTGGTGCGCCAAGCCCAGCGGGGCCGCGCCTGGGCCCAGGCCCTCGCCACCGCCTTCGCCTTGCGCCCCGAGCTGCGCGACCTGCCGGAACCTTCCACCCTCCTCTGCCGCTGCGAGGATGTGGCCGTGGGCGAGGTCCACACCCTGGCGCGGGGCCGCGACGCCCGCCTGCACGCCCGCTGCGGCATGGGCCGCTGCCAGGGCCGCACCTGCGGGCCGGCCGCCGAATTCCTCTACGGTTGGACGCCCGGCGGCCCACGGCTGCCCCTCGTCCCCACCACCTTCGCCGACCTCGTCACCAGCCTTTCTCAACCGGAGCAGCCATGACCATTTTCCAAGGCGTCATCCCCGCCATCACCACCCCTTTCCGCCCCGATGGCACCGTGGATCACACGGCCCTCGAGGCCCACGCCCGCTGGATGCTGTCGCAGGGCTGCACGGGGCTCGTGCCCTGCGGCTCCCTCGGCGAGGGCGCCACGCTCAGCTTCGACGAGAAGGTGGCCGTGATCCGAACCTGCGTGAAGACCGCCGAAGGCAAACCGGTGATCCCGGGCATCGCGGCCCTCGCCACCGCGGAGGCCGTGCGTCTCGCCCAGGCCGCGCAGGCCGCCGGCGCCCAGGGGCTCATGGTGCTGCCTCCCTACGTGTATGTGGGCGACTGGGCGGAGATGAAGGCCCACATGGGCGCCGTGATCTCCGCCACGCCCCTGCCCTGCCTCCTCTACAACAACCCCGTGGCCTACAAGGTGGACTTCGTGCCCGAACAAGTGGCGGAGTTGGCCGCCGCGCATCCGAACCTCCAAGCCGTGAAAGAGAGCAGCACGGATGCCCGCCGCATCGCCGGCATCCGCGCCCTCATCGGCGATCGCCTCGCCCTGGGTGTGGGCGTGGACGACTGCCTCATGGAGGGGGTGGCCATGGGTGCCTCCTTCTGGATCGCGGGCCTCGTGAACGCCTTCCCGAAGGAGAGCGTGAACCTCTTCAACCTCACCCGTGCCGGGAAGATGGAGGAGGCCTTCAAGCTCTACGCCTGGTTCCTGCCCCTCCTCCGCATGGATACCGTGCCCAAGTTCGTGCAGCTCATCAAGCTCGTGCAGCAGGAGGTGGGCTGGGGGAACGAATCCATGCGCGCGCCGCGGGCCGTCCTCGTGGGGAAGGAGCGGGAAGCGGCCCTCACCGAATTGAAGCAGGCCTTGGCCTCCCGTCCCTGAACCGCCATCCTCCCCTTACGGTGATTCCATGCTCCAAGGCCTCTCCCTCCTCGGCCCCGTCCTCGGCGATCCCGGTGACCATCCCTTCCAGGCCCTGAATCCCGCCACCGGGGAAGCGCTGCGGCCCGCCTTCCACAGCGCCACCGACGCCGAAGTGGATCGCGCCGTGGAGCTGGCCCGGGAAGCGGCGCCGGCGCTGGAGGCCCTGGGCGGTGTGGGCCGCGCGGAGCTGCTGCGGGAGATCGCCCTGGGCCTGGAGGGTGCTGCCGAGGAACTGGTTCACAGAGTGATGGCGGAGACGGCCCTGCCCGAGGCCCGGGTGCGTGGCGAACTGGGCCGCACCTGCTTCCAGCTGCGGCTGTTCGCGGAGGTGGCCCAGGAGGGCTCCTGGGTGGAAGCGCGGCTGGATGCGGGCGATCCCACGCGCACGCCGCTGCCCAAACCCGATCTGCGGTCCATGCTCCACGCCCTCGGCCCCGTGGCCGTGTTCGGCGCGTCGAACTTCCCCTTGGCCTTCGGTGCCCTCGGGGGCGACACGGCCTCGGCGCTGGCAGCCGGCTGCCCCGTGGTGGCCAAGGCCCACCCCCTGAATCCGGGCACCAGCGAGCTCGTGGCGCGGGTGGCGCAGGGCGCGTTGGCGCGACGCGACCTGCCCTTCGGCTGCTTCAGCCTGCTCTTCGATGCCGGCCACACCGTGGCCCGCCGCCTCGTGCAGCACCGCGACATCCGGGCCGTGGGCTTCACCGGATCCTTCAAAGGCGGCCGGGCGCTGATGGACCTCGCCGCCGCGCGCCCCGAGCCGATCCCCGTCTACGCGGAGATGGGCAGCGTGAACCCCGTGGTGGTGCTGCCCGGCGCCCTGGCCACCCGCCGCGAGGCCCTGGGCCGCACCCTGGCCGCCTCCGTGCTCAATGGCGTGGGCCAGTTCTGCACCTGCCCCGGACTCATCCTCGCCGTGAAGGGCGAAGGCTTCGATGCCTTCCACGCCGGACTCGCCCAGGCCCTTCAAGGCGGCGCTCCCGCCCCCATGCTCGGCGAAGGGTTGGCCACGGCCTACCGCGAAGCGCTGACCCACCGGGTGGCGGAAGGGGCCACCGCGGCCTTCGCGTCACTGGAGGCCCCGCCCCGCTGCGGCTCCGCGCAGCTCCTGGAAACGTCCGCCGCCACCTTCCTCGCCCACCCCACCCTCGGGGAGGAGGTCTTCGGTCCCGCCACGCTGCTCGTGACTTGCGCGTCCGAAGCTGAGCGCGCCGCGGTGGTGGCGGCCCTGCCTGGCCAGCTCACGTCCACCGTGTGGTTGGAACCCACGGACGAGCCCCTGGCGGCGGCGCTGCTACCGCGCCTCCGCCGCCTCGCGGGCCGCGTGCTCTTCAACGGCGTGCCCACGGGTGTGGAGGTGGGCTACGCCATGGTGCACGGCGGACCGTGGCCCGCCACCAGCGCGCCCCACACCACTTCGGTGGGCGCGTCCGCCATCACCCGGTGGGCCCGCCCGGTCTGTTACCAGGATGCGCCGGAGGCCCTCCTCCCCTTGGAACTCCGCGCGGACAATTCCCTGCGGCTCGGCCGCATGCGGGACGGGCGGTGGGGCCGGCACTGAAACCGGTTTCGCGGGGCGGGCTAAGCTGAGGGCTCACCCCTTCCGGACCTTCCGCATGCTCCTTCTCGCTCCGCCCGCCCTCACCGCCCCCGCGCCCTTCAAACCTTCTCCCGTCCCCGGCGGCGTCGCCGTGGTGGCCCTGCCCGCCTCGGAGCAGGCCCCTCACGTCACCTTCAAAGGGGAGCGCGTGCTCGTGCGCCGTCAGGGCGAGGCCTGGGTGGCCGTGGTCGGCTTGAAGCTCTCCACCGCGCCCGGCACCGAATCCCTGGAGGTGGATGGTCACCCCCTGGCCTTCACCGTGAAGGACAAGCATTACCCCGAGCAGCGCGTCACCGTGAAGAACCCGCGCCTCGTGAACCCCAATCTCGAGGATGAGGCCCGCATCGCCAAGGAGGATGCCCTCAGCAAGCCCGCCTGGAAGGCCTGGCCCGAAGGACGCGTGCCATCGTTGAAGTTCCGGCCCCCCACCCAAGGCCGCCTCACCGCTTCCTTCGGCATGCGCCGCATCTTCAACGGCGAGCCCCGTTCACCCCACCCCGGCCTCGACATCGCCGCCCCGGCAGGCCAGAGGGTGGTGGCTCCCGCCGAGGGCGTGGTGGTGCTCACGGGGGATTTCTTTTTCGCCGGCAAGTTCGTGATGATCGCCCATGGCGAAGGCGTCGTGAGCCTGTTGGGCCACCTCTCCCGCATCGACGTGAAGGAGGGCGACGTGCTCAAGGCCGGTGCCCGCATCGGCCTGGTGGGCAGCACGGGCCGCGCCACGGGGCCGCACCTGCATTGGAGCCTGAGCTTCAACAACGCACGCATCGATCCCGGACTCTTCCTGAAATAGCGGCGGGGCGGCGCTCGCGTCACAATGGAAGGGTGCCCCCCACCCTCCGCCACAAAGCCGCCCTCATCCTCCGCCAGGCCGGGTGGGACCTCCCGCCCCTGCCCCTCGTGTGGTCGCCGCGCATGACGCGCTGCGCGGGGCTCTTCGTCATCGAGAAGGATGCGCGGGGGGTGTGGCGGCCCGAGATCCGCATGAGCATCCCGCTGCTGCGGCGCCTGGATTGGCCCTGGCCCCAGGTGGTGTGCGGCGTGAAGTGCCACACGCCGGAGGAGATCCAAGCGCGCATCCTCGAGCACGAGCTGCTGCATTACAAGCTGTGGCTGGACAAGGTGGATTGGGGGCACACGGATCACTTCCGCCGGCTCGCCTGGGAGGCCTTCGGGCATCAGAGCGTCACCCACGGCATCGGCCAGGAAGCAGCATGAGTGCATCGCGCGGCGGCCCTTGTGATTCGCTCCCTGTGGGGGCCCCGCCCGACAACGCTCCCCCGGAGCGTCCTCGGACGACCCACATGGTCGCGACCCACGGCATCGGCCAGGAAGCAGCATGAGTACGTCGCGCGGCGGCCCTTGTGATTCGTTCCCTGTGGGGGCCCCGCCCGACAACGCTCCCCCGGAGCGTCGTCGGACGACCCACATGGTCACGACCCATGGCATCGGCCAGGAAGCGGCATGAGTTCCAAGCTCGTCCACTTGCAAGTTGGTCCCTACCGGGCCTCCGTCTCATCCCATGGCGCGGAACTCCAGTCCTTCGCCTGGAACGACCAAGACCTGCTGTGGAACGGCGACCCCGCCTGGTGGAATCGCCGCGCCCCCCTGCTCTTCCCCGTGGTGGGCAGCGTGGCCGAGGGGCACATCCGAATGGGCAGCGAGCGTTTCCCCATGCCGAAGCATGGCTTCGCCCGGGATCGCGCGTGGGAGGGGGTGGAAGCCTCCCCCTCGCAGGCGCTGTTCCGGCTCCGGGACGATGAAGGCACGCGGGTCCACTTTCCGTTCGCCTTCGACTTGACGCTGCGCTTCACGCTCGACACCACCGGACTGCACATGGCCGCGAAGCTTCGGAATCCCGGATCGGAACCGCTCCCCGCGCAGTTCGGGTTCCATCCCGCCTTCCGGTGGCCCCTGCTCGAAGGGCAGGCCCGGGAGCGCCACGACCTGGTGTTCGACGAGCCGGAGCCCGGCGCCCTTCGGCAATTGGCGGGGGAATTCATCGCGCCGGATCGGCGCCCGACGCCCGTGGTGGGCAACGCCTTGGCCTTGAGGGACGACCTCTTCGCGTCGGACGCCCTCATCTGGGATCCCGTGCGCAGCCGCGGCCTCCGCTACGGCGTACCCGGGGAACCCCGACTGCGCGTGCGGTGGGAGGCGCCTTCCTTCGCCTGCTGGACGAAGCCCGGTGCGCCCTTCCTTTGCCTGGAACCGTGGCAGGGACTCGCCGACGAGGTGGGCTTCACGGGCCCCTTCCAGGATCGGCCCGGGGTCCTGAGCCTGGCGCCCGGGGCGTCCGCAGGGTGGTCCATGTCCCTGGCCCTGGAAGCTCCCGAGGGCCGCCCCTGAGCCCCGGCGTCCCCCCCGTCCCGACGCTTAGTCACTGACCCTGTTAGACTCCCTCCAAAAACCACGAGGGGCTTCATGGCCGAAACACGGCGGGAAATCGGGTTCGGTGTGGCGGCAGCCGCGCTGGTGGCGGTGGGCGTGGTGCTGCATGGACATGCGGCCATCACCGCGGGCGAGCGGCCTTCCTTGGTCATCAGCAACATCGTGATGGCCATGGCCATGCTCCTGCATGCCGGGCACCTGCTGGGCTGGCGCCGGGCCTGGATGTTCTTCGGCATCTGCGTGGGCCTCTCCTACGGCGCCGAGACCCTGAGCATCGCCACGGGGCTCGCCACGCCCTACTACTACACGGAAGTGCTCGGGCCCCGCCTGGGCCCCGTGCCCTACGTGATCCCCCTGGGGTGGTTCACGACCATGTACGCGAGCCACATCGTGGTGAACCTCATCGCGGAAGGCCGGATGGTGAGCACGAAGGGCAAGGGCGCCTGGATCCTGGGCCTCGCCTTCCTCACGGCCCTCGTCATGACCGCCTGGGACCTCACCGTGGATCCCTACATGGTGCTCAAGGTGAAGGCCTGGGTGTGGGAACAGCCCGGCCCCTACTTCGGCATCCCCTTCGCCAACTACCTCAGTTGGGTGGAGACCTGCTTCATCATCAACATCACCCTGCGGTTGACGGAGCGCAGCGAGGCCCCGCCGCCGGAGGTTCAGCATCCCATGTGGTTCAACGCCCTGCCCCTCGTCACCTTCGGCCTCCTGGGCCTGCCCGATGTGTTCGTGGGCTACCCCGAGGCCACGCGGATCATCTCCCCCTTCTCCATGGGCGCGCCCCTCCTGGTGGCCGCCGCGCGCCTCAAGCGCGCCGGAGGTGCGGCATGAAAACCTACCTCGAACAGAAAGTCGAATCCCACACGGGGACCGAGATCCTGCTGCTCACGGGGATGGCCTTCGCCTTCCTCGCGCACCTCTGCATCCAGATCTACCACGTCACCCACAAGGTGGCGCCCGTGGAGCGGGTGGCCTTCCCCATCACCACGCTCATCTTCACGGTGCTGGTGCTCATCCACGGCCTCTACACCCTGGGCTGGCGGCAGACGCTGGCCTTCTTCTCGCTGACCTACGTCATCTCGTTCTGTTTCGAGTTCGTGGGCGCCCGCACGGGGCTGGTCTTCGGGCCCTACCACTACACGAACCTGCTCGGCCCGGAGTGGTTCCACACCGTGCCCATGGTCATCCCCTGCGCCTACTTCATGGTGCTCTACCCCTGCTACCTCATGGCCGACCTGCTGCTGGGCGACGGCCCGCTGGACCTGCCCAAGGGCCTGGGCTGGGCGGTGACGGCCTCCCTCTTCTCGGGCCTGATCATGACCGCCTGGGACCTCACCATGGATCCCCTCATGGCCGGGGAAGTGAAGGCCTGGATCTGGACGAGCGGCGGCGCCTACTTCAACATCCCCTTCCAAAATTACATCGGGTGGGTGATCACCTGCGCCACCTGCTCCCTGGCCTTCCGGGGCGCGGCGCCGAAGATCCCGCTCAAGCCCCTGGGCCGTCCCAACCGATGGATCCTCATGCTGCCCCTGTTGGGATACGGTGTGCTGTGCTTCGGCGATTTCTTCGTGGGCTACCCCGTGGCCACCCGGGTGATCTCGCCCTTCGTCATGGGCGTGCCGCTGCTGGCGGCCACCCTGCGCGTCTTCGCCCCCGCGGAGCCCTGAGATCCCCATGGAAGAGCCCGGCCGGGAACTGGAGGCGTTCGAGGGCACCAGCACCCTCACCCTCGGCCGGCGCTTGGGCGCGGGTTCCTTCGGCACCGTCTACCAGGCCTTCGACCTCAGCCGCCAGACGAAGGTGGCCCTGAAGCTCCTCCACCACACCACCCCGGAAGCGCTCTACCTCTTCAAACGGGAATTCCGGGCCTTGGCGGACCTGGTGCACCCCAACCTGGTGATGCTCTACGAGCTCACCTCCGCGGGCAACCGGTGGTTCTTCACCATGGAGCTGGTGGAGGGACAGTCTTTCCTCCAATACGTGCGCACGCCGCCCGAAGCCGGCCAATGGCACTCGGAATCTCATTCCCCCGTCTCCGAAGAGGAGACATGGGCCGCCACGCCGCTTTCAGAGGCCCCCACCCGGGTTTCGGATCCCCTGGCCTCCTCCGACGCCTCCAAGGGTTCCGGGCCCCTCCCCGATGCCGAGGCGACCTCCGCCCCGGCCGCGGACACCCACGCCCTCGCGCCGGACCTCCCCCGCCTGCGCTCCGCCATGCGCCAATTGGCCGAAGGCTTGAGCGCCCTGCACCGGGCGGGTAAGCTCCATCGGGATCTCAAGCCCGGCAACATCATGGTGGATGCCGATGGCCGCGTGGTGATCCTCGACTTCGGTCTCGTGATGGACCTGGCGCCGGAGGAGCAGGGCGCCGTGGCATCGCGGGTCTTCGGCACACCCTCCTACATGTCGCCCGAACAGGGGGCCGGCGCCGCCGTATCCGAAGCCAGCGATTGGTACAGCGTCGGCGTCGTGCTCTACGAGGCCCTCACGGGGCAACGACCCTTCCGGGGCAACTCGCTCGAGATGATCCAGCGCAAGCAGGCGGAGATTCCTCCCTCACCGGATCAGCTCGTACCCGACCTCCCCCGGGACCTCGTGCAGCTCTGCATGGATCTGCTGGAGCCCCGCCCCGCCTACCGCCCCAGCGGCGCGGAGGTGCTCCAGCGCCTGGGCACCGCCCCCGTCCCCGCCCCCTTCGAGCCCCTGCCCGCCCTGCAGCGGGGGCGGGAATGGGAATTGGCCGAGCTGCTGCAGACTTTCAAGGGCCTGCAGGATGGCCGCCCCCGCACCCTCGCCCTGCACGGCAGCTCCGGCATGGGGAAGAGCCACCTCCTGCGGCGCTTCCTGCGGGAAGTGCACCGCCGGGATCGCCGGGCCGTGATGCTCACGGGCCGCTGCTACGAGCAGGAGCTGGTGCCCTTCAAGGCCCTGGATAGCCTCGTGGATGCCCTGAGCAACCACCTCTTCCACCTCCCCGAGGCCGAGGTCAAGGCGCTGCTGCCGCGCAACCCCCACGCCCTCACTCGCCTCTTCCCCGTGCTCCGGCAGGTGCCCGCCTTCGACGTGGAGGAGCGCGGCGACCAGCCCGATCTGCTGGAACTGCGGCGCCGGGCCTTCGCCGCCCTGCGGGAGCTGCTGGCCCGCATGGGGGATCAGCACCCGCTCATCCTCGTCATCGACGATCTGCAGTGGGGGGATCTCGACAGCGCCCTCCTCCTGGAAGAACTCCTGCGCCCCCCGGACGCCCCCACGCTGCTGCTCATCTTCGCGTTCCGGAGCGAGGACAAGGACACGTCCCCAGTGCTCCGGGAGATGCTGCCCAAGCTCGCCGCCGCCACGCTGGAACTGGGCCCGCTCTCCCCCGATGAGGCCCGCGACCTCGCCCTGGCCTGCATGGGTACCCAGGATCGCGCCGCCCGGGAACAGGCCCTGCAGATCGTGCAGGAAGCCCAGGGCAACCCCTTCTTCATCAGCCAGCTCGCGCGATTCACCCAACGCCGGGAGCTCTCCGCCATCGGCGGCGTGGAGCGCATCGTGCTCGCGGGCGTGGAGGCCCTTCCTCCCGACGCCCGCAAGCTGTTGGAGGTGATCTCCGTGGCGGGTCAGCCCCTGGAGTTGCACGTCATCCGCAAGGCCGCCGAGCTCCAGGGAGACGGCCCCCTCGTGATGTTGCGGGCGGGGCACCTCGTGCGCACGCTGGGCGGCACCTCGGGCCGCCTCGTCGAGCCCTACCACGATCGCGTCCGCGAAGCCGTGCTGGGCGCCTTGGACGCCTCGGCCCTCAAAGCCCACCACCGGGCCCTGGCCTTGGCCTTCGAGGCCACCAGCCGCCTCGATCCTGAGGCCCTCGTCCGCCATTTCGAAGGGGCCGGGGAACCCGCCCGGGCCGCCGTCTATGCCGCCCAAGCGGGCGACCGGGCCGCGGGTGCCCTCGCCTTCGAACGCGCCTCCCGCTACTACCAGAAGGCCCTGGACCTGGGTGCACCCCAGCCCCAGGCCCTCTGGGTGAAGCTGGGCGACGCCCTGGCCCATGGGGGGTTCGGTCAGCGCGCCGGGCGGGCCTACCTGGAGGCCGTGGCGGGCGCCTCCCCCGAGGAGGCCCTGGGGCTCAAGCGGATGGCGGCGGACCGGTTCATCCGGAGCGGGCACTTCGACGAGGGCATCCCCCTCCTGAAGGAGCTGGTGAAGACGGTGGGGCTGCGATGGCCCACCACGCGCCTGCAGGCCCTCGGCAGCCTCCTCTTCCACCGGATCCAGCTCCAGTTCCGCGGCCTGCGCTTCGAGGCCCACGAACCCCAGGACATCCCCGCCCGGGAACTCCTGCGCATGGAGGTGTGCCGGGTGGCCGCCGCGGGCCTGAGCATCATCGATCCCATGCGGGGCATCGATTTCCAGACCCGCCACCTGCTGATGGCCCTCAAGACCGGCGAGCCCCTGAACCTGGCCCGCTCCCTGGCCCTGGAAACCGCCCTGCGGAGTGCCAAGGGCCTCGGCGGCGCCGAAGTCACCGCCCGCTTCCAGCGGACCACCCTCGCCCACGCGGAGCGGATGGGACATCCCGAGGCCCTGGCCCGGGCCTACGTCGCCGCGGGCATCGTGGCCAGCTCCGAGGGGCGCTGGAATGAGGTCGGCCCCTGGATGGAGAAGGCGCAGGCCATCGCCGATCAGCACCCCCAATCCCTCGTCTACGACGTCCACTTCGCGCACTTCTACGGCCTCGGCGCCCGGCTGACCATGGGCCACTTCGATGAGGCCCGCCAGCGGCTGCCGGCCCTCATGCAGGCAGCCAAGGAGCGCGGCGATGACTTCGCCCGCCTGCACTTCTCCGCGGCCATCGCCGCCAAGCTCCACCTTGCCGATGATGCCCCGGAGCTCTGCCGCGCCGAACTGGCGGAAGCCCTGGACGGGTGGTCCCGAGCCCTGGACAGCTTCACGATGCCCGACTTCTACGTGCTCATGACCAGCATCGACGCGGACATCTACGAAGGTCGCCCCGAGGATGCCCTGGCCCGGCTGGCCCGGGTGGCGGGCCCCCTCCAGGCTTCGGGGCTCTTGCGCGTGGCGGGCTTGAACCTCACCTGGCATTACCTGCGGGCCCTCGCCGCGCTGAGCGCGGGCCCGGCCCACCTGCCCACGGCCCGCCAGGCCATCGCCGCCTTCGAGCGCGAAAAACTCGCCTACGCCTGGCCCCTGGCGGAACAACTCCGTGCCAGCGTGGCCCTCCTCCAGGGCCGCGAAGCCGCCGCCATCGGGCACCTGCGCGCCGCCATCCCCGCCCTGGAGCGCAGCTTCCTCACGCCCCAGGCCCACGCCGCCCGCTGGGCCCTGGGCCGTCGCATCGGCGGAAGCGAGGGCAAGGCCCTCCTCGATCAAGTGGCCGCCTGGACGCACGCCCAGCACATCCGGAACCCCACCTGCTTCTTCCGCACCCTCATGCCCGATCTCGGTTCCCCATGACGCCCCGCGACCTGGTCCTGGCGTGGGTGGCCGCCTTCAACCGGGCGGATGCCGAAGCGCTCGCCGGGTTCTATGCCCCCGACGCCACGAACCACCAAGTCGCGGAATCCCCCGTGCACGGGCGCGAGGCCATCCGACAGATGTTCCGGGATGGATTCGCCTCGGCTGAGATGGTCTGCCTCGTGGAGAACCTGTTCGAGGATGGGGAGTGGGCCATCCTCGAATGGCGCGATCCCCTGGGCCTGCGGGGTTGCGGGTTCTTCCACGTGGTGCAGGATCAGATCGTGTTCCAGCGCGGTTACTGGGACAAGCTGTCCTTCCTGCGAGCCCAGGGGCTCCCGGTGCCCGGCGGATCCTGACCTTCAGAAGGTCAGGCGCGCTCCGAATTGGAATTGCCGCTTCGGCCCATAGGCGATGGGTGAGCCATAAGCCGGGGTGGTGGAGGAGAGGTCGTTTTGCTGGAGCAGCACGTTCGTCGTGTTGAAGCAGTTGAAGACCTCGGCCCGCAATTCCAGGCGGGTGGCGCCCAGAGGGAAGCTGCGCGCGATGCGCAGGTCCAGGTTGCGGGTGCTGGGGCCGGTCTCGGTGTTCCGGCCCAGGCCCACGGGGCGATCGGAGGTGGCGTCGCCGTTCAGGTTCTGGTCGTACCCCAGAAGTCGGGTGTAGGGGCGCCCCGAGGCGTAGCGGGCGATGAAGGCGAGGGTCCAATCCCGGGCCCAGGCGTGGGCCTGGGAGGAACTCATCCAGACGCCGCTCACCACCGCCCGGTGGGTTTGATCCTGGGAGCTGGGCCCCCATTCACTGCCCACGTCGAAGGTGTCCTGGGCCTTGTAATCGGTGGTGTAGTCGATGTAGTTGTCCTCGGTCTTGCTGTGGGTGTAGCTGGCCTGGAGGCTGAAGGCCTCGCGGGGCTTCCAAGTGAGCGAGAGGCTCTGGGCCAGGTAGCGGCTCTCGCCCGTACCATCCGTGAGGATGACGCTGGAGAAGCGCAGATCCGGGCGGCGCAGCACCGGCGTGCCCCCGTTGTCGTAGACCACGAAGGCGTTCACATCCCGTGCGTTGTTGAAGGAGGCGCCCTTGGATTTCACGAGGTCCAACGCGACCCGCAGGTCGGGCCTGGGCGTCCACTCCAGGCCCAGGTTGAGTTGGCGGGTGTGGGGGAGGCTCTGTTCGCCGGGCACCGTGAGGGTCTGCGGCCCCGCGGGAACCGAGGCGTAGCGGTGACCCGGCTGGGCCCAGGCCGCGAGGGAGCTCTGGGCCGGCGGATCCTGGAGGGTTTGAATCACCGTCTGGATGTTCGTGCCGTTGAAGAGCTGGGTGCCGTAGAGGGGCCCCAGCAGCACGCTGCCCGCGAACTCCCCGGCCCCGCCGTAGAGCTTCCAGTGCGCGTCTGGATGCCAGCTGAAGGCGAGGCGCGGGGAGAGGCGCGCATCCGTCCAGGTGCGGTGGGCATGCATCAGTCGGGAATAGGGATGGGGCCCATCGGGCAGGCGGGTGGGACCGTAGGTGGGATCCACCGTGGCGGGCGGGTTGTCCAGGGCCTGGTAGGCGGCCGCCTCCGGGAAGGTGGGCAGGCGCTGGCGATCGTAGCGGAGGCCCGCCTTCAGCAGCAGGGCGGGCGTCGCCTGCCATTCCTCCTGGAGGAAGGCGCTGTCGTAGGCCGCGGAGAAGCGGAGGTGGGGATCGCCGAAGCTCTGCACGAAGGCCGCGGGCACCCCGAACTGGAAGGCCATCAGCGCCGTGGGGATGCCCAGGGTGGGCAGGGCCGCGAAGATCTGCACGCCCGCGAAGTTCTGGGGCACGGTGGCTTCGTTCACCGAGGAGAGGAGATCCACGCCGGCCTTGAGGGTGTGATCCCCGGCGAGCAGCGTCACCGTATCCACGAGGTGGCGGTACTGCACGTGGGCATCCTGGGGAGCGAGCCGGTTGGTGCCCACCGTGGCGGTTCCCAGGATCACCACCCCCACGCCCCCGGTGGCATCCAGGGATTCGAAGGTGTTGCTGCGCACCCCGTAGAGGAAGCGGAAGTCGTTCAGCAGCGTGGCGCTGGGCGTCCACTGATGCGAAAGGGCGTACCCGCGGTCCGTGGTGCGGCGGGAGCCGCCGGCGCTGCGGGCCGTGATCCCACCCCAGGGCAGCTGGTTCTCATCCAGGGCGCTGCCCAGGTTGAAGCGCAGGCTCCAGCGGCTGGTGGGGCTCTGGTCGTAATCGAGCCGCAGGAAGGCCGAGCTGTCCCGCTGGCTGAAGCCCTGGGGCCCGCCCGCCGTGGGGAAGCCGCCGCTGTCCAGGGCCGCGAGCGCCGCGGGGTCGATGGTCACCTGGTTCTCGTCCCGGGCCTCCATGCGCTCCACAGCGACGAAGTAGTAGAGGCGATCCTTCACCAGGGGGCCGCTCACGGAGGCGCCGTATTGATGCTGCCGGTACTCCCGGGTGCCGGTGCCCTGGGGGGCGCGCGCATCCAGGCTGCCGGGCCGCTCGAAGAAGAAGGTGGAGCCGCTGAAGGTGTTGCCGCCGGACTTGGTGACGATGTTCAGCACGCCGCCGGCGGCACGGCCGTACTCGGCGGAGAAGCCATCCGTCACCACCTGGAATTCCTGGATGGCCTCCTGGCTGAAGGACTGCCGCACGGCGCCCCCGCCGAGGTCATTGTTGTCCAGGCCATCCACCAGGAAGTTGTTCTGACGGGGTGTGACGCCCGCGAACACCAGGTTGGAGCTGCCCGACCCCGCGCTCGCCACCGCGGGGTTGCCCGTGGTGACCTGGGGCGTGGTGAGGCTGAAGTCCTGGTAGGTCCGGCGATTGATGGGCAGGTTCTGGATGGCCCGTTGATCCACCAGGGCCGAAACCTGGGTGTTGGAGGGATCCAGCATCGGGTGGGTGGCCTCCACGGCCACGGAAGTCTCCGCGATCGGCGCGAGGGCCACCTCCACGCCCCGCGTGGCCCCCACGTTCAGGGAAAGGCCCGGGATCCGCCGGGGATTGAAGCCGGGGGCCCGCACCTCCAGGTCGTAAAGCCCCACGGGCAGGAGGCGCAGGTGGAAGCGACCGCCGCCATCCGCCTTCTGGAGGAAGGTCTCGCCGGTGCTGCGGCGCTGGACGCGGACTTCGGCTCCGGGAAGGGCCTTGCGGGAGCTCCCGTCCTGCACCGCGCCCTGCAGATCCGCGGTGGTCACCCCGGTGCTCTGGGCCAGCAGGGGAAGACTCGCGGCAAGGAAAAACAGCATGCGTGGGCGCACGGACACCTCAGGGGGGATGGGCATCCTCATCATACGCAAGCCGTCCATGGGCCCGGCCCCCTCAACCTCCGGGCCCTGGAACCCGATTGGGCCGGAACGGCATAAGGGGCCGTAACAGAATTCCCAGAAAGGCACTGGAAATTCTGGAACGGCCCCTAAGCTGGGAGCATGAAGACCGTCGCCCCTTCGCTATTGGCCGTCCCCCGTTCCTGGGACCAGGGGGCCCCTGACCGGCTGTCGCCCTCCCACAAGGTCTTCGCCCTCCGGGACCTGCCTCTGGGCGAGGTGAAAGCCGTGGGCTTCGACATGGATTACACCCTGGCCCGGTACCGCAGTCCCGAGATCGACGCGCTGGCCTTCACCAAATCCCTGCGCTTCCTGGTGCGCGAGAAGGACTATCCCGTGTGGCTGCTGGAGGCCCACTTCGATCCGGCCTTCGCGGTGCGGGGCCTCATCCTCGATGGGGACCACGGCAACCTGCTGAAGCTGGCGGCGGACCGCCAGGTGGTGCGCGCGGCCCATGGCCGGCGCATGCTCACCCTCACCGAGGTGGAGAGCCTCTACGGACGGAAGCGCCTCGCGGTGAACACCCCCGGCTTCCGCAGCATCGACACCCTCTTCGAAATCGCGGAGTGCGGCCTCTACGCGCAGCTCGTGGAAGCCCTGGATCTGGGCAAACTCCCCGGCAAGGACTACGGAACCCTCTTCCACGACGTGCGCTGGGCCATCGACACCGCCCACCGACAGGGGGACATGAAGGCGGAGATCCTGAGCCACCGCGACTTCTTCATCCCCAAGGATCCCCAGCTGGGCCCCGCCCTGGAGCGCCTGCGCCGCGGCGGCAAACAGCTCTTCCTCCTCACCAACAGCGAATGGACCTTCACCCACGGGGTGATGAGCCACATGCTCGATGGCCAGAGCGACACCTGCCCGGCGTGGACGGATTACTTTGACCTCATCGTGGTGCAATCGCGGAAGCCCGGCTTCTACACCGAGGGCACCGCACCGGTACCCGTGTCGGGCCACCCCCACGCCTTCGTCGGCGGCAATTCCGCCTGGCTCGAGGAGCGCCTGGGCGCCACGGGGGAGGACATCCTTTACGTGGGCGATCACATTTACGGCGACGTGCTCCGCAGCAAGAAGACGGCCTCCTGGCGCACCATGCTCCTCGTGCCCGAACTGGAACGGGAACTCGAATTGCTCGAACAGAAATCCGGCGAATTGCGGGAGGTGATCCGCCTGGAGAGCCTGCGCCGCCGCGCCCTGCGCAAGGCCTCGGCCCTGCGGGATCAGGCCGCCGGGCAGAAGGCCCGCCGCCACGTGCTCGCCCCCAAGGTGAGCCCTGAGGCCCTGGCCGCCCTGGATCACGAGATCGCCGGCCTGCTGCGGGAGGCGGACGAGCAGACCCGCCGCGCCGATGACCATGCCAAGGAAGTCGCCCTCCTGAACCGCGCCGTGGAGGCCGCCTTCAGTCCCCTCTGGGGCCCCATGTTCCGGGATGGCTACGAGCAGACCCGCTTCGCCGATCAGATTCAGCAGTACGCCTGCGCCTACAGCGGCCGCATCAGCAACTTCTACTTCGTGGATCCCAAGGCCACGCTCTACGCCCCGCTCCCCACCCTGCCCCACGAGCGGGTGTAGGGGCCCGCGGGGACCCCGCTCACTTCCAGGATTTGAAGGTGTAACTGAGCCCCAGCGAGATCACCTTCGCGTCGGTGATGTCCATCTTCAGCACTTCGCCTTCGAGCCTCAGGTTCCAGTTGCCCTTGAGGGTCCACTCGCCCCCCGCGCCCCAGAAGAAACTGTTGCCCTTCTTGTCGAGCATCCGCGCCTGGGTCTCCCCGCTGCTGAGGCGGAAGGTGGTGTCGTAGGAGAGGTTCCAGAACTGCAGGCCGCCCCGGGCGAAGATGAAGCCCCGGCCGATGGGCTGCGCCACCTGAAGCGAGAGGGTGGAATTCGACACGGAGACCTTCGTCACTCCGGTGCCCGTTTCCGAGGGGGGCACGGCGTAGTTGAAGGTGGCTTCGGCGTTCCCCAGGGAGGCGAAGGCGAATTCGAACCCAAAGTGGGGCGTGATCCAGGTGCCGAGGTAGCCGTTGAAGCCCGCCTGATCCGTGGAGGCCTTCACATCCGTGAATTGGATGCCCTCCATCTCCACGCTGCGTCCGGGGATCTTGAGGTTCACCCGGCCCAGCTCGCCCCCGAGGTACCACCCCTCGGGTCCCTGGGCGCTCAGGCCCACGGCGAAGAAAGTCCCGAGCAACACCCCGCGCAGCGGCTTCATGGCACGACTCCCGAATGTGGACCTTGGGCTCAGGATTTGCCCGCCTGTTTCACCACCAGCACGTCCCCCAGCGCCCCCCGGATCACCCGCTCGGCGGTGCTGCCGAAGAGGGAATCCAGGGCGCCATGGCCCACGTGCCCCACCACCACGAGGGTGCGGGCATCCGCTTCGGCGATGATCTGCTTGGCGGCGTTGCCGAAGCGGATCCAGCCCTTCGCGAAGGAATAAGGCGCGATCCACTCATTCAGCAACTCCTGGGCCTTGGGCTCGAACTCGTGGAACCAGGCGGGGTCGCCCATGGGCGCGTAGAGGCGGAAGAGTTCATGCTCCGGATGCTCCACCACGTGGAGCGCGATCAGGGGCAGGTGGAGGCGCTCCGCCCAGGCGGCCGCCCGCGCCAAGGCCTCCCGGCTGCCCTGGGAGAAATCGATACCGACGAGCACGCGGTTCAACATGGGAACCTCCGCATGACTGGCGCAAACATGGGGCCCACCCCCAGTGCCCTTCATCACAAGGCCCGGGGAGACTGCATCGCCTTCGCCGTCGAAGGCTCAGTGACCGCGGGCAGGCTCCAGGGATTGCAGCGCCTGCTCAACTTCGCCGAAGGCCTGCTCGAGATCCAGCAGCACGGAGCCTGCTTCCTGGAAGTTGGCCAGGGCGGCGGCTTCCTCCAGCTCGCCGCAGAGCTGGCTCAGGCGCGTGGCGTAGAGGTAGGCGCAGGAGCCCTTGAGGGCGTGGGCGGAGGCGCGCAGGGCATCGGCGTCGCGCGCTTCCAACGCCGGTCGGAGTTGCTTCAGCCGCGGCGGCGCGTGGCGGCGGAAGAGGTCGATGAGTTCCTGCAAGGAAGCGGGATCCGCGTTGGCCGCGCGCAGCTTGACGAGGTCCAGGGGGCTCGAACCTCCGGAGGATTCCCCCTCGCCGGGGAGCGTGACGAGGGAGATCTCCTCCACCCCCGGCGTGGACATGCCTGGGGGCAGCAGCGAGGCCAGCGCCTCCGCCAATTCCTCCTTCTCGAAGGGCTTGGCGAGGAAGCCATCCATGCCCGCCGCGAGGAAACGCTCCCGATCGCCCTGCAGCGTGTGGGCCGTCATGGCCAGGATGGGCACCCGGGGGGAGCCCGCCTGGATCTCCAGACGACGGATGGCCTGGGCCGCCTGCACGCCATCCATGCCAGGCATCTGGCCATCCATGAGGATCACGTCGTAGCGGTGCTGCCGCGCCAGATCCACGGCCACCCGCCCGTTGTCGGCGAGGGTGACTTCGGCCCCCAGGGCCTCCAGGTTGTGGCGGGCCACCTTCTGATTGAGGGGGTTGTCCTCCACGAGGAGGGCGGAGAAACGCGCGGCGCGCGCGGCCTCCAGCCGGTGCACCGCCGTGATGTCCTCCTCCTCGCCGGACATCCACACCGGCGCGTGCCCTTCCATGACGAGCAGCCCGCCATCCAGGGCCTCCTGCAGGGCGAAGGCGTAGACGGGCTTGTGCAGGACACCGCGGAAGCCGTGGGTGCGCAGCGCCTGGACATCCACGGGCTGATGCACGGGCAGGACGGGCAGCACCGCTTCGGGGCCTTCGCCGCTGGAGAGCACCGCCGCCTGATCCAGGCTCGCATCCACGAGCACCAGGTGATAGGGACGTTTGACGCGGCGCTGGGCCGCCATGAGATCCCAGGCCTCCGCGGGCGTGGCGCACGCCGCGTGCTCCACGCGCCAGCCGCTGAGCAGCTCGGTGATCACGTCCCGGCTGGCGGGCAGCGGATCCACCACCAGCACCCGGAGGCCCTCCCAGGCGCCGGGATAGGGCTCATCCAGGGGCGCCCCCGGCGTGAGGGGCAGGCTGAACCAGAACCGGCTG
The DNA here is from genome assembly GCA_035255465.1 of Holophagaceae bacterium. Taxonomy (GTDB): domain Bacteria; phylum Acidobacteriota; class Holophagae; order Holophagales; family Holophagaceae; genus JAFDVN01. The sequence goes on from DATEZP010000102.1 coordinate 24,853, forward strand.
CCCACGCCCTCGTGGCTTTCGAGCCCGATGTGGCCGTTCATGCGCTGCACGAGTTTGCGGCAGATGGCGAGCCCCAGGCCCGTGCCGCCGAAGCGGCGGGCGATGCCGCTGTCGGCCTGGCTGAACTTTTCGAAGAGCAGCTTCTGCTGGGCCTCGGTGATGCCGATGCCCGTGTCCTGCACGCTCACTTCCATCTCCGGTCCGCCGCCGGAGGGCCCGGGGACCTGATCCACGGAGATGCGCACGTAGCCCGTCTCCGTGAACTTGATGGCGTTGCCCACAAGGTTGAGCACCACCTGGCGGATGCGATCCGCATCGCCCTGGAAGGCGCGGGGCAGACCCGGCGGGTAGCGCAGCAGCAGGGCGATGCCCTTCTCCTGGGCCTGCACGGCGAGGAGGTCGAGGGTCTCCTCCAGCATCTCGCGCAAATCCATGGGCACGGCGTGGATGACGAGCTTCTCCGCTTCCAGCTTCGAGAAGTCGAGCACGTCGTTGAGGATGGCCAGCAGGGCCTTGGCGCTCTTGCGCACGGAGGTGGCGTGCTCCCGCTGCTCCGGGCGCAGGGGCGTCTCCAGCAGCATGTTGGTGAGGCCGATGATGGCGTTCATGGGCGTGCGGATCTCGTGGCTCATGGTGGCGAGGAAGTCGCCCTTGGCCTTCGTGGCGGCCTCGGCTTCCACGAGGGCCGCCTGCAGATCCTGGGTGCGCGCCTCCACCACGCGCCGCAGCTCCACCGTGCGCCGCTCCAGGCTCGCCAGCCGCCAGAGGTAGGTGCGGTAGGCCATCCAGGCCGCGAAGAGGAGCAGGATGCCCCGGAAGGTCCAGGTCTGGTACCACGCGGGCACGATGCGGAAGGGCAGGCTGGCCACCTCGCCCCAGGGACCATCGCCCTCCCGGGCCCGGGCTTCCAGCACGTAGCGGCCGGGGCTCAGGCTCGGGTAGGTGACGGGGCCACTGACGGCGCGCCACTCCTCGGAACCCCGGAGGCGCACCTCGAACCAGAGGCCCGAGGGGTTGCGGAAATTGAGGGCGGAGAAGACGAACTCCGCGGGGCTGGAGGCCCCCTTCACTTCCACCGTCGTCCCCGGCATCGCCTCGAAGGCGCGCCCCCCGAAGTGCACGTCCGTGAACACGGCCTTGGGCGGCGGCCCCATCTTGGGCGCGGCGGCGGCCTCGTAATGGGCCAGGCCCCCCCGGGTACCCACCCACACGTCGCCATTGCGATCCACGAGCAGCGCCCCGGGCAGGCAGTCATCCCCGGGCAGGCCATCCCCACGCACCTGGCGGCGCACCTGGGTGCCATCCCAGCTGAACACGCCCAGGTTGCTGCCCGCCCACAGGGTGCCCTGCGGATCCTCCGCCACGCTCGACACCTGGCCGGCGGTGAGGCCCTGGCCCAGGTCCACGCGCTCCACCACCTCGATGCCGTCCCACACCTTCACGCGGAGCACCTTCATGGTGCCCTTGAAGGCCACCCACACGGTGCCATCCCGACCCCGGGCCATGGCCCTCACCTCGCTGCCCGCCAGGCCCTCCTCGGGGCCGAAGCGCCGCCAACTGCCATCCACGAGCACGCAGAGCCCCTCGCTGCCACCCACCCACACGCGGCCCAGCAGATCCAGGAGCAACGCGGAGACGCGCGCATCCACCCGGCCTTCCGGGGGAAGGGGCACGGGGGAGGCTTGGAAGCCGGAGGCGGAGCTCTCCACCCGGTAGAGGCCCCGCTCCTGGGTGCCGGCCCAGAGGCGGCCATCCCCATCAAAGAGCAGGGTCGTGAGCGTGTCGCCGGGTTCGCCCAAATGGGCCACCTTCTGGATGCCGAAGGCCCGGGAGCCCGGATCCCACCAGCACAGCTGCTGACCGGGCCGGCCCCCGGCCCACATGCGCCCGTCGGGCCCTTTGGCCATGGCCAGCAAGCTCGTGGAGGCCGTGGGGGCGAGCGCCTCCCAGCCCGCGGGATTGCCCTTGGCCAGGCCATGGGTGGTGCCCGCCCACAGGGTGCCGGAGGAATCCCGCAGGAGGCTCCCCACTTCGTGGCTGGGCAGGCCCTGGGTGCCACGGTGGGAGGTCCATGCTTCTCCCCCGAGCACGCGGAAGAGGTCCTCCCCACCCACCCACACCACGCCTTCGCGATCCACGAAGACGCTGCGGGCGGCGGCGTTGGACCGGCCCTGTTCCAGCCGCAGGGGCATCCACTGATCGCCCTCCACCTGCACGGTGCCGGCGGCGGTGGGGATCCAGAGGCGGCCCCGCCCATCCTGGAAGAGCTGGGCCCGGGCCGCGGGGGGCGCGGGCAGGCGGCCCCCGAGGTCCTCCACGGTCCCGTTGACGGCCAGGCGCAGGAGGGTGCGCCGGGATCGCATCCAGACGCGGCCCGCGCCATCCTCCACGAGGCCCTGGATGGCCTCCGTCGGGGCCCGGTCCGGCGTGCGGCGGGGAACCCACCGGGGCCGGCCCGCCTCATCGAAGGTCACCTTGAGGAGGGTGCCCCGGGCGTTGACGGCCCAGAAGCCCTCGCCCCCCCGGGCCGGGGCGAAGGCCGTGGCCCCGCCGGGCCAGTTCTCCACGGGCAGGAAGCCCTCTTCGACGCCGCCCCGGTAACAGCCTCCCCCGATGCCCACCCACAGGCGGCCCGCGCGGTCCTCATGCAGGGCCTCCACCGCGGCCTCGGGCAGACCCCGGGCCTTGCCGAAGGCCTCCAGCTTCTTGCCCGTCCACCGGAACAGGCCCCGCTGGGTCCCCACCCAGAGGGTGCCATCCGCGGCGGGTTTGAGCTCCGTGATGGCCTCCTTCAGGCCCTGGGCCTCCCCCAGCCCTCGGAATCGCCGCCCATCGAACCGGAACAGGCCCTCTTCGGTGCCCACCCAGAGGTAGCCCTCCCGATCCTGGGTGAAGGCCGTCACCGAGAGGCTGGAGAGCCCCTGCTCGCTGCCGTAGCCCTGGAAGGCGTGCGTTCCCAGGCCTTGGGCCTGAAGGCTCACCGGGAGGGCGCCCACCAGCGCCCCCCACCCTGCGAGCAGTGTCAATGCACCGTCCATCCACCGGCGATTCATCGTCCATTGGAATATCACGGCCTGCGGCGGTAGGCTGGCAAAGATTCGCGTTCACCCCCCCACCCCCTGGTGCCCATGCCCCTTCGCGTTGCCCTCGCCGATGACGAACCCGTCGCCCTGAACCGCCTGGGGCGGCTCCTGCGCGAGGCCGGCTGCGAGGTGCTGCAGGAGTTCGAGGATGGCCACGCCCTCCTGGAGTGGATGAAGGAGGACCACCAGCTGGATGCGCTCTTCCTGGACATCCACATGCCCAACCTCTCGGGCATCGAGGTGCTGGCCGAGCTGGAGAATCCCCCGGCCATCGTGTTCGTCACCGCCAACGCCGAGTACGCCGTGCAGGCCTTCGAGCATGCCGCCCTGGATTTCCTCGTGAAGCCCGTCACCGCGGAGCGGCTGGAGAAGACCCTGGCCCGCCTCCAGGGCAACCAGGTGCCCCGCCGCACGGGCACCGAGCTGAAGGCCCTCCTGCCGCCCTCCAACGTGCGCTTCCCCGTGAAGGCGGGCGAGGGCAAGCTCCTGCTGGAGCTGAAGCGGGTGAGCCACTTCGAGGTCATCGATCAAGTGGTGTGGGTGCACGCGGGCAAACAGAAATTCCGCACCACCTGGGTGAGCCTCACGGAAGTGGAGCAGGCCTTCCCGGGTACCGGGCTCATGCGCATCCAGCGCCACCTGCTGCTCCGCCCCGAAGCCGTGCTGGGCATCCGCAGCCTGCCCAGCGGCCGGCGCGCCGTGCTAGTGGCCGAAGGGGTGGAACTCGAAGCCAGCCGCTCGGCGGCCCACAGCCTCAAGCAACGCCTCGGCTTGTAGGGCTTTCCCGCTTCAACGCGGATGTTAGGTTGATGCCCAATGGTGTTTGACGCTCTCAGGAAGAAGTTGGCTGGCCACAAAACCCAGGCCCCGGAGCAGGGATCCGCTTGGCGGCCCCCCGCGCTTCTCGGCCAGGGTGCCTACCAGGCCCCGGCCTTGGCCCTGGACACCAAGGGCTGGGCCACCGCCCTCTGGCGGGCCGAGGGCGCCATCATGGCCCTCCGCTTCTCCCGGAAGGGGGAGCCCGGCGAGCCCGTGACCCTCCACCAGGCCCCCGCCGGCGCCCAGGTGGGCGATCCGATCCTGGCGCGCCTGGATGACGCCCTGCTGGTCGTGTGGACCGAGCGGGACGGCCGAACCACCCGCGTCATGGCCCGGTTCCTCACGAACGGCCTCGAAGGGGAAACCCTCACGGCCCTCACCGTGCCCGAGGAGATCCTGTCCCTCCAGGCCGTGGTGGATCGCCGGGGCGACGCCCTGCTGATCTGGGTCCGCCGCAGCCCCGCGGGGATCTTCGTGGAGGCCATCTCCTACGACAACCGCACCCAGGCCTGGGACGCGGCCCCCGCGCGGCTGGATGGCCCCCTGGGTCAGCCCACCCCCCTGGGCCTCGTGCCCGGCCCCAAGGGCTCGGCCCTGGCCGTGTGGAACCACCAAGGCGGAGGGTTCGAGGGCCTCGTGGCGTCCCACTACTTCGGCAAGGAGCGCATCTGGAGCGACCGCCCCGTCGGCATCACCGCCGCCCTGGCCCGCACCCTGGAACTCGCCACGGACGATCAGGGCAACGCCGTCCTCCTCTTCCTCACCGGCGATGGGGGCCGGGTGGCCCTGGATGCCTGCGTGCTCAGTGCCGCCACCCACACCTGGCACGGCCCCACCCGCCTCGCCTCCGCGCAGGACGTCAGCCAACCCAAAGCCGCCATGGCCAAGGGCGGCGCCGCCCTCGCGGTGTGGCGCCAATCCGAGGGGGGCGGCATCACCCGCCTCTTCTCCCGCTCCTTCCAGGCGGGCAAGTGGGCTCCCCGCCCCGAGCCGCTGGAAGGGGACATGGGCTCCGGCCGCGCCCACGCCTTCTCCCTGTCCCTGGAGGCCCGGGGGGCGGTGATCTGGGCCCAGCCCGCGCCGGGCGCCACCGGCGGGGCCGAGGGCCTCTACATGCGCACCTTCGCCCATGGCAAGTGGAGCCCCAACGCCATGCCCCTGGGCACGCCCAGCAAGTTCGCCCAGCACAGCCTCTGCGTGGACGTGGTCGGCGAGCACACCGCCGCCCTCTGGCTCTCGGGCGTGGGCCGCTCGGGCCTCATGGGCGTCATCGGGAAGTAGCCTCAGCCCCGGTCCAGGGCGTCGAGGGCGAGGGCCCAGGCCCCCAGGGCCGTGGCCCGGCTGGTGCCCAAGCGCGTAAGACCCACCGCCGTGCGCTTCACGGGTTCGTAGGGCACGTGCCGACCGGTGCCCGGCACGGGCAGGAGCACCGTCCGGGAAGCGAGGAAGGCCGCCCGGTCCGCGCCGTCCCCCCAGGCGTGAACGTGCCCTTCCAATCGGGGAAAGCGCCGGCCCTCCAGGTTCTGCAGCTGCCCATTCAACTCGGCCAGGAGGGCGGGCATGAAGAGGTCCGCGGCGCCGGAGAGACCGCCGCCGAGCACCGCCAAGCCATCGAAGAGCGTGAGGACCGTGGCCAGCGCATCCCCCGCCACCCGCCCCAGCCGCGCGAAGGCCTCCAGGGCCGCCTCGCGATGCCCGGGCCCTTGGCCCCGGGCGATGTCCGCCAGCGCCTTGGGCTCCGGCACGTCGCCCCATGCCACGCCCGCCAGTTCGGCGTAGACCCGGCGCACGGCGCGGATGCTCACGCCCTCCTCCGCGAAGACATGGCGCATCTCCGGGTGCCGCAGCAGCCAGATCTCCCCCGCGGCGCCATTGTCGCCCACCACCAGCTCGCCCTTCCGCACCAGGCCGCAGCCGAAGCCCGTGCCCAGGGTGAGGCCGATCAGGTTGTGGTGACGGCGCTCCGAGCCCGTGGCTTCGAGGGCGGCGTTCACCTCGGGCAGGAATCCGCCCACGGCTTCCCCGTAGGCGAAGAGGTCCCCATCGTTGTGGATGAAAACGGGGCACTGGAATCGCGCTTCCAGCAACGGTCCCAAGGGCACCGGCTCCCGGAAGGCCGGCATGTTGGCGAGCGCGCCGATGATGCCGTGGCGGTAGTCCGCGGGGCCGGGAAAGCCGAAGGAGATCGCATCGCAGCCCCCGGCCTCGGCCTTGGCCCGCTGGAAGCCCGCGACATACTGATCCAGGCAGCGGTCCAGATCCTGGGCCTGGGCGGGCCAGGTGAAGGGGGTCACCACCTCCCGCCCGCCCCGCAGGGCCGAGAAGGTGGAAGTGGTGCCGCCGGCATCCAGCGTCAGCACCGTTCGGCCGTCCTGCTCCCCGCGCATCAGGCCCGCTTCCGCGAAAACCGCAGGTTCGGATGGGCCCAGGTGGTCATGGCTGCCTCGAAGGGGAAACGACGCCCCAGTGTAGGGAGGAACGGCCCCCGAGGTCCCCTCGAATGCGCGGCGAGGCCGGTTCCCGAGTCGGATTGACATGTACATTTTTTGTCGTACATTTAATTTCGTACATCACTTTGGATGCCCATGAGCCCCCTGCCCAAGCCCACCGAAACTGAACTGGCCATCCTGCGCGCCCTCTGGAGCCTGGGCCCCGCCACCGTGAAGCAGGTGCATCAGCACCTCATCGCGGCCATGGGCCGGGATCGGGAGCTCGGCTACACCACCGTGCTGAAGATGATGCAGACCATGCTCGAGAAGGGCCTGCTCCAGCGCGACGACTCCGAGAAGGCCCACACCTATCGCCCCACGGAGGCCAAGGGGCGCACGCAGAAAGCCTTGGTGGGCGACTTCGTGGATCGCGTCTTCGCGGGCAGCGCCGGCGAGCTCGTGCAGATGGCCCTGCAGGGCCGCCGCCTCAGCGCCAAGGAGAAGGCCGCCCTCAAAGCCCTCCTGGACGAGGAGCTCCGATGAGCCCCCTCTGGCTTCAAAGCCTCGTCGCCGATCTGGGGCACGCGCTGCTTCACTCCCTCTGGCAGATCGCCCTCGTGGCGGCCTTGCTGTGGAGCCTGCTCACCCTGCTCCACCGAATGTCCCCGCGCTGGCGTCACGTCTTGGCCTACGCTGCGTTGCTCATGGCCTTCGCCTGGCCCCTCCACACCTTCCAGGCCCACCGCGCGGCGCAGCGTCAGCGGGTGGAAGCCCGCGCCGTGGCGCCCCTGCCCGCTTCCGATCCCGTCGTCGCGCCGGATCCGCAGACGTCCCGCCTTCCCCGCGCCCTGCCCTGGCTCGGGGCGGCCTGGATCCTCGGCGTGCTGCTGCTCGGCGCGCGCCAGGCTGGAGGCTGGATCTGGCTGGCCCGCGTGAAGGCCCGCAGCGCCGCCGCGCCGGAAGCGGTTCAATCCCTCGGGCGGGATCTCGCCCGCCGCATGGGCCTTCCCCTGCCCGAACTGCGCGTGCTGACGGAGGCCACGAGCCCCTTCTGCTACGGCCTGCTCCGCACCGTGGTGGTGCTGCCGGCGCCCTGCCTCGCGGGCATGGACCTCGCCACGCTGGAGGCCTTGCTCGCCCACGAGTTCGCCCACCTGCGGCGCTGGGATTTCGCCTTCAATGGCCTGCAAACCGTCATCGATCTCCTGCTCTTCCACCATCCCCTCGCCCGGTGGATCTCTTCACAGGCCCGTCTTGAGCGGGAGCGGGCCTGCGATGAGGCCGCCGCGGCCGCCTGCGGCGATGCCCGCAGCCTCGCCCGGGCCCTCCTCCACCTGGAGGACCTCCGTCCACCTCTGGCCGCACCCGCGGCCCAAGGAGCCCCTTTGACCCAACGCCTCCCGCACCTCCTCGGACGGGCGAAAGCCCCGTCCACCTTGGCCACCCTTGCGGCAGCCCTTCTGCTCGGCAGCGCCACCCTGCTCGCGGTGCCCCGCTTCCAGGCCTCCACCACCCGCGTGGCTGCCCCAGCGGACCTCGTGCGCCTCGCCGATGCCGCCGCGGCCACGGAGAACCTGGATCCCGCCCTCGTCCGCGCCGTCATCCAGGTGGAGAGCCGCTTCAACCCCGAGGCCCGCAGCCCCATGGGCGCCTTGGGCCTCATGCAGGTGATGCCCGCCACCGCGCGCCGCCTGGGCTTCGCCCACCCCGAACACCTGGACGAGAACCTCCGCATCGGCACCCGCTTCCTCCGGCAACTGCTGGACCGCTATGAAGGCGACACCGCCAAGGCCCTCATCGCCTACAACGCCGGCCCCGAGGCCTTGGACCGCGCCCGCGGCGAAGCGCCCACGGAGGAGGCCCGGCTCTACGCCCTGGCCGTGCTGGAGCTGGCCCGGCGCCAGGCGGTGGAAGCCGCCCCGGCCGGCACCTTTTTCGGCAGCCTGGGCCAGGGAGAAGGTGGATCCCTGGACCTCCACCTGCGCGGGGAGTACTCGGGAAGCCTCCAAGTGGACGGCTTCCAAGACACCCCGGCGGGGCCCGTCTCCGTGTTCCGGATCCAGATGGGTTTCCCGACGGATGAACCCGCCGGAAAACCCTCCCCAGCCTCACCCCGGATCGTCTTCGTGCCCAAGATCCCAGGCGCCCCGCTTCGCATTGAAATCCGCAGGGAGGGAGCCCAAGCCCCCGCCACCGCCCTTATCCCCACCGCCACGCTCCCCGTGCGCTTCACGGTGGGGGCCTGATGCGCCGCATCCTGCTCCTCGCCTGCGCCGCCGCCCTGCGGGCCCAGTCCCTCGCCCTCACGCTGGACGACGGCCCCACGCTGAAGGCCACGCCCCTCCTCTCCCCGGCCCAGCGCAACGAGGCCCTGCTCCGCCACCTGCGCACGGCGGACGTGCCGGCCGTCTTCTTCGTCACCAGCGGCAACGGCGCGGACCGACCCGACGGCTTCGCCCTCCTGAAGGCCCTCTCCGACGGCGGCCAGCTGCTCGCGAACCACACCACCACCCACCCCGACTTCAACGCCGAAGCCACGACCCTGGAGGCCTTCCAGGCGGACGTCCTCGCTTGCGACCGCATCATTGCCCCCTTGCCGGGCTTCCGGAAGTGGATGCGCTTCCCCTACCTGCGCGAAGGGGCCACGGCGGAGAAGCGGGACGGCATCCGCACCTTCCTCCAAGCCCATGGGATGCGCATCGGCTACGTGAGCGTGGACACCGCCGACTGGCTCATCGACGAGAAGCTCCGGGCGAAACTGGCGAAGGAACCCAAGACCGACCTCGCCCCGTGGCGCGCCCTCTACCTCGCCCACCTGGAAGCCCGCGTCCGCTGCTACGACGCCCTGGCCCACGCGCTCTACGGCCGCGCCGTCCCCCACACGCTGCTCCTCCACCACAACCTGCTCAACGCCCTCTTCCTCGGCGACGCCCTCGCCCACTTCCGGAAGCTCGGCTGGACGCTCATTAGCCCCGACGACGCCTTCGCCGATCCCGCCTACGCCGTGCTCCCCCAGCACCTCCCCTTGGACGGCAGCGTGCTGGAGACCTCGGCCCAGGCCCTGGGCCTGGATCTGAAGCCCTACTTCAAGGGCTTCCAATCGGAGCGGGCCGTGGGAGAGGCGGCGGCCAAGCTCTAGACCCGTCCTAATCGTCTAGACCAAGAGGTTTGAACCACCAAGACACCAAGACACCAAGGAAAGAATGGATCGCCCCAAGGCCACTCCCGTTTTTCCTGGTGTCTTGGTGTCTTGGTGGTGAGGTGCTTTTTTCGCTGGAGAGCTCACAAGCCCTCCAGGTTGGAACCTACACCACCACCTTCACCTTGGCCTTGGCGATCACGTCCTTGATCTCGGCCACGACTTCGTCCTGCTCTTTTTCTTTGAGGCCGGGCCAGAGGGGGATGGAGCAGAGGCGGTCGCCGCTCCAGTCGGTGTGGGGGAGGCCGTCCTTGGGCAGGCCGCCGGGGTGCTTGGCGTAGAAGTCGCGGTAGAAGGTGTGCTGGTGGCTGGGCTTGTAGTGGATGCCCGTGCCGATGTTGCGGGCCTTGAGCTCGGTGACGAAGGCGTCGCGGTCCAGGCCGGCCTTCTCGGGGTGCACGCGCAGCACGAAAAGGTGGAAGCAGTGGCCCAGGTCGGCGTCGCCCTCCCAGGGCAGCATCACCTCGTCCATGTCCTTCATGAGTTCGAGGTAGCGGCGGAAGAGCTCTCCGCGGCGGGCGTTGAAGCCGTCCAGCTTCTTGATCTGGTGCAGGCCCATGGCGGCCTGGAGGTCCATGAAGTTGGCCTTCCGGGCGGGCTCCATCACATCGATGTGGACGCTGCCCTCCTTGCTCTGCCGCTTCCAGGCATCGCGTTCGATGCCGTGGAAGCGGAGGCGCTGGATGCGGGCGGCGTACTCGTCCGAGTGGAAGGCGATGGCGCCGCCCTCGCCGGTGGTCATGTTCTTATTCGGGTGGAAGCTGTAGACGCTCATGACGGAGCGGGGGTCGCTGCCAATCTTCTTGCCCTTGTAGTGGGCGCCCATGGCCTGGGCCGCGTCCTCGATGACCCAGAGGCCGTGCTTCTTCGCAATGGTCCACACGGCGTCCATGTCCACGGGCAGGCCCGTGAGGTGCACGGGGATGATGCCCTTCGTGCGGGGCGTGATGGCGGCCTCGAGCTTGGCCGGATCCAGGTTCAGGGTCTTCGGATCGATGTCCACGAGCACGGGCACGCCGCCCTGCAGGATCACCGTGGAGAGGGTGCTCACCCAGGTGAGGCCGGTGGTGATGACCTCGTCGCCCGGCTGCAGGCCCAGCACCTGCATCGTGATCTCCTGGGCGGTCGTGGCGCTGTTCATGGCCATGCAGTGCTTCACGCCGTTGTACTCGGCGAGCAGGGCCTCGAACTTGGCCGACTTCGGTCCCGTCGTGATCCAACCGGAGTGGATGGAATCGATGATCTCGGCAATTTCCTCTTCGCCGACCATGGGGCGGGTGAAGGGCAGGAAGGTGTCGCGCATGGGTACTCCGGTGAGGCGAAGGGGTCAGTTTATCAGGGGGCATTGAGGCCTCCTTTTTGGATGACGAATTGAAAAGAAGGAACGCAGAGGACATGGAGGGCCGCCGACCCCTTTTCGAGGGGACCGCTGGGGTCCCGTCCTGGATCCTGGGCCGCAAGCGCCCCAGGGAACGCCCGGCGCCGGGTCCGGTCGCCGGGCCGTGCCGTTGGCTCGGGCGAAGCCATGGGTACGGCTCACGGATGGGTCCGACGCGATAGGAATCGCATCGCCCCCCGCTCGCATTCATCACGATCCAGCGTTACGCGATCTTCACCGTGATGCTGAGCGTGCTGCCGAAGCCCTGGCCTTCGCTGTACAGGCTGATGCTGCCCCCCATGAGTTCCATGAGGTGCTTGCAGATGACGAGCCCCAGGCCCGTGCCGCCGAATTCCCGGGCGTGGCCGCCCTCGGCCTGGGCGAATTTCTGGAAGAGGCGTTTCTGGCCCTCGAGGCTCACACCGATGCCCGAGTCCACCACCGAGATGGTGACGACCCCCACGCCACGCTCCACCCGCAACGCCACGTAGCCGTCCTTGGTGAACTTGAGGGCGTTGGATAGGAGGTTCAGGAGCACCTGTTTGAGACGGCCGGGATCCACCATGATCTCGGGGATCTCATCCTCGAAGGCCGGCCAGATCAGGGACACGGTGTCGTTGCGGGGGTAGGCCTCGGCGATGGGTTTCACCTCTTCGATGAGCACCGGGAGGCTGAACGGCTCCACCTTCACTTCCATGCGACCGCTTTCGATCTTCGCGAGGTCGAGGATGTCATTGAGCAGGGAGAGGAGATGCTGGCCCGAGGCGTAGCTGTCCTGCAGCATGTGCCGCATCTCGTCCTCACTCTCGTAGAGGCCGTCGATGACGAGCTTGGTGAAGCCCAGGATGCCGGTCAGCGGGGTGCGCAGCTCGTGGCTGGTGAGGGCCAGGAACTCGCTCTTGAGTTGGTCGGCCTCCTTGATCTGAGCGTTCACGCGCTCCAGTTCCAGGGCCTGCCGTTGCAGGGCGTCGCGCTGCTGGCTGAGATCCTTGAAGAGCCAGGCGTTGTAGAGGCTCACGGCCGTCTGGCGCTGGAGCAGGCTCAGGGAATCCTGATCCTCCTCGGGCCACTGGTGGCCGTTGGGCATGGCCAGCACCGCGAAGCCGAGCAGCAGGAGCTGGTGTTCGAAGGGCACGTAGTAGAGCTGCAAATCCTGGCCGGCCACCAGGGGGCGCAGCGAGGCCGGGAGGTGATGGGGATCCAGCCACTGGGGCTGATGGAGCACGAGGGGGTGATCCAGGAAGGGGTTGGGCGCCGGCAGCACCAGGTTCGGCGCGGCCCCGGCGGGCAGGCCCACGGTCTCCATGGGCTGGTAGGTGCTGCCGCGGTGCTCGAGCACCCACACGCCGCCCCGCTTGCAGTGGAATTCCTGGACGAGGACATCCAGCACCACGCTGGCCACCTGCCCTTCCTTGCCCGTGGCGGCCAGGATCTCGGACACGTGCTGGAGCACGCTCATCTGATGGGAGCGCCGACTCAGCTTGCTGCGCAGTTCCCGGGATTCCACGAGGGCCTGGGTGAGCTGGCGCTGGGTCTGCATCAGCTCAGCTAGCATCTCCTGCCCGGGCTGGCGGCCCTGGGGCTGCGGCGGATGCGCGGCGGCGGGCCGCGGGGAAGACACGGTGATGGGCACGGGCAAGTTCTGGGGCCCCGTCCCCGAGCCGGAGGGAGGCACTCCACCGCCAGGGCGGGAGGGCGAGCCGGGACCGGAAGGGATCGACATGATGGACCAAGAATGACCACGGAAGGCTCGAATGCCAAGGGTTCCCGATGGTCCCGGCTTCGGGGGCTCCCCAGGAAAGGTTTGGGGATCCCGCGGAATGCCGGATAATTCCGGGATGCGATCCCGCCTGAAGAGTGCCTCGGTCCAACAGTGGACCTTCCTGGGGGTCTCCCTCCTGGTGATGGTGCAGCTCTCCTGGTGGATCCGCCTGCAGGTGCGGCAGAGCGCCGATCTGCTGGCCGCCCGCATCGAGGTGCTGAAAGCCGGGCGCGCCGAGGCCTGGCAGATGGACAGCCGCACGGTGTTGCCCTACTACGCCGCCCCGGAGACGGTGCTGCGCCGCGGCGAGATCGTGGGCAAGCTGCCCAAGCTGCTCCCCACGCTCCAGGAGCGCCGGAAGATCATTGAATCCGCCTTCCCCCACGTGGCGGTGGTATCCGCCCCCCGGGCCCTGGACGACCCCCAGATGGTGGATGAAGCCGCCTTCCTCACCCTCCGGCAGGAGCCCATCCAGGAGCTGGAACAGAGCCGCCTGGCCACCATCTGGAAGGCGGGGCTCGAGGGCGCCTTCATGGCCGCCGCCGTGCTCTTCGGTTTCGTGCTCATCTACCGCAAGTTGGCCCAGGAAATGGACCTCAAGCTGCGGCAGCGCAACTTCATCGCCGCCGTGACCCACGAGCTGAAAACCCCCATCGCCTCCCTCCGCGTATGGATGGAGACGCTCTTCCAGCGGGTGCTCAGCGAGGAGCAGAAGACCAAGATCCACACCCGCATGGATCAGGATCTGGCGCGCCTGGCGGAACTCGTGTCCAACCTCCTGGAGGTGGCCCGGGCCGACGCGGGGAGCCTGGAGATGAACTCGGTCCCCCTCGAGGTGGCCCCCTGGCTGCGCAACGTCTGCGAAGGCATGGATCAGCGGCTGGGCCCGGGCCAGCTGGGCCTGCACCTGGATCTGGGCCCCGGCCTCTGGGTGATGGCCGACCCCAAGCAACTGGCCACCGTGGTGGAGAACCTGCTCACCAACGCCTTCAAATACGCCCACCCGCCCCGCACCACCACCGTGACCCTGGGCAGCTCCTCGGATGAGGTGATCATCGTCGTGCAGGATCAGGGCATCGGCATCCCCACCAAGGAGCTGCCCCGCCTCTTCCAGCGCTTCTACCGGGTGGGGGATGAGATGACCCGCCAGGTGCCGGGCACGGGCATCGGCCTCTTCCTCACCCGGGAGATCGTGCAGCGTCACTCCGGCGAGATCCGCGTCACCTCGCGGGGCACCGGCCTGGGCGCCACCTTCACCCTGCGGCTGCCCCGGATCCCCGCCCCCCAGGAGAGTCAGCCCATGGCGCCCACCCTGGAAGGCCTCAGCCGATGACCCTCGCTCCCGCCACGGGCGAGGCCACCCTGGCCAGGGCCCGCTCCGGGGATCCGGAGGCCTTCGGGGACCTGGTGCGCCCCCACCTCGCCATGTTCTTCAAGGCCATCGACCGCATCCTGGGCAACGAAGCCGAAAGCCAGGATGCCCTCCAGGACGCCCTCGTGGCCCTGCACCGGGAATTGCCCTCCTTCCAGGGCCAGAGCCAGTTCAGCACCTGGGCCTACCGGGTCTGCATCAACCAGGCATTGATGGCCCGGCGGAAGCGGATCCGGCGCCGCGAAGACGCCGTCGAAGATTTTCAGCCACAGTTCGACGACACCGGGCATCACATGGATCAGGACAAGGTCCTCGCCTGGAGCGAAGCCCCCGAAGCCCTTGACCGGGTCGAAGCGGCCCAGATCCGGGGGAGGGTCCGGGCCGCCTTGGATCGCCTCACCGACGATCAACGCGCGGCCTTCGTCCTCAAGGACCTCGAGGGATGGGATACGGACGAGATCGCGGCGAAACTGGGGATCACCCGGGATCTCGTCCGCCAACGCCTCCACCGCGCCCGCCTCGCCATGAGAAGCCTCCTCAAAGATCTCGACCCCACCGCCGGAACCCGCTCGTGACCGCCCTCCTCCTGACCTGCCGCGATGTGACCGGGCTCCTCACGGAGCTCGACGAGGGGGCCCTGGGCCTGGGCCTGCGGCTGCGGTTGCGCACCCACCTGGCCATGTGCCCCCCCTGCCGGGCTTTCCTCGCCAGCCTGAAGGCCCTGCCCGGGCTCGTGTCCCGCCTCGCCGCCGCGGAACCCGACGAACCCGCGGGATTGGAGGACCTCCTCCAGGGCGCCCTGGGCCGGATCCAGGCCCGGGAGGGCCGCCAACCCAGCTTCCACCCGGCGGAGCCCCTCTGGGCCCAGGCTGAGCAGGATCCGACCTTGGGCCTCCTGCTCGGCGCCCACCTGGGGCGCTGCGACGCCTGCCGAGTCGCCCGCGGCAACGCCACCCCCTTCCAGCCCGTGCCCGGCGATGCCCTGGGCGCCGCGCTCCGTGCCCGCCTGGACCCCGAAGCCCGCTGGACCTGGCACCGGCTGGGCCTCGGCGGGAGCCGCGTGGCCGAGGTGCTGCGCCTGGGGAACCGGGCCCTGCACCTGCTCGTGCTCCCCGAGGGCGTGCGCTTCCCGGATCACCGGCACGCCGCGCCCGAGATCGCCCTCGTGCTGGAGGGCCGCACCCTTGATGGCCCCGATCTGGTGGCTTCGGGCGACCTCCGGACCTACGGCCCAGGCCAGGCCCATGCCCCCGTGGGGGCCGGGCCCGGCGATTGCCTGGTGCTCATCCGCAGCGAGGGGCCTCCCCGCTTCACCGGCTGGCGACGGCTGCTGGGCTGAGCGCCCGGGCAGCCTTGGGGAAGCCCGGGGCCACCGGCGGCGGTGGCGTCACGCCCGTGGGGATGGGCCCCAGGAAGAGCCCGGGGATCAGCGTGGGCGCCGCGTGATCGGTGGAGGTGCCATCGCCGAGGCGCCCATTGTTGTTGTAGCCCCAGGCCTTCACCGTGAGGTTCGCCAGCATCGCGTAGGAGGAGGCGTAGTTCGCGCTGGCCTGGAGCACCGTGAGGCCGGGAATCGCCTGGGAGCTGGTGCTGGAGGTCGTGGACGCGGCGCCGAGGCCGAGCTGGCCGTACCAGTTGTAGCCCACCGCCGCGGTGCCCGCGTCCCCCAGGAGGAGGGTGTGGTACTGCCCGGGCACCACGTCCGTGAGGTTGCCCGACAGCCCCGCCGTGCTCATGGCCACCCAGCCGTAACGGGTGGTCAAGCTGCCATCCCCAAGCGGCCCGTAGACATTTTCGCCGGTGCCATAGGGCACCCCGTTGGTGTAGATGAGGGTCGAGTAGAGGGAGTTCGTGCGGATGGCGCGGGCCGCCACGCCGAGGGATGTCCAGGACAGGTGCTCCGCGGTGGGGGAGTAGGGAAAGCCCAACTGGCCATACCCGTTGTCGCCGCACCCATAGACGGCGGTGCCGCTGAGGACCAGGGAATGCAGCGCGCCCAGGGCCACGTCGTTGAGGGCCGCGCCATTGAGGGGCGAGAGGGTGGGGCGGGTGCGGTCCACCTTGTCCCCGAGGCCCAGCTGCCCGTGGGAGTTGTAGCCCCAGACCCACACGCTGTTGTCCTGCTTCACGGCCAGGTTGTGGTCGTAGCCGGCGATGAGGTACACAACGTTCGTGAGGCCGCCCACCGCCGCCGGGACGTTGCGCGGGTTGATGGTGCCATCGCCCAGCTGCCCCTTGGTGTTCGCGCCCCAAGAGAACACGCGGCCGTCGTTGAGCAGCGCCAGGGAGTGGCCCCACCCCGCGGCCACCTGCACGGCGGGCGCCGGCAAGTTCACCAGGGTCGGCGTCGTGCGGGCCTGCCAGTCCCCCTGCCCCAGCTGGCCGTTGCCCCCCACGCCCCAGGCATAGACCCGCCCTTTGGTGGTGATGGCGAGGGCGTGATCGTGTCCCGCCAGCACCGCCGGATCGGCCCAGAGCACGTCGAGGATCGCGTCGGGGCTCGTGGTGATGCCGCCCGTGGAGCCCGTGACTCGCACGCTGATGCGGGCCTGGTCATCCCCGGCGACCACGGGCAGCACCAGGGTGTCGGTGGTCGCCGAGGGGATCGCCGTGCCGTTCTTCAGCCACTGGAAGCTGTTGCCGCTGCCATCGGCCGCCACGCGATAAGTGACCACGTCGCCCACGTAGCCCGCCTGGGGCGAAGGCGCCGTGGAGAGGTGCGGGCCCGGCGCCGCGGGGGTGGCTGGGGAGCTGGTGCTCCCGGCGCCGCCCCCGCAGGCGAGGAAGGCGCCCGCGAATCCGAAGGCGAGCGCGGACTGGGAGAGGAAGGATCGCTTCAACATGGAGACCTCCGGGATGGAATGGATCAGGATCGAGCGCGCAAGGGCCCGCTCCCAGGCACGCTTGGCTCAAAGGGCTTGGGCCACCCGCGGGGGAACACCCCGGGTTTCAACGCCAGATCGCCGCGCGCAGGAGCATCACGCGATCCCCGATCTGCTCCCAGGTGGCCACGAGGCCACCGGGGCCCGCCACGGCCCGGAGGTTCTGCATCCCCACGCCCGCGGTGCCTGGAAGCAGGCTCGGAGTCGTCCACGCCCCCGCCTCCATCCGGCTGAAGCCGAGGCCCTCCACCGTGCCGTTCCGCCGCTGGATCCAGAGCAGGGCCGGGCACCCCGCGGCATCCCGCACCGCCACCAAATTCCTCGCGGTGGCCGGCGCCGCGAGGAGGAGCTGCGCGCTCCCCAGCGTCACACCACTCAGTGGCGACACCCAGAGGCCCTCGGGCCCCGTCCCCGCCATCCAACCGGCACCGCTGGGTTCCCGGAAGACCCCCATGGATTCCGCGGGCCGGGGCAGAGTCACCGCCTCGCCGAGGGTCCACGCTCCCGCCGCGGAGCGACGGCGAAGCCAGGCCTGCCGCAGGGCTTCCCCGGTGGCCGGGTGGTCATAGCGCAGCCAAGCTTCGAGCCCGCCTTGCCCATCCACAGTCCAGGCGGTGGCGTGGGCGAAGAGGGCGGTCTGGGAGGCCGGCTCCCACCCCGCGATCGCGGTGGCCGTCGAGGCCCCGGGTGCGAAGTCGTAGCCCTCCGCCTGCAGGAAGGCATCGTCGCCGGTGCCCTGCTCCAGCGCGTAGGCCCCCAGCCCGTTGCTTCCGAGGCCCATCAGCACCTGCGTCGAGAATTGATTTTGATGGAAGCTCACGGGCGCGGCCCACACGTCGGAGGCGCCGAACCGGGACACCGCCACGGAGCTGAAGGTGGCGCCGCTGACCGCTTCGAAGCGGGGATAGGTCCAGGCCGCCAACGCGCTGCCATCGGAACCCACCGCCACTCGCAACTGGCTGTAGCCACCCGTGGGGAAGATGAAGGAGTGACCGGGAGATCCCAAGGGCGAGACCGCCTTCAGATCCACAGGGGCCGCACGAACCTCGGTGGAGGCGGAGCCTCCGCTCCCGGATTCCGAGAACCAGAGGACCCAGCCCTTGCCGCGGGCGTCCACGGCGGCGGCGGGCACGCCGAGGGTGCTGCCCGCCTCGCCCGCCTCCAGCACCGCGGGCGCAGTCCACGATCCATCGGCCTTCACCCGGGCCGTCAGCACCTCGTGGATGCCATGTCCGGCGCCATCTTGCGCGCCGTGCCGCCACACGAGCAGAGCGCTGCCCGCGCCATCGCCGGTGAGGCAGGAATCCACCAGGGAGTTCGCATCCAAGGTCTGCGGCGCGCTCCAAGCAGGCGGAGCCACCGAGGCCGCTTCGCTTCCGCCCCCCCCGCCGCCGCAGCCGAGAAACAGGCCCAAGGCCGGGAGCAGGGGGAGGAAGGTGCGCAGGGCCCGCCTCACAGGTAGTACCCATGGAGGATGATGCGGGCCATGGACATGAGGCTGCGGGGGTAGAACTGCTGCACCCAGAGTTTCACCTGCACCGTTTCCGGCACCACGAAACCACTGGTCCACACCTGGCGCTGCACGCCGCCCACGTTCGGGCCGAGGTCGGGGAAGGAGAACAGGGCCATGGATCCCGAGTACCCGGCCTTGGGATGGTCGAGGATCAGTTCGAGGGAGGCCGGCGTGCCGGAGCCCGACTCATGGAGCGCCCAGGCCTGGGCGTCGGTGATGACCAGGGTGCGGCCTTTGGGCACCTCGAAGCCCTTGGCCCCCGGGAACCACTGCCACTTGCCGTTCTCCCACGTGCCCGCGTCCACGCTCACCACGCCGGTGCTGAGGTCCACCCGGGTGGCCAGCTCGATCTGCACGAGGCTGGTGGCGGGCACCGTGAGGTGGGTGCGGGCGGTGGAGGGGGTTTGCGCGAAGGCCGACGTGACCAGCGCGCAGGAGGCGATGACGAGGGATCGGAACATGGCATCTCCAGAGGGGCGGACTGCGCCGCTGCCTCCACCCTCGGCGAAGGGCCCCGGGGCTCCCAGGCACGCTTCCGGGAAAGGGGGTGGGCCACCAGGGGCGTGACCGGCGCCGAAGTGGCCCACCCCCTTTCCCGGAAGCGGCCCCATGGCGTGGGCCCCCGCGGACGTAGCGTGGGGAATCATCCCTTCCCCGGAGACGCCATGCGAGTCCGCACCCACGCCATCCCCCGTGAAACCGCACTGCTGCTCGGCCTCTCCTTGGGCCTCGCCGGCCTGACCGGCTGCGGCGGAGGTGGAGGCTCCGCCGCAGCCGCCCCCACCACGCCCGCGCCCACGGGCCTGAGTTACGGCGCCGGCCCGGCCACCTACACCAAGGGCACGGCCATCGCCCCGCGCACCCCCACCGTGGGGGGTGGCGCCGTCACGGCTTACAGCGTGAGCCCCGCCCTGCCCGCGGGGCTGAGCCTCCACCCCACCACCGGCATCCTGAGCGGCACCCCCACCGCCGTGGCCGCCACGGCCACCTACATGGTGCGCGCCTCCAACGCCGGCGGCAGCGCCACCGCGGCCCTCAGCCTCACGGTGAACGACGTGGCCCCGGCCTTCGATTACGCCAGCACGGACCTCGTGATCGGCAAGGACGCGGCCCTCACGCCCCTCGCCCCCACCAGCACCGGCGGCGCCGTGGTGGCGTGGAGCGTCTCCCCGGCCCTGCCCGCGGGCTTGGCCCTGAACCCGGGCACCGGCGTGCTCAGCGGCACGCCCACGGCCTCCGCCGCCCCCCAGGCCTACACCGTGACCGCCACCAACAGCGGCGGTTCCCTGGGCAAGCAACTGAACCTCACCGTCATCGGCGCCG
>DATEZP010000103.1:0-2426 GCA_035255465.1 Holophagaceae bacterium
CCTAGGCCGCGTCGTGAGGTCCGACCGGAGGGTGGAAGGACCGCGAATCGGTCCAGGCTTTGATGAGGTGGGGCTTGGCGTGCTGGTACCAGTAGCGGATCAGGTCGATCCGCCGGCGGTCGGATTCGCCGGCCAGGAAGGCCCCATCGGCCATGGCGAAGGAGGCGTCGACGCCCGGACCCAGGACATGGAAGCGAGAAGCCCCGCGTTCATCCAGCCCGATCACGATCCGCAGGCCACTCACGGTGCCTACGGTGCCCTGCCTGGCCAACAGGAGAGGCTCCGTCCCATTGAAGAACACGCACACGCCACTGTTCAGCACGGTGGCGAGATGTTCTTCGAACGCCTCGAAGCTGGAGAGCTCCGGCAGCCGATCCAATTGAAGAACCTGGTGGGCGTCGTGGGCCGCGGCCCCTGCCAGGGGGACCTGCCACCCCGCCCGCTTCGGCCTGAGCCACGGGGCGTACGCCGCCACGCGCGCGGGCGCCGAATGGGGCTGGAAGTCGCTGGGAAGGAGGGGCATACGGGGCGGGTTCCTCGCGGGACTCACCCATGAAACCGGACCTGGGGCCGTTCAGCAGCAGAAACCGCCGAACGGTCGATTCCGGGGGCCGAACGGTAATTCCTCCAGGCTGAGGAGGCTGCGAGGGAAAAACTCCTGGCAAGCACTAAGGATCGCCATCGAACCCATTAATCCAGACACAACCCGGTCAACCTACGTGGTTAGGCCGGTCATCAGGCAAATTTTGGATCCGCCTTCTGCTCACGCGAAGGAAGCGGATCGATGGGAGGCCTCACAATTTCGTCATGACTCCTGAGGCGACCATATCGCGATAATCTCCATCCGTTACTGTGAAGAAAATGGTCTTGCGATCACTGCTTGCCACAAACTTATGGGTGAATCCCACCGAAGGATCCGCAGCGTCGATCGTCTTGAACGTGCCCGAAAGGAATGGGGGGTCCCCGGGACCCCCAGATTCAAATTGCAAATCACTCAGCGTTCCCGTGAAATCAGCGTCGAGGGCGACCTTGCTGCCCCCAACCTGCGAGGTGCCTCTACCGGTCAGATTCGGAGTCCCGTCGAAGGTAATCCACCCAACATAACCAATTAGCACAAATCCTTCGACTTGTTCGAAAGAAGGTGGACTCAGAGGATTCTGTTGCAGAAAGGCACCAAGTTGCGGGACAGACTTGGCGTAGGCATAGGGGGGCTTGGCCCGCAGATAGCCCGAATAGGAATATCCGTATGCCCCGCGGAGCTGATGATACGGATTCGGGATTGGATCGCCCATAAACGCCCTCCCTTCAGAACGACGAATGGCCAACACCATGCATTTGCTTGAAGGAAGAATGTAATCAACCGTAATGCCCACACAAGGGCAGCATAGAAATTACAGCGGGAACCTCAACCCCTTGTCCCCCCGCACCTCGACCGTCTCGCTCTTGGTGCCTTTGGGGCCCCGGACGGTGACGGTGTGGCGACCTTCGGCGAGCTTGACGCCGCTGCCGTCGCTTTCGATGCCGGTGTCCTGGCCGTCTACGAGGACTTTGCCGGTGCCGGGGAAGGTCTCGACGGTGAGGGTGGCGAGGGCGGGCAGGTTCAGGGGCAGGGTCTGGCCGGCGGTGACGCTGAGGTTCCGGCTGTCTTTGAAGTAGTGCCGGGCGCTGGCCAGCTCCACCTTGTGGGCACCGGGAGGCAGGGGCAGCTTGGCGCCGGGGGCGAGATCGCCCATGTCCTTGCCATCCACCTTCACGCGCACGCCGAAGGCACCCGCCAGCTTGAGGGTTCCGGGGGCGCTGGGGTCCAGGGCCGGCTCCTGGCGGGTGTCAGCGGTGGTGGCCTCCTTCAATTCGAAGGCACGGCCGGCCGGGATCTCGCCTGGGGCGAAGTCCGAGGCGAAGCCCAGCTGCTCCTTGGTGAGGGTCAGGCGGTGGGGCTGGCCCTGGTTCCAGCGCACTTTGAGGGGCGTCACGCCCTCCTGGGCCTTCTCATCCAGCACCACCGTGGCCCCGGGCGGCACGGAATCAATGACTTCCTCGGTGATGATGGGCTCCAGGGGGAAGACCGGCGGGGCCTCGCCAGGCTTGAAGGCATAGGTCAGGGGCCGGAAGCCCTTGAGTTCGAGCCGCAGGGTGTCGCCCGCCTGGAGGGGCTGGTTCATGGGCGTGGCGCCCACGGCCAGGTCGTTCACGAAGACCTTGGCGCCCGTGGGCTGGGAATTGATCTGGAGGCGGGCGGCCTTCGGGCCCCGGAACAGGAACCAGCCACCCACGGCCAGGATGGTCACGGCGGCCGCGGCGATCCAGATCCGGCCGGTACCGCGGGGCTCGGGACGGGCCACCACCATGGTCTCGTCGTAGGCGGTGGAGCGGATCGCGGGTATGGGCGCCTCGCCGTTCATCTTGAGGATGCCCAGGAGCTCGCG
>DATEZP010000104.1:0-2503 GCA_035255465.1 Holophagaceae bacterium
CGCCACCGTCGCCATCGCGCTGCTCTCCACCCGCATGGGCCTGCTGCGCGAGGGCACCGCCCTCCGCGCCGTGAGCCTCTCCATGGGCCTCTTCCTGGGCAGCGGCGTCATCGGCACCTTCCACCACCTCTACTACACCGGATCTCCTGCCTCCATCTCGGCCCTGGGCTCCGTGTTCAGCGCCCTGGAGATCGTGCCCCTCACCATCGTGGGCTTCGAGATCGCCATGAGCCTGAAGGCGGGCCGGGCCCTCGGCAGCGGCTACGAGTGGCCGTTCAAGTACTTCGCGGCGGTCTGCTTCTGGAACCTGCTGGGCGCCGGGGTCTTCGGCATGCTCATCAACCCGCCCTCCGTGCTCTACTTCGGCCAGGGCCTCAACACCACGCCCATCCACAGCCACGCCGCGCTCTTCGGGGTCTACGGCTTCCTGGCGATCTCCCTCATGCTCTTCGCCCTGCGCGGCATGACGCCGGACAAGGCCTGGGACGAGAAGTGGCTGAAGTGGGGCTTCTGGGGCCTGAACCTGGGCCTGGTCCTGATGCTGGCGATGTCGCTGGTTCCCAGCGGTCTCTACCAGATCACCCAGAGCCTGAACCAGGGCACCTGGTACGCCCGCAGCGCCGAGGTGGTGCAGTCTCCCCTCATGCGCACCTTCACCTGGCTGCGCATGCCCGGCGACACCCTCTTCGGCCTTGGCGCCCTGGCGGTGATCATCTTCACCTTCAAGGCCGTCATCGGCGCCTGGGGTTGGAGAGCCGCGGAAGAGACCAAGCCCGCCCGCGAGGTCGTGGACGGCGCCCCCGCCTTCGCCATGAACGAGGACTGAGGTTTCCCGCCCACGGACAAGGCCCCCGCCGCGAGGTGGGGGCCTTGTTGTCTATCCCGTCACGATGCATTGACGCCCAAGGTTGGCGAATGTAGATTTCCGTGCCGTTTCAAAATAATGAGACACGGTATCAATAACCATTCGGTCCTGAATCGCGTCCGGATGCCCCGGACGGCATCACGGAGGGCGACATGAGGTGGATGAAAGCACGTTCGGTGATCCTCGGATTCGGGCTGGGTCTGGCCAGCCTTGCCGGGCAGGAGGCTCCCCCAGTCATCCACGGGGACATCCTGATTCCCGATACCAGCCTCGAGGCCCGGGAGGATGTCGGCCTCAGGTCCCACACGAACCATCTGGTGCTGCTCCGTCCTGCCGGAGGGCTGGGACCCGGGGGCGGCATGTCCCCGACGCAGCTCCGGGACTTCTACAACCTCCCCGCCGCCGGGGGCCACGATGTCATCGCCATCATCGACGCCTACCACTACCCGACGGCCCTGAGCGACTTCAACACCTTCTCAGCCCAGTTCGGCCTGCCGCAGGAGACGTCCACCAACCCCACCGCCTCCACCAATACGGTCTTCCAGGTCGTCTACCAGGGAGGAAAGAAGCCCCGGACCAATTCCGGCTGGGCCCTGGAGGCGGCTCTCGACATTGAGTGGGCCCACGCCCTGGCGCCCAACGCCAAGATCGTCCTCGTGGAGGCCCAGTCCAACAGCAACGCGAACCTCTACGCCGCAGTGGATCTGGCGGCGTCTCTCGCCGGTGTGAAGCAGGTGTCCATGAGCTGGGGTGGCAGTGAATCCTCGGGGGAGACCGCCAACGACACGCACTTCAATGTGAACGGGCCCGTGTTCTTCGCCGCCAGCGGAGACACCGGCGGCAAGACCATCTACCCTTCCACCTCGCCGTACGTCGTCGCCGTGGGGGGGACCAGCGTGGCCACGGATGCCAACGGCGCCTTCACCGGCGAGACCGGCTGGAGTTCCGGGGGCGGCGGCAACAGCCCGTACGAAGCGAAGCCCAGCTGGCAGACGGCCGTATCCATGACAGGTTCCGGCCGCGGCGTGCCCGACATCTCCTCGGATGCGGATCCGAACACAGGGGTGGCGGTGTACGACACCACCTCCTACCACGGACGGTCCGGATGGTGGGTGGTGGGTGGCACGAGCGTCTCCTCGCCCTGCATGGCCGGCATGGTGAACCTGGGCGGCGGAACCTTCACGAACACCACCCAGCTGCTCTCGGCCATCTATGCCAGCTACCTGAATCCGCCAGCCACGCCGGTCTTCCGGGACATCACGTCCGGGAACAACGGCTTCCCGTGCCTGGTGGGATGGGATTACGTCACGGGCGTGGGCGCGCCCCTGGGGACCGGAGGATTCTGATCTGCGCATCGGACCGTGTGCCCTCTTCATCAAGGCCCGGCTTCACCCGCTGTTCCGCAGTCCCGCGGCGATGCCGTTGATGGTGAGGAGGATGCCGCGCACGGTGAGATCGTCGCTGTCGTGGGCCTGATCACCGGCGCGGTAGCGGCGCAGCAGTTCCACCTGGAGGTGGTTCAGGGGGTCGATGTAGGGGAAGCGGTGCTGGATGGAGCGCCTCAGGGTGGGATTGTCCTCCAGCAGCTGGTCCTGCCCCGTGATGGCCTTCAGGGCCCGGATGGAGGCATCGCATTCC
>DATEZP010000105.1:0-2450 GCA_035255465.1 Holophagaceae bacterium
TTCCGCGCCGGCGTCAACGTCGGCATGGGCAAGGACCACACCCTCTTCGCCCTGGTGCACGGCAAGGTGCGCTTCCAGGACAAGGGCCAGTCCGGCCGCTTCATCCACATCGATCCCATCGAGGCCTAATCGGCCCTCGAATCATCCGACGCGCAGTCTCCCTCAGGGACTGCGCGTTTTTTTGGCCCGGCTGCGGATTCCCACCTGTGACCCGAAGCCCTAAGCCTGAAGCCACCGCCCATGTTCCTTGACCACCTCCAACTCGAAGTGACCGCCGGCCACGGCGGATCGGGATGCACGTCCTTCCGTCGGGAGAAGTTCGCGCCGGAAGGCGGTCCCGATGGTGGCGATGGCGGCCTGGGTGGGAGCGTGTTCCTGCGCGCCAACCGATCGCTCAACACTCTCAACGCCTACCGCAATAAACGCAAGTTCGTGGCGGAGCGCGGTGGCCAGGGCATGGGCAGCCTCAAGAACGGCAACGACGGCGAGGACATCATCCTCGACGTGCCACTGGGCACCCTGGTGAAGGACGCGGAGAGCGGCGAAGTGCTGGCCGAGCTCATGATCGATGGCGAACTCCTCTGCGTCGCCCGCGCTGGTCGGGGTGGCCTGGGCAACTGGCACTTCAAGAGCGCCACCAATCGCACGCCCCGCCATTCCCAGCCCGGGGAGGAAGGTGAACACCGCCTCCTGGACCTCGAGCTGAAGATGATCGCGGACGTGGGCCTTGCGGGCTTCCCCAACGCCGGCAAAAGCACCCTGGTGAGCCGCCTCAGCGCCGCCCGCCCCAAGATCGCCAACTACCCCTTCACCACTCTGCAGCCCCAGCTGGGCGTCGTGAGCATGGATCGCTTCGGCGGTTCCGAGCACGAGAGCTTCGTCATCGCCGACATCCCCGGTCTCATTGAAGGCGCCGCCGGCGGCGCGGGACTGGGCATCCAGTTCCTCCGCCACGTGGAGCGCACCCGCATGCTGATGCAGCTGGTGGACCTTTCGGATCCCATGCAGGAGCCCGAAGATGCGGTCCGCATCATCGAGGGTGAGCTGGCCGCCTTCTCGCCGGTGCTGGCCACGAAGCCCCGCTGGCTCGTGGGCACCAAGCTGGATGCCCTCCAGGACGAAGCGCGAAAGATCGCCTTCGAAAAGCTCTGCGAAACCCGGGGCCAGAAGGCCTGGTTCATCAGCGGCGTCACCGGAGAAGGGCTCAAAGAACTGGCCTTCGCCGCCTTCGCCTTCCTGCAGGAAGAAGCGAAATGAAGCGAGTCGGCCTCCTGGGCGGGGCCTTCAACCCCCCCCACCTTGGCCACCTCAAGCTGGCGCGACTGGCGCTGGAGCACCTGAATCTGGATGAGCTGCGGGTCATGCCCGCGGCCCAATCGCCCCTCAAGGCCGCCCAGGCGGGCCCCTCGCCGGAGGCCCGCCTGGGCCTCGTGAAAGCCGCCTTTCTGGGCCTGGACCCCCGCATCACCCTGGAGCGCCACGAGCTGGACCGGGGTGGCACCAGCTACACGGTGGACACCCTGGAGGCCTTGAGGGCGGCCTCGCCCGAGGCCGCCTTCATCCTCGTGTTGGGCTCGGACCAATTGGCGCTCCTGCCCCGGTGGCACAAGGTGGATCGCATCCTGGAGCTGGCCTCCATGGCCATGGCTCCCCGCCCTGGGGCGCCCGTCACCCTTCCCGAGGGCTTCCCGGCCCGGGTGGTGGCGGCCTGGACCGGAGGTCCCGGCGAATTCCTGTGGTTGCCCGCCACGGAGCTGGATCTGGCCTCCACCGTGCTCCGTTCCAAGTTGTCGGCAGGTGCTGCCGATGATTCCCTCGCCGCGGACCTTCCTCCCGAGGTCTTAGCTGCGATCACCCGTGAAAACCTGTATCGTTAACCCGCCTGAGGTGTTGATGTCCCTTGATAGTCGGTTGAGCGCTGTCGTCGAAGCCGCGCGATCCAAGAAGGCCCTACGGATCCGCTTGCTGGACGTGAAGGATGCCTGCAGCTTCACCGAAACCCTCGCCTTCATGAGCGGCAGCAGCGACCGCCAGAACCGCGCCGTCGCCGACGCCGTGGAGGACGCCCTGCGCCCCCTGGGCCACCGCGTCTTCTCCAGCGAAGGCCACTCCATGGGCAACTGGATCCTCCTGGATTTCGGGGATCTTGTGGTGCACGTCATGGATGAAGAGACCCGCGCCCACTACAACCTGGAAGGTCTCTGGAAGGAAGGCCGGGAGCTCGAGCTACCCCCGGAAACCCACCCCGTCCTGGGCGCCGGCCCCACCGCTTGACCCTCAACTCCTGATCCCACCCTCCCTTGGAGATGCGATGAGCGACCACCACAATCCTTTCGAAGCCATGCAGGCCCGCCTCAAGGTGGCCGCCGAGCTCTACGGGCTGGAAGACGCCCTCTTCAAGGTGTTCATGGCGCCCAGCCGCTCCATGATCGTGAGCCTGCCCGTGATGA
>DATEZP010000106.1:0-2465 GCA_035255465.1 Holophagaceae bacterium
GCCGCCACGGGCAAGGGCGTGGCCATCATCACCCGCGAGGCCTGCGGCGTGCTGGGCATCAACATGAAGGGCGCCCGCGTGGTGCTGCAGGGCTTCGGCAACGTCGGCTCCTTCACCGCCAAGTTCCTCGATGAGATGGGCGCGAAGATCGTCGCCGTGGCGGACCACGCCGGCGGGGTGAAGAACGACAAGGGCCTGGACGTGAAGGCCCTTGCCGCCCACGTGAAGGCCAACAAGGGCACCGTGGCGGGCTTCGCCGGCGGCGAGGCCTTCGACAAGGCCACCGTCTTCGCGCAGGACTGCGACATCCTGATCCCCGCGGCCCTGGGCGGCGTCATCACCCAGGCCAACGCGGCCGGCATCAAGGCGAAGCTGATCGTTGAGGGCGCCAACGCCCCCACCACCACAGGGGCTGACCACATCCTGAAGGAGCGCGGAATCACCGTGATCCCCGACATCCTGGCCAACGCCGGCGGGGTCACCGTCTCCTACTTCGAATGGGTGCAGAACCTGCAGCAGTTCTTCTGGGAGGAGGACGAGGTCTTCCAGAAGGAGGAGAAGATCATGCACCAGGCCTTCCACGACGTGCACGAGAAGGTGGTGAAGCACGGCTGCACCTACCGCACCGGCGCCTTCGTGCTGGCCCTGGAGCGCGTGTACAAGGCCAACCTGATGCGCGGCTGGTAGCGCCGCGCCAACGACGCGCCGAGTCCCTGGTCCCTGGTCTTTCGTCCTTGGCCGGCCCTTCCGAGGGTTTTGGCTAGGGACCAAGGACCAGGGACCAAGGACGTTTTGGGGTTGGCTCCGCCCGGGAGGCCTGGGAAACTGGATTGTTTGGCCGGTGGGGCGTCCCGAACAACCCGGCCTGAGGAGCGGATATGGCGAAGAAGATCATCCACGTCGTCGGCACCGGCACCATCGGCGAGCCCCTCATCGGGCTCATGACCCACTTCCAGAAGGAGCTGGGCATCGACGAGGTCACCTTCCACAAGCACAGCGTCAGCGACCGGCCCAAGGTGAAGGCCCTGGTGAACCGCGGCGCCAGGCTGGCGGTGGACGCCGACAAGATGGAGGCCTTCAAGGCCGCCGGCATGACCCCGGTCCTGAACCATGAGCAGGCGCTGGAGCAGGCGTCGGTCGTCATCGACTGCTCGCCCAAGGGCCTGGACATGAAGGAGAACGTCTACAAGAAGTACGAGCACAACACGCTGGGCTTCATCGCCCAGGGCTCCGAGTTCGGCTTCGGAAAGATGTACGCCCGCGGCATCAACGACGAGGTCGTCACCGAGGCCGACAAGTACATCCACGTCGTCAGCTGCAACACCCACAACCTGAGCTGCCTGCTGCAGACCCTGGTGCTCTCCGAGGGCGACGACAACCTCGTCGAAGGCTCCTTCGTCTGCATGCGCCGCGCCAACGACATCAGCCAGGTGAAGGACTTCTGCCCCGCGCCCCAGGTGGGCTCCCACAAGGACGGCAAGTTCGGCACCCACCACGCCCGCGACGCCTTCCACCTGTTCCAGACCAAGGGCCTGGACCTGAACCTCTTCAGCTCCGCCGTGAAGCTGAACACCCAGTACATGCACTCCCTGTGGTTCGACCTGCGCCTGAAGCGCCCCACCACCCTCGACGCCCTCAAGGCCAAGATCAAGGCCAACGACCGCATCGCCGTCACCGACAAGAAGGACGCCAACACCGTCTTCTCCTTCGGCCGCGACCAGGGCCACTTCGGCCGCATCCTCAACCAGACCGTGATCCCCCTCTCCACGCTGACCATGCCCCACGAGAACCGCGTGGTGGGCTTCTGCTTCACGCCCCAGGACGGCAACAGCCTGCTGAGCTCCCTGGCCGCCGCCCTGCGCTTCATCCACCCCAACGACTGGGAGAGCCGCATCCAGGTGCTGAAGCCCTTCTTCTTTGATGAAGTGTAGTCAACGGACAAAGGATCTATCCTCAAGGGGCCGCGCGAGCGGCCCCTTTTTCATGACCATGCTCTACCGCGCCCGCCTCCTCAGCTCCGCCGGCCCCGACCGGCTCGAGGAGCATCCGGATGGCGGCCTGCTGGTGGAGGGCGGCCGCATCGCCGCGGTGGGGCCCTTCGAGGCGCTGCGGGCGCAGCATCCGGGCGCGGGGCTGCAGGATCTCCGTCCGCTGTGGATCCTGCCGGGCCTGGTGGACGCCCACACGCACATCCCCCAGCTGGGCGCCGTGGCCGAGGACGGCCTGGAGCTGCTGCCCTGGCTGGAGCGCTACATCTTCCCCGCCGAGGCCGCCTTCGCGGACACCAAGCACGCGGCGCGCATGGCCAAGGCCTTCTTCGCCGAAGCGCTCTCCTGGGGCACCACCACCGTCGCGGCCTATGGCACCGTCCACGCCGAGGCCGTGGACGCGGCCTTCCAGGCCGCCGAGCGCTGCGGCATCCGCGCCCTCATCGGCCAGGTGCTCATGGACCGCAACGGCCCGCC
>DATEZP010000107.1:0-14090 GCA_035255465.1 Holophagaceae bacterium
GGCGGAGCGGCCCTCCACCAGCAGCTTGAGGGGGATGCCCGAGGTGTTGGAGCTCACCCAGGCGCCGGGCTTCAGCACGGTCTCCAGCCGTTCGTAGAGGGCCTGTTTGATCTTCAGGTCCTCCTTCACCACCTCCACCACCCAGTCGCACTCCTTCAGGCGATCCAGGTGATCCCGCAGGTTGCCCGTGCGGATCTTCTTGAGATGCGATTCGTGCATCATCAGTGCGGGCTTGCTCTTCTTCAGTCCGGCCAGGGCCCCTTCGGCCAACTTGTCCGGCGCCGCATCATCAATGACGATGTCCAGCAGCTCCACCTGCAGCCCGGCCGAAGCGCAATGCGCCGCGATCCCGGAGCCCATGACCCCGGAGCCCAATACCGCTACTTTCTTGATGTCCATATCCAGCCTCACTTCCTGTTCGTGGCGTCGTGGCGTCGTGGCGCTGGACTAGAGCTTCTCGATGACGGAGGCGATGCCCTGCCCGCCGCCGATGCACATGGTGGCGAGGCCGTACTTGCCGCCATCCGTCTCCAGGCGGTTCAGCAGGGTGGTGATGATGCGCGCACCGCTGGAGCCCAGCGGATGACCCAGGGCCACGGCCCCGCCCCAGGCGTTCACCTTGGCGGGATCGAACTTACCTTCGCGGATCACCGCGAGGCTCTGGGCAGCGAAGGCCTCGTTGAGTTCCACGGCATCGATCTGGTCCAGGGTCAGGCCCAGGCGCTCCAGGAGCTTCTTGGTGGCGGGCACGGGGCCGATGCCCATGCGATCCGGCGCGCAGCCGGCCACGGCGCCCTGGAGGATGCGGGCGCGGGGCTTGAGGCCCAGGGCCTTGGCCGTCTCCTCTTCCATGACGAGGAGGAAGGCGGCGCCATCCGTAATCGGCGAGCTGTTGCCCGCGGTGACGCTGCCGTCCTTGATGAAGGCGGCCTTGAGCTCGCCCAGCTTCTCGATGGAGGTGTCGGCGCGCACACACTCGTCCTGCTTCAGCGTCACGGGCTTGCCGTCGAGGCCCTTGGCCTCGAAGGTCACCACTTCCTTGGCGAACTTGCCGTTGGCCCAGGCGGCAGCGGCCTTGTGGTGACTGTGGTACGCGAACTCATCCTGCTCACGGCGGGTGATCTTGTAGTCGGCGGCCAGGTTCTCGGCGGTGACGCCCATGCCGCAGTAGGCCTCGGGGAAGGTGGCCGTGAGCTCGGGATCCACGCTGGGGTTGAAGCCCATCATGGGCACCTTGCTCATGCTCTCCACGCCGCCGGCGAGGTAGAGGGTGCCGACGCCCGTCTGGATGGCGCGCTGGGCCATGAGCACCGTCTCCTGGCTGGAGCCGCAGAAGCGGTTCATGGTGGCGGCGGCGGCGGTGATGGGCAGGCCGGCCTTGAAGCTGATGAGGCGGGCCATGTTCATGCCCTGCTCGCCCTCGGGCATGGCGCAGCCCACGAGCACGTCCTCCAGCGAAGACCAGTCCTTGAGCAGGGGTTTGAGGGCCTCAATCACGACGGCGCCCAGCTTCTCAGGGCGGGTGGCCGCGTAGGCCCCCTTCACGCCCCTGCCCTGGGGCAGGCGCTTGGCTTCGACGATGACGGCGTTCTTGAGCGTGGACATGATTCCTCCAAAAAGCGGGTGTCGGACCAGGGGATATCCGGGAAGGCTATCAAGGGGCCGTGAAGCGCGCAGCGGTTACCGTCGGTCAGCCGCCGACCGCCCTCTTTTCGACCCGGAGTCAGGGAAGGCGAGTTCCGGCGAAGATGGGGGTGGAGGCCCCATGTTCGAGGCTCAGCGGGATGCGGCGGTGGAAGCGGCGAAAGCGGGCGGGGCTGTGCTCATGGGGCACTGGCGCCAGCTGGATCCCGCCACGGTGCAGGAGAAGACCAAGAACGACCTCGTGAGCATCGCGGACAAGGAGAGCGAGGCCGCCATCCACGCGATCTTGGAGCAGGCCTTCCCCCAGTACGGGTGGCTGGGCGAGGAGACGGGCGCCGCGGGGGATACCGAGCGCAAGTGGATCGTGGATCCCCTGGATGGCACCCTCAACTTCATCCAGGGCTTCCCCCAGTGGTGCGTGTCCATCGCCCTGTGGGACGCCGCGGGCCCCGCCGTGGGCGTGGTGTGGGATCCCCTGAAGCAAGACCTTTTCGTGGCGACGCGCGGCGATGGCGCCACCTGGAACGGGCGCCCCATGCAGGTCTCCGCCCACCCAGGTCTCGATGGGGCCTTCCTCGCCACGGGCTTCGCCTACCAGCTGGGGGAGCGTTACCCCCGGTGGCGGGATTCCCTGGATCGCATCTGGCCCCGGGCCAAGGCCATCCGCCGGGCCGGCAGCGCCGCCCTGGACCTTGCCCACACCGCCGCCGGAATCTACGACGGTTTCTGGGAAATGGGCCTGCAGCCCTGGGACCTGGGCGCCGGGGTGCTCCTCGTGAGCGAGGCGGGCGGCCTGCTCAGCGATTGGGAGGGCGGGGATACCTGGACCGCCACGGGGAACCTGGTGGCCGGCAACCCCTTCGTCCACCGAGGCCTGATTCAGGGCCTGGCTTAGCGCCTGGGAGGCGCGCCCTCCGTCATCACGGCGGGCGCGTTCGCCCCCGGGATCCCTCCCTCCAGCCAGCGCAATACGCCGCCCGGCCATCCCTCGTCTCGCGACGAATGGCCCGCCGCAGGGGTCGCCACCACACTTGGGGATTCCTCCGGAGTCCCCATGGCAACCTTCGACGCCCAGCAAAGCACCTGGACCGCCGGGGACGTCCTCCACTTCGCCCGCCGCGCCGGCTTCGGGCTGAAGCCCGAAGAGGCCGCGACCCTGGCCCTCCAAAGCCCCGCCGCCGTCGTGGATGCCTGGGTGGATGCCACGGCGGATCCCAGCGCCTTCCTCGCGGCCCGCGCCACCGCGGACGTATGCGACCACCCCTGGGAGCAGACCCCCCGCTGGGCACCCATGCCCTATGCCCTCACGGTGGAGCGGGATCACGGCCTGGGCGATGCCCAAGGCGCGTGGGCGTGGCGCATGCATTACTCGCCCAATCCCCTGCAGGAACGGCTCGCCCTCTTCTTCCACCAGCTCTTCGCCACCGGCTACACCAAGACGGACAACATCGCCCTCACGGTGAAGCAACTGGATCTGTTCCGATCCCCCGTGGCCCGCGGCCCCTTCGGGGACCTGCTCGTGAAGATGGCCCAGGATCCGGCGATGCTCATCTGGCTCGATACGGAAGACAACGTCATCGCGAACCCCGGGGACGTGCCCAACGAGAACTTCGCCCGTGAATTGATGGAGCTCTACAGCCTTGGGGTGGACAACGGCTACAGCCAGGCGGACATCCGGGAGCTGGCCAAAGCCTTCACCGGGTGGCGCTACCTCCGCCGTTCCTTCCCCGATCCGGCCAATCCTTATTACTTCAACGACGCGGAATTCTTCATCTACCACGGTCAGACCAATCCTGAGCCCGGGCACCCGGATCTGGGCGATGGCCCCACGGTGGAGAACTACCGGTTGAGCGGCACCGCCACCGTGTTCGGCCAAACGCTGGATCTGGGCGCCGGGAGCCACTATGGCGAAGATTTCATCCGCCTCATCCTCACCCAGCGCAGCGCGGCCTGCGCGCAGTTCCTCGCCAAACGCCTGCTGCGGTTCTTCGTGGCGGCGGAACCGCCCGCGGGCGTCCAATCGGATTTCGCCGCGCTCATCCAGGCGAAGGGCTTCCACATCGGCAACATCCTCAAGGCCCTCTTCAAGAGCGCCTACTTCTTCGACCCCGCCCATCGGTTCGCCCTCGTGGAAGGGCCCGTGACCTGGTTTGTGCGGGCGGTCCGGGCCCTGAATCCCGATCTGGCCACGGCCTCGGCGCCTTTGGCGAGTGGGGGCATGCCCCGGTATCCCGGCTGGCGGGACTTCCTCGGGTATGACAGCTCCGGTTTCGCCCGCATGGGCCAGAACCTGTTGGATCCCCGCGGCCCCAATGGCTGGAAGGATCACGATCGCTGGCTCAACAGCGACAGCTACCGCGGCCGCACCCGCGCCGCCTGGGCCCTGGCCATGAAGGAACAGCGGGGTGAGGACCACCTCAACGTGACCCGCTACCACTTCGACACGCGCATCGCCGAATGGTTCCCCACGGCCCCCGCGAGCCCCACCGCCGTGTTCGACCGCCTCGTCGCCCTCCTCCAGCCGGCCCCCATCCCCTCGGCCCTCCGGGATGCCTGGCTCGCGCGGATCTGGACGGGCCCCTTCGCCTGGGATGGCAGCGCCCAGACCGAAGACCGGGTTCGCCGCACCGCCTTCCTCATCCTCTGCGCGCCCGAAGCGCAACTCTTCTAGGAGGCCCCATGAGCACGCGACGGGAATTCGTGCAGGGCCTCCTGGCGGGAGGCGCCTTGGCCACGGGGCTGGCCTGCGGCGGCGGAGGGGGGGCCAAATCGTCCTCTTCGCCCTCGGGGCCCCAGGATCCGCCCACCTCGGTGCCCACAGCGCCGATCCTCATCTCCCTCAAACTGGATGGGGGCAATGACCTGCTCAACACCCTCGTCCCCATCGGGGGTCCGAACCTCGCCATCTACCAGCAGAAGCGGCCCCGCTTGGCCATCCCCGCGGCCAACACCCTGGACGTGGGCGCGTCCCTGGGGCTGAACCGGGCCCTGGGGCCCCTCCTCAACCTCGCCCAGGCCGGGCGCCTCGCGTTGATCCCTGGCATCGGCATGCCCGGCGCCTCCCTCTCCCACTTCACCGCCTCCGACCTGTGGGACATGGGTGCGGTGAGCCCCGATGGATCCGGCTGGCTCGGCCGTTACGCGGATCTCGCCTTCACGCCCGGGGGGGATCCGCTCCGGGCCATCACCACCGATCAGCTCACCACGGCCCACATCGGCCGCAACCGCTCCTTCGCGGTGATCGGCTCCCGGGATGGCTACCGCTACCCCTCCACCCACTCGGACTGGGGCAGCGTGGACAATCCGGAACCCCTGCGCCTCGGTTTCACGGACGGCTTCCAGCTCACGCCCGCCGGGGGGAGCGGCCTCAACGCCGCGCTGGCCTCCGGTCGCCTCTACGATCAGGCGCAGACGAGCTTCGCCCAGCTCCTCGGCCCCACGGCGCGCACGCCCTCGGTGCCTTACCCCGGCGACGCGAACCATCCGGATCAGACGATGCGGGATGGCTGGTTCCCCTTGGCCTACCAGCTCAAATTCATCGCCGAGATGATCGCGAAGGGCGTGCCCTGCCAAGCCTTCGCTGCGGGATTCGGCGGCTTCGATACCCACGGGAACCAGGCCCAGGATCACCCCCAGCTGCTCAAGGAGCTCGGCGCTTCCCTCGCGGCCTTCTACACGGATCTGGCCTCCATCAACACCCCCCAAGGGCCTGCCCAGGAGCGGGTGCTGCTCATGGGCTGGAGCGAATTCGGCCGCCGGGTGGAGCAGAACCAGGGCGGCACCGATCACGGCACCGCGGGCCTCGCCTTCTGCCTGGGGCGGGGCGTCAAGGGCGGACTCTATTCCTCCTATCCCAACCTGGCCGACCTGGATGACAACGGCGACATGAAGCCGACCCTGGATTTCCGCAGCCTCTACGCCACCGTGCTCGACAGGTGGCTGAAGGTGGATAGCCGTACCATCCTCGGCGGCGCCTATCCCCCCTTGGGTTTCCTCTGATCCAGGGCGAGCCGACGTTCCCCTGATCCCAGCCCCGGGTCCTCGTCCCGGCAATTCTGCGATCCTGGAGCCATGCGCACCCTCGCCCTCTTCGCCGCCCTCGCCCTGCCCTCCGCCGCCCAGGCCCCCCTGCCGGAAGCGCTCCTGCGCCCCGGCGTGGATGTGCACAGCGCCGCCCACCTGGGGGGGCCCACGGTGAAGCACCTGGATCTGGATCTGAAGGTGGATTTCGTCGCCCACCGCTTGGGCGGCTCCGCCACCTGGGCCCTGGCCACCCCCCCCAAGGCCGCCACCACCCTCCACCTCGATGGGCGGGATCTGGAGATCCAGACCGTGGCCACCAGCCGGGATGGCAAGGTCTGGCGGCGCACCGCCTTCAAGGTGGTGCCCGTCTCCACCGCCCTGGGGCAGCGCATCGACGTGAAAGTGCCCAAGGGCCACCGCCAGGTGCGCCTCGCCTACCGCACCAGTGATCACGCGGGGGGATTGCAGTGGCTGGAGCCCGCGCAAACGGCCGGGAAGAAGCACCCCTTCCTCTTCACCCAGGCCCAGGCCATCCAGGCCCGTAGCTTCGTGCCCTGCCAGGATGGCCCCAGCGTGCGCATCACCTTCACGGCCCGCTTCCACACACCCAAGGAATTGCGCGCCCTCATGGCGGCAGATTTCGATCGCGACGCCCCCCGCAACGGGGACTACCGCTTCCACCTCGATCAGGCCGTGCCCAGTTACCTGCTGGCCTTCGCCGTGGGCGACCTGGAATTCCAATCCCTGGGCACCCGTACCGGCGTGTGGGCCGAGCCCTCCATGCTCGCCAAGTCCGCCCATGAGCTGGAAGACACCGAGGCCATGGTGAAGGCCACGGAGGCCCTCTACGGGCCCTACGCCTGGGGCCGCTACGACCTGCTGATGCTGCCGCCCTCCTTCCCCTTCGG
This sequence comes from Holophagaceae bacterium, assembly GCA_035255465.1. Taxonomy (GTDB): domain Bacteria; phylum Acidobacteriota; class Holophagae; order Holophagales; family Holophagaceae; genus JAFDVN01. The sequence continues at coordinate 6,576 of DATEZP010000107.1, forward strand.
CGGCATGGAGAACCCCAAGCTCACCTTCGCCACGCCCACCATCCTCGCGGGCGACAAGAGCCTCGTGAGCCTCGTGGCCCATGAACTCGCCCATAGCTGGAGCGGCAACCTCGTCACCAACGCGACGTGGCGGGATTTCTGGCTCAACGAAGGTTTCACCACCTATGTGGAACGCCGCATCCTGGAAGCCGTTTATGGCCGCAAGCACGCGGAGATGGAAGCGGTGCTCGGCGCCCAGGATCTGCGGGAGGACGTGGCCAAGGTGGCCCCCATCCACCGCCCCCTGCTGCCCGACATGGGGGAGAACGATCCCGATGATGCCTACTCCCGCATCCCCTATGAGAAGGGCGCCCTGCTCCTGCGCCGCCTGGAGGAGGCCTATGGCCGCCCCGCCTTCGACGCCTGGCTCAATCGCTGGTTCCAGGACCACGCCATGCGCAGCGTCCACACCGCCGATTTCCTCGCCCACGTTCAAAAGCACCTGCTGAGCCAGGCCCCCGGAAAGGCCCCCGACCTCGCCGCCTGGCTCACGGAGGGTACGATCCCCGCCGATGCCCCCCGCCCCGAGAGCCCCGCCTTCGCCGCCGTGGAAGCCCAAGTGCAGCGCTGGTCTCGGGGGGATGGCCAACCGTTGAAGCCGGGCCAGCCCGCCGGGTACGACCTGGACAGCGCCAAGCGCCTCATCGATCCCACCGGTTGGAGCACCCAGGAGTGGATCCACTTCCTGCGCGTGCTCCCCGACCTCCAGCAGACACCCATGACCGCCCTGGACCGGGCCTTCCACCTCACCGACACCGGCAACGCCGAGATCGCCCACGAGTGGCTGCTCAAGTGCATCCGCGCCGGCTACGAGCCCGCCTGGCCCCGCCTCGAGCGTTACCTCATGGAGATCGGTCGCCGCAAACTCATCGTCCCCCTCTACCAGGAACTGGCGAAGACCCCCGAAGGCCTCGCCCGTGCCAAGGCCATCTATGCCAAGGCCCGCCCGGGGTACCACCCCATGGCCCAGGGGACGGTGGATGGCGTCCTTGGCGTCAAATAAGCGGTTCCATGCAGGCGATCCCCGGCCCGCCTTTGCCCCACTCAACGGCTCAATCATCCCCCTTCAGGAGACGCACCATGCCCAGTGGAGATGATTCCGAGGATCGAACCCGCTACAAAGTGGTTCGCAATCACGAGGAACAGTACTCGATCTGGCCTGCGCAGCGTGAAAACGCGCTCGGCTGGCAGGATGCCGGGAAGGAAGGCACCAAAGCGGAGTGCTTGGAGTACATCAAAGCGGTTTGGACCGACATGCGGCCCCTCAGCCTCCGTAAACAAATGGAGTAGGAAGGACCGCCCATGCCAAGCAGCGCCCTGGGGATCAGGGCGCCGCTTCATTCATGGATGCTGAAAGGCCTGGCCTACCAGAGCTCCAGCACCTTGCCGTTCTTGCAGCCAAAGGCCTCGTGGAAGGCGCCCACCATCTTGGCGGGGCCGAGGACGCGCTCCCGGATGGGGCTGTGCACGTCGCTCTTCACTTGCGTGTCCACCTCTTCGGGGCGCTGGTTGGTCCGCCAGCCCTGGGCGAAGGCGACGAAGAAGCGCTGCTCGGGGTTGAGGCCATCGCCGCTGGGCTGGGGCTTGCCCGCGGTGGCCAACTTCCAGGCCTCGAAGCTGAGCTTCAGGCCGCCGATGTCCGCCAAGTTCTCGCCCAGCGTCTGCTTGCCCTGGATGTGCAGGCCCGGCAGGGGCTCGAAGGCGTCGTAGAGGGCCACCACCTCGCCCGTGCGGGCGTCGTAGCCTTTGCGGTCCTCGGCGGTCCACCAGTTCTTGAGGTTGCCCTGGGCGTCGTATTGGCTGCCCTGATCGTCGAAGCCATGCAGGATCTCGTGGCCGATGGTGGAAGCCAGGGCGCCGTAGTTGGAAGCGTCGTCGGCCTTCTCATCGAAGAAGGGGGCCTGCAGGATGCCCGCGGGGAGGCAGATTTCATTGAGGGTGGGTTCGTAGTAGGCGTTGTTGGTCTGGGGGGACATCAACCACTCGCTGCGATCCACGGGCTTGCCCAGCTTGGCCAGGCGGCGGCGGAACTCGAAGGCCCGGGCGGCCAGGGTGTTCAGCACGTGGGGTTGGCGGGCCACGGTGAGGGCGCTGTAATCCCGCCACTGATCGGGGTAACCCACCTTGGCGGTCATGGCGTCCAGCTTCTTCAGCGCCTGCACCTTGGTGTCGGCGCCCATCCAAGGGGCGCGCTGGATGCTCTGGCGCAGGGCCTCCTTGTGCCACTTCACCATCTCCAGCACCTTCTCCTTGGCGGCGGGGCTGAAGGCCTTCTCAACGTACAGCTTGCCCAAGTCGAAGCCGATGGCCCGATCCGTGGCCACCAGCATCCGCTTCCAGCGGGGCAACTGCTCCTGGGTGCCGGAGAGGACCCGACCGTAGAAATCGAAGTTGGCCCGATCGAAGGCCTTGGGCAGGGCCGTGGCGGTGCCGCTGATCAGGTGCCAGCGCAGGTAGAGCTTCCAATCCGCCAGGGAGCCCTTGGAGGCCAGCACCCCGAAAGATTTCAGGAAGTCGGGCTGGCCCACGAGCAGGGATCGTTCCGCCGCGGGGAAGCCCAGGGCCTCGAAATAGGCTTCCCAGCGGAAGCCCTTCCCCAGGGCGGGCAGGTCCGTGCGGGCGATCTTGTGGTAGTTCTTCTCGGGGTCCCGCAGGGCTTCCAGGGTGCGCGAAGCCCGGGCCAGGAGGGTTTCCAAGGCCATCACGCGCTGGGCGCCGGCCTTGGCGGCGGGGGTCTTCAGCCCCGACAACTCCAGCATCCGCGCCACGTGGGCCACGTAGGCCTTGCGATGGGCCACGGTCTTGGGGTCCTTGCGGAAGTAGTACTCCCGCTCGGGCAGCCCCAGGCCGCCCTGGTAGAGCTGGCCGATCATGGAGGTCGCGTCCTTGTCATCGATGCCCACGCTGAACGCGAAGCCGGCGCGCAGCCCGCCCTTGTGCAGCTCCGCCAGCAGCGGCGCCAGGTCCCGGGGGCCCTTGAGCCCCTCGATGCGCTGCAGCATGGGTTTCAGGGGCGTGAGGCCCGCGGCCTCGATGGCGGCCTCATCCATGCCGCTGGCGTAGAAATCACCAATCCGCTGCCCGGCCGAGCCGGGGGCGGATTTGGCCGCGGCCGCGGACTCCAGGATGCCCTTGAGCATCGCCCAGTTGCGATCGTCGATCTCCTGGTTCACGCCGAAGGATCCGTAGGCCCCGGGAATGGGCTCGCGGTCGTAGGCCCCGTTGGCGTAGCGATAGAAATCCTTGCAGGGATCGACGCTGCGATCCATGTAGGCGGGATCCACGCCGAGCACGGGGCGGGCCTGCTGGGCCGAGAGTGCGCCGCACGCCAGGGCGAGGACGAGGGGAAGGGCTTGGATGCGCATGGGGGGGACTCCACCTTCAGCATACGGAAAAGGGCCGGAGAGTTCAGGGCCTGGAAGGGCAGAATCCTTCCAGGCCCTTAGCCCCCGGCCCCGACTTTACATCATTTCATCCCGGTGCTTCGTGCCTACCAGATGGCCGGACGGGTCTTCTCATCCCGCTTCATGGGCTGGCCATCGACACAGCCGAAGGTCTCGAAGAACTCCGGCAGGTTGGACATGGGGCCCACCACGCGCTCGTGTCCGGGGCTGTGGGAATCCGTCTTCAGGCGGACGCTGAGGGCCTCGGGGCGGATGTGGTTGCGCCACACCTGGGCGGCGCCAATGAAGAAGCGCTGCTCGCCCGTGAAGCCCTCGAGGACGGGGGCGGGCTGGCCGGCCAGGCTCTTCTTCCAGGCGGCGAAGGCGATCTTCATCCCACCCAGGTCGGCGATGTTCTCGCCCAGGGTGAGCTTGCCGTTTACGTGCTCGCCCTTGAGGGGTTCATAGCCGTCGTACTGCTTCACCACCAGGTCGGCGCGGGATTCATAGGCCTTGCGATCCGCGTCCGTCCACCAGTTCTTGAGGTTGCCCTCGGCGTCGAACTGGCTGCCGCTGTCATCGAAGCCGTGGGTCATTTCGTGGCCGATCACGTAGCCGATGCCGCCGTAGTTCACGGCCATATCCGCCTTGGGATCGAAGAAGGGCGGCTGCAGGATGCCCGCGGGGAAGACGATCTCGTTCATGGTGGGGCTGTAGTAGGCGTTCACCGTGGGCGGCGTCATGTTCCACTCGGTGCGGTCGATGGCCTTGCCCAGCTTCGCCAGGTTGCGCTTCGTCTCGAAGAGCCGGGCGCGACGCAGGTTCCCGAAGTAGTCGTCCCGCTTCACCTCGAAGGCGTAGGTGCGCCAGTGATCGGGGTAGGCCATCTTCACGCCGAAGGCCTCCAGCTTGCGGATGGCCTGCTTCTTGGTTTCCTCGCCCATCCACTCCAGGCCCAGGATGCGTTCCTTCAGCACGGCGCGCATGTTGGCCACCATGTCGAGCACCTTCTGCTTGGCCTCGGGGCTGAAGGCCTTCTTCACGTAGAGCTGGCCCAGGGCCTCGCCCAGGTTGTTGTCCGTGGCCGCCTGGATGCGCTTCCAGCGGGCCTCTTGCTCGGGCGTGCCATTGAGGAACTTGCCGTTGAAGGCGAAGGCTTCATCGCCGAAGGCCTTGGGCAGGGCCGAAGCGCCCGCGCGGAGCAGGTTCCACTTGAAGTACACCCGCCACTGGGGCGCCTGGACCTTCTGGGCCAGTTCGCCGAAGGCCTTGAAGAAGGAGGGCTGGCGGAGGTTGACCTCCGCCACCTGGGCGCCGCGGGCGTGGAAGTAGGCCTTCCAATCGAAGCCGGGCGCTTCGGAGACGAGCTGGTCGAGGGTGCGCTTGTTGTAGGTCTTGTTGGGGTTCCGGTTCTCCACCCGGGACCAGGCCGCTTGGGCCAGCTGGGTTTCCAGATCCAGCACCATGCGGGCGTGGGCCTTGGCCAGCTCCGGCTTCTCGCCGGCCAGCCCGAACACACGGGCCACGTGGGCCTCGTATTCCGCCCGGATCCCTGCGTTCTTCTTGTCCTGCAGCAGGTAGTAGTCCCGGTCGGGAAGGCCCAGGCCCCCTTGGTTCAAGGCTCCCAGGTAGCGCGTGCTTTCCTTGGCATCCTGCCCCACGAAGAAGGCGAATCCGGCGCCCAGGCCCAGGTTGTGGCTTTCGGCGAGGAAGGCGGGAAGTTGCGAAAGCTTCGTAAAACCTTCGATGCGCTTCAAATCCGCCGCCAGCGGCTTCAGGCCCCGTTTCTCGATGCGGGCCTCATCCATGCCCGAAGCGAAAAAGTCACCCACCTGCTGCTCGACGCTGCCCTTCGCCCAATCCCGGCGGGGGCTGGTCTCATCCAACACCGCCTTGATGTGGGCGCGGTTGCGATCCATCAGCTCCTCGAAGGCGCCCCAGCGGGCCTTGTCCGCGGGGATCGCGTTGCGCTTCATCCAGCCCCCGTTGGCGTAGGCGTAGAAGTCCTCGCAGGCCTTCACCGAGGAATCGACATTCGCGGGGTCGAAGCCCAGGCTCGAGGTCGGCTTCCCCTGGGCCGCGAGGCTGAGGGAAAGGGCGCCGAGGGCGAGTTGACGCAGGATGCGGGACATGGCACCTCCAAAGGGGAACGCATCAGTTTCCCCCCATCACCCCCGCGGAAGGCGCCTCTCACCCCGAGGCGGAGACCATCCGCCCCATTCCAGCTCAGCATTGCCGCCGCTGCGAACCATCGCATGTGTGACGGCGGTCCTCCCTGCCCCACCCCATCTTGGGGGAGCGACAAAAGGAGGCGACCATGCTGGCCCCCCACGAAACGAAGCTCCTCGAAACCCTCCGCAACCTCCCTGAGGACAAGCAGGCGCCCATGGCCAAAGCCTGCACGGAGCTGCTGATCCTCGCGGAGCACAATCCGCGCTGCGCGGGCATCGGGGTGGATGGCTTCCCCTGCGGTTCGCCCAGCGATGAGTGCGAACGCTGCCACCTGCTCATGTCGGCCCTGGAATCCTTCGCCAAAGCCTGATCTCGATCACAGACCGCATTCCCGCGAGGCCGGCCTTCCGGCCTCGCTTCCGTTGTGAGACAGACGGCGCGACTCAATCCGGATTTATTGACGGATTTATTCCATGTGACGGGCCGCACCGACCGTGTGACAGCTTGCACAGGGCCCAAGCCTGATCTTGGAGACCGAGGGTAAACCCATGGCCATTCCCGCATCCCAACGTCCCAAGCCATTCCTGGAGCCCGAGTACTGCAAGGGCTGCCTCCGCTGCGTTGACGCCTGCCCCAAGGAGTGCATCACCGAAGGGGATGCCATCAACGCCGCCACGGGCCTCATCCCCGTTCACCTGGAGCTGGACAACTGCAACGGCTGCCAGCTCTGCATCCAGGCCTGCCCTGAGCCCTACGGCCTGCGGCCCCAGGCGGGCCCCGTGGCCACGGATGCCCACGGCGACTTCGACCTCGCGGATCCCAAGCACCTCTTCGGCGCCAAGGAGACCGGCGCCCCGGTGGCCAAGGCCAAGGCCTCCGAGGAAATCAGCCTGCCCCTGGGCCAGCCCATGGTGCTCAAGGGCACCTACGCCTCAGCCCTGGGCGCCCTGCTGGCCGGTTGCCGCCACGTCTTCGGGTACCCCATCACCCCCAGCACCGAAGGGGCCGAACTCATGGCCAAGGTGCTGCCCAAGCTGGACGGCGCCTTCGTGCAGGCCGTCAGCGAGGTGGCCGCCATCAACATGATGTACGGCTGCTCCGGCGCCGGCCTGCCCTGCATGACCTTCACCAGCAGTCCCGGCTTCAGCCTGATGCTCGAGGGCATCAGCTACATGATCGGCGCCGAGCTGCCGGGCGTCATCGTCAACGTCATGCGTGGCGGCCCCGGCCTCGGCAACATCGCGCCCGAACAAGCCGACCTCAAGCTCATGACCCGCGGCCTCGGCCACGGCAACACCCACGCCATCGTGCTCGCCCCGGCCACGCCCCAGGAGATGCTGGACCTCTCCCGCAAGGCCTTCGAGCTCAGCTTCAAGTACCGCAACCCCGTGATCATCGCGGCGGATGGCTACCTGGGCCAGATGACGGGCGTGGTGAAGCTGCCCGAGACCATGACCAAGCCCGGCCTGCCCGAGTGGGCCGTGTGGGGCGACCGCGAGCACCGCGGCAACCTCATCTGCTCCATCTTCCTCAGCGAGCCCGATCTCGAAGCCCACAACCTCAAGCTCCTGGCCAAATACGACGCCATGAAGGCCGAGGCCCTCTACGACACCTACCGCACCGAAGATGCGGACGTGCTCCTCATGGCCTGCAACACCCCCGCCCGCATGGCCAAGGGCGCCGTGGAGGATCTGCGCGCCCAGGGCATCAAGGCCGGCCTCTTCCGCCCCATCACCATCTGGCCCTTCCCCATCGAGGGCCTCAAGCCCCTCCTGCCCCAGGTGAAGCGCCTCGTGATGGTGGAGGCGAGCCCCGGCCAGCTCGAGGACGAGGTCCGCCTCGCCCTCAGCCACGCCGGCCTGCCCTGCCCGCCCGTGACCCCCGTGCAGCGCTACGGCGGCACCCTGCCCCAGCAAACCGA
>DATEZP010000108.1:0-4840 GCA_035255465.1 Holophagaceae bacterium
GAGCTTTTCGAGCTGGGAGTAGGTCTTGGGCACGAGGTACCTCACCCCCATCCTAGCTACATTTCTGGCTACACTTCTGGCTACACTTTCTCCCGCTCTACCTAGTGGCGATTGCCGGGATCTCGATTTTTGAAATCCGCGCAAACCATTGAAAATACTGGTAAACTTGCACTAAGTAGTGAAGTTCGTCGAGGTGTGGTTTTACCCATTTGCAGCGGACTTAAAATCCGCAACCTGCAAGGGTGTCCCGGTTCGACCCCGGGTGGGGGCACCAACATCCAGGGAGTCGGCCCGCGAACCGGGACACCGGGTGATGCTCAACCGGGTGGGGGTACCAAGATCGATGATCCCGGCCACCCTGACATTCCCGAGCGCGACGCCGGATTGGGACCGATACTGGGCCTGCATCAGGGGGTCCCATGCGCTTCCACATGCCCCGTTTCCAGTATCCGATCCACGATCCCGTCCTCATGGAGGAAGCGGGGTGGATCTTGTTTTTCATGGCTGCCCTGCTCGCCATGCTGCTGTGGCCGAGCCTGCGGGGCTGATCGCCCCACGCCCGGCTTCAGCCCGTCTTGGCCCCCAGGTAGGGGGCGTAGCGTTGATCCTCTTCAAGCACGTGGGCTTTGAGCCATGCCGTCAGGAAGGTGTACAGGTCGGGTAAGGCGGCCGGGCCTTTCCCTTCGGCATCGGCGGCCAGCAGGGATAACTGCTTGCGGAAGCGCATGTGGCCCGCACGATGGGCCTCCAGGCCCGGGAAGCCGATCTGGCCCATCCGCTCCTCCTCATGCCGGAAGTGGGTTTCCGCATAGAGGACCAGCTCCGAGATCGCATCCAACCAGACCTTGGAACCCGATGCGGCCAGGGCCTCAGCGTCCGCGAGGCGGTTGATCAACGCGATGAGCCCCCGATGTTCGTGATCCAGCAGATCGTCCCCGACGCTCCAGGCGGAGGACCATTCAATTCGCGACACCCGACCTCCCGACGACATCTCATTGGGAAACTCATCGGCAGCCGGCCCTTAATCTTTTGCCGAATGCATCTCCATGTCCCGGGGGGGCTCCGGCGGGGGGCCCTCGCGGGGGACCGCCCGGATCACCAGGTGACCTTGGGCGTCGATGTCACGCACATAAATCAGGGAACGTTCCGTGCCGCGGGGCATTGGAGGCCTCAAAGGTCGATGTACCCCTTGGATGCCCGGGGGCCGGAGATTGTTCCCCCCGTTCACCCCTGCATCGAGAGCAGCACCTTCCCCCCCCGCCCCGGGGTGAGCGCCTGGCGCACCGCGTTCCGCCAGCCTTCCAAGGGGTGGATCCCGGCCACGGGGCACACCACCTTCCCTTCCGCCATGCAGGCCAACAGGGCCTGGCAGATGGCATCCCGTTCGGCCTTGGGCGTGCGGCGTTTCCAATCCGTCAGCCAAAAGCCCCGAACGGTGGCCGTTCGGAAAATCAACTGCCCGCCCGGCAGCTGGAGGGGCTCCATGCTCAGGGCCCCGTAAACGAGCATCGTGCCGCCGGGAGCCAGAAGCTTCACCATCTCCCCACCCAGGGCACCACCCACGGCGTCCACCGCCGCGTCGGCGCCTTGGGGTAGGAACCGGGCCATCTGGCGGAGCCACTCCGGATCCTCGGTGCAGACCACGGCGTCGGCCCCCAGGGACAGCAGCTCCATGACCTGCTCGGGTCGGCGGACGAGGTTCACCGTGCGGAACCCCATCACCTTCCCCAGCTGGATGAGGGCCCGCCCCACGATGGAACCCGCCGCGCTCTGCAGGAGGGTCTGCCCCCGGCCCAGACCCAGCTGGTGAGCCATGATCCAGGCCGTGAGCGGATTCACGATGACCTGGGCCGCCTGGTCATCGGCCAGCCCATCGGGCACCCGCACCAGGTTCTCTGAAGGGGTGACCAGCGCTTCCGCCCAAGTCCCTTGAGCCCCAAGCGGCACCGCGCGATCGCCCAGGGCCCACCCGGTCACCCCTTCGCCCAGGGCTTCCACCACGCCGAGGCCCTCCAGCCCCGCGGTGGCCGGCAGGCCGGGCATGCGGCCGTAGACGCCTTGCACCTGCAGCAGATCCGATGGATTGATGGGGCAGAGCCGCATCCGCAGGCGGACTTCGCCCGGGCCGGGATCGGGGAGGGAAAGCGCCTCCAGCGCGAGCGCATCGAGGGGATTGCCGGGAGCGGAGAAGCGGAGGGCGCGCATGGGGAATGGTAAGCCAAGCCCACCCGTCCGATCGGGGTTTATGCGAACGGAATGGACCGGATGAAGCCCCGGTTCACGAGGTCTTCATCCGGTCCATCCGGCAAGCATCCCCTTGGAGGAGGCTCCGCCTAATTGCGCAGCGGTTTCCCCTTGGTGAGGATGCTGTCCATGCGGGCCTGGGTCTTCTCGTAGCCGCAGAGGCGGGCGAAGGCCTGGCGCTCCAGCTCGAGGATGCGTTCCTCGGTGACTTCCTGGACGTTGCTGACGTCGCCGCCGCAGAGCACGTGGGCCAGCTCGCCCATGATGATGGCGTCGTGCTCGCTGGCGAGGCCCTGGAGCTGGAAGTCCTTCACGGCCAGCTTCAGCGCGGTCTCCCCGCCGAGGCCCGGCAGGCGGAAGGTGCGGGGTTCCACGGGCTTGAAGTCCGCGGCCATGGCCAGCACCCTCTGCTTGGCTTCGTGCAGCAGGTGGGCGTGGTTCATGACGCGGGTGTCCGTGCGGCGGAAGAAGCCGTTGCGCTGCGCTTCATCGAAGGAGGTGTTCACGTGGGCCGTGCCGATGAACTGGAAGGCGGCCTTCACCTTGGGCATGGGTCCCAGCTCGCCCTTGGCCTTCATGGCATCCTCCATGCGCAGGAGCATCTGGAGGCAGCCACCACCGGCGGGGATGACGCCGACGCCCACTTCCACGAGGCCCATGTAGGTCTCGGCGGAGCCCACGGTGGCCTGGGCCGCCAGGGTCACCTCGCAGCCGCCGCCCAGCACCAGCTGGAAGGGGGCCGACACGGTGGGGAACGGCGCATAGGTGAGGCCCCGGGCCGCATACTGCAGACGGCGGGCGGCCTCTTCGATCAGGTCGAACTGCTTGTCCTTGGCGGCGTTCAGCACGAAGACGAGGTTGGCGCCGGCGCTGAAGACCTTGCCCTGGTTGCCCACGATGAGGCCCTTGAACTTGCCCGGCACGTGCTTCTGCACGGCGTCTTCCATGAGCATCACGATGCCGTCGTCCAGCGCATTCATCTTGGTGCGGAAGCTGAGGCAGGCCACGTCGTCGCCCACGTCGATGAGCTGGGCGCTGCTGTTCTCGGCGATGACCTTGCCGCGGCCCTCCTCCCGTTTGAGGATGAGGATCCGCTTATCCTCCAGCACGGGCACCATCGTGAGCGTGGCCGGATCCAGCTGGGCCACGGGCACCCCGTGCTCCATGCGGTAGAAGCTGGCGATGCCCTTGGCAAGCATCTTTTCGACGAGGGCCGGCACGGGCCGCTCCTCGTAGCGCAGGCGGGCCACGACCCGATCCACGCCCAGGGCGTCCCACAGCTCGAAGGGCCCCAGCTCGAAGGCGAAGCCGTTGCGGATGGCGCGGTCCACGTTCAGGGGCAGGTCCGTCACCTCGCCCAGGCGGTTCACGGCGTAGATGAGGTTGTCGGCCACGCAGCGCCAGGCCAGGCGACCCGCGTCGCTGTCGGAGGTGAAGAGGGCGCGCACCCGCTCCACGGGCTCATCGATGCCCTTGAGCTCCTTGAGGATGGGCCAGTCCTTCTTCTCCTGGGCCACGTAGGTCTTGGTGGCGGGATCCAGGCGGAGGAACAGCTTCTTGCCGTCGGAGCCCTTGTCCTTCTTGAAGAAGCCCTGCTTGGTCTTGTTCCCCAGGTATTTGTTGTCGAGCATCCACTGCAGGAACTCGGGGAATTTGAAGGTGTCGCGCACCTCGTCGTTGGGGCAGAGGTCGTACACGTTCTTGGCCGTGGCGGCCATGATGTCCACGCCCGCCAAGTCCGCGGTGCGGAAGGAGGCGCTCTTGGCCCGGGCCGCGGCGTCACCCAGCACGGAGTCGATCACTTCGAAGGGGATGTTCTCCTTCAGGGCCAGGTGCAGCACGCTCATGATGCCGTGGATGCCGATGCGGTTGCCGATGAAGGTGGGGCTGTCGAAGGCCGGGACGACCTCCTTGCCCAGGCTCACCTCCAGCCAATCCCGGAAGGCCGCGGCCTCGCCCTCGGGCACCTCGGGCCCCTTCACGAACTCCAGCAGCCGCAGGTAGCGCACGGGGTTGAAGAAGTGCGTGATGACGAAGCGCCCGCGGAAGGCGGCGGAGCGCCCTTCCACCAGCAGCTTGAGGGGGATGCCCGACGTGTTTGAGCTCACCCAGGCGCCGGGCTTTAGCACCGTCTCCAGGCGCTCGTAGAGGGCCTGCTTGATCTTCAGGTCCTCTTTCACCACCTCCACCACCCAATCGCATTCCTTCAGGCGATCCAGGTGATCCCGCAGGTTGCCCGTGCGGATCTTCTTCAGGTGCGACTCGTGCATCATCAGCGCCGGCTTGCTCTTCTTGAGCCCCGCCAGGGCGCCCTCCGCCAGCTTGTCGGGCGCCGCCTCGTCGATGACGATGTCCAGCAGCTCCACCTGCAGGCCCGCCGACGCGCAGTGCGCCGCGATCCCGGAGCCCATCACCCCGGAGCCCAATACCGCTACCTTTTTGATCTCCATCTCCAACCTCCGTCTGTGTCCTGGTCCTGGTGGTTGGCTTAGAGCTTCTCGATGACGGAGGCGATGCCCTGCCCGCCGCCGATGCACATGGTGGCGAGGCCGTACTTGCCACCATCCGTCTCCAGACGGTTCAGCAGGGTCGTGAT
>DATEZP010000109.1:0-20252 GCA_035255465.1 Holophagaceae bacterium
GGCCTCCATGCGCTGGGCCAGGGTGGAGAGGCGGGTGCGGAGCTGCTCTCCGGCGTCGGCCCCCGTGCGGAGGGCCGAGAGGAGCTGGGCCTGGAGTTCCGGAAGGGTGAGCCCGGCGTAGTGCTCCGTGGCGAAGTTCCCCAGCTCCACGAGATCCGCCTCCCCGAAGCCCCAGAGGTTGTCCAGCACCCGGTGTTCCACCTCCCCCTGGGAGCCCACCCAGATGGCCACCACCCGCCGGGGCGGGAGGGGCACGAACTCCAGGCGCACCAGGCGGCTGCGGTTCAGGCGGGCCGGCAGCGCCAGCAGCACCCCCTCCATGACCTCCGACAGGGTGCGGGTGGCATGGCGGATCCAGGCCTCCGGGTCCATGTCCACCCCCTCCAGGGCCGGGCTCAGCAACTGGGCCAGTTCCGGAGCCGGCATGGCGCCCTGCACCCAGCGCTCCACGTAGTAGCGCCAGGCCCGTTCCGTGGGGATGCGGCCGGCACTCGTGTGGGGCTGGGTGACGAGCTGTTCCTCTTCCAGATCCGACAGCACGTTCCGGATCGTGGCGCTGGAAAGGGACTCGGGATTCCGTTTCGCCAGGAGGCGGGAACCAATGGGTTCCCCTTCCTGCAGGTAGGCCTCGATCAGGGTCTTGAGGACCGTGGCACCGCGGGGGCTGAGGGGAGGAAGGCTCAAGACGGGAACTGTGCCTCTGGTGTTGCCATACTATACGTCACCACCGCGGCCCCACCCGGAGATCCCCATGTCCAAGACCACCCCCCTCTTCCTGTCCGCCGCCCTCCTGGCGACGGGCCTCTCCCTGGGTTGCGACCGCAAGTCCGAAGCCCAGATCCAGGCCGAAGCCGCCGCCAAGGCCGCCGACGACAAGGTTGCCGCCCTCGAGAAGCAGCTGGCCGAGGCCAAGGGCCTCAAGGCCGGCGAAGGCGATGACAAGGAAGCCCACGAGCACCTCAGCAAGGGCCAGGTGAAGGCCCTGGAGCGCCAGCTGGCGGATGCCAAGCGCCGGGCCGATGCCCAGAAGAAGGCCGCTGTTGAGATGGCCAAGACCCCCAGCGCCCCCAAGACCACCTTGGTGGACGTGCCCGTGGGCACCTCCCTCACGGTGAAGCTCGCCGGGGACCTAGCCACCGACAAGGTGCAGGCGGGTGACGGCTTTGATGCCACCCTCGCCTCCCCCGTGGTGGTGGCCGGCAAGACCGTGTGGCCCGCTGGCGCCCTCGTGCGCGGCGTCGTCACCCAGAGCGTGCCCGCGGGCCGCCTGGCCAGCGGCAAGGGCGTCCTCGCCGTGAAACTCACCGAGGTGGCGGGCGAGGGCATTGAGACCGAGACCTTCGCCGTGCAGGGCGCCGCCACCGGCGAGCGCAACGCCAAGTTCATCGGCGGCGGCGCGGCCCTGGGCGCTCTCGTGGGCATCCTCTCCGACAACAAGCACAAGAACGACCATGCCCTGGGTGGAGCCGCCATCGGCGCCGCCGCCGGCACCGCGCTCGCCGCCGGTACCGCCAACACCGTGATCAAGATCGAAGCCGCCAACCCCGTGGCCTTCAAGCTGGCCGCGCCCGAGAAGATCAGCGTGAAGAACTAGGCTGGAGGCCGAAGACTGCAGGCTGGAGTTCAGGCAAACGGCGCCCCCCGGGGCGCCGTCCTTTTTTCCTCCAGCCTCCGGTCAGCCCTCCAGCTCCTTCAGCCGCTCCGCCTCAAAGGCCGCCCGCAGGGGATCCAGCACGGGCTCGATCTGCCCGGCCATGAAGCTGTCCAGCTGGTGGATGGTGAGGCCGATGCGGTGATCCGTGATGCGGCTCTGGGGAAAGTTGTAGGTGCGGATCTTCTCGCTGCGATCGCCGGAGCCCACCTGGGACTTGCGGAGGGCGGCGCTGGCGGCGTCGGCCTCGTCCTGGGCCTTCTGCAGGAGGCGGGATCGGAGCACCGTCATGGCCTTGGCCATGTTCTTGATCTGGCTGCGCTCGTCCTGGCAGCTCACCACGGTGTTGGTGGGGAGGTGGGTGAGGCGCACGGCGGAGTAGGTGGTGTTCACGCTCTGGCCACCCTTACCCCCGGAGCAGAAGGTGTCGATGCGGAGGTCCTTCTGGTGGATCTCCACGTCCACCTCCTCGGCCTCGGGCATCACGGCCACAGTGGCGGCCGAGGTGTGGATGCGGCCCTGGGTCTCCGTCTTCGGCACACGCTGCACGCGGTGCACACCGCTCTCGAAGCGGAAGAGGCTGTAGGCGCCATCGCCCTGGATCTCGGCGGTGGCCTCCTTCAGGCCCCCGGCATCGGCCTCGCTCTCGTCCAGCACGGAGACTTTGAAGCCCCGGCGCTCGGCGAAGCGGATGTACATGCGGAAGAGCTCCCCGGCAAAGAGGGCGGCCTCCTCGCCGCCCGTACCCGCGCGGACTTCGAGGATGACGTTCCGATCATCCTTGGGATCCTTGGGCACCAGCAGGCGCCGCAGCTCCACCTCGCCGGCGGCGATGCCGGCCTTCAGATCGGGGATCTCCAGCTCCGCCAGTTCCCGCATCTCGGCGTCCATGGCCTTGTCGGCCAGGACCTCCTCGGCCTCCGCCAGCTGGCGCAGGCGGGTGCGCTGGGCCTGGAAGGCCAGCACCACGGGCTCCAGCTCGGAGCGCAGCTTCGTGAGCTCCCGGAGCTTCTTGGGGTCCGAGACGACGGCGGGATCCTGGAGCTGCGCCTCCACTTCCTGGAAGCGGGCTTCTACGGCTTCAAGCTGGTCGAGCATGGCATTCCTCCGGAGTCCCTGGTCCTGGGTCCATGATCCTTGGTTCACCCCGACCCATCCGGATCGTACGGCCCCCCCGCATGCCTGCCGGGGACCCAGGACCAAGGCCCCGTGGGCCCTGAAAAGCAAAAGGACGGGCCGGCAAGCCGGCCCGTCCCTCGGAACGATTGATCTAGGCTTCGGTGGTGTCGGCGGCGGGGGCCTCGACGGCGACCTCGGCGGAAGCGGCCTTGGCGGCGTCCATCTCGGCCTTCTTGGCGAACTTGCGCTGGAACTTCTCCACGCGGCCGGCGGTATCCATGAGCTTCTGCTTGCCGGTCCAGTAAGGGTGGCAGTTGGAGCAGATTTCAACGCGCAGCTCGGTCTTGATGCTGCGGGTCATGAACTCGTTGCCGCACTGGCAGTGGACGAGCACTTCATTGAGGTGGGGGTGCAGTTCGGGCTTCATGGCCTCTCCTTTTGTGACCGACCGGAGACCCATAGGGGAAAGTGCGGGCCCGCGGCTTGTCCATGCAAGAGGGAAAGCTTAACCCGAATCCCCTTATGGCTCAAGGTTCCTTTTCGCCCAGCACCCACTGATCCCGCATGCGCCGCCGCACGGCCATGGCCCCGGTGGCCCCAGCCTGCAGGGAGGCGTGGAAGAGCACGAGTCCCAGCAGATCCGAAGCGGATTGGTGTTCCTGGGGGTTGAGCACCCCGTCCCAGATGGCCATCAGCAAGGTGAAAATCAGGTTGTCCTGCACCCAGCCCCACCAGGGCAGCCCCCCCTCCACCCGCTCCGTGAGCCAGCCCAGGAAGGCCCCGTAGGGGATCATCTCCCAGTGGGCCCGCCGCCCGAAGAGGGTGGCCCAGGGCAACGCCGCCGCCGCCCCCACCGCCATGGCCATGAGGTACCGGCCTACGGCGTTCCAGCCCTGCCAGTGGCTGCGGAACCACAGCAGGGGCAACGCCACGCCTCCACCTTGGGTCAGGCCGAATATGAGGGCGATGCGCCAGGTGGTGATCCCTTTCAGGACGAAGTAGAGCCCCGCCCCCACACTCATCACCAGCGCTCCGCCCAAGGAAGATTCGAGCAGGGCCCGGGTCGTGGCCGCGTGGGACCGGGCCAGCGCCCGCCCCAAGGACCGGGGATCCTCCCGTTTGGCCAGGCGCTCGGCGAGCACGGCGGATTGCCCACCACAGGTGTCCAGTTCATCCAGGAGCTGGGCCTCCAACTCCCGCATCACCTGGGCCCGCCGGGGCGGCTCCAGGTGGGTCAGCTCCCGCTCGACCTGGCGGAGGTAATCCGAAACGGCGTCATTCATCACTCCCAAGGATCGGCTGGAAAGCCCGCGCACTCAATAAAACAGGCCCCCGAGGGGGCCCGTTCAAGTCCTCGTGATCCAAGGCCGGGTCAGCGGCCGCCGACGATGCCCTCGACCATGTCCACGAAGCGGTTCCAATCGGACTTCTTGCGATCCAGCAGTTCCCGGCCCGCGGGCAGGATCTCGTAGACGCGCTTTTCACGGCCGCCATCCACGGCGATCCAGGTGGAGTGCACGTACTCCGCCGCCTCCAGCTTGTGGAGGGCGGGGTACAGGGCGCCTTCCTTCAGGGTGTAAGTGCCACCGGTGGCCTCGCGCACCTTCTCGATCATCTGGAACCCGTACATCGGGCGCTCCGTCAGCATCGAGAGCACGAGGATGGGGGTGCTTCCCTTCAGCAGTTCACGGTCCATGATTTCCTCCGAGGTGCAGCAGTCGAACAGAAGGTATATCGCCTTACGCGGGTGTATGCCGTCAGGTTCGGTAGATTTAACAAAGATTCACATGTTGCGACGGGTGTTATTCCATGACAAAGCACGGCCTACCCGTTGAGGTCATAAGTTATTCCAGCACTTACCTCGCCAGTCGTGGCTCTGGAACGATGCCGCCTTCCATGGGCCCGGAATGAGGTTTTGCACGGCCCGCCTCAGCCGCCCTTCATGGCCTCGGTGAGGGGGATGCGGCTGGCCCGCCAGGCCGGCAGGAAGCCCCCCAGCAGGCCCATCACGAGGCTGAAGGCCACGCCCTGGGCCATGAGGCCCGGGGTGATGGTGAAGGCGAAGCTCACGTCGCTGAAGGTCTCGAAGCTGGTGGTGCCCGTCTGGATGCCGTTGGCGAAGAGGGCCAGGCCCGACCCCAGCAAGCCGCCTACCAGGCAGAGGCAGATGCTCTCCCACTGGAAGCTGGCCAGGATCTCCCGCTGGCGGAATCCCAGGGCCCGCAGCGTGCCGATCTCCTTGGTGCGCCCCGCCACGGCGGCATACATGGTGTTCATGGCCGCGAAGATGGCGGCGCCCGTGAGGATGAGCGTGATGAGGTTGCCCAGGATCTTGATGGGATCGCCCGCCTTGGTGAGTTCCTTGAAGTAGGCCTTTTCGCCGAAGACCTCAAGCTTGAGCCGCTTGTCCTCATCCACCGCCTTGGCGAAGCCCTCCAGGCGCTCCTCGCTCTCCAGGCGCGCCAGCAGGCTTGAATAGCTCTCCCGCTTGAAGGCCTGCATCACGTCGTTCACGTCAGACCACACCTCGCTCTCGAAGCTGGAGCCCCCCGCGTCGAAGGTGCCCACGATCGCCCAGTCCCGGCCCCCCATGCGAAGACTCCGGCCAAGACCCATGGCCGGAAAGCGGCCCTGCATTTTTTTCGGCACCACCACCTCGCTGAGGCCGGGCCGGTACCAGCGGCCCTCCACCAGGCGCACCTGCGGACGCATCCTCCGGCCGACGCCTTCGAGGCCGCGGATGGTGACGTTGGTATCGGTGCCATCCGCCATGGGGAAGAGCTTCACCACCACCACCTCGGCGCTGGCCAGGGGGCCCTCTTCATCCCGCTGGATCAGTGGATGCACCTTCAGGATGCGCATGCGGTCCCGCTCGATGGCGCTGTTCAGTTCGAAGCGGGCGTTGGGGCGCAGCACCAATGCCTGATCCGGGCGCCCGCTGCTCACGAAGGCCACGGAGAGCCCCTGGGCGAGGCTCAGCACCACCACGAAGATGCCCACCACCAAGGCGATGGCGGCCGCCGTGCTGGCGGTGGCGACCTTGCGCTGCCACAAGGAGCGCAGGTTGTAGCTCAGCGGGATCGGGTAGGCGACCAGGGCCCACACCAGCCAGAGCAGGTAGCCCCCGAGGGGCAGGAGGATGAGGAACCCGAGGATCATCCGATGGCCTTCAGCCCGTCGGTGATGGGGCGTCGCGTGGCCGCATAGGCCGGAATGAAGGTGGAGAGGGCCCCCACGATGAGCGCGCCGCCCATGCAGATGAGGATCGTCCGGGGCAGGATCGCGAAGTCGGCGAAGAAGGGGTTGGCCGAGCCCAGGGCGCCCCGGATCAGGCCCGCCGTGGCATCCGCGAAAAAGAGCCCGATGAGGCTGCCCGCCGCCACCAGCAGCACGCCTTCGGCCAGGAGCAGCCCCAGCACCCGGCCCGAGGAAAACCCCATGGCTCGGAACACGGCCACCTCCGTGGTGCGCTCGCGGATGGCGGTGCTCATGGTGTTGCCCGTGA
Source organism: Holophagaceae bacterium (assembly GCA_035255465.1). Classification (GTDB taxonomy): domain Bacteria; phylum Acidobacteriota; class Holophagae; order Holophagales; family Holophagaceae; genus JAFDVN01. The sequence goes on from DATEZP010000109.1 coordinate 6,276, forward strand.
CGATGAGGATGGCCACCACCACCGCCGCGGTGATGCCCTGGATGATGGCGCCGATGTTGCCGAGCATCTTCACGAAGCTCAGGTTGAAGGCGTTCTCCGTCTCGCTCAGCGTCTCGTAGGCGCTGTTGGCGTAGTGGCGGTCCACGCGCTCGATGACCCGGGGGATGTCCTCGGGACGGTGGGTCCGCACCCAGAAGCTCCCCGTGAGGCCCTTCATGCGGGGCACGCCCTCCTCCAGCACCTTGTAGTGGAAGTGCAGCACGTTCTCATCCGAGGGCTTGGGGCTCTTGAAGATGAGGCGGATGGTGAGGCGCGGATTGATGGGGAAGATGGTGCCCGTGAGCGGCACCACGTCGCCCACCTTCCACCCGTTCTTTTTGGCGAGGCTTTCGCCCACGATGCAGCCGCTGCCATCCCGAAGGTATTCCTTGATCTGCGCCTCGGTCACCCCGGCGACGCCGAACTCCTCCTTGAAGACCGTGAAGAGCGTCGTCTCATCGCTGGCGAAGTTGGCGAAGAAATTCCGGGGATCCTGGTAGTAGCCCCCGAACCACTGCAGCACGCACACGGTTTCCACCTCGGGCTGCTGGCGCAGGTAGGCCTCGTAGCTCTTGGGAAGCATCTGGGTGAGGCCGCTCTTGTGGCGCACCACGAGGCGGTTGCTGGATTTGGGATTGTCCGTCATGGAGTTCAGGGTGGTCAGCAGGCTCTGCAGCACCGCCACCGTGAACACGGAGAGGACGAGGCTGCCCACGATGAGCAGCGTGCGCCGCTTGGAGCGCATGAGGCTCTTCCAGATGAGCCCCAGCCACCTCACCGGTTCACCTCGACCGTCTTGTCCAGCACACCCTTCTCCAGATGGATTTGATGGCGCGCATGATGGGCCGCCTTGGGATCGTGGGTCACCATCACGATGGTCTTGCCCAGCTCCGTGTTCAGGCGCTCCAGGAGGGCCATGACCTCTTCGGCGTTCTTGGCGTCCAGGGCGCCGGTGGGTTCATCCGCCACGAGCAGGTCGGGATCCGTGACCACGGCCCGGGCGATGGCCACGCGCTGCTCCTGGCCGCCGCTGAGCTGGCGGGGGTAGTTCCACATGCGGTCCGTGAGGTTCACCAGGGCCAGGGCGTGTTCCACCTTCTCCCGGCGCTCCCGGCGCGACATCCGCGTGAGCAGCAGGGGCAGCTCCACGTTCTCGAAGGCGTTGAGCACCGGCACCAGGTTGTAGTTCTGGAAGATGAAGCCCACGTGGGCATTCCGCCAGGAGGCCAGTTCGTCGTCGTCCAGGTCGTTGAGCTCGTATCCGCAGACTTCCAGCGTGCCCCCCGTGGGCCGGTCGATGCCCGCCAGCAGGTTCAGCAGCGTGGTCTTGCCGGATCCCGACGGGCCCATCAAAGCGATGTACCCGCCCTTGGGGATCTCCAGATCGATGCCCTTCAGCACGGGGATTTCGAGATCCTCGCGCCAGTAGCTCTTGGCGATGTCCCTCAGGGAGATGATGGCCTCCCGCCCGCCGAGGTCGAAGGGGTTGTCGTTCATCCGTTTTTGACCTTCACCTTGGCGCCGGCCTTGAGGGTGTCCGGGGGCGCCACGATGAGCTTGGCGTCCTTGGGCATCCCGCTCACTTCCAGACCGATGGGGTTCTCGGCCAGGATCGCCACGGGCTTCTGCACCGCGACCTCCCCCTCCACCACCCAGGCATAGGACTTGCCGTCGGCCTTCTTCACCTGCTCCCGACCCAGCACCACCACGTCCGTGGTGTAGGGCTCGCCCAGGAAGGTCACCTTGGCGCCCATGTCCGGCACCAGCAGCGCGTCCTTCTCCAGGAAGGCCACGCGCACGATGACCACGGCCTTCTGGCGGTTGGAGCTGGGGTAGATTTCCCGCAGCTGCCCCTTGAGCACCGCCTTCTCCTTGCGGCCCTCCAGGGCGTCCACGCGGATCTCCGCGGGCATGCCCTTGCGGAGCTTGGCGATGGAGGCCTCGTTCACCTCCACCTCCACTTCCAGGGTGTTGAAATCGGCCATGACGAGGATGGCGTTGATGGCGTTGGCGCCTCCGGCGCTGCCCGGGGCCACGGTCTCGCCCACCTCGGAGAGCTTTTGCGTGACGACACCACTGAAGGGCGCGCGCAGCACCATGCTCTCCAGCAGCGCGTCCTGGTAGGCCAGCTGGGCCTGCAAAGTGCGCTTCTGGCTTCGCAGGCGATCCACCGTGGCTTGATCCTGGATGCCCGCGATGCTGAGTTTTTCCGACCGGTCCAGGTCCATCACGGCCTGATCCAGCTGCGATTTGATTTGCTCCCGTGCGGCACTGAGGTCGGGGGATTCGAGCTTGGCCAGCAACTGGCCCTTGGCCACGCGGCTGCCCTCCTGCACGCCCAGCCAGCTCACCCGGCCCAGCACCTTGCTCGACAGCGTGGCGCGGGTGCGGGCCACCAGATAGCCCGAAGCCGTCACCAATGGGTTGCGCTCCCCGGCCTTGAACAAAGTTGGCGTTCCCACGCTCACGGCCACGGGGGCGCCCTTGCTTCCGGCGAGCGCGCCCACGGCGATCACGGCCACCAGGCCCAGGATCACCCAGCCCCAGGGAAAGCGCTTCTTGATCACCGAGGGCTTGCGGGACGGGGTCTCGCTCATGGGGGCTCCAAACATCCAAGTAGGACCCAGGCTAGCGAAGCCCAGGGGCCTCAGCAATCGCGGATCGGCGAACGGCGGCTTCCGGGCGACGAAAGGTCAAGGCTTTCGGAAGAGGTAGTGGCTCACGAACCACTCCTCGCCCCCGCGCCATCCCCACAGCTCCGCGCAGGCCATGAAGAAGACGCGCCAGCGGGCGAACTGCAGTCGCGCATCCTTCCCGTAGGTGGTTCGGAAGAGGGCCAGGATCTCCGCCCGGTGGGCGTCCTGGTTCCGGAGCCAGGCCTCTGAAGTTTCCGCGTAGTGGGTGCCGCTCACGCGCCAGTGATCCGCCAATCGAAGGTGCTCCTGGAAGCGGATCAGGTAGCCGTCGGAAGGCATGATGCCGCCGGTGAAGAAGTACTTGGCCATCCAATCGGAGTCATCCCGAACTTCGAAGGGGTAGGTGAAGTCCCGGTGGGTGAAGATGTGCACGAAAAGCAGGCCCTCGGGCTTCAGCCAGCCGGCGATGCGCTTCATCAATTCCCCGTGGTTGCGCATGTGCTCGAACATCTCCACGGAGACCACGCGGTCGTAGGTGGAGGGCGCCTGGAAGTCGTTCATGTCGGCCGTGAGGATCTCGACGTTCGTCAGCCCCCGGGCTTCCGCCTGGGCCAGGATGTGGGCCCGCTGATCCCTGCTATTGGACACGCCGGTGATGCGGCTGTGGGGGTACTTCTCCGCCATCCACAGCGTCAGGCTGCCCCAGCCGCATCCCAGTTCCAGCACCTGCTGGCCATCCTTCAACCGGGCCCGCTCCGCCGTGAGGGCCAGCATCCGTTCTTCGGCGCCGCCCAGCCCTTGGGTGCTGAGTTCGAAGTAGGCGGAGCTGTACTTGAGGCGGGGCCCCAGGGCCAGCTCGAAGAAACGGGGGGGCACTTCATAGTGCTGCTCGTTGGCCTCGGCCGTGGCCACGGCCACGGGACCCGAAGCCCATTGGGCCAGGCGTTGGCGCAGGCGCTCCTGCACGGCCTCCAGTCCGCCTGCGCCTTCCTCGACGAGGCGTTGGGCCAGCAACTGGCGGATCCGGAAGCGGATGAGGGCGTCGGGTAGGAGGCCCGCGGCCAGGAGCAGATCGATCATTCAGGCACCTTGGGAAACCAGGGGATGAAGGCGGACGTCTCCCGCTGATAGCGGGCGTAGTCCTCGGGGCGGCTGCGCAAGGATTGGGCTTCGGTGTAGGGGATGCCCGTCACGAAGAGCAGGAAATAGAGGATCAGGGTCGGCGAGGCCCAGGCCAGCCATCCCCAGGGCACGGGCCCCGCCAGCAGCGCGAAGGCCACCCAGAGCAGCGATTCAAAGAAATAGTTGGGATGCCGGGAGTAGCGCCACAGCCCCTCGCGGCAGGTCAGTCCCTTGGAGGTGAGCCTCGCTTTGAAACGCCGCAGTTGGCCGTCGGCCAGGCTCTCACCCACGAGGGCCACCCCCCAGAGACCCAGCGCCACCCCGTGAATTCCCGAAAGGGCCACCCCCTGGGAAGCCAGGGCGAAGGGCACCGCGAGCAGGCCCGCCAGCACGCCCTGAAAGAGGAAGAAGCCCAGGAACTTCAGGTCAAGGTTTCCGCCCCATTGGGCGCGAAGGGCGCGGTAGCGGCCATCCTCGTGGTCCTCCGTGGCCACACGATGCCCCAGGTGGAGGGCCAACCGCAGGCCCCAGCCGCCCCCCATCAGGGCCACCAGCAGGCGAGGCCCCATCGCCCCCGTCCCATGCCAGGCACAGAAGAGCGCCAGCAGGCCCAGGCTCAGGGCCCAGCCCACGTCCACCCAGCCGGCATTGCGCGTGCGCAAGTGCCAGGCCCACAGGCCCAGCTGAAGCAAGCAAGCACCCAGGGTGCCCACTCCCAGAATGGCCCCGGGGCTCATGGGTTCCGCCCCGCGAGCAAGGCTTCAACGCCCTGCTCTTCCCGCCAACGCCAGGCCTGGATCCCCACGAAGGCGGCGATGGCCAGGTTGCCAAGGGCCAGGAGCAGCCCGAGCCAGAGGAGCCGCGAGGCCCAACGGGGTTCCTTCCACAGGATCCAGAGCCAGAACCAGAGGAAGCCGAAATAAGCGTCGAAGAGCGTGGCCAGGCCCCAGCGATCCGCGGCCACCCGCGCGAAGCCCAGGGCCACGTTGGATTCCAGGCTGGCCCAGGTGGTCACGGCCACCATGGCCGCGAACACGCCGATGCAGAAGAGCAACAGAACGCGGCGCATCAGGCGACCTCGTTGGGCAGCCGGCGGTCGCAGCCCCGCTTCACCAGGTGCAGGTGGGATACACCGATGTAGCGCTCCTGGAACGCCCCCTCGCAGGAGGCGAGGTAGTACTCCCACATGCGGATGAAGCGGTCGTCGTAGCCCAGGGCCCGCACGGCATCCAGGTGCTCCAGGAAGGCCTCCCGCCAGCGCCGGAGGGTGAGCGCGTAGTGCCGGCCGAACTCCTCCAGATGGAACAAGTTCAGGCTCGTGCAGCGCCCGAGGCTCCGCAGCACTTCGGAGATGGACGAGAGTTCGGCCCCGGGGAAGATGCGGCGCTGGATCCAATCGCTGCTGCGGATGTACTCCGGGAAGCGGCCCTCGTTCATGGTGATGGTCTGCACGAGGAATACGCCCCCCGGGGCCAGCAGGCGATCCACGGTGCCGAAGTAGGTGTCGTAGTGCTTCAGCCCCACGGCTTCGAACATCTCGATGCTCACGGCCTTGTCGTAGCTACCCGTGAGGTGGCGGTAATCCTCGAAGCGCAGATCAATGCGATCGGCCACGCCCTCCCGTTCGAAGAGCGCCTGGGCGTAGTCGAACTGCGCCTGGCTGATGGTCGTGGTGGTGACGCGCACGCCATGGTGCTTCACCGCATGCAGGGCGAAGCCGCCCCATCCGGTGCCGATCTCCAGCAGGTGCTCGCCGGGCTTCAGCTGCAGTTTCTGGCACAGCGTCTCGAACTTGCGGGTCTGCGCCGAGGCCAGGCACTCCCCGGGCTCGGCGAAGATGGCGCAGCTGTAGGCCAGGGTCGGATCCAGCCAGAGGCGGTAGAAGTCGTTGCCCAGATCGTAGTGGGCGGAGATGTTCTCCCGGCTGCCCACCACGTCGTTGTCGCGCCGCAGGTGCCGCACGCGATTGAAGGCCTTGCCCAGGATGGACAACCATCCCCCCGCGCGATCCATCTCCGCCAGGTTGCGCACGGTGATGCGCACCAGATCCGGCAGATTATCCGTGCGCCACCAGCCAAGCAGGTAGGCGTCCCCCAGCCCCACTTCCCCCTGCATCACGGCGGCCCGGAACGCCCGGGCATCGAGGATCTCCACTTCGGCCCGCAACTCGGCATCCGCCTCGCCGAACAGCTCGTGAACCTCCCCGAGGCGCACGCCCAAACGCCCCCCCTTCAGCCCGGAGAGGGCTTTCAAGAACAGCCGGCCCGCGAGGCCCGGCTTCAGCGGCTCGCATGCTTCGGATGGGTATGGACGGGTACGCGCTTGATCCAGAGACATAGGGCCTCCCAATGAATGGCTAATACGACTTGCAGGGTCATGAGGGGGTAGCGGAGCAGGGTGCCGACCAGCGTGGTGGCGCGCCACGGGCCGCGTTCAAGCTCCAGATCCACATCGAAGAAAAAACGCCTCCCCTCGAAGAGGGCCATGCGCACCGCGAGGGAATCGCCGGGTTCCGTGAAGCGCCATCGGTAGCGGAGGTCCATGGGGTTGAAGGGACTCACGTGCATGGCCTTGATCACGTCGAAGCTCAAGGCGTCGCCCTCCGGCGCGACTTCGCGGGGATCCATCCAGTAGGTGACCCGCTCCTTCCAGGGCGTGTTGGTCACTTCCGCGATGATCATCGCCAACCGACCCGAGCCATCGAAGGCGTAGTAGTAGCTCACGGGATTGAAGGCCAAGCCGAAAGTGCGGAGGTTGGTGAGGAGGCCGATGGGCCCCTGGGGCAGCTCGCGCCCGGAGGCGGCGGCATCCGCCGCCAAGCGCTCCCGCAGCGTGCGACCAAGCCGCCCGGGCAGGTAGTCCTCCTCGTGGAAGCTGAGCGCATTGAAGCGCCCCACGGAAAACAGGGCGGTGCGTTCCGCCACGGTTTCCAGGTGATCGATGTCCAGCCAGGCCAGGAAGAGCGGGTAGCGGAAGGCATGGGCCTTCGGCAGGAAGCGGCGATGCCGCACCCAACCTCGATACAGGGCCGCCTCGGGGATCACCACGCGACCCCCAGGTCACGAGCGACCCTGATCCCCGAGTTAAGCCCATCCTTTGGGTATCCGCATCGCGGATACTCCAAGCCCACCACGTTCAGGCCGACGCTCACCATGAGACACCGAGCGCACGAGCGACTCTGATTCCCGAGTTGAGACCATCCTCTGGGTATCCGCTCCGCGGATACTCCAAGCCCACCGCGTTCAGGCCGACGCTCACCATGAGACTCCCAGGTCACGAGCAACCCTGATTCCCGAGTTAAGACCATCTTCATGGAACCCGTAGGCCCAATAGGCGCCGGCGAAGTGGGTGCGGCCATGGTGGGAGGCGCGGCCACTCACGTCCGCCCACCTGGCCTGGCTGCGGATGGCGGCGAGGTCGTAGCGGGGATGTTCGTAGGCCATGCGGGCCTGAACCTTGGAGGGGTCGAGGCCATCCTCGCCGTGGAGCGTGACGAACAGGTCCGTCTTCGTGGCGAGCGGTTGGAGGCGGTTCATGTGGTAGGTGAGCAGCAGGCGGTCGCGATCCGGGTGGGGCCGATAGTTCCAGCTGGCCCACGCCCGTCGATGCCGGGGCAGGAGGCCCGTATCGGTGTGGAGCGTGGCGGGGCTGGGATTGCTGCGAAAGACGCCCAGCACCTCGCGCTCCAGCTCCGTGGCGTCCGCCAGCAGCGGCAGCGTCTGATCGCCATGCACCGCGAGCACCACGTGATCGAATCGAAGCGCCCCCTGCCCCGCCAGGGAGACCGTCACGCCCTCCGCATCCCTCCGGATGCCACGGATGGAGGCGCCGGTGAGAACGCGATCCCCCAACGGCTGCAGGAGCTTGGGGATGTAGCGGCTGGTGCCGCCGGGGATGGTGCGCCAGGGGTGTTGGGTGGTGACCCCCAGGAAGCCGTGGTTTTGGAAGAACCGGGCGAGGGTCACCGCCGGAAAGGCCTCCATGTCCGCCACGGTGGTGCTCCACACCGCGCCGGCCATGGGCAGCAGGTAGTTCTCCCGCATGGCCCGATCGAAGCCCCGCGCATCCAACCAGGCCCCCAAGGTCCAGCGTTCAGCGCCCGGTTCGTCGAGCAGGGCCATGGCCTCGCGATTGAACCGGAGGATCTGCTTCCACATGCCGTAAAAACGGGGCCGGATCAGATGGCGGCGCTCGCAGAAGAGGCCGTTCAGCCCCCGGCTGCACCAGGGCAGATCCACGCCCTGGGCCGCGAAGCTCATGTCGCTGGGCGTGGTGTCGATGCCCAGCTCCGCCATCAGGCGGCAGAAGTTTGGATAGGTGGCCCGGTTGTGGACGATGAAGCCCGTGTCCACGGCCACGGGTCCCTCGGGGGTCGCCACGGAGTGCGTATGGGTGTGGCCCCCGATGCGATCCTCCTTTTCGAACAGCGTCACCTCATGCACCCGGCTCAGGAGCCAGGCCGCGGAGAGTCCGGAGATTCCGGAACCGATGACGGCGATTTTCACGGGGTGGCCTAGGCCGACTTCAGATCCAGGCCGGTCATGCGCTCCACGCCCTCCACCTTGCGGGTGCGGGCGGCGCCCTGGCCGCCGATGATGAGCCGGCACCCTTCGGGAAGCCGCTCCTGGAGGTCCTGGATCAACCGGCGCGTGGTCTCGCCGCTGCTCTGGATGCTGAGGGACACGGCCACACAGGCGGCCTTGAGCGTGCGGGCCGCGGAGGCGATGTTGGCCACGGGCAGATCGATGCCGAGCAATTCCGTGCGATGGCCCTTGGCGGCGTAGGTGAGGGCGGCCATCAGGAGGCCCAACCGGTGCCGCTCACCCGGCAAGGTAGTGAAGAGGATCACAGGGCTGTTGGGGTGGACCCGCTGTTCGGCCCTCAGCTGCCGCAGGCGATCCTCCAGCACTTCCGTGAGGAAGTGCTCGTGGTGGATCCCCAGGGAGCCATCCGCCCAAGCCATGCCCACCCGATCCAACAGCGGGGCCACGCAGCACCGGAGGAAGGGCAGCACGCCCTCCTTGGCCCGGGCCTGATCCAGCAGGGCGCGGATGCCTGTGGCATCCAGGCGCATGACGGATTCGAAGATCGCCTCCACCAGCTCCGTCCAGACTTCGCCCTCCTCCTTCTTCAGGAGGCGCTTGAGGGCCGCATCATCGGCGGCGGCGGCAAGGCTCGGGCGATACCCCTGGGCCACGACTTCCGCCATGAGGCGCAGGCGGTTGAGATCCTCAGGCCGGTAACGCCGATGCCCCGAGGGCAGGCGCACCGGCACCGGAAACCCATAGCGGCGCTCCCAAACCCGGATGACGTCGGGGCTCAGGCCCGTCTCGTCGCAGATATCGCCGATGCTGAGGAATTCCACCGGGCCCTTGGACATGGCTGACCCTCCCACAGGCCAGCTTAGGGCTTTCAGGAAATTAGTCTAGGTATTTTTCTTAACAATTTTAGGACTGGGCCATTCCCGGTCGCCCCGTCAGGTGGGGCGGGAAATTCCGGATGGCCTTCACGACGCCCACCCAGCTCAACACCTTGAGGGTGTAGTAGGTGACGTCCACCTCCCACCAGCGCAGGCCTTGGCGGCAGCTGCCCTGATAGTGGTGGTGGTTGTTGTGCCAGCCCTCGCCCAGGGTGAGGAGGGCCAGCAGCAGGTTGTTGCGGCTGCGGTCCGGGGTATCGAAGCGGCGCGTGCCCCAGAGGTGGGCCAGGCTGTTGATGCAGAAGGTGGCGTGCCACAGGGCCACGGTGCTGAGCACGAAGCCCCACGTCAGGGTGGCGAAGCCGCCCCAGCCGAGGAAGCGCCCGGCGAAGAACGTGAGCGTGCCCAGGGTCCAGGGGCAGATCCAGTGGTTCCGATCCAGCCACACGAGCTCAGGGTACTTGGCGAAATCGGCGATGCCCTTGGGGTCGTAGTCGTCATGGGCCCCATCCAGCACCCAGCCCACATGGCTCGTCCAGAGGCCATGGGCGATGGGGCTGTGCACGTCCTCCGGGCGATCCGAGGTGCGGTGGTGCTCCCGGTGCCGGGCCCCCCACCAGAGCACGCCCTTCTGGCCGCTGGATTGGGCCAGGAAGGCGAGCAGGAACTGGCTCACGCGGCCCAGCTGGAAGGTGCGGTGGCTGAAGTAGCGGTGGTAGCCCGCCGTCACCGCGAACATGCGCAGCACGTAGAGGAACACCGCGGCCCCCACCAGTTTCCAGGCGAAGGGCAGGAAGAAGACCGCAAGGGCCCACACGTGCAGCACGAAGAAGAAGACCGTGCTCACCGTGATTTTGACGCGCCCCATGGCACCTCCGAACAGAAGGTCCAGTTTCGCCCGCCGGGGGCCCCATGCCCCCATTCATTCTTTTGATTCCAGATTTCAGACCTGGAACGCGGCGGTCAGGACACGCCCTTGGTGTGGGTGAGCCACTTGTCCAGGAAGCCTTCCCAGGGCATGTCCACCCGGGAATCCTGCTGCTCCCGGAGGGCGTGCACGAGGTGGCCCAGCAGCTCCGGCTTGAGGATGCCCTTGGGCGCGATGACGTGGAGGTGGGCCGTCACCAGGCGCACGCCCACGAGGCCATCCTCTTCGAAGCGCTGGCTGGGGTTCTGGATGAAGAAGTGCAGCAGCGCCTCGCCGGTGTTGCCCGCCAGCGAGATGGAGCCCACCGAATCCGAGCGGCTGAGGTGCACGAGCCGCGGCGCCGTGCGCGTGAGCCCCATGGTCACCGCCAGCCCCAGCGCCGCCCCCAGGGCCTGCTCCAAGTGCGCGATGGTGTCCCCCTGCACGAGCAGCAGCGTGTCCTGCTCATGGGTCCAGGCCGCAAAACCCCCGTCGATGGATTGGCAGTAGCGGAAACCGATATCGATGTTCATGGCGCCTCCCGAGGGCCTGCCCTTCAAGCCTAGGACTTGGATGCCGAGAACAGGGTAAAAGGTGTGTGATCGGGGACAAGACAGGATCCGGCTCCAAACACGTTGCGCGCCCCTTCCCGCATCGAATCCAGGACCTGAGCGGTCAGATTCCTTGATTGAGGGGGCCCCTCAGGTTCATGACCTGGGAGGTCCAAGTTGAGAGGCGCCTCCGGCCTGCCTCCGCAAGTCCACGCGCACATCCGATTCGCGCGGGATGGGCATGAATAAGGGCGGGGCGCTTGGCGTCCCGCCCTTGACTGGTGCACCCGGCGCGACTCGAACGGGCCGGCTGAACCGGCCACGGCCTTGCTCCCGACAGCGCCCCGCGCTGTCTCCGCAAGTCCACTCGCGCGTTCGAGCCGCGCGGGACGTGCACGGATAGGGCGGGGGCGCGTTGCGCCTCCGCCCCTGAGTGGTGCACCCGGCGCGACTCGAACGCGCGACCTTTGGCTTCGGAGGCCAACGCTCTATCCAACTGAGCTACGGGTACTCGTGCCCTTTGATGATGGCCGGGATGGGGGGATCTGGCAAGGTCGAGGCCGGTCGACAGGCCGGCGGATCCAGGCCCCGCAAGGGTTTACCGGGCGATCTCGGCCTTGCGTTTGACGCTGCCCTGGGTGCCGGCCAGGTAGCTGCGCACGCCCTTGGAAATGGCCAGGGCCACCTGGTCCACGAAGGCGGCGTCTTTGAGCTTCACCTCTTCCTTAGGGTTGGAGATGAAGGCTGTCTCCACGAGCACGGCGGGCATGGCGGCGCTGCGGAGGACGACGAAGGGGGCCTGCTTCACGCCGCGTTCCTTGATGCCGGCGAGGCGATTGAGCTGCCGCTGCACTTCCACGGCGAGGCGTTCGCTGTCCTCCAGGAAGGCCTTTTGGGAGAGGTCATCCAGGATGCTGGCCACCACGTTGTCGGCGCCGCCGGGGGAGGCCTCCGGCGCGCCGTTTTCGGTGCGGGCCAGGGCCTCGGTCTCCTCGTCGCCCTCGGACAGGCTGAGGAAATACACTTCGCTGCCCCGGGCGGCCTTGGCCTTGGCGGCGTTGAGGTGGAGGCTCACGAAGAGGTCGGCGCCTTGGTCATTGGCCAGCTTGGCCCGCTCCCAGAGGGGGATGAAGGTGTCGTCGGACCGGGTGAGGGTCACCTGCAGGCCCGCCTCCTCCAACCGCTTGGCCAGGGCCTTGGCCAGGGTGAGGACGGCATCCTTCTCCTTGAGCCCCTTGGGGCCGTGGGCGCCCGTGTCCTGCCCCCCATGCCCAGCGTCCAGGACCACTTTGAGTTTCGTGGCCATGACGGGGGAAGCCCCCTGAGCCTGTAGACTCAGAGCGCTAAGGAGTAGTGCGATGGCGCAGTCCGTGAAAGGCATGCGGGATCTCTTCGGGCCGGTGATGGGCGATTTCCAGCTCATCGAGGATACCGCGCGGCGGGTCTTCTCCCAGCATGGATACGGCGAGATCCGCACGCCCATCCTCGAGTACACGGAGGTGTTCAAGCGCTCCGTGGGGGACAGCTCCGACATCGTGAACAAGGAGATGTACGAGTTCAAGGACCGCGGCGACCGCAGCGTCGTCATGCGCCCCGAGAACACCGCCGCCGTGGTGCGGGCCATGATCGAGCACAAGCTGCTGCTCTCCAATGACCCCCAGCTGCTCTATTACATCGGCCCCATGTTCCGCTACGAACGCATGCAGGCCGGCCGCTACCGCCAGTTCTGGCAGATCGGCGCCGAAGTCTTCGGCTCCAGCACGCCGGAGTGCGAGGCCGAGAACCTCGTCATGCTCTTCGACTTCCTCCAGGGGCTGGGCCTCAAGCAGCTGAAGCTGACGCTGAATTCCGTGGGCACGCCCGAAAGCCGGCCCGCCTTCTACGCCGCCTTCCGGGCCTTCTTCGACGAACGCGAAGCCCAGTTCTGCGGGGATTGCCACCGCCGCGTGGCCGAGAATCCCATGCGGGTGCTGGACTGCAAGAACGAGGGCTGCCAGGCCGCGCTCCAGGGCCACCCCCTCATCACCGACTTCCTGGACGAGGCCTCCCGCGCCCACCACGACCGGCTCAAGGGGCTGCTCACGAGCCTGGGCATCCCCTTCGAGGAGAACCCCCGCCTCGTGCGCGGCTTGGACTACTACACCCGCACGGCCTTCGAGGTGCTCTCCAGCGACCTCGGCGCCCAGAGCGCCCTCCTGGGCGGCGGCCGCTACGACGGCCTCGTGAAGCACCTGGGCGGCCCCGACACCCCCGCCTTCGGCTGGGCCATCGGGCTCGACCGCCTCGCCATGATCCTCGCCGCCGTGCGGGGCGAACAGACGGCCCCCCGCCCGGCCCTGCTCATCCCCATGGGCGAAAAGGCCGCCACCGAGGCCCTGCGCCTCGCACGGGGTTGGTGGGCCCAAGGGGCCGCCGTCCAGGTGGAAACCCGGGGCGCCAACCTCAAGAAGGCCCTGCAGACCGCCAACCGCATGGGCTTCACCCGGGCGCTGATCCTTGGAGATGGAGAATTAGAGCAGGGCGTCGTCGCCGCCAAGGACCTCGCCGCGGGCACCCAGGAGACCTGGGCCTTTGACGAAGTGGTAGGCCGGCTGAGGAGCTGACCCCTCCCTGGGACGATTCGCCCCAAATGGGACTGCGTTTCATTGACTTGGTCCCAGCCCGGCGCCAGAGTCTTGCTTATGCAAGATCATTCACTCGAATCCCGGGTCGCCCGGGCCACCCTGGGGCAGCTCATCGCGGGCGTGCGGAGCCGCATCGTCCAGGTGTCCCAGGCCCACGTGACCGAGCACAAGCTCACGGCCCAGCAGTTCTGGGCCCTGGTGGTGCTCCATGAACACGGTTCCCTCTGCCTGCGGGAGCTGGCCGAGGAGATCTGGTGCGACGAGCCCACCGCCTCCCGCATGGTGAAGGCCCTGGTGCGGGAAGGGTGGATGCAGGCGGGGCCCGATCCCTGCCATGGCCGCCGCCTGGCCCTCCGCATCGCCCCCGGGGCGGTCGCCAAGGTCCAGGACCTCCATGACAAGGCCCTGGGCCTTCGCATGGGGCTCAAGGCCGGCCTCTCCGCCGGGGATGAGGCCGCCCTCCGCAGCCTCCTGGCCCGTTTGCTCTGCAACCTCGACGTGATGGAGGCTGCCGCCTCCGAACCTGGAAAGCCCTGAACCATGTGGATCGTACGACTCGCCCTCCGCCGCCCCTACACCGTCGCCGTCATGTGCATCCTCATGATGATCGCGGGCATCGGCAGCGCCCTGCGCATGAGCGTGGACATCTTCCCCGCCATCGACATCCCCGTCATCGGCG
>DATEZP010000110.1:0-12292 GCA_035255465.1 Holophagaceae bacterium
CAGCTCCATCGCGCACGTGGGCTACATGCTCCTGGGCGTGATGTGCGGCCCCGAGGGCGCGCAGGCCACCTGGCTCTACATGGCCACCTACCTGGTGATGAACTTCGGCGCCTTCGCCATCGTCATCCACCTCCAGGGCACGGGCGAGGGCGAGCGCATCGAGGACTTCCGCGGCTTCAAGGATCGGCACCCCTTCCTGGCCTTCGCCATGATGGTGTTCCTCCTGAGCCTCGCGGGCATTCCGCCCCTCGTCGGCTTCTTCGGTAAGTTCTACCTCTTCCAGATGGCCGTCACCCAGGGCCACATCACCCTGGTGACCATCGCCTTCCTGACCTCGGTGGTGAGCGCCTTCTACTACCTGGGCGTGATCAACCAGATGTACTTCAAGGAAGCCCCGGCCCTGGCCGAGGGCGCCGAGCCCGAACCCGCCGGGATGGCCACCACGGTGATCGTGACCGTGGCCTGCGTCCTCGTGCTGCTGGGCACCGGTTTCGCGAAGCCCCTCCTCGGGTGGGCCGGCGGCATCGGGGCCGAGAAGAAGGACGCCCAGGTCGCCCTGAAGTAGCGTCGACGCCTTACAATGAAAAACGCGGGGCTCCGGCCCCGCGTTTTTCATTGGGGTGGACATGGCTGAGCAACCGAAGCGGCAGGGCGGGGGGCCCCAGATGGCGAGCGCCACGCACCTCGCCTACTTCATGCCGATGGCCATCGTGGTGTGCATGTTCGGGGGCCGGTGGATCGGCGGCAAGTACGGGCACTCCGAGGGGGGGCTCATCTGGGGCTTCTTCGTGGGCCTGATCCTCGCTTTTTATGAGGCCTTCAAGGTGCAAAAACAGATGCGGGGCGGGAATGGACCCCAGGGTTGATCCCGCACCGGACCTTCGGAACGCACTGGGGGTGCTCCTGCCCGGGGGCCTCCTGGCCTGGGGCTTTGGACGGAGCTGGACCGCCGCCCTGATCTTTCTGGCCATGGGCCTTGTGGCCGTGGGCACCGTGGCCTTCACGATCTGGCGAGTCAAACGGGGCCCCAAGGCGGCTTCGGCCTTGGTGGGGCTCGGGAATCTCGCCTTGTTGGGCTTCCTGGCCCATGCGATCATGGAACGTTTCCCCGAGGAGAACCTTCCTCTCCTCTCGGGCATGCTTCTGCACGTCCCGGCGCTCTTCTGGGCGGCCGTCCGGGTGTGGTGGAAGCAGAAACGGAACCCCTCCTGAGGCCCCCAGGCCCCATCCCGAGGCACCCCCATGGAACATCACGCTTCCTTCTTCGCCCAGTGGCTGACCAGCCTCCTGCACCTGCACCAGCAGGCGTGGCCCGGCTTCGGATCGCACCCCATGAGCGTGCTGGAGCGCTATGACCACCTGCTGAACACGGTGGTCGCGGCCTTGTTCGTCCTCGGAATCACGTCGGCCACCCGCGCCAAGCTGAGCCTCATCCCCGGTGGCCTGCAGCAGGTGATGGAGGCCTACTTCGGCTTCATCCGCAACCTGGCCGGTTCCTCCATCCCCCGCCACGCCGAGAAGTACATCCCCTTCATCGGCACGCTGGGCCTGCTCATCTTCGTGAACAACTTCATGGGCATGATCCCCTTCTTCGGCACGGGCAACAGCAACTGGAACGTGACCCTGGGCTGCGCGATCCTCGTGTTCCTCGTGTACAACTTCGAGGGCACCCGCGTGAACGGCCTGGCCTACTGGAAGCACCTGGCCGGCCCCTGCAGCAATCCCTTCCTGGTCCTCTTGGGCATCGTCCTGATCTTTCCCTTGGAGTTCCTGGGCCTGTTCATCCGCATCTTCAGCCACTCGATGCGTCTCTTCCTCAACATGGCCCTGGAGCACACCATCGCCGCCGCCATCTTCGGCGTGGTGGCCCTGGCCGTGCCCACGGTGCTCATGTTCCTGGGCTTCATCACGGTGGCCGTGCAGGCCCTCGTGTTCATCACCCTCACCGCCGTCTACATCGGCCAGGCCGTTCAGGACATGCACCACGATCACGATCACGATCATGGGCATGACCACGACCACGGCCATGGCAAGTCGGCCCACGCTCACTAAGACCACTTCACCCGACCTCGGGGATTCCGAACCCCCGGGGCCCAACTAGGAGGCGCACATGCGCAAGTTCATCACCTTCGCCGTTCTCTTCACCGTGGCCGTGGCCGCCTTCGCCCAGGGCGCCCCCGCCGCTTCCACCGGCTCCTTCAACACCCTGTTCGACACCACCAAGCTGATCTACATCGCCGTCGCTGGCGCTGCGGCCGCTTGCGGTACCGCCCAGGCCAAGGTCCTCTCCTCCGCCTACGAGGCGATGGCCCGCAACCCCCAGGCCGCCGACAAGATCTCCGGCTCCCTGGTGCTGGGTCTGGCCTTCATCGAGGCCCTGGTGCTCTTCACCTTCGCCCTCGCCTTCATCGTCAAGTAAGACGAAGCCTGGCCGAACGGGGCGCCCTTGGGCGCCCCGTTTTTTTGTGCCCGACCGTGCGATCCTTCCTATTCCAGTGATGCCCGTTTTTTACCGTTCTTTCAGAAGTGCCGATGACCCTGACAGCGATGCGTCACCACCCGCCTTTCCCCCTGCCCGCCGAGGTCACCAAGGTGATCCTGGGAGGGGGCTCCAGCATCGATCTGGAGGGTCTCCAGTGCAGCAGCCACGATGAGGCTTGGGATTTCGCCTTCAACTACGGTTACGACATGCGGATTCCGGCCCAGCGCCACCACGTGGTGCGGGTCTTCGAGGATGCCCTTACGTTCCTCCAGGGCGTGATCCTGGAGGGCACCGACCTCACCATGCCCGGGTTCCTGACGGAGCTGGAGGATCCCCTGGATCTCCTCGTCTGGGCCTCGGAGCGGGCCGACGACGGCACCCGGGGCGAGCGGGCCATCTGGAGCTGCGCCGTGCTCCGGGTGATGCACACCCTCTTCCACATCGACCACAACGTGAACCTGCGCTTCCTTCCGGAGATCCAGAAGCAGGTCTTCGAGCGCTACGACCGCTACCTGGTGCAGGAGAACGGGCAATGGCTGTTGCGGGGCGGCTACGAGGTGCCCCTGGCCGCCGTGGAGCGCAAGGAGAACAAGGATCGCAACTCCATGCTCCTGAAGCTCCTCCACAAGCCCGAGAATGTGGCGGAGACCATCTACGACCAGATCGGCATCCGGTTGGTGGCCGAGGACCAGCTGGGCGTGCTCCTGGTGATCCGCTTCCTCCTGGATCACCACGTGCTCATGAGCACCCACATCAAGCCCAGCCGCTCCCGGAACCTGCTCATCGACCTCAAGGCCCTGGACGCCTGGATGCTGAGCCTGCCCGAGCCCTTCCAGATCGGGGAGTTGACCCCTGAGGAGCGGCGGGACCTCAGTCACACCCTCTCCCTGAAAGGTGCGGGAACCGAGGCCAATCCCTTCTCCGCCAAGGACTATTCGGCCATCCAGTTCACGGCCCGGACCTTGATTCGCCTCCCGAACCCGGCCACCCTGGCCCTGGAGTCCGTGCTCCGAAGGATGGAAATTACAGGTATTTCCGCCCTGGCCGATCAGATGCACATCACGGAGTTGATCCAAAAGCAGGAAGAGTTTACGTTTTTCTTCGCACACGAAGTACAAGTCATGGAACGATCAGGCTTTGAGAATGCCCAGTCAGGTCCCGCCTCCCACGCCGAGTACAAACAACGGCAACGAGATGCGGCCCGGCGCCGGGTGCTCCAAGGACTTCTTTAGGGAGGACGCATGCTGAACATCCAGACGCGGCAAGAGGGCAGCGCCTCGGTGGTCTCCATCCAGGGCAAGGTCAATTTCGAAGTGACCGCCCAGCTTCGGGACGTCATCCGGGACACGGTGACCACCCATCAGCCCAAGCTGCTGGTCATCAACCTGGAGGGTGTCAGCTTCATCGACTCCTCGGGTCTCGGCCTCTTGGTGGCTGCGCGCAACAGCGTGGACAAGAGCGGCGGCAAGCTTCACCTGTGCACGCTGCCCGCGCCGGTGAAGAAGACTTTCGACCAGACCAACCTCACCAACTACTTCTCCATCTTCGCGACGGAACAGGACGCCCTTCGGGGCGCCTGATCGGAAGGGCCCCTCGCGGGGCCCTTTCTGAATCGAGGGCGAGATGGGCAAAGGTGTGGTGCTGGTGGTGGACGACGAGGCCCCGATCCGGGACATCCTCGGCTTCTACCTCAAGCGGGCGGGCTATCAGGTGCTGATGGCCGGAAACGGTGTGCAGGCGCTGGACGAGATGTCGCGCCTGCAGCCGGATCTCATCATCAGCGACCTCCGCATGCCGGAGATGGCGGGCGATGAGCTCTGCAAGCGCGTGAAGGGCACCCCCGACACCCAGGACACCTACTTCATCATCGTGTCGGCGTTGGATGGCACCGCCTCCCGCATCGGCGGCCTCTCCATCGGCGCCGACGACATGATCAGCAAACCCTTCCATGCCCAGGAAGTGCTGGCGAAGGTGGACAGCGCCTTCCGCCTCATCGGCATGCAGAAGGAGATCAAGCGGCAGAACCGCGAACTCTCCGCCTTCCAGGGCCGCGTGGAGGCCGAGCTGGCCCTCGCCGCGCGCCTGCAGATGGGCCTCCTTCCGTCGCTGCCGGGGGAGACCCGCGGCGCCAAATACACCCACCGCTACCTGCCGGCCGAAGGCATCGGCGGTGACATCTACACCATCGCCCCGCTCGAGGATGGCCTCATCGGTCTGATGATCGCCGACGTGAGCGGCCATGGCGTGAGCGCCGCCCTCATCAGTGCCATGGTGAAGACGAGCTTCGAGAACCACATCCGCCTCTCGCGGGATCCCCTGGCCTGGGCCATGGGCATGAACCGCGACCTCTGCCGCAGCACGCTCGACGATCAGTTCGCCACGGCCTGGCTGGGCTGCCTCAATCCCATCACCCACGTGCTCACCCACGTGGTGGCCGGCCACCCCCCCCCGATCCGTGTGCGCCAGGGCTCCCGCGGCGGCCTGCACCAGCCCGAGCTGCTGCAGGGCAAGGGCTTCATGCTCGGCCTCGACGAGAGCCTGCCCTTCAGCCTCCACGAGGGCCAGGTGCTCCCCGGAGACCGCCTCGTGCTCTACACCGATGGCCTCGTGGAAGTGGAGCGGGAGGACCGCTCCATGCTCGGGGACGAGGGCCTGCTCAAGCTCTGCTCGGAATTGCCCGAGACCGCCGACGAAGCCGCCGACTTCCTTGTGGGCCGCGCCCGGGAGATGAACGCCCCCGTGGCCTTCCACGACGACGTCACGCTCGTGGTGTTCGACCGGTTCTCCTGAATCCTCGGTCCTGGGTCCTGGGTCCTTAGTCCTTGGTCCTTGGTCCTTGGCTGGGCCGTACCGCCGGTTGGTCCGCCCCCACGGCCCGAAGAAATCCCCTTCGGAGGATTGGGGTGGCGGCAGCTAAGGACCAAGGACTAAGGACCCAGGACCAAGGACTCAACCGTCCTTCCGTCCCCACATCCGCGGCCCCAGCTCCGCCACCAGGGCCGCGGCCACGATGAGGGCGCCGCCCAGCCACTGGCGGGGCACCAGGAAGTCCTTCACGCCGGGGATCCAGCCGCTCACGGCGAGCAGGGTGGCCACCACGGGCTCCAGGCTGAAGATGATCCCGGCTTCCGTGGCCGTGAGCCAGGGCTGGAAGCGGGCCTGCAGGTACATGGTGAGGGCGGTGCCCGCCAGGCCCAACCACAGGAGGCCGATCCAGGTGCCGCGCAGGTGAAGGCCGTGGCTGGCCTGGAAACCGCCCTTGGGGAAGATGACGGCGAAGAGGGTGCAGGCCACGGCCACCACGGCGATCTGGGTGAAGGTGAGCACCCAGGTGTCGCAGCGCCGGCTGAAGCGGCCGATGAGCACGATGTGGAAGCCGATGAGCACGGCATTGGCCAGGGTGAGCGTGTCGCCGTGGCTCCAACCTCCGAAGGATTCCCCGGGTTTGAACACGAGGCCCACGAGCCCCACGCAGGCCACCAGCACCGCCAGGGCGTGGGCCAGCTTGGGCCGCTCGCCGAAGCCGAGGGCCACCATGGGCGTGAAGATCACGTAGAGCCCGGTGATGAAGGCGTTCTTGGTGGTGGTCGTGGTCTCCAGGCCCGCGGTCTGCAGCCAGAAGAGGGAGGCCAGCACCACGCCAGCCACCAGGCCATCTCGCACGTCCGAGGCCTTCCACCGGGAGCCCCGGGCCAGGGTGAGCCCCAGCAGGATCACGGCGGCGATGGAGAAGCGCAGGGCCAGCAGGGCGTTCACGCCCAGGCCCGCCTCTTGGAGGTACTTCGTCGCCGGGAAGGCGGAGCCCCAGATGATGGCGGCCACGGCCATGGCGACCACAGCGAGGAGGTGAAGGCGACGTTCGGACATCCCTTCAGTCTAGGGGCTGCCGCTGCCCAACCGCAGCGTTGATCGCGCCGGAACGGAAAGGAGCCCGCGAGGCGGGCTCCTTTCCAGGCAGGGAGTGGAGGGTCATTCGATCACGGCCGTCACGCGCACGATCAGTTCGGGCTGTTCGGGGTCGTCGGTGGTGAGGGTGATCTTCTCGGCATAGCGGCCGGCCTTGGCGTCCTTGGAGAACACCACGGTGAGATCGTGCTGGGGCAGGGCCTTGGTGCCGGAGAGGCCCTCGATGCGCAGCTCGGGCCGGGAGACCTGGGTGCCGGTGATTTTGAAGGGCTTGCCCTCGGCCTGCCGGAGCTGGAGCTTCACGCGGCCCTCGGTGCCGGCCTTCACCACGTCCATGTTCACCCGATCCGGGCCCACGATGCTGGGCTTCAGCTCCCAGTTCACGGGGAGGGTGAAGGTCTGGGCGGAGGGCACGTTGGTGGTGATCGTCACGGTCTCGCGGCCGAACCGGGGCTTGGCGGGGAGCTTGGAGCCATCGAAGGCCACTTCGAGCACGGCATCCTTGCCTTCGGCCTTGGGCGTGAGGCGCAGCCAGGGGGCGGCGGGGGCCTTGGCTTCCAGGATGCGGACGTCCGCGCCCGTGCCGCTGGCGTAGCGCACGTGGGTCACCTGGGTGCCCGTGCGGGAAACCTGATTGAAGTACACGGCGGTCATGGAGGGCATGACGTCCTGCACCACGTCGGCTTCGAAGGTGAGGAGGGCGTTGGGGTTCTTGGGGTCGTTGCTGACCACCGTCAGGCTCTTGCGCACGAGGCCGCGCTGGCCGTGGGGATCGAAGACCGCCTCCACCTCAGAGCTCTCGCCGGGCTTGAGGTTCCAGTTGCCCAGCACGGTGCTCGTGCAGCCGCAGCTGGGGTTCACGGCGCTGATCTGGAGGTTGGCGTTGCCCTTGTTCGTCACCTTGAAGCGCGTGCTCGTCTTGCGGTCGGCGGTGATCTTGCCGAAGTCGTGGTGGGTGCGCTCGAAGGCGATCTCTGGGGCCTGGGCTTGCAGGGCCAAGGCGACGAGGGCGGGGGTGATCAGGAAAGCGGGGCGGAACATGGAAGCCTCGGAAGGGAAGGGACGGTAGGGGATTGCGTTATTCTGAAGCAAAGAGGTGTTGAATGTCGGTCATGACCGAAGTGTCCTGGGGTGAACTGATTGATAAGTACACCATCCTGGCCATCAAGTCCGAACGTCTGAATGATGCCGCCAAGCTCCAAAATGTGCGGACGGAAATGGCGGCGTTGGCCCCAGCCCGGGAGAAGGCCTACGCCATCGCGGACATCTCGTCACTCGAGGGCGACCTGAAGGCCGTGAACGAGACCCTGTGGGTCATCGAGGACGACATCAGGGACTGCGAGCGGGCCAAGGATTTCGGCCCCACGTTCATCGAGCTGGCCCGGGCCGTGTACCACCGCAACGATGAGCGGGCCGCGATCAAGCGCCAGATCAACGACCGCCTGGGCTCCCGCCTGGTGGAAGAGAAGTCCTACCGGGCCTACTAAGGGCTTATCCGTAAATTAGACAGCCCCGCGCAGGGGGCGTCGGCTGAGCGGAGCCTCACGCCGCATGGCGACAGCCGCCACCCCCTGCACAGGTTCCCCGCTCCACTTGGCTGGAAGCCGAGTGGGAGAAGGCCCCAGTGGGGCCTTCAATAGCGGTAGGGACGGGCCCCGCCGCGGGGCTGTCAAATTTACGGATAAGCCCTAAGCGCCCAGCCAGCCCTCGATCCGCGCCATCACCCGTTCAGGCCCGATGCCCTGCAGGCAGGGGTGGCCGGGGACGGGGCAATGGTCCAGGCCGCAGGGCAGGCACTCCAGATCCTGGCGCTGGAGCACGGCCACCTGGGGACCGTGGGGCGTGAACATGCCGGGATCCATGGGGCCGTAGAGGGCCAGGGTAGGGGTGCCGCAGCCGGCGGCCAGGTGGCTGAGCCCGCTGTCGTTGCCCACGGCGGCCCGGGCGCCGCGCATCCAGGCGGCGGCCTCGGTGAGGGGATCGCCACAGCGGTTCAGGCCGTGGGCCCCGGCCACCTCGGCGCCCAGCTCCCGCTCCGCCGGGCCGCCCAACACCACGGGGAGGAAGCCCCGGGCGTGCAGGAGATCCGCCAGGGCCCGGTAGTGGGCCACGGGCCAGGCCTTGGCGGGCACCGAGGCGCCGGGCATGAGGCAGACGTAGGGGACGTGGGGCAGGGCGGGGCTGGCCGAGGAGTGGTAGTCCAGGAAAGGCACTTCCGGCAGGTCCGGCCAGCGCTTCAGGAGGACGGCCCGGTAGCGGTCCAGGCAGTGCCCGGTGGTGCCGCTCCAGAAGGGGCCCGTATGGGTGTTGAAGAGCCCCGCGAGGCTCTCGCTCACGCCCATGCGCTCCGGTACCCGGGCCAGGAAGGCCCCCAGGGCCGGTCTCAGGCTCTTGGGGAAGTGGATGCTGCGGGCGGCCTTGTGCTCGCGCAGGAGGCGCGCCATGGCCCAGGGGCTGGGCTTGCCCACGTCCGGCACGGTGGCATCGGCGAGGTCGGTGCCCGTCACCAGGTTCACGGTGAGCTTGGGCCCCCACACCACCAGGGGGCCGATGCCCGCCTGGCGCAAGAGGCGCAGCAGGGCCATCTGCATGACGGCGTCGCCGATGTAGCGGGGAAAGCGCACCCAGGTGGCGCCGCTGGGGATCAGAGCCATGGGGCCAGCGCCTCCCGGAACCGGGCGGCCGCGTCATAGCCCTCGGTCAGGCCGCGGGCCAGGGCCACGGCCTTCTCCCGTTGGGAGGGATCCCCGAGCAGTGCCGCGAGCCGCGGGCCCGTGGCCTGAAGGAGGGCGGGGGGCACGGGGCGGCGATCATCCGGCTTCCGCATCAGGAGGCCCCCCTCGCCATCTTTCAGCACGGTGCCGATGCCCCCCACCGAAGGCGCCACGATGGGCACGCCGCGCTCCAGGGCCTCGATCAGGGCGATGGGGAAGAACCCCTCGTTCCGGCTCGTCATGAGGTAGGCGTCCAGGGCGTCCAGCACGGGTCCCGTGGCGGGGACACGGCCCAGCCGCAGGGTGCGCTCCCGGAGGGGGGAGGTGGCCAGGGCCCGGTCGAGGGCCTGGGCGGTGTCGGGCGCTTCATGGCCGGCGAAGACGAGGTGGAGCGGGCGTCCCAAGGCGGCCTCGGTGGCCTCCGCCAGCCGGAGCACGCCCAGCGGATCCTTGCGCCCGTCGATCTGTCCCACGTACCCCACTACGGGGCCGCCTTCGGGCAGGCCCAGCGCCCGCCGGGCCGCCTGGCGGGCGTCGAGATCGGCGGGGACGGCCGCCGGGCGGGGGTAGATGGGGTGGATCATGGCGCAGGGCTGGTCGCCCAGGCGGGCCTGGACCTCGGAATTGAAGGCCCAGGTGGTGAGCCACCGGTCCACCAGGTGCCGGATCCCCCGGTACTTGTCGAGGTGGCGGGCATAGTGCTCGTGGAGGGTGACGGCCAGGGGGAAGCGGTGCCCGAGCCGGGCGAGCCAGGGCAGGGCCCGTTGCACCCCCTTGTGGTTGCAGAGCACCACCAGATCCGGCGCGGTTTTTTGGAGGTAGCGGCCGGCGGCCCATGCGCCAGGGAGGTGCAGGATCTCCTCCACGTGGGGATTCCGGGCCCGCAGCTCAGGCTCGATGTCCCGCTTGGCGCCCTCTTTACGGTAGATCACGGAAATCCGGATGGGGAGGTCCGCCAGGGCGGCGACCTGTTCGATGAGCACCCGCTCGCCGCCGCCGAAGGACAGCTTTCGATGGGCAAAGACGATGCGCTTCACGCGCCTCCCGGAAAACCCCATTATGGGATGAACTGACCCGATACGTCACATGCCCATCCCCCACCCTTCCCAACGCATCCTCCTCGTGGAGGACGAAGCCGGCCTGCGCGAGGTGCTGGCACTGACGCTGGACGGCGCAGGCTTCCGGGTGGTCACGGCAGCTTCCCTGGCGGAGGCCAAGGGGGTGCTCTCCGGAGACCCGGTGGACGCCGTGCTGTCGGATCTGAAGCTGCGGGATGGCACGGGCATCCAGTTGCTCGAGTGGATGAAGGAG
Organism: Holophagaceae bacterium; assembly: GCA_035255465.1. GTDB lineage: Bacteria > Acidobacteriota > Holophagae > Holophagales > Holophagaceae > JAFDVN01. The sequence continues at coordinate 10,414 of DATEZP010000110.1, forward strand.
CAATCCCTCCAGGCGCCGGTGGTGATCATGACGGCCTTCGCCACCACCGAGACCACGGTGCAGGCCTTGAACCTGGGCGCCGTGGACTTCATCACCAAGCCCTTCCGGAACGAGGATCTCATCGGCACGCTCCAGGGCCTCCTGGCCCAGTCCCATCCGGATGGGCCGGGAGAATTGCCCGCGGCTGGCGAGCTCATCGGGGTGGGCGAGACCCTGCGCCGGGTGCAGGCCCTGGTGGGCAAGGTGGCCCGCGCCGATACGGGCGTGCTCCTCACGGGCGAGAGCGGCACGGGCAAGGAGGTGGTGGCGCGGCTCATCCACCGCTACAGCGCCCGGGCCCGGGGGCCCTTCGTGGCCGTGAACTGCGGCGCCCTGCCCGAGAACCTGTTGGAAAGCGAACTCTTTGGCTTTGAGAAGGGGGCCTTCACCGGCGCCAGCGCCCTCAAGCGCGGCCTCTTCGAGGAGGCCACGGGCGGCATCCTCTTCCTCGATGAGATCGGCGAAATGCCGCTGCCCTTGCAGGTCAAGCTGCTGCGCGTCATCCAGGAGCGCATGGTGCGCCGCCTGGGCAGCGCCACGGAGCATCCCGTGGATGTGCGCATCATCGCCGCCACCAACCGCAACCTGCGGGAGCGGGCCGAGAAGGGCGTCTTCCGCGAGGATCTCTATTACCGCCTCAACATCCTCCACATCGAGTTGCCGCCCCTTCGGGAGCGCCCGGAGGATCTGCCCTTGCTGGCCGAGCACTTCATCCGCCGCTTCTGCGCGAAGCTGGTCAAGCCGCCCATGAGCCTCCACCCGGAAACCCTGGAGCTGCTGCGTCAGCACCGCTGGCCCGGGAACGTGCGCGAGCTGGAAAACCTCATGGAGCGCTGCGTGGCGCTGAACCCCGGCGGCCCCATCACCCGGGACCTGCTGCCCGAGGATCTGCTCCAGCCCGAAGGCCGGAGCCGTGCCATGGAACTGGCCATCCCCGCCGACGGCTTCGATGTGGAGGCCTACCTCAAAGCCCTGCGGGGCTTCTTCCTGCGCCGCGCGCTGGATGAGGTGGGGGGCGTGAAGACCCGGGCCGGCAAGCGCCTGGGCATGAGTTTCAGGGCCTATCGCTACTGGCTGGCGGAGCTGGGGGGCGTGGAAACGCTGCCCTCCGCCTGCCCGCGCCCTGAAGACTTTCCGGCCGCTGAGGAACCCGAGGCCGGGGCCGAGGCATGAACTGGGCATGCGCTAGACTGGACGGGAGGTAACCATGAACCGCCGGAACGAAAAAGGCTTCTCGCTGCTGGAACTGCTGGTGGCGATGATGATCATCGCGGTGCTGGGCACCCTGGGCTTCAACCAGGTGCGCAAGCGCACCGTGGAGGCCCGCTACATCAAGGCCAAGGACGAGGTGAAGATCATGGCCGAGGGCCTGGATCAGTACTACCTCAAGCACGGCCGCTACCCCGATCTGGGGAGCTGGGAGGCCATGATGGATCCCGGTTCCGTGCTGGTGAAGGAAGACCTCATCAAGACCAACATGTCGGCCAAGGATCCCTTCGATCAACCCTACGAGGCGAAGTCGAACCGCGGCTCCTACGAGATCAAGTGCCTGGGCGCGCCCGATGACCAGGAGAACCACGGTCCCTTCAGCCGCACCCCCGGCCAGGTGAACGATGCCGCGCCCGCCGCAGGTGCCGCCGCTGGCGGTGACAAGGCCAAGGCCCCCGAGCCCGGAGCCCCCAAGTGATCGATCTCCAATCCATTCCCGCAGAGGGCCTCCGCCTCGAAGGCAAGCTGGACCGCCTCGTCCTGGAGGGCGGCTCCGCCCTTCGAGAGATGGACTGGAAGCTCTTCTTGCTGCCCTCCACTCCCGACCTCTTCGTGGAGGTGAAGGGCAAGG
>DATEZP010000111.1:0-3194 GCA_035255465.1 Holophagaceae bacterium
ATCGTCGTTCTGGATGACGGCCCTGGCCAGGGCGGCATCGTGGCCCACGAAGGCATCCACGGCCCGGCGGACCATGCTGCGGGTTTCCTGGCCCATGCGCTCCAGGCTGCCTTCCGAAAGGACCGGGGGATGGACGAAGGAAGCCCGGCGGGCGATGTTGCAGCAGTGGTCGCCGATTCGCTCCAGCTCGGGGATGATCTTCAGGCTGGAGGCGATGAGGCGCAGGTCCGTGGCGGCAGGCGAATGGAGGGCCAGCAGGTCCACGCAGAGCTGGTCCAGCTTCAGTTCCCATTCATCCATCTGGCGGTCCAGTTCCTGCACTCGTAGAACCTTGGCTTCGGAGCGCTCCGCCAGGGCATGGATGGTCAGGTCGATCATCTCCTCGGCGAGGCCGGCCATGGCCATGATGCCCTCACGGAGGGTCTTCAGTTCCGTATCGAACACGCGCATCAGCCGAATCTCCCCGTGAGGTAGTCTTCCGTCATTCGTTCCCGAGGCGTCGTGAAGATGCGCTCGGTGAGGTCCATCTCGATCAGTTTGCCGAGCCAGAAGAAGGCCGTGTAGTCGCTGACCCGGGCCGCCTGCTGCATATTGTGGGTGACGATCACGATGGTGAGGTGCTCCTTGAGCTCGGAGATCAGCTCCTCGATCTTCGCGGTGGCGATGGGATCCAGGGCGGAACAGGGCTCGTCCATGAGCAGGACCTCCGGATTCACCGCCAGGGCCCGGGCGATGCAGAGGCGCTGCTGCTGACCGCCGCTCATGCCGCTGGCGTTGTCCTTGAGGCGATCCTTCACCTCCTCCCAGAGGGCGGCCTGGCGGAGGGCGTCCTCGACGATGCCGTCGAGGGTGGCGCGGTCCTTGACGCCGAACAGGCGCGGGCCGAAGGCCACGTTCTCGTAGATGGACTTGGGGAAGGGATTGGGCTTCTGGAACACCATGCCCACCCGGCGCCGGAGATCCACGGTGTCGATGCCCCCCCGGTAGATGTCCACGCCGTCGATCAGCATGTCGCCGCTGACCTTCACGGCACTGGAGACCTCGTGGATGCGGTTGAAACACTTCAGGAAGGTGCTTTTGCCGCAACCACTGGGGCCGATAATGGCGGTGACGCGTTCGGCGTGGATGTCGATGGAAAGACCGTCCAGGATCTTCTTCTCGCCGTAGCGGAAGTCCATGTTCCGGACGGAAAGCTTGACCGGCTTGGTTTCGGGCGTGTTTGGGCTGAGCATCAGCGAGTCCGTCGGCGAATGGCGCGGTCCAGGAAGCGGACCAGCAGGTTCAAGGCGAGCAGCACCACGATCATGACAGCGGCGGTTCCCGCGGCGATTTCGCGAGCGTCAGGAAGCGTTCCGTCCGAGGTCACGTACCAGAGGTGGACCGAGAGGGTTTCACCCGGAACCGTGAGGCGGAAATCGGGAAAATGCTGGCTGGTGTTGGTTCCCGCCGTGAACACGAGAATGGCGCTCTCGCCGAAGGCGCGACCCGCCGTGAGCACCAGGCCCGTGAGGATGCCCGTGGCGGCATAGGGCAGGGCCACTTTCAGGATGGTCTGGAGCTTGGTGGCGCCCAGTCCGTAGCTGGCTTCCATCAGCTCCCGCGGCACGGCGAGCAGGCTGATCTCCGTGACCCGGGTGATGACGGGGATGTTCAGGAGAGCCAGAGTGACGGCGCCTGACCGGATGGAGAAGCTCCAGCCCATCATCTGCACGAACACGATCATGCCGAAAAGGGCCAGCACGATGGAGGGCGTGGCGGCCAGCGTCTCGATGCAGAGCCGGAAGAACCGGAGCAGCCGTCCCTGGCCCGCATACTCTGCCATGTAGATGCCGGCCCCCAGGCCGATGGGGAGGGCGATGGTCAGGGAGAGGGCCACCAGATAGAGGGAATTGAAGAGCTCGGGCCGGATGCCGCCGCCGGCGTCCAGGGTCTCCGGCATGCGGGTGAGAAAGCCCAGGTTGAGCACGGACCAGCCCTGCTTGAGGATGGCCCCCACGAAGAAGACCAGCACCACGATGAAGGACAGGGCAAGGGCCCAGAGGGCGGCGTGCATGATCCTGTCCACGGCTTTGGCGCTGCGACGGGAACGGTAGGGCACCGGAGTGGTCATCAGGCATGCCTCCCCTGGCCCAGGCGCCGCGTGGCCAGGATGATCAGCATCGTCATCAGGTAGAGCAGGAGCCCCATGGCGAAGAGCACGTGGTTCCAGGTGGAACCCGCGGCGGTGTTGGGGAGTTCCTGGACCAGTTCCGTGGTCAGGGTGGCGGCGGGGGTGAAGAGGAAGCGCAGGACCGGCGTCTTGTCGGTGGATTCCCGCATGAGGGCGATCCACTGGGGATTGTTCCCGATGACCATCTGCACGGCCATGGCCTCGCCGATGGCCCGTCCCAGCCCGAGCACCGTGGCCGTGAGCAGGCGTGGCCGGGCGGCGGGGATGAGCACATGCCAGATGGCCTGCCATCGGGTGGAGCCGAGAGCCTGGCACCCTTCGTCCAGGCTGAGGGGAAGGGCTTCGAAGGCGTCCGAGGAAAGGCTCACGATGGTGGGGACGATCATGATCGAAAGGATGCCGGCGGAGACCGCGAAGCCCGCGGCCGGCGAGTCCGAGAGCCACTTTCCGCTGACCCAGGGCAGGATCACCATGAGCCCGAAGATGCCGTACACCACTGAGGGGATCCCTACCAGGAGGTCCATGACCTGCCGCATCAGCGGCTTCATCCAGGACGGGGCGAGTTTGGCGATGAACACGCCGGTGAGGATGCCCGCCGGGGCCGCGAGCAACAGGGCCAGCCCGGTCACGGACAGGGTGCCGGCGATGAAGGGGAGGATCCCGAATTTCCCCGCAGTGGGGTTCCAGTCGGCCGAGAGGAAGACATCCCTCAACGACACGATCGGATCGGTGTTGCTTGCCAGGGGCACGAATGCCCCGATGCCGCGGGCGGTCAGGAAGTAGAGGATCCCGGCGATGAGGGAAACGACGAGCAGCCCGCAGGCCAGGAAGAGCAGGCGGGACCACCGGTCCGCCAGCCGCTGGCCCCTGGTGTGCGTGAAGACAGGTTTACCGATGGGCTCGATGGACCTCGAGTGTTTCTCGGTTTGGGCGAGGGGGCTGGAGGGGGCGTCAAGAATCGCGTCGGATGCGTTGGCCATGGGTTCCGCCTTCACGAGCCATCACCCGGCGGGGGAGCCGGGTG
>DATEZP010000112.1:0-5055 GCA_035255465.1 Holophagaceae bacterium
CGGCTTCCAGATCAAGTACCGCATCGACGGCAGCCTCTACCCCGCCGCCGAGCCCATCGACCGCCGCTTCGCCTCGCCCATCATCAGCCGCATCAAGGTCATGAGCGAGCTGGACATCTCCGAGAAGCGCAAGCCCCAGGATGGCCGCTTCAAGCTGAAGGTGCGGGGCCGCGCCATCGATTTCCGCGTGAGCATCATGCCCACCATCCACGGCGAGGACGCGGTCATCCGCATCCTCGACAAGGAGAACCTCGCCGAAGAGTTCAAGAGCCTCAGCCTGGAGATCCTGGGCTTCAGCCAGCACGAGCTCACCCGCCTGCGCCGCTTCGCCAAGGAACCCTACGGCATGTTCCTCGTCACCGGCCCCACGGGCTCCGGCAAGACGACGACCCTCTACGCCATCCTCAGCGAGATCCGGAATCCCGAGGATAAGATCATCACCATCGAGGATCCCGTCGAGTATCAGCTCGAAGGCGTGACCCAGATCCCCGTGAACGAGAAGAAGGGCCTCACCTTCGCCTTGGGCCTGCGTTCCATCCTGCGCCACGACCCCGACAAGATCCTCGTGGGCGAGATCCGCGATCCCGAGACGGCGGCCATCGCCATCCAATCCGCCCTCACAGGCCATCTGGTGTTCACCACCGTCCACGCCAACAACGTGTTCGACGTGCTGGGTCGCTTCGAGCACATGGGCGTGCCCGTGCATAACTTCGTCTCCGCCCTGAACTGCGTGCTGGCTCAGCGCCTCGTGAAAGTGCTCTGCGCCAAGTGCAAGCGCCCCCACACCCCCACCGCCCAGGAACTCAAGGACAACGGCATGGACGCCGCCTGGGCCGACAAGGGCACCTTCTTCGAGAAGGGCGGCTGCGTAGATTGCCACGGCACCGGCTTCCGCGGTCGCCAGGCCATCATCGAATTCCTCGGCATGAACGACGAAATGCGCGAGCTCATGACGGCGCAGGCCGGCCTGCGCGAAGTCAAGGCGGCCGCCCGCCGCTCCGGCATGCAGAGCCTCCGGGAAAGCGCCCTGGAGAAGGTGCGCCTGGGGCTCACCACCTTCGCCGAGATCAACAAGGTGACTTTCCGGGAAGGCAGCTAAGCCCGAGCGCCGCCCAGCTCCCGCTCCAGGCTCTGAAGCCGCTTGAGCCGCGCGAAGGTGCCGGTCTGCAAGGCCAGTTCCGCGGGGCTACCCGATTGGATGGCCTGGCCTTCCTGCAACACCAGCACCCGGTCGCACAGTTCGGCCACGAAGACGCGGTGCGTGGCCAGCACCAACGTGGTGCGACCGAGGAAGCTCCGGAGGTTTTCGAGGATCCGGCTTTCGGTTTCCGCGTCCACGGCGGAGAGCGCATCGTCCAGGAGGAGCAGCCGGGGCTTGCGCAGCAGGGCCCGGGCCAGGGCCGTGCGCTGACGCTCGCCGCCGGAGAGGATCACACCCCGCTCGCCCACCACGGTATCCATGCCCTCGGGCAGTCGGCGGATGAGGTCGTCCAGGCACGCCACGCGGGCCACTTCCCAGAGTTCCTCGTCGGTGGCCTCAGGGCGGCCGAAGGCCAGGTTGCCTCGCAGGGTCTCGCTGAAGAGGAAGGCTTCCTGGGGCACCCAGCCGAGCCCGGCCCAGTGTATGCGCAGGGATTCCGGCCCGAGGGCCACCCCATCCAGCACCAACCGCCCTTCCTGGACTTCCCGCAGGCCCGCGAGCATCTGGAGTAGCACGCTCTTGCCGCTGCCGATGCCCCCCAGCACGCCCAGGCTCTCGCCCGGCGCCAGCTGGAGGTCCAGGGGCCCCAGGCCCCGCTTGGAGTCGAAGCGATGCACGCCCCCTTCCAAGGAGACCGCCGCGGGCGTGGAAGGCACCTGCACGGGCTCGGCGGGAGGCAGGTCCAGTTCCGCCGCGTTCATCACTTCATCAATGCGCTTCTGCCCCGCGAGGCCGCGCTGGAAGAGGTTCACGGACCAACCCAGGCTCATGACCGGCCAGGCCAGCGCCACCAGGAAGCCGCTGAAGGCGATGAGGTCGCCCAAGGAAAGAGTGCCGCGGTTCACCAGCGTGCCGCCGAACGCGATGAGCACGAGGGTGGCCAGGCCCGAGATGAACATGGCCATGGGCGCATAGGCGCTGAAGAGCACCGTCTGGCGCATGGAGAGGCGGGCGTGGCGCTGGCTCAGCTTGGCGAAGGCCGCGATGCGGGCATCCTCCAGGCCGAAAGCCTGCACCACCTTCTCCCCCTGGATCGTCTCGTGACTGAAGGTGGAGAGGGCGCTGAAGGCCAGCTGCAGTTTCTGCTGCACTTTGTGGGAGGCGCGGCCGATGGCGTAGAAGCCCAAGCCCAGGAAGGCGAAGGGGATCATCACCGCCAATGTGAGGCGTGGGGAAGTGTGCACCATGAGCGCCAGGGTGACGGGCAAGATGCTCGCCGTCTGCAGCACGCTCATGAGGCCGGGCCCCGTGGCCATGCGCACGGTGTTCACGTCGTCGCCCACCCGGGCCATGAGGTCGCCCACCCGCTGCCGGTCGTAGAAGGCGTGGGGTTTGGCGAGCAGGAGGGCGTACAGGGATTCGCGCTGCTCCCGTTCGATCTCCCGGGAGAGGCCGATGAGGGTGTTGCGCATGAGGTAGCGGCCCACCCCCGCCACCGCCGTGGCGCCCAGCATCCAGCCCAGCATCGCCCGGGAGTGGCCCCATTGGCCCAATTCCAGCGCATGCACGGCCCGGCCCGAGAAATGGGGCACGAAGGATGCCGCCGCGGAGCAGATCACCGTGGCCAGGAAGCCCAGGGCGAGCGTCTTCCGGTGGGGATTGAAAAGGCGCCACCACCAGGGACCACGAGGGCTTTCAACGGACTGGGACACGAGGCCTCCACCCTCAGCCTACGGGGCCATGGCCCTTTGGAGAAGAGGGCGCAATCTCGGCCCACCCCTCCGCTCGCCCATTCCTCCCGTACACTGAGGCCCTTTCCTTGGAGGCCCCATGTCCCTGATCGGCTCCCCCCTGCCCGCCTTCGCCCTGTCCGACGACCAGGGCACCACGGTGACGAACCAGGACCTGCTGGGCAAGTGGACCGTGATCTACGCCTATCCCAAGGACAGCACCCCCGGCTGCACCACCGAGGCCTGCGATTTCCGCGACAACTTCGCCCGATTGAAGAAGGCCGGCGCCCAGGTCTACGGCATCTCCCGCGACAGCCTCAAGAGCCATCAGAATTTCATCGCCAAGCAGGAACTCCCCTTCCGCCTCCTCAGCGATCCTGAGAAAGCACTCCTCGCCCCCCTGGGCGCCTTCGGCAAGAAGATCATGTACGGCAAGGAAGTGGAGGGCATCATCCGCTCCACCTTCCTCATGGATCCCAAGGGCATCATCCGGGCCGTGTGGCCGAAGGTGAGCGTGAAGGGGCACGTGGACGCAGTGCTCGCCTCGCTCGATGCGCTGCGGGGCTGAGCCGCTAGACTGCTCCCATGGACGCCAGCTACGCGCAGATCACCCTCCTCATCGTGGTATTCAGCGCCCTGGGGGCCGCCTTGGTGTGGAGCATCGGCCACGGGATCTACCTGAACCGGATCGGGAGCCGCGGCTGGGCCTCCACCCGCCGCCTCCTGATCAAGGCCGGGCTCGTGTTCATCCTCGCGCTGCCCGCGGCCTTCCTGATCCGGGAATGGGATACCGTCCGCCTCCTGGTGGAAGCCCGCCTGGGCAAGGCCGAGGCCCAATTCCAGCTGGCCCGGTGCTATCAGCGCGGCGAAGGCCTCACGGGCCACCGGTTGGATCTGGCCCGAGCTTGGTACCTGAAGGCCGCAGAACAACAGCACGTCGAGGCCCAACTTTCCCTCGTCCGCTTGTATTTCTTTGGCGAAGGCGGGCCACGGGATTTCTCGGCCGCCCAGCGGTGGGCGAAGCCCCTGGCCGATCGGCAGAACGTCGACGCCGTGCTGCTCATGGGCGAAAGCCTCGAAGCCCAATCCGCTCCGGAGGCCCAAGCCTACTTTGTGAAGGCGCTCCCCCTGCTCCAGCCCCTGGCGGACCAGCGGAACACCCAAGCCTGCATCAACCTCGCTGGCCTCTATTGGAATGGCCGCGGCCTGCCCAAAGATCCTGTGGAGGCGTGGAAATGGCTCCTGCTGGGCGCCAAGCCCAACATGGACCCCTTCCACCGTCTGGCCTTCGATCAGTACCAGAAGGCCCTTTCGCCCGCCCAGCAAAGCGAAGGCCGGAGCCGCGCGGAGGCCTGGTTGAAGGCCAGGACCCCGCACCCAGCTACCGGAAGCTAGACGGCCATGATGTTGTAGCCACCATCCACGTAGATGGTCTGGCCCGTGACGCCCCGCCCCATGGGGCAGAGCAGGAAGAGGGCGCCGTCGGCCACCTCCTCCAGCTCCACGAGCTTGCGCAGAGGGGCCTTGGCGCGGTGGTGGTCCAGGATGGTGGAGAAGCCGCCGATGCCGGAGCTGGCGAGCGTCTTGATGGGGCCGGCGCTCAGGGCGTTCACGCGGATGCCGAACTGGCCCAGATCCGAGGCCAGGTAGCGCACGCTGCTCTCCAGGGCGGCCTTGGCCACGCCCATGACGTTGTAGTTGGGCATCACGCGCTCGGCGCCCAGGTAGGAGAGGGTCACGATGCTGCCGCCCTCCTTCATGAGGGGCTTGGCGGCGTGGGCCAGCACGGGGAGGCTGTACGCGGAGACATCCAAGGCCACGCGGAAGTCCTCGCGGGAGGTGCTGACGAAATCGCCCTCCAGGGCCTGGCGGGGGGCGTAGGCCACGGCGTGCACCAGGAAATCCAGCTGGCCGAACTCCTTCTCCAGGTACTCGAAGCCGGCCTTCACCTGTCCGTCATCGGTGACGTCCATCTGGAAGTTGACGGCCCCGGGCAGCTCGGCCGTGAGCTCCTTCACGTTCTCGCCGAGGCGTTCGTTCTGGTAGCTGAAGGCGAGCCGGGCCCCGTTGTCCTGACAGGCCTGGGCGATGGCCCAGGCGATGGAGCGCTTGTTGGCCACGCCAACGATGAGTCCCTTTTTGCCGGAAAGCAGCATGGATGCCTCTTAAGTGAATCCGACTCAG
>DATEZP010000113.1:0-3275 GCA_035255465.1 Holophagaceae bacterium
GCCGTACTGCCAGACCACCGCCACCACGGGGATGTCGATGCTGGGGAAGATGTCCACGGGCATGCGGGTGACGGACAGGCCGCCCATGAGCAGCACCAGGAGGCACATGACGGCGGTGGTGTAGGGGCGGCGCAGGGCCAGGCGGACGATCCACATGGCGAAGCTCCCCTACTTCCCGTCAGCGGGGCCGTTCAGCTCCGCCTCCATCCGGTCCAGGTTGTCCATGACAGAGGCCAGGATGGCCCGGATCCGGGCCCGCTCCCCGGGTTCCAGCCCCTGCTCCATCCCCTCCCTCATGAACTGCCGGAAACCCCTGAGTTCCTGGATGAGGGGCTCCGCGCCGGGTTCGATGTGGAACAGGACCCGTCGCCGGTGCGCTGGGTCGGCCTCGGCGCGGATGAGGCCACGGTCCTGCAGGGTCCGGAGGGTTCGGGTGGCGGTGGGCTTGTCCATCCAGGCGCACCGGGCCAGGTCGCCGTGGCAGCGAGCGTCCTTCTCCGCCACGGCCATGAGCAGCTGATACTGCTGGGGCGACAGGCCGTACGGGGCCAGGCGGCGCCAGGCGATCTGCCGCATGCGGCTCTTCACGGCCGTGATGATGTGGGGGAGGCTGGCGGTCTTCCAGGCGTCAGATAGTTGCATAAGCAACAAACTACATGACACCTTTCTCCCTGTCCAGCCCCCAGAAAGCCTACCGGGATTACCGACTTCAGACTGTGGTGACCGGGTCCGGCAGCTCCCAGTCCTCCAGCCCCCGGGGCTTGGGCGGTCCGGGGATCAGCTCCCGCAGCCAGGCGCGGATCTCGGGGATGCCGGCGCCATGCAGGGCGCAAGCCTGGACAGCGCCCGGATGGCGCTTCCTCAGGTCCAGCTTCTGGGGCCGGTGCAGGCGGTCCACCTGGTTCAGCACCAACAGGCGGGGCTGGGCATCGCCGTCTTCGGGGGCGCAGCCGATCTCCCGCAGGGTGGCGCCCACCACCTTGAGGTGGTCCTCCAGGTCCGGGTGGGCCGCGTCGGCCACCACCAGCAGGGCGTCCGCCGTGCGGACCTCGCCCAGGGTGCTGCGGAAGGCCGCCACCAGCTGGTGGGGCAGCTTACGGATGAAACCCACGGTGTCGGCCACCAGGCAGTGCTTGGGCTCCGGGCTGCCCTCGCCGGTCTCGGGGTCGACGTCCTGGCCCAGCCAGGCCTTGCGGGTGGTGGTGTCGAGGGTGGCGAAGAGCAGGTCCCGGGGCTCGCCCTCGCCCGTGAGCGCCTTCAGGAGGGTGGTCTTGCCAGCGTTGGTGTAGCCCACCAGGACCACCCGGGGCAGGCCCTGGGGCCGGCCCTGGCGCTGGGTCTCCCGCACCCGCTCCAGATGGGTGAGCTCCCGCTTGAGCTGGCTGATGCGGGTGCGGATCATGCGGCGGTCCACCTCGATCTGGGTCTCGCCGGGGCCCCCGCGGACGCCCACGCCGCCCACCTGCCGCTCCAGGTGGGTCCAGGCCCCCTTGAGGCGGGGCAGCTCGTACTCCAGCCGGGCCAGCTCCACCTGGGCCTTGGCTTCCCGGGTCTGGGCCCGCTGCTCGAAGATGCTGAGGATGAGGCCCGTGCGGTCCAGGCAGGTGAGGTTCGTGGCCTTCTGGATGGCGTTCACCTGGCTGCCGCTCAGCTCGTCGTCGCAGATGAGGTGGCGGACCCCCTGCCGGGTCGCCTCATCCGCCAGCGCCTGCAGCTGGCCGGAGCCGTAGAAGGTCCTCGTGGCGATCTGGGCCCGCCTCAGGGCACGCCGGGCCTCCACTTCGAACCCGCAGCTCCGGGCGAGCTCGGCCAGCTCCAGGAGATGATCCTGGATGCGGTCCTCCCGGTCCTCGGGGCCCTGGCGGGCGATGAGCAGACAGCGGGGCGGGGTTTCGGCCATGAGCCAAAGCTGCCGTGCCGGGGGGCAATAATCAAGTCCCGGCTACCCTGGTGGCATGGCCCTGTTCGAACGCACCATCGCCGACCGCTATCTGAAGACCCATCGGAAGGGGGCCTTCGTGCGGATCATGGTCATCCTCACCCGCTTCGGGACAGCCCTGGGCGTCTTCGCCATGGTGGTGACCCTGGCCCTGATGAATGGCATCCGCGAGGAGATCCAGGCCACCCTCTACAGCGCCACGGCCCACTTCACGGTGTATCACTTGGCGGGTGATATACCCGACACCGAGGGGGCATTGAGGACCATCCGGGCTGTCTCCGGCGTCCAGGCCGTCTCGCCCATCCGGTTGGAGAAGGGTCTGCTGCGGCGCACGGACAGCGATATGCCTCCGGAGCCCGTGATCATCAAGGCCGTGGATCCCACCACGGCCCACGGGACCTCGAGCATCTTCGATTCCATGAAGCCCATCTCGGTAGAGCAGTTGAAGGAGGGCGAGATCATCCTGGGCAAGGAGCTGGCCCAGCGCCTCAGCCTCAAGGTGGGCGACACCGTGGCCCTGGCTTTCTTTCGCTTGGAACTTGGACTAGGAGGCCAGCAGCCCAAAGTGGCGGCCTTCCGAGTGGCGGGCACCTTCTATAGCCACAGTTCCGAATACGACAAGGCCTGGGCCTTCATACACTTGGCAGACTCCATGCGGATCGCCCGGTCCGACGGCCGGGCCGAGATGATCGAAGTGCGCGCCCGAGACATCAACCTCATCGATGACGTGAAATCCCGAGTGCTCGAGACCCTGGGGCCCAGCTACATGGCCACCGATCTGAGGGAGTCCAACAAGACGCTCTTTGCCGCGCTGGCCTTAGAAAAATGGGGATTTGCCGCCGTATTCGGCCTCATCGTCCTGGTGGCCGCCTTCAACATCGTGGCCTCCCTGGTGCTGCTGGTGACGGAGAAGCGACGGGACCTGGGCGTGCTGCTGGCCCTGGGCGCCACGCCGAAGCAGATCCAGCGCCTCTTCGAGTTGCAGGGTCTGCGCATCGGGGCCGTGGGCACGGCCTGGGGCCTGGGCGTCAGCGTACCCCTGTGCCTCATCCTCGACCACTGGAAGCTTCTCAAGCTCCCCGCCGCGGTCTACGACTTCATCACCTACATGCCCTTCCGGCTCAAGGTGCTGGACGTGCTGCTGGTGGGCCTCTTCCCCCTGCTGGTCTCCTGGCTGGCCGCGCGCTACCCCGCGAAGAAGGCCGCGGCCCTGGACCCCGTCGACGCGCTGAGGGCCGAATGATCGGACAGCCCCTTTCCATCGCTGGCCTGCACAAGACCTACCCAGGCAACCCCCATCCCGTCTTCGACGGCTTCTCGCTCGACGTGGAAGCCG
>DATEZP010000114.1:0-61675 GCA_035255465.1 Holophagaceae bacterium
AGTCGGGTCAGAAGTGCGCTTTAATCCCTTTGGAGCTTTGGGCCTCGTCAAAGGTCTCTCCTGTATTTCTGATGGAGCCGTTCTGCTCCCTGCGACAGGACATCCATGACTTGTTGGGGTGTCGGGGTGGTGTATACAGCCTGTGATTCGAGCATGTGGTGGTGCATGAACTTTTTAATTTCGATGGCGGTGAATCCGCCTGCCAGCAATCGACGACCGTATGCATGGCGATGCCCGTGAGGCGTGGTTCCGAGCTCCTTCCCGACGACCAACCCGATCCGTTGGCAGGCTCGAGCGTGAGCCCGCCAGTACTGAGTCATTGAATACATCTCCCCTTTCGGATCCTGAGAAAGGTTGGCCCAGGCAAAGGGATGGGACCGATCCAATCGCGCAACCTGCTCGAGGTAGCGGTACCAGAGCGTCAGAAAGAGATCCCCAAATTTCGGAATGAACCAATGGGCCCTCATGAAAGATTTGTCATCAAGGACGCCCCCTTTCCAACCAGCATGGCGGCCGTCTAGCAATAAGTTGCGTGGTACCAGTCCGAACCGCTCCGCGAGATATTCGGGACGGTTGCCCTTCCGGGGGGTGCCGCGCTCGTCCACCCAATTTGGGTCATTGGGAGCTTCCCCCTCTAATGGGTGATGAATGCGGACATCCAGAAGCTCCTGGTGGTTCCTCGGATTAACTAACACATCGGTTAGGTAGAGGTGGAACGGTTCCGAGTAGCGAAATCCCGCCCCGTGGAGCAACAAAGTTATGAGCATGTCTCGGTAATTTGGGCGACCACCGACCACGAAGCCTTCCATTAAAAGCTCCATGAACCGGTCATCAGGGAATGCAGGAGGATTGGATGGGTCAATCTTGGGCCCACGCTTGGCCATTACGGCATGGCCGAACCCGCCCTTTGTGAGAGCGCTTTGAGGCTTCCATGTGTGGCCTAAGAAGGCGCGGCTCCGTCGAAATTGGTATGCCGCTTCGGCGACCAACAGATCATAGGAATTACCCGCGTACTGTGGATTCACTTGGGTTGCAGTGGGGTGCAAGCAGCACCACCACTCGAAAAAATCGGTTAGGCTTCCGATGGTTCGCCTAGCCTCGGCAGAAGACTTGGGTTTCCAGCAAAGCCATGATGGGTCAAAGCCGGTGAGTCGATTGAATGTGCCGGTGTAAAGGCATTGAGCGAAGTTCTGAAACTGACGATGGATATCCAACTCATTCGGGTTAGCAACTATGTACTCCAGGAACAGGCGCATGGAGTGACAGACCTTTACCATCCAGTTTCTGCTTCGGTCGTGGCTTCGGGCGACGCAATAGGCCACCAGGGGCATCAACCATCCTGCAGGTGTGAAGATTGCTGGAACCTCCGTGAAGGCCCCAGTCTCGTTTGAGAACACCCGGCACCTCAGCGTGATGAACACGGAGAATATTCTCCTTCGATACTCATTCTTGATTCCTTTGAACGAAAAATAGGGTTCAACCTTCAACCCAACAAGGTGGCAGCCACGACAAATTTCAATGGAATTAGGGAGATTCTGACCCCGGTAGCGACGGAATTTCGAATTTATGAATTCGATGGCGGGTCAAGGAAGGAAGGAGCATGGCGGCTTCCGTCGCCCCGAGGAAGTGATGCACGTGAAGGGTATCGGGGAGAAGGGCTACCAGCGGATCAAGGCCTACCTCCGCGTGGCCCATGCCAGTGGGGCGGAGCAGGCGCCGGTGGTGATCCCCGCCGCGCACAAGCCGACCGCTCGCACCACCGTCGCCAAGTCCGGCGCGAAGCGGTAGGGGGGCGATCATGCTGCGCATCCCGGGGACGCCGTCCCACCGACAGAAGGGCTACACCTTGGCCGAGATCATGGCGGTCACCGGCATCCTCGGGGTGCTCGTGGCCGCGGGGGTTTCCACCTCCCGCCTGGATGGCTGCGATCTCGCCGTCGCCCAGCTGGAACTGAAGGGGAGCCTCGATCAGGCCTTCAGCGAGGCCCGGGCCCGAGGCCGCAACATCAAGGTCTCCATGTCCAACGAGAAGGCCACGGACGTGCTGCCCGTGCGCCTGCCCCGGAGCATCCACTTCGGGAAGCCGGCGCACATCCCCCTGCCGCCGGGCGTGGCGGCGCCCAAGGTGGCGGCCACCACCGGCGAGGCGCATCCCACCATCACCGTGACGCCCAACCGCACGGCCACGGCGGCGCTGTGGTTCCTGAACAACGGGGACGAAGCCCTCTGCATGCGCTTGAACGGGCGCGGCAGCGTGCTCATGTACCGGTGGCGCAACCAGCTCAACCGCTGGGTGAGGGTCTGATGCGCATGCTCGACCTCTCCCCGGAACAACGGCCCCGGGAGCGCCTGATGGCGGGGCAGGGGGAATCCCTCTCCGATGCCGAACTCCTCGCGCTGCTCATCGGCAGCGGCACCCGCGGCGCCAACGCCGTGGAGACGGGCCAGGAACTGCTTGGCGTCTGCGGCGGCCTCTCGGGGCTCTTCGCCCTGGCCTTTCCCGAGTGGACCTCCCTCCCGGGGCTGGGCCCCGCCCGGGCCGCCAAGCTCTGGGCCGCGCTGGAGCTGGCCCGTCGGGCCACCCGGACCCAGGCCCGCCCCCGCATCACCAGCCCCCGGGCCGCCGGAGACTACCTGCTGCCCAAGGTGCAAGGGTGGACGGAGGAACGCTTCGGCCTGCTCGCCCTCAACGCGAAGGGGGATCTCCTGGCCGAGCGGGTGCTGAGCCAAGGCACTGCCACGGCCACCCTCATCAGCCCCCGGGAATTCTTTCGGGAGGCCCTTCGCTACGGCGCCACGTCCGCCCTCGCCTGGCACAACCATCCGTCCGGCGATCCCTCCCCCTCCCGGGAGGACATCCAGCTCACCCGGCGCCTGCAAGCCGCGGGCGAGAGCCTGGGGGTGCCCCTGGCGGACCACCTGATCCTGGGGGCCGATCGATATCACAGCTTCCGGGCGGCGGAGGGCTGGGATCACCGGGGGGCCGGGGCCTGAAGGGGGCCGGCCTTGGAGTATGCTTCGGGAATCAATCTCAATCAGCGGTTTGTTCCTAGTTGCGGCCCAAGGCCCATGGAGATGAACATGTCGACCTACTTCACCGCCAAGGAATTGCTCGCGCCGCCCACGGAGCGCGCGGCCTTCAGCGATCGGCAGGCCTACGTCTGCGCCGAGCTCTCCAAGCTGGCCTACTTCCGTTTCGAAGGGGGGCACTCCCTGGATCAGGCGCTGGAAGCCGCCCGGGCGCTGTTCAAGGACGACAGCCGCTTGAAGGCCTTCGAAGAGCAGCTGAAGCTCATCCTCACGGGGGCGCCGGGATCCGAGCCCGAAGGCGAGAAGGTGCTGAAGGCCATCCTCGAAGGGGCCGGCTTCGAGCTCGTCGCGGCCTTTTCAAAGGAGGGGACCCAGGGCTTCATCTGCACCCGGGACACACCGCTGGGCTCCGGCACGCAGAAGAAGATCGCCTTCCTCGTCTTCCGGGGAACGGAACCCTCGGAGTTCGCCGATATCAAAGCGGATCTGCGGGCCCGGCTGCGGTCCATCACCCTGGGGCCGGAAACCCTGGAGATCCATTCCGGATTCCTGGAGGCCTTCCAACTCGTGCAAGGAGACATCGAGTCCACCCTGAAGGCCGCCAGCTACGACCAGCTGATCCTCACCGGGCATTCCCTGGGCGGCGCCCTGGCCATGGTGGCCACCCGCATCCTCGCCTCGGATTGCACGGGGGCCTGCTACACCTTCGGGGCCCCGCCCATCGGCCCCATCGAACTCCAGAACACCCTGAAGACGCCGGTCTACGAGATCGTCAATGAAGTGGACATCGTGCCCCGGCTGCCCAATCCCTGGATGATGACGGCCTTCATCATGGTCCTGCGGCTCCTGAGGCTGCTCGCCAAGTCCGTCACGGTCCTGAACTCCCTCCTGGCCAAGGGGAGCTGGGATGAAAAACTGGAGGCCTTCATCGAAGCCATGACCCGGTACCGGCACCCGGGCTACGTCAGCTACCTGGTGGGCTCAGGCAGTGAAGCCCGGCTTCGGTTCAATGTGGATGGCTTCGACCGCCTGAAGTGGTGGACCCGGATGATGTGGAAGCGGGGATTCACCGGCTTCCCGGACATGGTCCACGACCATTCCATCGATCTCTACATCGCCAAACTCACGGTCCACGCGCGGAACCGCTGCTGAGGCCCCGATCCGTGTTGTGACGCCGCACACCCCAAGGGGGGGGGATATTCCAGTTCGCCCAGTCCGGAATTTGGGAGGATCGCATGGACCCTGTTCGCGCCACAGATGTGCACCACCCCCTCTTCCTGCATTGGGTGGAGGAGCACGACGAAGGCCTGCAGCGCCTCCAGGCCCTGCGGAATTCCTTCCAGAAGGGGGACGTGGCCCTCGCCCGTAGCCTGGCCCAGCACTTTGGCAGCGAGTTGAACGCCCACCATGCCTACGAAGAGGCCCACCTCTTCCCGCGGTTGGAAGGCCATTTCCAGAATGGCGGTCCCCTCCCCCAGATGCGCGCCGAGCATAAGCGGTTGGCGGAGCTGGTGGCCTTGGCCCAAGAGGCCATGCTGGCGCCCCTTCGGGCCGAAGAGGCCCGGGCTTGGCTCGAGGCGCTGGAGATCCTGCTCAAGTCCCACCTGGATGCCGAGACTCGGCTCCTCTACCCCCTGGCCGAACAGGCCCTCACGCCCACGGATCAGGAGCAGCTCTCCCGCTACTTCGAGCCCGTCGAAGGATTCAATTCATGACCTACCCACTTCAGGATTGCGCCTCCCTCCTCCCCATCCCCAAGGGGGGCTTGGATTCCATGACCCTCATGGATTTGCCGGATTCCACCTTCATCCATCTGCTCTCCCTGGATAAGGGGGCCGCCTACGGCCCCGTCTCCTTTCCGGAGCCCAGTCAGATCATCCCCCTGGGCCAGGGCTTCGCCGTGTCGGGGGGCGGCCCCTTGAGCGCCCTCACGGCCCACGAGCCCATCCTCATCCCCGGCCACAAGGCCTTCACCTTGGAAGCCACCGCCCCGGGCCACGTGCTCCTGCTCCGGTTCCGGGGGCTGGTCGCCGCGGAGGAGGAAGGCTGCTCCTTCCGCTGCTCCGAAACCGCCGCCGCGGGCCCGACGGGCCCCGTGGCGCACCCGCTGCTGCAGCGCTGGATGGCCGAGCACGTGGAAGCCCTCGCCTGCTTGGACCGCCTGGAAATGGCCCTGGCCGCCCCCACCTGGGATGCCCAGGCCGTGGGGAAGGAGGCCTCCTGGCTGGCCTGTGAAGTGAAGGCCCACAACGAGGCCGAGGAGGCGCACCTCTTCGTGCTCATGGACCCCCACTTCGGCGATCACAGCCCCGTCTCCTGCATGCGGGATGAACACCGGGCCCTCTGGGAATACGTCCTGCAGCTGCAGGAGGCCCTGCGCCAAGGCGACAAACCCTCCGCCACAGCGGCCGGCACCGCGGCCGTGAACCTCCTGCGCAACCACATCGCCAAGGAGAACAACGTGCTCTATCCCATGGCCGAGCGCATGCTCTCGCCCGAGGATTTCGCCAAGCTGAGCCAGGCCTTCCAAGAGGCGTGAACCCCCCGAATCTGGCAAACTGACCTCCGCCCGGAAGGTTGGCCGAGTGGTTGATGGCGCCAGTCTTGAAAACTGGAGACGTGCAAGCGTTCGGGGGTTCGAATCCCTCACCTTCCGCCAAAAGCGCCCGCCCCTGGCGGGCGCAATGATTTGGGAGGTGAGGGATTCGAATGCGGAGCCGCGCCCAGGTAGCCGCAGGTGAGGCCGAGCGAGCGGCCGAACCGGTTCGTCGAAGACGAAGCGGCGTGGGCAGCGGCCAGCCGGCCGGAAGGGACGCCCCGAAGGGGTGGCCCTGGAGGGAATCCCTCACCTTCCGCCAAAAGCGCCCGCCCTTGGCGGGCGCAATGATTTGGGAGGTGAGGGATTCGAATGCGGAGGCGCGCCCAGCGGCCAGCCGGCCCGGAGGGGTGGCCTTGATGAGGGATCCCTTTGGAAACCCCAGCTTGTCCGAAAACCCCGCCCAGGCTAGTCTGGAGGCAAGCCACGGAGAGATGCCGGAGTGGCCGAACGGGTTTGACTGCTAATCAAAAGTACTGGTAATAACTGGTACCGGGGGTTCGAATCCCCCTCTCTCCGCCACTTAAGCGCCCACCTCCGGTGGGCGTTTTCGTGTAGCCCCCAGGGGGGGATTCGAATGCGGAGCCGCGCGCAGGCTGACTCGGGCCCGTCCTAGGCCCTCGCCCTTCGGGCGGAGATCGCTTTCAGCGATCCCGTCCTATTCGCCAGTCCTGGCGAATGGTGCCGCAGGTGAGGCCGCGAGGAGCGGTCGAACCGGTTCGTCGGAGACGAACCGCCGTGCGCAGCGGCCAGCCGGCCGGAAGGGACGCCCCGCAGGGGTGGCCCTGGAGGGAATCCCCCTCTCTCCGCCACTCAAGCATCTGGGGGGATACCCAAGCGGAGGGGTCCGTTTCTTCGAACCGGATCTGTGCCGTTCTCAGGGCCCCCCAATACTTCCCTCCAAGTAGCCCTTCGCTGGCTAACTGGAGGCGATCATGCGAATGCAGCGTGGGTGGATCTCGGTGTGCCTGGGCGTTCTGCTGGCCGCGTGCGGTGGCGGAGGTGGGGGAGGCAGCAGTGCCAGTGGGCCGGTCGCGCCTGCAGGGCCTCCGGCGGGCACGATTTGGGTCGGTGGCGGGGATGTGTATGGTGGCTACACCATGACCTTCGCCCCCGAAACGCTCACAGTGGCGGCGGGTACGACCGTTTCGTTCGAGTGGAAAGGGGGGACCCATACGATCACCTCATACTCTTACAACGGTTCGCCGACTTTCCCTGGCGTTCCGATGCCGGGACAGAGCTCCGGGGCTTACAGCTATAAATTCGACACAGCCGGCACTTATTACTATTACTGCGAATACCATGGCTCGCTTGTCGCCGGCGGTACCAGCTTGGCGGGAGGCATGACCGGGAAAGTGGTCGTGCAATGAGGCGAGGGCCGGCCCTCGCCCTGCTCCTGAGCGGCCTCCTGGTCCCGCACTTGAGGGCTCAGGAGGCCTCCGAACTCCCCCACGCCATCAACCTGCCGACGGCAGACCACCTGGCGGGGTGGGATATCGGGTTCCTCCTCACCCACCGGTTCGTGGTGCCAGCCAAGGGCAACAGCAAGGACCTCTATGGCCTGGACGAGCATGCCAACGCGGGGTTTGGATTCCAGTTCGGGATCCAGGCGGTCCCCGGGTTGAACACGCAGATCTACCGGACCTCGGATCACAAGACGCTGATGCTGAGCCTTCAGGAGCGGGTGCTCGCCACGAACCAATGGCGGGTGGCCGTCCGGGCGGGGCGCTTCGACGAAACCGTGGAGGACGGGCTGCAGGGCGGCTTCCTACAGGTTCCCGTGGATTGGCAGTGCTTGGAGACGCTGGCCTTGTCCCTGGTGCCCACCTACCTGACTCGGACCGCCACCGCCGAGGGGGTCCTCACTGCGGGGCTGGGCCTCCGATGGGCGGCGACGGAGCATCAGGGCCTGCTGGCGGAGTTCTACCCCCGGCCTTCCAAGGTCCCGGAGGGCTTCGAGCAAGGCTGGGCTCTCGGCTACCAGTACCGCACCCGGGGGCATCGGTTCACCCTGGTGGCCACCAACGTTCCGGGCGCCACCCCCCATCAGGTGCTGGGCGGGGACTATGGCGGAGTCGGGCCCCGTCCCTCCCAGTACTGGTCCCTGGCCTTCAACATCGTGCGGCTCTTCTGACCCGCCCCCATGCCCCTGCTCGAGTGGTTGGCCCGGCAGCATCCCGCCCTAGTGCACTTCCCCATCGCGGCCTGCGTGCTGCTCCCCTTGCCGCTGGGGCTCCGACTCTGGCAAGGAGAGGCCGGTTGGGACCGTACCATCCGGTACCTGGCCTGGGTGGGCGTGCTCGGTGGGGCGGCGGCACAGGTCAGTGGCCTCCTGTTCGCCCGCAGTGGGGGCCTCATCCCCCTCCAAGGGTGGCTTCCCGCCCGGCCAGGGCTGCTGCGCACGCACCAGGTTCTGGGCATGGCGGGGTTCGCCCTGGGCCTGCTCACCCTGGTGGGAATTTTGAAAGGGACCACCGGGAAGGCCCGGGCCCTGACCCTTGCCTCCGCCCTGCTCTGGGCCGTGGCGTGGGGCTGGGCGGGGCATCTGGGGGGCGCCATGGTCTTCCCTGAAACCTCGGATGCGGGACTCGAACCCTAGGGGGCCCGGTGGCACCTCGGTCACGAAGCATCCTCGATCCAAGCTGCAATCTCTGGCATGAAAGGCTTTCCTGCCCCACAATCGCCAAATGGGTGACGGGGTCCAGCCAAGCGCGCCGGCCTCCCCAAAGGGGGAAGGTGTCCCTGCGTCCCCGGATCCCCTGGAGCAGTTCGACCCCGGCCGGGATGACGTGGCCTGCGGCCCGGATGAGTGCCTGACCCTGGAGGGGGCCTTCGATCGGGTCCGGAGAGCCTTTCTGGAGCACCACCCCCAAGGGGATGTGGAGATGCTCGAGCGGGCCTTCCGCATCGGGCGGGACATGCACGCCACTCAGCGCCGGAAGAGCGGGGAACCCTACTTCTTCCATCCCCTGGCCGTGGCCGAGAGCCTGGCCCACTGGCGGCTGGATGCCGTGAGCGTGGCCTGCGGCATGCTCCACGACACCGTGGAGGACACCCTCATGACCCAGGCCCAGGTGCGGGCCGAGTTCGGGGAGGAGATCGCCGAGATCGTGGATGGCCTCACGAAGATGAGCAAGCTGGCCTTCACGGACAAGCACCTGCTCAACGCAGAGAACGTGCGCAAGCTCCTCGTGGCCATGGGCAAGGATGTGCGCGTGTTGCTCGTGAAGCTGGCGGATCGCCTCCACAACATGAAGACCCTGGGCGTGATGCGCGAGGACAAGCGCCGCCGCATCGCCCGGGAGACGCTGGAACTCTACGCGCCGCTGGCCAACCGCCTGGGCATGGGGTCCGTGCGCATGCAGCTGGAGGACCTCGCCTTCCGGCAGCTGGAGCCCGTGTCCTACGCGAAGCTCGACACCATCATCCAGGCCAAGCAGGAGAAACTCTCCGACACCGTGGAGGAAACTCGCCTGCTCATGGAGGCGGTGCTTTCCCAGAATGGCATCAAGGCCCAGGTGGATTGCCGCGTGAAGCACCTCTTCGGGCTCTGGAAGAAGATGGATCTGCAGGGCAAGGCCGTGGAGGACATCCACGACTGGCTGGCCTATCGCATCATCTGCCCCGATCGCCCCAGCTGCTACACGGCCCTGGGCCTCATCCACAGCCTCTTCAAACCCATTCCCGGCCGCTTCAAGGACTACATCAGCCTGCCCAAGGACAACGGCTACCAGAGCATCCACACTTCGGTGCTCCTGGATTCTGGCGATGCCTTCGAGGTGCAGATCCGCACCCGGGCCATGCACGAGGCCGCCGAAAACGGCATCGCCTCGCACTGGACCTACAAGGACGGCCGCATCGCCAACCGCAGCGAGATCAACCAGGTGGCCTTCCTGCGTCGCATGGTGGAACTGCACCAGGATTCCCGCGACAGCCGCGACCTCGTGGCCAACCTCAAGGGCGAACTCTCCTTCGGCCGCATCCAGGTGTTCACGCCCAAAGGCGATCTCAAGAGCCTGCCCGAGGGCTCCACCGCCATCGACTTCGCCTACGCCATCCACACGGAAGTGGGGCACCGTTGCTACGGCGCTAAGGTGAACGGCCGCATGATGCCCTTGCGGCAGGCGCTGCAGAGTGGCGATCGCGTGGAGATCCTCACCCGCCCTGACCACAAGCCCAGTCGCGATTGGCTGAGCATCGCCAAGAGCGCCGGGGCCAAATCGAAAATCCAGGCCTTCATCCGCGAAGAGGAACGGGTGCACGCCATCCAGATGGGGCGTGAGCGCTTCGAGCGGGAGCTTCGCGCCGCGGGCCTGCGCTTCGACGATCCGGAATTGAAGCCCCGGTTCGAACAGCGCCTGAGGGACATCAAGCAGGCCAGCTGGGATTCCTTCTTCGCGGGCGTGGGGTTCGGTCGCATCTCCATCCCCAAGTTCATCGATCCCCTGCTGCCGGAGCCCGACCGGATCCGCTTCAAGGGCGAGGCGAAGAAGGCCGTGGCCGACGCCATCGTGGTGGAGGACACCGAAGGCGTCCTCTACTACCTGGGGCTCTGCTGCAAGCCCGTGTGGGGCGACGATGTGATCGGCTACATCACCCGCACGCGGGGTGTGGCCATCCACCGGGAGAACTGCCCCCAGATGCAGTCCGAAAGCCTGCACCCCGAGCGGCGCATCAACGTGAGCTGGGGGAGCACGCCCAAGGGCAACTACGACACGGAACTGGCGCTGGCCACGGAGGATCGCCCGGGCATGGTGGCGTCCATCAGCGAGGCCGTGCAGAAGCTCGGCATCAACATGCAGCGCTTCCACGCCGCCGCCTCGGAAGAGGGCGGGGGGCTCTTCCACATCGCCCTGCGGGTGCGCAATCGCGAGCACCTGCTGGAACTCACCCACGCCCTGCGCCGGGTGAAGGGCGTCTACTCCGTGGAGCGGGTGCGGGGGTCCGTGTTCGGGAAGATCAAGTGAGCCTAGGAGCGTGTCCAAGTAATCCCCTGCAGGCGGCGCGAATCGGGGAGGGTTCAGGGGCGAGGAAGGGCCCGCGGGCCGATGTGGGTGCATCGGACAAGGGCCGTGACGACGCCCATGGGCCCTCCCCGCTTCGCCCTTCGGGTTGGGGCGGCGGCCGTCGCGCTCCTTCGTTGACCTCCCTCCGTGGTGAACCCGCACCACCGTCGGTCGGTCGCCTCGGGGCGCTCGGCCGGCGCCCCAACGCCGCCCGGAGGATTACTTGGACTCGCTCCTAGCCCCCTGGATTCCCCCGGCGGAGGCCCCGCCGGTGCCCTGGAGCGCCATCGAGGGAACCCTCCGCGCCGCCTACCGGGGCCCGAGCCCCTTCAAGATCAGCCAGCGCATCCCCGAGGACAGCCGCCGCGCGGCGGTGGCCCTGCTCCTCCATGGCGATGCCGAAGGCGCGCGCCGCATCGTATTGGTGCAGCGCGGCCAAACGGCGCCCCATCATCCCGGAGAACTGGCCCTGCCCGGCGGGATGGTGGAGCCCGGCGATCGGGATCTCCCCCACACCGCCCGCCGTGAGCTGCGCGAGGAGTTGGGCATCCATGAGGACCTGTGGGAACTGGGCTGCTATCCCGATGGCGTGGCCAAGGCCCGCACGCGGTTCACGCCGGTGCTCTTCCGGTGGGAAGCCCCGGCGCCGACCTTCACGGTGGATGCCGAGCTGGAGCGGGCCCTGATGGTCCCTCTGCTCCCGCTGCTGGAGGCGCCCTGGTCCGTCGAGCGGCTCACCCGCCAGGAGATCACCCTCGAGGTGCCCCGCCTTGAATTGGCGGAAGCCCCCCTCTGGGGCGCCACGGCCTTCGTGCTCAAAGCCTGGCTGGACTCGCTGGGAGCCGAACTCAGGGCCTGAAGGCGCGGCCCAGGGGATAGATCCGCGCGCGGATGCTGCCCGCCAGCGCCACTTCGTGGTCCCGGGAAGCCGAATCGCCATAGCGCCCCCACATCTCCCGGAGCCGCTGCTTCAGCAGGGCCACGCTCTCCTGGAAGGCCATGTCTTGAAGTTCGGCTTCGGTGAAGGTGGCCACCACTTCCACCACCGCCCCGGGGATGGCGTCATTCAAGTAGCTCCGCCAGGAATCCAGGGGATCCCGGCTCAGCACGCCCCGCAGCTGGGCCCGCAGGGCCGGGCTGGCTCCGGGCTCGGGCAGTTCCTGGGCGGCCAGGGGCAGGGCCAGCAGGGCGAAACTCAGGAGGAGACGAGGGTGCATGACCCCCAAGTGCCGGCCCGGGGAGCTTGGTTTCAGGGAATGGGATTTAACCATTTCCCCTATACTCGGTCCACAGGCCTCGAGGCCCGGGAGGGCTGCACGAAAAGGATCGCCCTCACCATGACGCCGGGAACAGGTACGCATTCAGGAAGGCCGGAGCCAGGGGCGGCCCGACTCCGGGTGCTCGCCTGCGAGGACGATCCGATCTTCCGGACCCTGCTGAAGGCGGCGCTGGAATTCCACGGCGCGGAGGCGAGGATCCTGGAGGATGGCACCCAGCTGGATCCCATGCTCGCGGAGTACCGACCCGACATCCTCCTCCTGGATCTCGGGCTGCCGGGGGAGGATGGGCTCTCCATCGCGCGTCGCATCCGGCGTCGCCATCCCCGGCTCGGCATCGTGATGATCACCGGCAGGGGCGAATCCGAAGATCGCCTGCGGGGATTCCAGGAAGGGGCGGACCTCTACTTCGTGAAGCCCGTGGATTTCCGGGAGCTGGGCATCGCCATCCTGAACCTGGGCCGTCGCGTGGCTCCAGTCCTCTCCGAAGAAGCCTGGTCCCTGCACCCCGAGCGCTCCGTGCTCACGACGCCCGGGGGCGCGGAGGTGGCGCTCACCCACAATGAACACCTGTTCCTCAACCGACTGCTTCAGGAGCGCGGTGAGGTGGTGAGCCGCGACCAACTCATGGGAGCCCTGGGTTACGCTCCGGATCCCGAGGGGGCCCATCGGCTGGAAACCCTGCTTACGCGCCTGCGGCGGAAGGTGCGGGAGCGCTCGGAGACAGAGCCCCTGCCGATCCGGGCGAGGCACGGGAGCGGGTACGCCTTCCTGCACTAGCTGCCCACCTGCGGCCAAGTGTGAGGAAGTGTGAGCGCTCGGTAGCGCTCGCAAACCCAGAATTCAGTGAGTTGGGGCTCTTGCCTTTGGTGGGAGACCTTTCCTGCATCCTCTGGAGCTGCCCATGCGTCTTCGCATCCGTTTGTCTGCCCTGCTGGCCACCTCGGTGCTCATCGTCGGGGCCCTCGGCTGCACGAATTCCAAATGGTGCGCGGAGTGTGAAACCACGGCCCCCATCCTGGGGCTCCACTACCAGGCCAACGTCACCTACACGGCGGGCACGCCCATCCCCACCAATCCGCCGAATCCGGCCGGGGGCGTTCCCATCCGGTACGTCCAGATCGGCGGCACGCTGCCGCCGGGGCTCGCGGTGGATCCGACCACGGGCCACATCACGGGCACTCCGACCACGCCGGGCCTCTACACCGTGACCATCCAGGCCACCAACGCCTCCAACGCGGCGACCCAGACCCTCAACATCACCGTGCTCCCCAGCGTGCCCCTCTCGCTGGGCTACAACACGCCCATGGCCTTCGCCGCCAACGCGGGCATCCCCGTGCAGGGGGCCACGCTCGGCGCCGCCACGCCCGGCATCCCCACCACCTTTGCGGTGACCTCGGGCAGTCTGCCCGCCGGCCTCTCCATCGATGGCGCCACCGGTAACATCACTGGCGCACCCACCACGCCCGGCATCGTCCCCTTCACGGTGACGGCCACCAATGGCACCCGCACGGCGACCTCGTCCCTGAACTACACCATCACCCCCGCGGGCAGCCTCGCCCTCGCCTACGCCACCCCTGTCACCTTCACGGCCGGGACGGCCATCGCCACCCAGGCGGCCACCCTCTCCCCGTTGACGCCCGGCGTCCCCACCACCCTGGCCCTCACCTCGGGATCGCTGCCCCCGGGGCTGACCTTCAACGCCACCACGGGTGACATCACGGGAACGCCCACCACGCCCGGGGTCTATTCCTTCATCGTGACCGTCACCAACGGCACCCGCAGCGCCATCGCCGTGCCCACCTACACCGTGACCCCCGCCAGCCCCCTCACGCTGGGTTACACCACGCCGGTGCAGTTCACCCAGGGCACGGCCATCGCCACCCAGTTCGCCACCGTGGGCAACGCCACGCCCGGCGTCAGCACCACCTTGGCCGTCACCGGCGGGTCGCTGCCCGCGGGGCTCAGCCTCAACGCGGCCACGGGCGCCATCACGGGCACGCCCACCACGCCCGGCGTCTATCCCTTCACCGTGGCCGCCACCAACGGAACCCGCAACGCCACCTCCACGCCCACTTACACCGTGGTGCCCAGCGCGGCACTGACGGTGAGCTACGCCTCGCCCCAGTTCTTCCCCGTGGGCTCGGCCATCACCAGCCAGCTGCCCACGCTGGCGAACGCCACGCCCGGAGTGGCCACCACCTATGCGGTGACCTCGGGCACCCTCCCTGCGGGCCTCAGCCTCAACACGTCGGATGGCCTCATCTCTGGCACGCCCTCGGCCACGGGCGTGAGCACCTTCACCATCACGGCCACCAATGGCACGCGTTCGGCCACCTCCACGCCCACCTACGTGGTGGAGGTCACGGCCGCGTTGATCCTGGATTACACGACCCCCCAGACCTTCCCGCCCAACGTCGCCATCACCACCCAGAGCCCCACCCTCACCAATGGGACGCCGGGCGTCTCGACGATCTACGCCGTGATCTCGGGATCGCTGCCCACGGGCCTCACCCTGAATCCGGATGGCACCATCACCGGTACGCCCACCGTGGCCAACACCTACGCTTTCACCATCCAGGCCACCAATGGGACCCGGACGGCCACCAAGGCCGTGACGTACACCATCCAGAATCCCGCCCCCACGGGCCTCTTCTACACCACGCCCGTGACCTATACCTCCGGCTTCGTGATCTCGCCGAACAACCCGAACCCCACCGGAGGCGCGCCGACGTCCTACGCCGTCACCTCAGGCGCCCTGCCCGCGGGCCTCACTTTGAATACCGCTACCGGCGTCATCACGGGCACGCCCACGGCCAGCGGATCCTTCTCCGTCACCATCACGGGATCCAACGCTGGGGGTAGCGTGGCGCAGACGCTGAGCATCACGGTGCTCGCGCCCATCACGGCGGCCCTCACGGCCAACCCCGACACGATCTCCGTGGGGCAATCCACCAGCCTCACGCCCATTTTCTCCGGCGGCACCGGCGTCATCGACCAATCCGTCGGGACGGTCAGCTCCGGTGGCGGCATCCCCGTGGGGCCCTACGGCTCCGTGGGCACCACCCCCTACACCCTGACCGTGACCAACGGCAACGGGGATAGCGCCACCGCCACCGTCACCGTCACCGTGGTCGCCACGCCGGTCAACAGCGTGACCTTCCCCGTTCCCACCACGGGCACCACCTACACCTACCCCACGCCGGGCGATCCCCTCTCGGGGCTGGTGGTGGACGTGCCCAACCAGGGCAACGCGGTGTGCGTCAGCACCAACCTCACGGTCTCCCGTGGCGTGGGCTCGCCTCAGCCTGGCGCCATCGGTGGCGGGGCCGTGGCCGTCTCCGATCCATGGACCTTCAGCAGCACCGTGGGCTACCCCTTCCGGAAGCCCATGACGGTCACGATCCCCTACGATGGCAGCGGCCTGGTCGGCACCGACGTGCCCGTGCCCTTCTACTGGGATCCCGCCTACGGCAAGTGGGTGGCCGTGGGCCTCAAGTCCTTCAACCCGGGAAGCCAGACGGTGACCTTCACCACCCTGCTGCCGGGTCAGTACACCGTGATGTCGATCCCCGGGCTCAGTGCGAGCCTCTCCAACCAGAGCCTCGGCTTCACGCCCACCACCGATAGCTGGTACCAGCCCAACCAAGGCATCTTCGATGACCCCGGAGGCTCCTCCTTCGGCATGAGTTCCTTCGCCTCCTGGTACTTCGGCATGCGCAAGGCCACCAACGGCGGCGCCGGCCTCTACTCCCTGTTCCGGGAAGGCGATGTGAACTCCACCGCCGATGACGTGAGCGCCCGGGCCCTCATCAGCCGCCTGGCCAATGGGACCCTGGAAACCTGGGCCCAGCTCTGGCCCCAGAGCGCCTACTCGCTCACCGGAGCCCAAACGGGACTGGCCATCATCACGGGCCTGCGGGTGACGGGCCAACCCCAAATCTTCGTCATGGGTGAAGCGCGGCCCGCGGTGGACAACGCCGTGACCGCCCTGATCACCGGTTACACCAGCGCCACGGGTAAGTTCAACGTCCTCGATCCCAATTACCCCGGCATGCCCCTCACCATCACCTGGAATTCGGGAACCGGAGCCTTCACCAGCTACGATCGCGCCGCGGGCTACGTGCCCACGTTCACCCAGTACGCCTTCGAGGGCCAGACGAGCATCCATCGTCTGGCGGACTACGAGCGGGCCTTCAATGGAGCCACGGGAGCCTGGAGCAATCCCCCCTTCGCGGACCTGACCGTCTCGGATGTTTCCGGAACCGGCACGGTGGCGAGCGGCGGTCTGGCCACGGTGCCGAGCGCCTCCAACGTCACCATCACCGGCAGCATCAACAACGGGAGCGACACGGCCACCTACATCTATTGGAGCCAGAATGGCGGCGCCCGCACCCCGGTGGCCCTCACGGGGAGCACGTTCTCCTTCACCATTCCCGCACTGGTGGATCCCTATGGCACCCGCATCGCCCTGGAGACGACCGCGAACCCCTGCGATCCCACCTTCGCCTTCACGGGTTACACGGAATTCAATGTGAAGGAGGCGGGCCGCACCGCCTGGTTCCCGAACATCTGCTTCGAAACCGGTGCCACGACGCCCTGGTCCCTGCAGCAGGGCAGCAATGCCTCCGTGGCCTACCCTGCGTCCCCGACGTTCAACACCACCACGGGAGCTCTGAACAGCTACGCCATCACGTGGTCTGGTGGCAGCATCGACAGCGCCCTGGTCACCGTGGCCAATGATTCGAACGTGCCCAGCATTTCCCAGGTCTTCGATGGTTCGACGGCGCTTCGGGTGAACAACCCCGCCACCGGGGCCCACATCAGCCGAATCTACCAGGACATCACCATCCCGATGGATGTGGCCACGCCCAAGCTCGCCTTCTACTGGGCGGCGGTGATGCAGAACGCCGGTCACGCGGCCTCGGATCAACCCTTTGTGGACCTCCTGGTGCAGGACGTGACCAACAGCTACGAAACGGTCTACTTCAAGCACTTCTACGCCAATGATCCCTCCTACCCCGGGTGGATCGCGGGCAATGGCTCCGGGGCCACCCAGTGGTTCGGCATCAATTGGCAGAAGGTGGGCCTCAGCAACCTCTCGGCCCGGAAGGGTCACGTGCTGAGGATCACCGTCATGGCCGCCGACTGCAACCAAGGTGGCCACGGCGGCTACGCCTACCTTGATGGCGTGAACTGCAACTGATGCGAACCCTGGAATCCGGAGTCTCCATGCGAATGGTCCTTTTGAGCACCTGCCTGATCGCTGCTTCCAACCTGCAGGCGCAAACACCCCCCCCCTTCTCCTGGGTGCGCGGGGAGGTGGGGCTGCTGGTCCAGGACAACTCCGACTGCGTGAAGCACGCCCCCGGCTTCGGCCTGGGCGTGGGCCACTGGTACGGCACCCGCTGGGGGGCCGAAGCCAACTACGTCCACGGCCGCATCGAGAACAAGAATGGCGGCTGGAAGGCCAACGAGGATCACCTGGATGCCTCGGTGCTCTACCGCCCGATCCAAGGCTGGGGCAATTGGATTCCCTTCCTGCGCGTGGGGGCGGGCATCTCCAAGCTGCAGAGCCCGCTCTCGCTCAGCACCTCCGATGCGAACCGCGTGAACTTCATGGCGGGCGCCGGTGCCCAGCTGCTCCTCGGGGCCCAAAGCCTCGCCACGGCGGAGCTGAGGTCCGTCACCGTGGACAGCTCCACGCGGCGGCAGGAAACGCAAGTGATGGTGGGCTACGGATGGCGCTGGGGGGTGTCCTCGGCTCCGAGGCCCGCTTCGGTGCCGCCGCCTCCGGCACCCAAGCCGGAACTCCAGGCGCCGCCACCGGCCCCGGCTCCAGCTCCGGAACCACCTCCCGCCCCTGCCGTCGCCCCGGAACCCGCTCCCGCTCCGGTGCCCGCGCCCGCGCCAGCCCCGGCCCCCCTGCCGACGAAGATCGTGCTGAGCGAAGCGGTGCTGCATTTCCCCAACAACGGGGATGCGCTGGGCGAGGATGCGATCAAGGCGATCCAGGCCGTGGCGGCGCAGCTCAAGGCCTACCCCGGGGATTACACCCTAGTGGTGAGCGGCCACACCTCGAGCCTCGGGCCCAAGGCCCACAACAAGGCGCTGTCCCTGCGCCGGGCCCAGTCTGTGGAGAAGGTGCTCGTGGGGGCCGGCATTCCCGCGGCCCGCGTCAGCTCCGTGGGCCTCGGCCCCGATCAGCCTGTGGCGGACAACACAACCCGGGAGGGCCAGGGCAAGAACCGGCGCGTGGAGATCGACGTGAAAACCGCCGATGCCGTGGAGAAGACCCGCACGGATACCAGCACCGTGGACGCCGCGGCTCCCAAGCCCCCGAAACCCTCGAAGAGGATCAAGAAGGGGAAGTAACGGTCCGTGAGTTCCGAAGGGCCCCGCACGGGGCCCTTCGCGTTTCCAGTACCTTGGTTCCATGCCCATCGCGATCCTCGGCCCCACCGCCTCCGGCAAATCGGCCCTCGCCGTGGCCGTGGCGGCGCGCATCCAGGGCACGGTGGTGAACGGGGATCCCTTCCAGGCCATCAAAGGTCTCGCCATCGGCACGGGTCAGCCCGATGAAGCGGAGCGGCAGGGGGTGCCCCACGTGGGCTACGGCGTGCTGCCCCTCTCGGCGCGGCCCAATCCCAAAGATTTCGGAGTGATCGTGCGGGAGTGGCTGGCCTCGGTGGCTCAGCCGGTGCTCGTCACGGGGTCGGGGCTCTACCTGCGGGGCATCTGGGATCAGCTCTCGGAATTGCCGGACGTGCCCCCGGCCACGGTGGCGAAGGTGCGGGCTTGGGGTGACTGCTTGGGCATGCCCGCGCTGCACCGCTACCTCGCGGCGGTGGATCCAGGGCGGGCGGGGGAACTCCATCCCAACGACAGCGCCCGGGTGCAGCGCGCCCTGGCCTTGCACCTGGCCACGGGGCGCCGGCCTTCGGAACTCTTCGCGGGCGTTGCCGCGGGCCTGCCCGAAGGGTGGCGGGCCCTGGTGGTGCAGCCCACGCGGGAATCCCAACGGGCCCGCGTGGCCCGCCGCATCCGGGGGCAGGTGGAAGCCGGCTGGCCGCAGGAGGTGGCCGATCTGCTGGCGAAAGGTCACGGCCCCGATTTGGAAGCGCTGCGCCCCCTGGGGTACCGGGAATGGGTGGGCGGTGGAGCCCCGGCGCGCATCGAAGCCGCCATCGTCACGGCCACCCAGCAGTACGCCAAGCGACAGGCCACCTTCTTCCGCAATCAGTGGCCGGAGGTGCCCGCCTGGGATCCCGACGGGGAGGATCTGCACGTGGCCTTCCAACGCCTGGAGCTTCCATGAAGCCCGACCTGTACTTCGAGGGACGCACGTCCCTGGTGGTGATGCGCGGCCCCGGGTGGGCCTGGATTGGCCTGCGCAGCGGCGATGGCTTCCACCGGCTCCACGGCGACACCTTGAAGGCCCTGGATCGGCTCTTCATCGAGCTGCGGTGGTCGGGGACCCGCCGCATCGCGCTGTCCGGCGCGGGTTGGATGGAAGGCCCGGGACACCACTTCTGCGCGGGCGCCGATCTGAACGAAGTGGGCGGTCTCGATCCCGTGGCGGCGGAGCCCTTCGCCCGCCTGGGCCAGCGGGTGATGCTCCACCTGCTCTGGCCGGGCTGGCGCACCCTCACCCTGGGCAGCGGCGTCGCCATGGGGGGCGGCTGCGACCTGCTGCTCCATGGCCAAGCGCGTTGGGCCGTGGCGGGGCTGCGCCTGGCGCACCCGGCCGCGAAGCACGGCATCCTCACGGGCTTCGGTGGCACGGTGCGCCTGGTGGAGCTCCTGGGGGAAGCGGGCGCGGATCGACTCTTCGCGAGCCTGGAGCACTGGGATGCGGATCAGGCGATGGCGGCGGGGGCGGTGCAGCGGGTGCTGGGGCCGGAGCTGGCCACCGAAGCGGTCCTCGGGTGGCTCAGTGGCGGGCTGCGGTCGCCGCGGAGACCATGAACAGGATCAGCGGCACCAGGCAACAGCAGCAGAGCACGATCGGGGTGAGGATGGCGCAGATGCCGCGCCAGGTGTCGGTGCGGTGCATGCGGGCCAACCCCATGCCCATCCAGATCAGGCCCGCCAGCTGCACGAGGAGGCCCAGGTAGGGGACCATGCCCCCCAGGGAGATGAACGCGTTGGCATAGCCTTGGGCGCGGATGGTCTGCTCCATGGGCTGGCCGGGCTTCAACCCACCCCAGATCCAGAGGAAGAAGTGGGAGAAGGCGCCGCCGAGGATCATGCCGAGGAAGACGAAGGCGGGCATGAGCAGGAGGAACAGGGGGATGAGGGCCGGGAAGAGCCAGGCCGGAGGTGCGCCCTTGCCCGCAGCGCTGGCGGCGGCCAGGGTGCCGACGAGCCCGAACACACTGAGGATGATGGTCAGGATGAGGAAGGCCGGGGTGAGCAGGAGCAGCTGGAAGAGCCAGGGCTTCGTGAGCCCTTCGCCCCGGGGGACCCGCTCGAAGTAGCCCAGGGGATCATTGAAGATCAGGCTGAACATCTCGCCCACGCGCTTCCAGAAGCCGGGGAAACGCGCCTTGTCCTCCCAGGGGAGCGGGGGCGGGGCCTCTCCCACGGGGGCCGTGGGTTCCAGGTCTCCGGTCACTGGGGGCTGGTAGGGATTGAAGTCGGGGGCGTCTTGGGTCATA
Organism: Holophagaceae bacterium; assembly: GCA_035255465.1. Lineage (GTDB taxonomy): Bacteria > Acidobacteriota > Holophagae > Holophagales > Holophagaceae > JAFDVN01. Next base: position 20,570 of record DATEZP010000114.1, read on the forward strand.
TCCCAGGGTAACAAGCCCTATACTTTGGGATTCACGGCCCAACCCCTTGACCCACGATCCCACCTCCTTCGGTTCCTACCGACTCATCCAGGCCCTCGGCGAGGGGGCCATGGGCACCGTGTGGCGGGCCCTGGATCTTCGGCTCGAGCGCCAGGTGGCGTTGAAGATCCTCAAGGACGTGGATGAGCACCGCCGCCGCGCCCTGTTGGCCGAAGCCAAGCTGGCCTGCCAGCTGAACCACCCCAACATCGCCCACATCTATGACGCGGGGGAAGTGGACGACGTCCCCTACATCGCCATGGAGCTGGTGGAAGGCGAAGGCCTGCGCCAGCTGGTGGGGCGGCCCATGCCCGTGGCCCGCCTGCTCTCCATCGCCAAACAGGCGGCCTCGGCCCTGGCCCACGCGCACCTCAAGGGCATCGTGCACCGGGACATCAAACCCGAGAACCTCGTCATCACCGACGATGGCACCCTCAAGATCCTCGACTTTGGCATCGCGCGGCGCGAGGCGGAGCAGCAGGCGGCCAGCGCCACCAGCCACCACATGACGCTCATCGAGCGCACGGCCCCGGGCTACAGCCAGGGCACGCCCGCCTACATGAGCCCCGAGCAGGCCAACGGCCTCGCCCTCACGGGGGCGTCCGATCAATTCTCCCTGGGTGTGGTGCTCTTCGAACTGGCCTCCGGGGTCCGCCCCTTCCAACGGGAAACGCTGGTGGAGACCCTCTTCGCCGTGGTGAAGGATGATCCCCCCTCCCTCGCGGGGCTGCGCCCGGATCTGCCGCCAGGTGTGGTGAAGGCCATCCAGCGGATGCTCGCCAAGCGGGCCGAGGAACGGTTCCCCGCCATGCAATCGGCGGTGACGGCCCTGGAAGACGAAGTTCCCACGGCCGCCGTGCCCAACGTGAACGTGCCGATCTCCCGCACCGCACCTCGCCTCTGGGTGCTCGCGGGCGCCGCCCTCCTCATGGCGGGCGCGGGCGCCGCGGGGACTTGGTTCCTGAAGGGCCGCGACCATTCCGGGTTGGCCGAAGCCCGGGCCGCCTCGGGCGTGGATTCCCGCAAGGGCCGCCGCGTCATCGCCGTGCTGCCCTTGGAGCAGATGCGCCCCGATCCCGATCACGCCTGGCTGGGCAGCAGCTTCGCGGATGCCATGACCATGGGCCTCGTGCAGCGGGAGGATCTCCTCATCCTGGATCGCCTCCGGGTGGTGGAGGTGATGCAGCGGCTGGGTGAAGTCCCCGGCCAGGCCCCCAAGGCGCTGGGTGAGCTGGGCAAGGCCCTCAACGCGGAAGAGCTGGTGCTCGGCAGCTACCAGGTGGTGGGCGACCACGCGCGTCTCACGGTGCGGGTCATCGACGCCAAGCTCGGCGCCACCCACAAACAGTTCCAGTTGGATCGCCCGATGGCCGACCTCCTGAAGCTGGAGGACGAGTTGCAGGCCCGCCTGGCGAAGGAGCTGGGCTCCACCGAAGGCGGTGGCCCCCTGCACCAGGCTCGGGATCCCCGCACCCGCGAGCTGCTTGCCCGGGCGGAATCCATCCTCACGGAAGGCAACCAGGACAGCCTCCAGGTGGCTCGGAACTTCTTCCGCTCGGCGCTGGAGATCGAGCCGGATTACGCGCCCGCGCAGGCGGGCATGGCCTGGGTGCTCGCGGAGACGGGCTCCGTCCTCGCCCTCAACCAGGCCCGGTTCAAGGACGCCCAGGTGGTGCTGGAAGAGGCCCGGGTCCACGCGGAAAAAGGCATCGCCCTGGATCCCAGCGTGGGCCGGGCCTACCGGGCCCTGGCGGCCATCCGCGTGCGGCAGGGCGATCTCGACGGCGCCGCACGCGCGGCCCTGCAGGCCTCCCATTTGGATCCCGGAGACTACCGGGCCTACGACATGCTGGCGGACGTCTTCGCCTCCTTGGAGGGCGAGGAGAACCACGCCACCGCCCGCCGCTACTTCGAAAAGAGCCTCGCCCTGTATCCCCAGAGCTGGAACGCCTATCACCGCCTGGGTGTGCTGCTCCAGAACACGGGCCAGTGCGCGGAGGCCGTCAAGTATTCGGAAAAGGCGGTGCAATTGCGCCCCACGGCCGAGTTCGCCTACGTCACCGCCGCCGACAGCCTCTTTTGGCTGGGCCGCGGGACCGAGGCCGAGGCGTGGGTCCGCAAAGGCCTGACGCAAAGCCCCAGCAGCCCCATCCTCAAGGGCCTCGCCGCCTACTCCGCCGCCGAGCGCAAGGATCTGGCCGAGGTGGAGAAGTGGCAGCAGGAACTGCGCGGCGTCTGGCCGGAGACCAGCGCCACCGCCGTGTTCGTGCGGGGCCTGGGCCCCTTGGCCCGCCGGGATCTGTCCGCGCTCCAGGCGGAGTGGGTGCCCTACCTGCAAAAGGTCCAGGGCGAGGATCCCGCGCAGAAGGGCTACAACGAGAAGCGGGCCACTTCGGTGAACGCCTACTTCATGGCCCGGGCGCTGAGCGGTTTGGGCGATCGCGTCAACGCCCAGTCCCTGTTGGAGCTCGCGGAGCGGTTGCACCCGGGCAAGAAGCTCGTGGCCGCCAAGGATCCGGCCTTCAAGAGCTAGCTCCGGGAGAGGTGCAGGATGCTGCGGCGGGTCTCCTCCATGAGGCCTTCCCGATCCTTGAAGGCGGCGGGATCCAAGGGGGCGCCCACGCGCAAGCGGTAGTGCCCCGGGGAGATCCGCCGGGCGCCTGGCGCCAGCACCTGGTAAGCGCCGTTGAGGCCCATGGGGACCACGGGAACCCCGGCCTCCCGGGCCAGGTTGAAGGAGCCCTTCTTGAGGGTGAGCAGCTCGCCCGTGCGGGTGCGGGTGCCTTCGGGAAACACCACCACGCTCTTGCCCGAGCGGATGCCCGCGGCGGCCTGGGAGAGGCTGCCGATGGCCCGCTCCCGGTGCCCCCGGTCGATGAAGATCACGCCGGCGCACATGGCCGCCCAACCCACGAAGGGGATGTACTTCACTTCCTTCTTCGCGATGAACACGGGGTGGGCCGGCAGGATGCCCACGAGGAAGGGGGGATCCAGCTGGCTTTCGTGATTGCACATGAAGATGCAGGGCTGGGTGCCGTTCCGGATGGCCTCAGGCAGGTCTTCCCACCCCTCGATGGACCAGCGGACGCCGCACACGGCGAACACGCTCTTGTAGAACATGGGCGCGATGGTGAAGAAGGCGTTGCGCGGACCGAGGAAGGGAGCCGCGATCAGGATGCTCATCACGGTGACGATCACCATGATGACCCCCCAGACCATGGTCACAATCCCGAACGCCCAATTGTCCCTCCAGCTGGTCACCCGAAGCTCCTTGTGCTATTTCAAACGTAGCAGGGCAAGGAGTTTCCCGTGGGCATCACCGAAAAAGTCCTATCCGACCATCAGTCCCGCAAGGGCCATGGCGACACCACCTGGTTCACCCAGGCCGATCTCCAGCGCCTGGGCATCGATCTGCCCGTGATGAGCGCCATGCAGACGGTGCAGCACACCCTCCGCCTCCGCCGGGCCGCCACGGTGGTGGAGACGGCCGGCAGCGTGGATGGCTTCAGCCTGCGGGATGCGCACTAAGGACGGAGGCTGGAAATGGTGCAGGCGCCGGAGGCGCCTGACCTGGGATGGAGGCTCCAGCCTCTCAGGGCACCGGATCCTCGCCGCCGTGCGTCAGCGGCGAGCAGCGGATCAAGCGCCAGGTGGTGAGCAGGCCGCCGCGCAGGGTGCCGTATTTCCGCACGCAGCCCAGGCCGTAGTGGCTGCAGGTGGGGTGGAACTTGCATTGGGTGGGCAGGTTCTTCGAGAGCACGATCTGGTAGGCGCGGATGGCGCCCCGGGCCGCCCAGGCCGTGGGCTGGAGCCACACGGGGAACAGGGCTTCAAAGATGAGGAGGAGGGCGAGGGTCCAGAGCGGGTGGATCGAAATCCAGATCACCAACTGGGCCATCCGCTTCATGCCCCGGCCTTGGACATCTCTTCCTTGTAGGCGCGGGCCTCGTCGAGGAAGGCGGGTACGAGGTCCTCCTCCTTCACCTTCCGCACCAGCACGCCGCGGCGATAGATGAGGCCCTCGCCGGCGCCGCCGGCCACGCCCAGATCCGCGTCCATGGCCTCTCCGGGGCCGTTCACCACGCAGCCCATGACGGCGTAGGTGATGCCCGTGTGGTCGATCTCCTTGAGGCCCGCCTCGATCTCGTTGGCCACGCGGTTGAGGTCGATCTGCACGCGGCCGCAGGAGGGGCAACTCACCATGCGGAAGCCGCCTTCGCGCAGGCCCAGGGCCCGCAGCATCTCGTGGCCCACCTTGCACTCCTCGGTGCCTTCCCCCGTGAGGGACACGCGGATGGTGTCGCCGATGCCCTCGGCCATGAGGATGCCGAGGCCCAGCGAGGAACGGATGGTGCCGCCGAAGGGGGTGCCGGCCTCCGTGACGCCCAGGTGGAAGGGATAGTCCACCTGCTTCGCCAGCAGGCGGTAGGCCTGCACGGTGCGGATCACGTCGCTGGCCTTGAGGGAGATCTTCGTGTTGTAGAAGCCCTCCTTCTCCAACAGCTCCAGGTGACGGAGGGCGCTCTCCACCATGGCCTCGGGCGTGGCCGTACCGTACTTCTCCAGCAGTTCCTTTTCGAGGGAGCCGCCGTTCACGCCGATGCGGATGGGAATGCCCTTTTCGCCGGCCTTGTCCACCACGGCGCGCACGCGATCCTGACCGCCGATGTTGCCGGGATTGATGCGCAGGCAGGCGGCGCCGCCATCCGCCGCCACGAGGGCGAGGCGGTAGTCGAAGTGGATGTCGGCCACCACGGGGATGGGCGAGCGGGCCGTGATCTCGTGGAAGACCTCGCCGGCCTTCTTCGTGGGCACGGACACGCGCACGATCTCGCACCCGGCGCCGGCGTAGCTGTAAATCTGACTGACCGTGGCCTCCACGTCCCGGGAGTCGGTCTTTGTCATGCTCTGCACGGAGATGGGGGCGTCGCCTCCCACGGGCACCTTGCCCACCATGATCTGGCGGGTCTTGCGGCGGGGGGACAGGGGCTGCAGCTCGGACATTGAATCCTCGGAACCCCAATTCTACCTGTGATTGAAAAAGCTCACCACGAAGGCACGAAAAGGACGAAGGCCACGAATCTGGAAGTTCGTGGCCTTCGTGTCGTTAGTGCCTTCGTGGTGAGATTTACTGCTTCAGATTCAAGGTTTCCTGCAGCAGCTGATCCGTGGTGGTGACGATCTTGCCGTTGGCCTGGTAGCCGCGCTGGCTGAGGATCAGCTTGGTGAACTCGCTGGCGATGTCCACGTTGGCCAGCTCGAGGTTGGCGCCCAGCACGCCGCCACGGCCGCCCGCGTTGGCCAGGCCGATGGTGGGGCTGCCGGAGGCGAGGCTCTGGCTCCACTGGTTGTTGCCCTGCTGCACGAGGCCGTTGTTGTTGTTGAAGGTGGCGAGGGCCACCTGACCGAGGGGGATCACCTGGCCGTTGGTGAAGGAGCCCGTGATGATGCCGTTCTGATCCACGGTGAGATCCCGCAGGGTGCCGGCGCCGTAGCCATCCTGGAAGCTGCTGCTGGTGCTGCTGGGGGCGCTGTACTGGGTGAAGTTGGAGCTGCCGTCGGGGTTCACGATGTCGAAGGTCACGGGGATCGTGTTGTTGGTGCCATTGCCCCAGTCCGGGGTGAACACGGGGTTGTTGCCCACGGTGGCGGGCAGGCCGTTGATGGTGGCCAGGGTGCCAGAGGGGGAGAAGGTGAGCGTGCCCGCGGACATGGGGGTGGGGGAGGAGCCGGCGGGGCCCGTCACGCTGTACGACCAGGCATTGGCGCCCGTCTTCGTGTAGGTGACGATGAGGTTCTGGGCGTTGCCCTGGGAATCGTAGACCTGGATGGGCGTGGTGAGCACCGAGGGGGCGCCCACGGCCGAAGCGGCATTGAGGTTCACGCCCAGGCGGAAGTTCTGGGTGGCGAAGGCGCTCGAAGTGGCGCCGTTGGAGATCTGGATGGGGGCGATGGCGGTGCTCGTGTTGATGAGGCCCGTCAAGGGATCGCGGCCCCAGCCCATGACGTTGGCGCCGTTGGCGGAGACGAGGAAGCCGTTGTTGTTGCGGTTGAAATTGCCGGCCCGGGTGAAGGTCTGGCCGCCGCCCAGGGGCTGCAACACGAAGAAGCCCGCGCCCTGCACGGCCATGTCCAGGGAGTTGCCCGTGGACTGGAAGCTGCTCTGGCTGAAATCCTGGGCCACGCTGTTGATCTGCACGCCGAGGCCGAACTGGATGGGGTTGCCGTTGCCCTGGGTGCTCACGCCGCCGAGGCTCGTGCTGAAGATGTCCCGGAAGGTGGTGGAGCTGCCCTTGTAGCCCACGGTGTTGAGGTTCGAGAGGTTGTTGCCGATCACGTTCAGCGCGTTGGCGTTGGTGGCGAGGCCGCTGAGGCCGGAGTAGAAGGCGGAGAAGAGGGACATGGCGGGCTCCTTCGGAGGGCAAGAGGAAAAGGGGATTAGGCGGCTACTTCGAGGACGTCGGAGAGGAGGAAGCTGGCGGATCCGGACTGCAGCAGGATCTGGCCATTGAGGAAGCTCACGGAGCTGACCTTCATGAGGAAGGCGGTGCTGTAGTCCACGGCCTTGTCGGTGCCGGGATCCTTGGCGGACACGGAGACGCTGTAGGTGCCATCGGCCACCTTGACGCCGTTGCTGTCGGTGCCATCCCAGGCGAGGTTGTGCACGCCCTTGTTCAGCTGGCCCTGGTCGAGGGTGGTGATGACCTTGCCGTTGGCGTCCTTCACGGTGAGCACCACCTTGGCGTCGGCGGCCAGGTTGAAGGCCATGCTGGCCTTGCCATCCTGCAGGGAGAAGCCGGAGCCCACCACCTTCACGGTGCGGCCCACCAGGGAGGCGGCCTGGAATTGAGCCAGCCCGTTGTTCTGCCCCTGAATGGCCGAGAGGAGGGTGTTGGTCTTGGTGGCCTGCTCGAGGCTGCTGTAGGAGGTGAGCTGCTGCACCATCTGGTTGGGATCCTGCCCCTCACCCGTGGGGTCCTGGTTCTGCAACTGCGCCACGAGGAGCTTCAGGAAGGCATCCTGGCCCATCTCGTTCTTGGCGGTGGTCTTCTGCGAGCCGGGCAGCTGGGTGGTGGGGTCCGTGGCGGTGAGGGTGGTGACGCTCATGGGTTGCTCCTGCGGAGATGTCTGTTCACGGCTCGTGCCAATCAGGCGTAAAGCTCGATGCGGCGCGGGTTCGCGGGGCGGGCTCCGCCCACTGCGGGCGCTTCCTGCCTGGCCGCGCGGAAGAGCCCGTCCGCTTTGGGCCCCGAAGCCTGCTGGGATTGCGGTTCCGGGGTATGGCGGGAGGCCTCACCGCCCTGTTGCAGATCGAAGCTGCCCAGCTGAAGGCCCGTTTGCTTGAGGGCCTGTTCCAAGGAGGTGCGGCCCTCCTGAAGGGCCTGCAAGGCGGTGGGATCCTGCACCCACACCTTCGCGTGGACCTGCCCATCCTGGACCTTCAGCTCGATGGAAACCTTGCCCAGGCTTTCGGGGTGCAATTGCAGCCGGGCCTCGGGCACCGGTCCCTTGATCATCCAGCGGAGCGTGCCCTCCACCTGGTTCACCACGGGCGAATTGGCCGTCTTGGTGGCTTCGGTGGGAGCGCTCACGGGAGCCACCTGGGGCAGTGCCGCGGTGAGTTCCCGGACGAAGGTGGGCGCGGGGGCTTTGGCGAGCTCGGGTTTCGGCGCCTCGACGCGGAGGGGATCCGTTTTGGTCGCGGTGGCCTCCGGACGGAGGGATGGATGCGCTTCACTTCCCGCCGCGGCTTCACCGCTGGCGGGTTCTTCCACGGGCACCGCCAGCTTGGCCCGATCGAGCCGGGGTTGGGGCTGGGCCTGCGCTTCCCCGGATGGGGCATTCGAACCGGAATCGGCGGCGGTGGTGGCGGCGAGGGCCACGGCCTGGGCCGCGTCCGGCAGGGAGGAACCGCCCGTCAGGGCCTTCGCGGAGGGCGCCGCCTTGGGGGTGGGCTCCTCGGGGGTCGCGATCTGCAGGGCTCGCAGGGGCGTGGGTTCCGCCGGGGCGAGGGGGGTGACCTGGGGCGCGGCTTCGGGCATCCGGGTCGGTTCGGGTTGGGCGGCCTCAAGGGTTGGGGCGAGGGGGATGGGCGCCTGGACCGCGGCCCCATCGACCTTTGGGGCGGCTTCGGCGGGCAGGGGCTGGCTGGGGGCCGCCGCGACCTGGACCAGGGCGGGGGGCAGGGTGGGGCCCGTCGCCGCATCGCCCTTGAGGGCCGGCAGCGGGCTTTCGGATTCGGTGGCGAGCTTCGGCGTGGAAGGACCGGGAAGGGCGGGCACGGCCTGGGCGGACGGAGGAACCACCGCGGGAGCCGCGGCCGAGGCCAAGGGAGGCATCGGGGGAAGGGGGGCGGCCTCGGGAGCGGACGGGGTGGGTTCCTGGGCCCCTTTAGGCGCCAGGGCCGGTGGGGCGGCGACCTGCTCGGGGGCCGTGGGGGACTTGGGCTCGGTTCCCTCCCGGGGGGGCTGCGCCACGGGGGCCTCTGGAGCCTTGGGGGCGGTCTGCCTGGGCGCTTCCGTCGTGGAGTTGGACCTGGAAGGGGCCGGCCCCGCATCCGCGCGGCGGGTGGGCTCCGTTCGAGAGCTTGAATCGATGGCTTCGGGGGCCTGGGAGGTTTCCCGGGGCGTGGGGGCCACGGGGGCCTGGGGCGCCGGGGCCAACTGCATGGGGAGCAGGGAGGCCAGGGCGGCGCCGAAGCGGCCATCCTGGGGGTCCGGCCCCTCATCACGGCGGGGGGCGGGGCTGCTCTGGGAAGTCACGGGCAAGGCTTGCATGGGTACCTCGGCTTGACCCTTCCCTGGGCCAGCCTCGTGCCGATGCAGCGGGCTAATTTGGCCGGGTCACCCCATCAGGGGGTCGCAGGGGCGGCCTGATCCTTCTTGCTGAGACCCACCTTCTCGCTCACCCGCCCCGCCAGAGGGGCATCCAGGAGGGCGAGGGCATCCATGAGCTTGGCGGCCTTCTTGGGGTTCATGCCGCCCAGCAGGGCCACGGCCACGTCCAGGTTCCGATTGGCCAGTTCCTTGAGCGCGGCGGCGCCCGGGGTGGGATCCATGGCCGCGTAGGTGTTGATGAGCTGGGGGTCGATGGGCTTGCGGGTACGGAGGTCCTCGAGCTTCTTGATCTCGTCGAGGATGGTTTTCTCCTTGGCCAGCACCTCATTGCGCTGTTGATCCAAGGCGGCCTGCAGGGTGTTGAGCCGTTGCTCCAGCTCCCGGAGCTCCTGCTCCTTCAGGGCCAGCTGTTTTTCCTTGGCCTGGAGGTTCTGGGCGAGGTCGGCCACCTTCACGCCGGTGGCGGCGGGGGCCTTGGCGCCCTCCTGGGCATCCTGGGCCGAGAGCCAGATCACACCGGCGCTGAGGAGGATGGGCAGCGCGACCCAGGCGAGCATCTTGGGGTTCATGGGGACCTCGGTACCTGCAAAGGTGCGTCAAGGAAGCGACGCGGGCCCATCCAGAGCAAAAGGGGGGCCGGAACCCTTCGCGTTCTGCTTTTCCTTCCGATGCCGGATGATCGTTCCAATGGATGAACTCCTCCCCCTCCCGCCCCAAGCCCTGCGCGATTTGCGCTTTTCCGTGATCGATCTGGAGACGACGGGCATGACGCCCCAGTCGGGCTGGACGAAGACGGGGGCATTCCGGGCCGCGGCCGAGATCACGGAGTTCGGCGTGGTGAAGCTGCATGGATTTGTGCTGCAGGATCGCTTCCAGCAGCTCTGCGCCATCGAGGGTTACGTAAGCCCCATCATCACGAACCTCACGGGGATCACCGGGGCGATGCTGGCGGACGCGCCTTCCCTGGAGCAGGTGGCGTTGGAGTTGGCGCCCTTCGTGGAAGGCACCGTGTGGGTGGCCCACCACGCGGCCTTCGATGGCTCCTTCCTCAAGGCCTACCTGCCGGCGGGGATGTGGTCGCGGCACCGCCTTCTCTGCACCAAGAAGCTGGCGCAGGCCCTGGTGCCCGAGGCCCGGGGCTACAGCCTGCAGAAGCTCTGCGAGCACTTTCGCATCGTGAACACCCGCGCCCACCGCGCCCTCCAGGATGCGGAGGCCACGGCGGAGCTGCTGCAGCACCTGATGACGCGCGCCGAGGAACAGGGCCTCAGCGCGGAGGATTTCCTGGCGCGGGGCGAGCTGGCGTGGAAGGGGCTGTAGGGGGCGCCGGCGCGTTGCGTCGCCCATTGCCACCTTCCAGTCGCTGGCCGAGCCCCGGCTGGATCTCCTCCAGGGAGGCCACCACCGCATCGGCTTCAGGGCCCTGGCGCGTGGCGCGGAGGGCCTCCACCCACGGGCGCAGCAAGTTCACGGAGCCGCGGATCTGCATCAGGGCCGACTGGGCCTGCATCAGGCGATTCATCTCCTCGGGCGTGGGGGCCTTGGCACTGCCGGTGGCGGTGGGCCCGCCTCCCGAGGCCGGGGCGTTCCGGTTGAAGCCAGGGAGCCCTGCCAGCCGGGCGCCGGCTTCCACGTGGGCGGCTTGCGCGAGTCGGGGCTTCATGGCCTCCCAGAAGGGCCGGCCGAAGGCGGCCAGTTCCTTCAGGCGACCCTGCTCCTGAAGGCGCTCCGCGATGACCCGGCCCAGGCCGATCGACAAGGGACCTTCCTCCCCGGCATCGAGGGGGGGAAGGGGTAGCCGGAGCAACAGGGCTGCGGCATCCCCTTGACCGGCCACCTTGGACCAATCCAGCCAGGCGAGCCACGTCTGCGTGTCCTGGGGCCACCGCGTCAAGGCCCCTTCCAGCTCCACGGATTTGCGGCGGGCGGGGCTCAACCAGAGGTCGGGAAGGGGCTTGAAATCCTCCGCGAGGAAGGGCTCGGTCACCTTCTGCGCATCCTCCAACAACAGCGCTTCGAGGCGGGGATGGGGCATGCGCTCCCGGAGGGTTTGAAGGCGCAGGCGCCGGGCGGCGAGGAGGTCGGGATGCTCCTTCAGGGTTTTGCGCAGCTGGGCGAGCCGCGGCTCGCCCTGGCGCCGGGCGGCATCGGCCAGGGCCCGGGCGGTCGGCGCTTCGAGGCCCGAGGCGAAGATGTCGTCCCCTACGCGCAGGATCCACCGGGGCTCGGAGCCCCAACCCAGGCGTTCCCGCAGCGCCTGCCAGGGCTTCCCCTCCAGGGTGCCGAAGGCCAATTCCGAGGGGCCCCAGTCATCAAAGGCGGGGTGCTTGGCCAGGCCCGCCCAATCCTTGCCCCAGGCGGGCGCGCCGGCCACCTCGAGGCGCAACACGGGCGCTTCCTCTTCCTCATCCACGCGCTTGGCCTTGGCTTTGGCTTGCGCGGCTTGGCGGCCCTCTTGGAGGGTGGAGAAGAGGCGGGCGCGGTCATCTTGGGTGAGGTAGGGATCCTCCCCTTCGACTGGTTGGAGCAGCGGGAAGAGGGCCATCACGCGGCCCGAGAATCCCACGTCGGGCAGGGCCTCTTGATCGGATTGCAGGGTGCGGAAGGCCTCCTCCTTTCGGCGCTGCCCGAAGAGCGCGGCCACCCGGGCTGAGCGCCAGGCTGCGTCGGCGCTCCAGGTGGTGGTCTCCGGGATCATCCGGCTGGCCAGGGATTCCAGGGCCGCGGAGCCGCCGCTGCGCAGGTGGAATTCCACGAGGGGCTGCACGGAGCCCGGGGGCAGGAGGGCTTGGCCGGGCAGCTTCGGCAGGCGGGCCACGAGCGCATCGGCGTCGCCGGGCACCGTGGCCAGGAGGCCCCAGAGGGACCACAGGGAACCGTGGGCGGGGTTGCGGAGGATCTCCGCCTCCACATCCTCCTTGAGGCGGCGGCGGAGGTCCGCGCTCACGGCCGGGGGCGTGCGGTTGAAGAGATCCCGGAGGAGGAAGCTCCACATCTGCCCCGGCGCCTGAAGCGGCCACTCCGGCAGGTCGCGCAGGCGGCCGAAGGCCTCTTCCAGGGCGGTGGCATTGGCGAGGCTGAGGGCGGCATCCGCCTCGGGATCCAACCGGCGCGCCCGCGTGGCGAGCAGTTGGATGAGTGCGAGGCGCGCCTGCCCCTGGTCCGGGTGTTCCCGCAGGAAATCCTGCAGCCGTTCCAGGCGCGAGGTCCACCCGCCACCCTTCAGCGCGGAGAGCACCTCTTCGGGGCGGGGTTCGCCGGGCCAAGAGGCGATGACGCGGTCCTCCGCGCCCACCAGCACCACCCGGGGATCGTCCAGGCTCCACCCCTGCTTCTCCCAGAGGGCCTGCATCTGGGCCTCAGTGGGGGTGTCCACCCGCAGTTCCTCGTTCCAGATCAAGCGCAGTTCCGGAGCCGTGCGAGACCAGTTGGCGGAGAGCTCCAGGTTCCGGGTCCAGAGGCGGTGCACCGAGGTACCGAACTCGAAGCCCATGCGGAAGCCGCCCCCTCCGCGCCCCATGCCGCCGCCGGGTGGGGCCTGGGCGGGGCGGCCGGTGGCCTGAGTTCCCGGCCGGGGCGCGCCCTGGGCCAGCAGGGGCAGGGTGAGGAGCAGCAGGGGCAGTCGCACGAGGAAAGGATCCTCCCAATCTCCTCAGGGTTGAATCGCTTTAGGGCTTCGCTCGCCCCTGGCCCGCCCCAGCCGCCGGATCCTGAGCCCGCCATTCCTCCTGGAAGTGCTGCAGCTCCGCCTTCCGGCCCAGGGTGGAAAGGGCGCGCTGGGTGAGTTGGGCGAGGGTGAGCAGGTCCTTGCGGGATCGCTCACGCGCGTCCTTCTCCGCGGGGTCCTCGCCCTCGGGCCCCACGGCGCCCCAGCCCATGGCCTGGCGCCAACCGCCCTCCCACTGGAAAAGGCCCCATTCGGCAAGCTCCTTCGTACGCCCCGCCGCCTCTAGGCGCTGGGCGACCCCGGCCGCCACGTCCAAGGGCAGGGGGCCGGGGCCGCCCCGCAGGGCGGACTTCCACACGGCCAGCCCCCGCAGGCGCTCCGTGGGGGAGGCGGGCTTGGGGAACACGGATTGCCAATCCATCCAAGCCATCCAGGCCGGGAGGCTCTCGGGCCAGCGGGCGAGGCGGGCGTCGGCTTCCACCGAGGCCCGGCGGGCGAGGGGCTCCCACAGGGGCCGCTGGGGCTTGAAGTCCGGATTGCGCAGGATGAGGGCCTCCCCCAGCTGGGCGCAGGCCTGGGCGAGCTTCAGCTCCAGGCGCGGGTGGGGCATGCGCGCCATGAGCACCTCCACGCGTTTTTCCCGCGCTTGGCGGTGATCCGGGTGGGTGCGGATGAAGGCTTCGAGGCGCTCCAACAGGGGGGCTCGGATCCTGCGCAGGGCCTGGGCCAACGCCTTGGGATCCGGGGCGTCGGTGCCCTGGGCCAGCACTTCGGTGGAATCCCGGACGAGCACCCACCGGGGACCGGGGGGCAGATTCAAGGTGGTGCGAACCTCCAGCTCCTCTTTACCTACGAAGTGGATGAGGGTCAGCTCTCCCGGATCCATGAGCCAACCCCGGCCCCAGGCATCCAGCTCAGGGCTCCGCTCTAGGAATTCGAAGGATGTCAGCCACGGAGGATTGCCCAGCACCACCCACACGAGGTCGGGCGAAGGGTCTGCGTGAGGCGTCTGCGGTTCCGCTGTTAGCGCCTCGAGAATGCCGGCTCGGGCGGGATTCCGCTCATCCAGCCACTGTTCCGGAGCGTCGCCCTTGAACGCCTCGGGATGCCGGGACCGGGCTTCCAAGATCCAGAGGCGGGCGTCTTCCTCCCGATTCAGCGACAGCAGGGCGCCCAGTTTGATGCCGGCCCAGGCCTTGAGGCGCGCCACGGGGTCGCCGCCGCCCGCCAGCTCCGATTCGGCACGATCCAACCGCTGCTGGGGAGTCATGGCCAAGGTGAGCGCGTTCGCCGCGTTGCGGGTGGGCCAGGGCGTGCCCGGTGCCGGCTCCAGGCTCGCCACCAGGGCCTCGCCGTCCACCCGCGGAAGGATCTTGGCCATATCCAACCAAACCCGCCACAGGGCTTCCTGGGCGGGATCCCGGCGAAGTTGATCCTCCACATCCCTCAGTAAATCCTGAAAGGCCTCCACCAGGGATTCCTGGGAGGCCATACCGCCAAACCCGATGGAATAGATGTCCTTCCATGCGGCGCTTCGTTCGGAATCCTCTCTGGGAAGGGACCGAAACCACTCAAAGGCCTGGTGGCAGGGGCGGACCCCTTCGGCCAACCCCATGGGTGCCGCAAGCGCCTTCACCATCAACGGGTCGGGCTGATTGAGGCTCCATTGAGGAGGAGGATCGTCGGGCTTCTTCGGGCGTTGCATTTCTACGATCACACGCAGCAGGAAGAAGCGGCGCTCCACCTCCCCGATGGCGTCCAGGATCGCGTCGCCCTGCCCAGGATGCTCCTTGAGGAAGGCCTGCCGGCGATCCCATCGGGGGATCCATCCACCCGCTTCCATGGCTTCGCGCACCGCTTTGCCCGTGGGATCCACCGTTCCCTGCATGCGCACGTGGCCGTCGGGATCAACCAATGCCCAGGTAGGTACCTCGTGGAGGCCCAGGCGGAGGGCCAGGGCCTTGAAGGCCTCCTCGGACCCCGAGAGCCGACCTAAATCCGAGGAGGCCCGCGCGGGGAAGACCTCCTCGGCGATCAAAGCCTGTCGCCCCGCCGAGCGGAGCCGGTAGAAATCCCAGGTCGGGTGGGCGGTCAACCTGCGGCTGCGGGTCGCATGCACCAGAGCCTCCCAGGCGTCCTGGGCATTCAGGGAGAGCACGCAGGCCATCAGGATGAATAGGTGCGGTCGCATGGTCGGATGCGGCATCCTATCACCCATGGATCTCGGCAAATTCCTCGACCTGGTGCGTGGCTATGGCTGGCAGGGGACGGCCCTGTGGCTGGTGCTGCTGGCCCAGGCCCTGCTCTGGGTGGGGCTCGTGCGGTTGCATCTGACCTTGCGTCGCGAGGAAGCGCCGTGGGAGGAGGCCGTGGGGAAGATCCGCAGCGCGTTGCTGCGCAAGCTCAACGGCGCCGAAGAGGTCGAAGAGCTGAAGGTGCACCGCTACGCACCCAGCGTGGATCGGCTCATCGCGCTGCACTTTTCCGAGGAGAAGAGCGACCTCATGACGCGCTTCCTCCTATTCCGCTGGAAGGTGAAGGAGTGCCTCCGCCCCCACTGGATCCGCTGGGGCCACCTCATCATCGGCTACGGCGGCGTGGTGTGGTTCCTCTATGGTCTGCGCCTGGACATCGGCACCGACGTGCTCAAGCGAACCCCCGTGGACCCGCGGCTCCTGTGGGTGTGGCTCGGGTACGCCATGGTGCTGGCCTGGAAGCTCGTGCGGCTGCAGGGCAACCTGGAACGCGTGCAGCGCAGCCTGCTCATGCCGCGCCGGGACGAGTAGCGCCGACGCTCGCGAAGCCCTTCCTCTCATGCCGACCAGGTGATCCATGCGCGAATCGGAACAGAACCTCCAGTGGGCCCTGCAGGCGCTGGCGCAGCCGGCGTCCATCCAACCCCGGCTCTATCCGGACGTGGATGTGGTCACCGATGAACTGATCCTCGAATTCGGCGAGGCCTTCCGCCGGGCCAACGCCGAAAGCGAAGTGGGTTGGTCGGAATCCCAGCGCCACGCGCTTCGCCTGTTGAACCGGGAAATCGAAAACCTGAGCGCCGCGGATCATCCGGAACTCTGGGAGGACAATTCGGGGCTCTTCCTCCCGGCCTGGGAAGCCGTCCGCCAATTGGCGGCGGGGGCCCTCACGGCTTTCTACTGGCTCAACCAGCCACCCCCCGCGGACCGGGCGAGGTAGGGCGCATGAACGCCGTGGTGCTTCTCTTGTGCATGGGGGCCCAACCTGCGGGGCCGCCGGTCCCGGCCTTGGCCACGATCTCCGCCACCACGGGCGGCATCAAGGCCGCGATCCAGGATGGGAAGCAAGCGCCGGTGGCGGGAGTGGAGATCCGACTCCGGCATCGCGATGGCCGCCGCTGGGTGGCCACGACGGATGCCCTGGGGCGGTTCCGCGCGGGAGGTCTGCCGCCGGGAGATTACGAACTCTCCTGCCACCGCAAGGGCTTCGAGGGCGCCATCCTCACCATCCAGATCCGGGCGAACGCCTGGCTGCTGGGGGTGACCCGGACCCCCGTCGAGGGGCGCTCCAAGGGGGCCCGGGTGCTGAACCTCGTGGGGCCGGCCCTCTATGAAGGCGGGGTGTCGGGGCTGAAGGGGGCTCCCAAGGCGGGGCTCGAGAAAATCCCCATGCACTAGGAGCATGTCCAGGCAACCGGCGGGCGACGCGGGGAGGATTCCGGACCGCGATTTGTGATTAGCTGATGGCTCCATGGCATCCCCATCCCCTCCTTCCAGCCGCCGCGGCGAGATCGCCCGCCGCTATGGTCAGTGGGCGGAGCGTCTGACCTTCTGGCTGCTCTGGCTGCGGGGCTTCGAGGCCGTGGCTTGGCGGGAGAAGGTGGGCCGCCTGGAACTCGATCTGCTCCTCGCCCGGGGGGCCGAGTTGCGGGTGGTGGAAGTGAAGGCACGGGCCCGGGGCGCCTGGGTGGGCGGCGATCTCGCGTTGGGCCCCGAACAACGGATCAGGCTTCAGCGGGCCCTGCGCGCCTGGCTGGATCGAAGGCCGTGGCCTGGGGAGGTCACCTTCCAACGGGTGAGTTGGGCCGGCTGGCGGTGCCGCTTCCATCCCGTGGAGCGGTGGGAGGGGTTGGGGCTGCCGCGGTAGCTCGCGCCCCAGCCGGCCTCAGCTCACATCTGGCCGCCCACGAACGGACGCCCCGCCTGGGGCGTCCTCCCACGCTCCGCGTCCGCGGATCGTGGAGTGGGTCCCCCTTGGGCCGGCTGGCGGTGCCGCTTCTATCCCGTGGAGCGGTGGGAGGGATTGGGGCTGCCGCGGTGACGGTGAAAAACGATCCACCGTGCCCATCCTGTACCTTCTTCCCGGCGGGCCGATAAGCGGAGGATGCCCTTCCGCCACCTCTTGTTGAGGATCCTGCTGATCTGCTTTGCGGGGCAGATGGTCATGGCCCAGCAGCCCTCGGAGGCCCTGAACCTGCTGGAGGCCGGAAGACCGCGGTTCCGCGCGTTCGGCGTGAAGGAGGGGCTGCCCAACAGCAGCATCATGGCGGTGACGTTGGATCGGGACGGGCTCCTCTGGGTGGGCACCCAAGATGGGGCGGCCTGCTACGACGGTCGGAGCTGGTCCCGGGTGGACATGCCCGATCATCGGATCGGGAACTACGTGCATGCGGTGCTCCCGGCCTCGGATGGCGGGTTGTGGTTCGCCCGCCAGGAGGGGGGTGTGGCCCGCCTGCTCCAGGGCCAGTGGACGCTCTGGTCCCAGGCGGAGGGCCTGCCGGCGGATCGGGTCCACGCATTGCTGGAAACCCGTGATGCCCATGGTGGGATGAGCATCTGGGCGGCCACCTACGGGGGCGGCATGGCCCGTTGGGATGGTTCGCGCTGGAGCGCGGTGAACCTGCCCCTCAAGAGCCGGAAGCTCTGGAAACTGGCGCCGGCCCTGGATCGTCCGGATGCCTTTTGGGTGGCTGGCGAGGAGGGCACCGTGGTGCGCGTCGCTCCTGAGGGCGTGGAGGCGCTTCCCGGGCTGCCCAATGTGAGCGTCAACCAGGTGCTGGAACGCAAGCGGGAGGATGGAACCATCGAGGTCTGGGCGAGCACCTACGGCGCCGGCGTGGCCCGCCACGCCAAGGGCCACTGGCGCCTCTTCGGGCCGAAGGAGGGGCTGCCGGATTCCTTCTGCACCGATCTGGCGGAAACCGTGTCCCGGAAGGGGGAGCGGCAGCTCTGGGTGACCACCCACGGGGGGCTCGCCTATTTGGAAACCAACGCCTCGCGGTTCCAGGCCTACACCTTCCGCTCGGGGTTGCCCACGGAAACCCTCTATCGCCTATTCGTGGAACAGCCCCCGGATGGCCCCTTCACCCTGTGGATCGGCAGTTCCGGAGCGGGGTTGCTGGCCCTGCGGGAAGGTGGCTGGCGCACCCACGATGCCTTTTCCGGTCTGGCGGGCAGCGTGGCCTGGTGCCTGGCCGAAGTGCAAGATCGGGGACGCACCCAGCTGTTGGCGGCGTCCGGCCGGGGGCTCAGCGCCTTCAACGGCAAATCCTGGGTGACCTGGCCCACCCCCAAGGCGCTCCAGGGGGTGCGGATCAACGCCCTGCTCACGCGGCCCCTCCCGGGCGGGGATTCGGAACTTTGGGTGGGCGCCCTGGGGGGGCTGGCCCGGTACCGCCAGGGGACCTGGCGCAGCTACGGCATTGGCGATGGGCTCACCACCCTCGCCGTGAGCGCGCTCGCCCTCACCGAGGACCGGGAGGGCTCAAGGGTGTGGGCCGGCACCACGAAGGGGCTCATGGTGCTCAAGGGGGATCGCTGGGAGCAAGTGAGGGCCTCCGGCGGCTTCGAAGACGTGGTGGTCGACTCCCTGGTGGATGGCGGCCTCCGCGACGGCAGCCACGTGCTGTGGGTCGGCAGCCGCACCAGCGGCCTCTGGCGGCTTCACAAGGGGCAGGCCACCCGATTTAGCCGGGAGGGTGGCGTGCTCCCCAGCAACCTGGTGGCGCACCTGCTCATGGTCCCTGGTCCCAAGGGCAACCAGGAGCTTTGGGTGGCCACCAACGGCGGGGGCGTTTGCATCCTCGATCCGGATCATCCGGAGACGGGGGGCACGGTGATATCCACCCACTCGAACGGCGCGTTGCCCTCGGATTCCGTCACGGCCTTGGCCTCCACCCGGGATGGCGCCATCTGGCTGGCCACGAACCTCGGCATGGTGCGGGTCGCCCCCCGCAAAGCCTCGGAGCCACTCTCGCTCCGGGTGTTCACCGAAGACGATGGGCTGCCCTCCGCCAACGCGAATCCCCACGCCATCCTCGTGGATCACGGCGGGCGGATCTGGGTGGGGACCCGGGGTGGCCTGGGCATGGTGGATCCCGCCAGCCTGCCGGAGGACACTTCCCGTCCCCCCCTCCGCCTGCGCCGGGTGAGCGTGAACGGGCAGCCGATCATCGATGGGGAACGCCTCCAATCCCTACGACTGAAACCTTCGGACCAACGCATCGCCTTCGCCTATGCCCTCCTGGCCTACCACGGGGAGCAGAGCTTCCGGTACCAGACGCAGTTGGTGGGCCTCGAAGATCACCCCACGGGCTGGGTGATGTCGGGGGAGCGGGAATTCGTGGGCCTGCGGCCAGGAAGCTACCGGCTGAAGGTATGGGCCCGGGATGGCCGGGGGCCTGTCCCCGGCGAGCTCGCGTTCGACTTCCAGGTCCTGCCCTCGTTCTGGCAACGGCCCGCGGTGCAGGCGGGGTTGGGCCTCCTGCTGGTGGGGGTGCTCATCGCGGGCCTCCGGACCCGGGAACGCCTCCACCTGGCCCGCAACGCCCGGTTGGAAGCGGAGGTGGCCGAGCGCACCTCCGCCCTCACGGACCTCAACGAGGATCTGCAACGGCAAGTCCAGGAGCGGCGCGCCGCGGAGCGGGTGAAGGATGAGTTCATCTCGGTGGTGAGCCATGAGCTGAGAACCCCCCTGACGGCCATCCGGGGTTCCCTGGGCCTCCTGGGGACCGAATCCGTGAGCCTGCCCGAGGGGCAACGCCGAAACCTCATGGAGATGGCCCGGCGCAACACGGAGCGCCTGCTCCACCTCGTCAACGACCTCCTCGATATGAAGCGCATCGAATCCGGGAACATGGAGCTGACGATCCAATCCCTCAGCCTGCCCGGCCTGCTCGCGGAGGCCTCGGCGGTGAACAGCCCCTACGCCCAGGCCATGGGGGTGTTCATCGAACTGGAACGGGAGGGGATCCCGGCCCGGGTCCAGGGGGATGGGTTGAGGGTGGCCCAAGTGCTGGCCAACCTCTTATCCAACGCCACCAAGTTCTCCCGGAAGGAGGGCGTGGTGAGGCTTGGGGCGGCGTTGGAGGGGGATTTCGTGCGGATCTGGGTGAGGAATCACGGCGATCCGATTCCGGAGGCCTTTCGGGAGCGGATCTTCCAGAAATTCGCCCAGGCCGAGAGTGGGAGCACCCGGGACGTGAAGGGCACGGGCCTGGGCCTGGCCATCTCCCGGGCCCTCGTGGAAGCCATGGGCGGAACCATCGGATTTGACAGCCAAGGGGAGGAGACGACCTTCTGGTTCACCCTCCCCCGAAGCGACCCGAAATAGCCCCCGCAAAGCCACAGGGCGGCATCGGCACGACCCTCGCCCCCGGCCCAGCCGGTGTCGTTATGTTGACCATCCTGGATCGTTTGCTGCCGTTCGTGGGCCGCCTCGCCAAGCGGGCGGACCTGGCTGTGCCTGTCTTCATCCTGATCGTCATGGTGGTGATGGTGGTGCCGTTGCCCGCCTTCATGCTCGATTTGCTCATCACCCTGAACATCACCCTGAGCCTGATGATCCTCCTGGTGGGCATGTACGTGGCCCGTCCCAAGGAGTTCAGCGCCTATCCTTCGATCCTCCTGGTGGTGACGCTTTTCCGGCTCGGCATCAACGTGGCCACCACCCGCCGCATCCTGCTCCATGGTCAGGAGGGCACCGGCGCCGCCGGGCACATGGTGCAGTCCTTCGGTCAATTCGTGGTGGGCGGCAGTTACGTCATCGGTCTCGTGGTCTTCCTGATCCTCCTGGCCATCCAGTTCCTCGTGATCAACCATGGCGCCGGGCGCATCGCGGAAGTGACGGCCCGCTTCACCCTGGATGCCCTGCCGGGCAAGCAGATGGCCATCGACGCCGATCTGAACGCCGGCTACATCGACGAGCACGAGGCCCGGGCCCGCCGCAAGGACCTCCAGGAAGAGGCCAACTTCTACGGGGCCATGGATGGCGCCGTGAAGTTCACCCAGCGGGATGCCGTGGCGGCCCTCATCGTGCTGGCCGTGAACATCATCGCCGGCATCATCATCGGCGTCGTCCAGTTCAACATGCCCGTGGCCGTGGCCGCCCAGACCTACACCCTGCTGACCGTGGGTGATGGCCTCGTCACCGTGATCCCCTCCCTGCTCATCAGCGTGGGCGGCGCCATCCTCACCACCCGCAGCGGCACCGGCGACACCCTGGGCGGGGAAGTGCTGGGCCAGCTGGGCGCGGATCCGCGCCCCTTGGGCATCGCCGCCGTGGTGCTCGTCTTCTTCGGCATCGTGCCGGGCCTGCCCCTGGTGCCCTTCTGGTTCATGGGCTTCGTCTTCGGGGTGCTCGCCTACGCGGCCCACAAGGCCCCCAAGCCCGCGGAGCTGGCCGAACGGGCCGCCGCCGAGAAGGCCACCAAGGCCGCCGCCTCCGAGCCCGAGCGGGTGGAGGGGCTCCTCAAGGTGGATCCCCTGGGCCTGGAAGTGGGCTACAACCTCATCCCCCTCCTCGACGTGCACCAGGGCGGCACCGTGTTGGAGCGCATCAAGGGCATCCGGCGCCAGCTGGCCCAGGAACTGGGCCTCGTGGTGCCTCCCGTGCGCATCCGGGACAACCTCCAGATGCCCCCCAACGGGTACCGCGTGCTGCTCCGGGGCGAAGAAGTGGCCAAGGGCGAACTCATGCCCGGCCAGTGGATGGCCATGAACCCCGGCACGGCTTCCGAAGACATCGCCGGCCTGCCCACCACCGAGCCCGCCTTCGGCCTGCCCGCCTTCTGGATCCAGGAGAACCTCAAGGATCGCGCGCAGCTCCTGGGCTACACCGTGGTGGAATCCGGCACCGTGCTCACCACCCACCTCTCGGAGCTCATCAAGCAGCATGCACCCGAGCTGCTGGGCCGGGCCGACGTGCAGCACCTGCTGGACACCCTCAAAGAGGCCTCCCCCAAGCTGGTGGAGGATCTCGTCCCCTCCCTGGTCAGCCCCGGCCTTCTGCAGAAGGTGCTCCACAACCTCCTGCGCGAGCGGGTGAGTGTGCGCGACCTCTCCCGCATCCTCGAAGCCACGGCGGATGCGGCGGGGGCCACGAAGGATCCCACCCTCATCACCGAATACGTGCGCCAGCACCTGGGCCGCAGCCTCTCGGCCCCCCACCTCAACGATGGCGGCGAGCTGGGCGTGCTCGTGCTGGATCCCCAGATCGAGCAGACCCTCCAGGGCGGCATCGAGGCCAGCGACCGCGGATCCTTCCTGGCGCTGGAGCCGGGCCGCACCCAGGAACTGCTCACCCGCATCGCCAACGGCATCACGAGCCTCCTCCCCGGGGCCCAGCCGGTGCTGCTCACCTCCCCCGTGATCCGCCCCCACCTGCGGCGCCTCCTGGAGCGCGCCCTGCCGCACCTGGTGGTGCTCTCCCACGCCGAAGTCCCCATGGACATCCGCGTGGTGAACCTGGGGACGGTGTCCTGATGACCTCCGTTCGTTCCCTTGATTACCCTCGGACTGTTGGCACCACCACCCAACGCCCCCCCTGCGCTCCCAGGAGCTCGGGGCCCCGCGCCTGGAGCCCGTTATGCGCGTAAAGACCTTTGAAGCCGCCTCCATGCAGGAAGCCCTGGACACCATCAAGAAGGAGATGGGGGAAGAGGCCTTCATCCTCTCCACCAAGACCAAGAAGAAGGCCGGCGGGTTCGGGCTGCGGGAGGAGACGCTCATCGAGGTCACCGCCGCCACGGATGAAGCCGCCGCTCCCGCCAAGGTCGCGGGCGCCGAGGAGATGAAGGGTGCCGCCCCCCTCACCTACGGCCTGCGCCCGGCACTGGACTCGAACCCGGCCAAGGCCGCCGCGCCCCAACCCGCCAAGGCCGCCCAGCCGGCTCCGCCCCCGCCTCCCATGGACCTCCAGCCCATCCGCCGGGAACTGCTCGAGATCAAGGGCGCCGTGGCGGCGCTCAAGGATCAGGAGACCAAGAACACCACCATCCTGCGGGAGCTGGACGAGCTCAAGGGGATGATGGGCCGCCTCCAGAAGCAGGGCATGCCCCCCAGCCAGCTGGCCCTGCCGCCCGCCATGCTCTCCCTCTACGGGGATCTGGTCTCCAACGATCTGGAGCCCATGCTGGCCCTGCGCCTCTGCGAATTCGCCCAGCGCAGCCTCATGGAGCAGGAGGGCCACGATGATGCCGACGTCATCGATCCCGAGAAGGCCCGGCTCTTCCTGCGCCGCGTCATCGCCGACTACATCCCCGTGGCGAGCCCCATCCAGCTGGAGCCCGGCAAGACCCAAGTGGCCGTGCTGGTGGGCCCCACCGGCGTGGGGAAGACCACGACGCTGGCCAAGCTCGCGGCCTATGCCCAGCTGCACCTCAAGCAGAAGGTCGCCCTCGTCACCCTGGACACCTATCGGTTGGCAGCGGTCGACCAGCTTCAGGAATACGCCCGCATCCTGCAGGTGCCCCTCCACGTGGCGCTCACGGTGGAGGACCTCCGCTCCGCCATGCGCTTCTACCAGGACCGCAGCCTCGTGCTGGTGGATACCCCGGGCCACAGCCCCAAGGATGAAACCATGCTGGCCCAGCTCCGCACCTTCCTGGATGAGCTGCCCAACTGCGAGACCCATCTGGTCCTATCCGCTACCACCAAGCCCCGCGATCTCGCCGAGATCGCCCAGCGCTACGACGCCCTCAAGCCCACCCGCATGATCTTCACCAAGCTCGATGAAACCTCCACCTACGGTCCCCTCCTGGGCACCCTGGTGCGGGTGAAGCGTCCCCTCAGCTACCTGGCCACGGGCCAGGAAGTGCCCGAGGCCCTGGAGATGGCCACCAGCCGCCGGGTCGCGGATCTGATCTTGCCGAATCCGGGGGCCAACTGATGAGCGACCAGGCTTCCCGCCTCCGCGCCATGACCCAGGGCCAGCAGGCCCCGAAGACCTATTTCCACGGCCGCGTGGTGGCCATTACCTCGGGCAAGGGTGGGGTCGGCAAGACCAACGTGGTCGCCGGCCTCGCCATCTCCCTGGCCCGCATGGGCCAGCGGGTGGTGGTCATGGACGCCGACTTCGGCCTCGCCAACTTGGACATCCTCCTGGGCCTCTCCCCCCAATACACCCTGGAGCACGTGCTCCGGGGCGAGAAGCTGTTGGAGGAGATCCTTCTGGACGGCCCCATGGGCATCCGCATCATCCCCGCCTCCAGCGGCATCCAGGAACTCACGCGCCTGGACACCATGGCGGAGCTGCGCCTGGTCCAGGGGCTCCAGCGGGTGGCGGAGACGTCGGACTGGCTGCTCATCGATACGGCGGCGGGCATCCACGATTCCGTGGTGAAACTGCTCATGGCCTCCCAGGAAGTCATCCTCGTCACCACGCCCGAACCCACGAGCCTCGTGGATGCCTACGCCATGGTGAAGGTGCTGCACCTCCGGGATCCCGAAAAGGAAGTCTGGCTGCTCATCAACAATGGACAGAACCTGGATGAGGCGGAAGAAACCATCAACCAGCTCCAGGCCGCCACCCTGCGCTTCCTGGGTAAGCAGCTCAAGGTGCTGGGCGTGATCCCCGCGGATCCCCACATCCTCCAATCCGTGCGCCAGCAGCACAGCGTGGCCGACCTCTACCCGACCAGCCCCTCCGGGCAGGCCTTCCAGGCGCTGGCCAAGCAGATCAAGGCACAGGTGCCCTTGCAAGCGGATGGCATCCCGTCATTCTGGAGAAACTTGACCACCGAGGAATCCTAGCGCCCATGTCGACGCCACCGGACGAAACCACCCCGAAGGGGCCCTCGGCCCTTCTGCCCTGGGTGCGCCTCATGGCCTCCAAGGCCTACGGCAAGCCCGCCCTGGGCACCGCATCGACGCCCTTGGCGGAGCCGGCTCCCGCAGCATCCGAAGAGGATGAAGAGGATCCCGACTTCGACGTCCCCGTGGGGGAAGCCCTGCCCCTGGCGGAGCCCGAAGCCTTCGACCGCGCGAACCGCGAAGAGATCATCAAGGACTACGTGCCCCTGGTGAAGTTCGTGGCCCACCGCATCAGCAATCGCCTTCCCAGCCATGTGGAGTTGGACGACCTCATCCACAGCGGCATCCTCGGGCTGATGGACGCGGTGGAGAAGTTCGATCCGGGCCGCGGCATCAAGTTCAAGACGTACGCCGAGCTGCGGGTGAAGGGCGCCATCCTGGATGGCCTCCGGGATCTGGACTGGGTGCCCCGCTCCCTGCGCCGGAAGAAGAAGGACATCGAGGGGGCCTACCACGCGATCGAGCAGCGCCTGGGCCGGGCGGCCACGGATGAAGAGGTGGCCGCCCAGCTGGGCGTACCCCTGGAGGAACTCCACAAGAACCTCGATGAGCTCAAGGGCGTCACCCTGGGCGCTTTTGCCGAGGCGGGGGAGGACGGGGAGGGCGAAAGCCTGATCAGCTTCGTGCCGGACCCCGATGCGGAGGACCCGAGCCAGGTATTTCAGGCCTCGGAGCTCAAGGAGATCCTCAAAGCCTCCGTGGAACTGCTCCCCAAGAAAGAAAAATTTGTCGTTCAACTCTACTATTTCGACGAATTGACGATGAAGGAGATCGGTACCCTGCTGAACATCACCGAGTCGCGGGTATCACAATTGCATACCAAGGCCATGCTGCGTCTCCGGGGCAAGCTCCTGGAACGCCAAATCGAAGGCTGAGGGGTTCCCTCAGTCCCCCTTTCCCGGTTTTTCGTAGGTCCCTCCCGTGGCCAAGATCCTCAGCCAAGACGAAGTCGATGCCCTCCTCCGGTCCCATACGACCGGGGTGTCGAAGGCTCAGATGGCGGCGGTCAGCCCCTCGGCCGCGGTGGCGGAGCGGGCCGCCCCTACCGGGGCAAAAAAGGCCCAGGCCCAGAAAAAGGTCACCCTCTACAACTTCCGCCGGCCCGATCGCGTCAGCCGCGAGCAGATGCGTTCGCTGCATTTCATGCACGATCGCTTCGCCCGGAACTTCAGCTCCAGCCTCAGCGCCTACCTCCGCTCCATCACCGAGGTGAACCTCGTCTCCGTGGAGCAGCTCAGCTACCAGGAGTTCCTGCTCTCGGTGCCCGAGCCCACCTGCTTCAACGCCATCTCCATCAAGCCGCTGGAAGGCGCCCTGGCCCTCGAGGTGAACCCCACGCTGGTGTTCCCCATCATCGACAAGATGCTGGGCGGCCCCGGCGAGCCCCTCAAGAACCTGCGGACGATGACGGACATCGAGCAGAGCATCTTCGACGGCATCCTGAAGCTGATCCTCGAGGATCTGCGGGAGGCCTGGCACAGCATCATCGACCTGGATTTCAAGATCCAGGCGAAGGAGACGAGCCCCCAGCTCATCCAGATCGTGGCCCCCAACGAGGTCGTGCTGCTCGTCGTCTTCGAAGTGAAGATGGGCGGCGTGAACGGCATGATCAACCTGGCCATCCCCAGCATCATCCTGGAGCCCGTGGCGGCCCGCTTCGACCAGGAGATGTTCACGGGCTACAAGAAGAGCGGCACCTTCGATGAGGCGCGCCTCCTCATGGAGAGCCTCAAGAAGCTGGACATGACCGTCGCCGCGGAGATCATGGGCACGCCCATGTCCGTGAGCGAGGTGCTGAAGCTCAAGGCCGGGGATCTGATCCCCCTGCGCAAGCGCTTCGACGCGGAATTGGATCTCACCGTGGATGGCCTGCCCCGCTACAAGGGCTTCATGGCCCTGGACGCGAACAACAACCGCGTCTTCCAGGTCACCCAACCTTTGCAAGATCGGTAGGAGGAACTCATGGATCCCAAGGAGCAGGAGTTCTATCAGAAGGTCGGCGGCGTCTTTACCGAGGCCATGGGCAGCGTCTTCGGCATGCTCACGGGCCGGGATTTCCAGCTCACCGGCGAACCCGCCAAGACGGTGGATGCCGCGCCCGCCGTGGCCGGGCTGCTCTCGGGGCAGGCCGTGTACGTGAAGGCCCACTATCAGAAGGGGGCCACGGGCACCCTCTACTTCGCCCTCCCACTGAAGGAAGGCACCATGCTTGTGGACCTCATGCTGGGCGGGGATGGCGCGCCGGCCGACAGCATCGAGGGCGACAGCAAGGATGCCCTGGCCGAGACCTTCAACCAGGCCATGGGCAGTGCCAACCAGAGTTTCTCGGATCAGGCCGGGGAGACCTTCTCCATCAGCAACGTGGAGATCGGCGCCTTCGCCTCGGAAGCCGGTCCGGTGGGCGACTGGATCGGGAGCGGCCCCTTCCAGGTCATTCCCATCGATACCAAGCAGGATTCCATCCAGGCCAAGATCTTCATCCTGATGCCGGATCTGCTGGCCCAGCAGTTCCAGCGGAAGCTGGGCTTCGCGGCCTCCGCGCCCGCGCCCGCCGTGGAGGCTCCCGCCGCCGCGGCCCCGCGCGCCGCCGCCGCGCCGGCCATGGCTTCGGCGCCGTTGGCCGCGGGCCCCGCCGTGGATCCCGGCAACCTGGACCTGCTGTTGGACATCGAACTCCAGCTCGTGGTGCGCATGGGCCAGACGGAGATGCAGATGGGCGAGCTGCTCAAGCTCACGCCCGGCTCCATCTTGGAAATGAACCGCAGCGCGGATGCCCCCGTGGAGCTCCTCGTGAACGGCAAGCTCATCGCCAAGGGCGAAGTGGTGGTGGTGGAGGGCAACTTCGCCTTCCGCATCACGGAGATCGAAAGCAAGGCCGCGCGCATCCGCAGCCTGGGCTGATCGATCCCGCTCAACAGAAGAGGCCCCGCGATGGCGGGGCCTCTTCTGTTGGGAAGTGCCGACTACTTGAGGCGGCGCTCGGTGGCACCCGTGTAGATCTGGCGGGGGCGGTTGATGCGGGTCTTCGGATCGTCCCGCAGTTCCTTCCACTGGGCGATCCAGCCGGGCATGCGGCCCAGGGCGAACATCACGGTGAACATCTCCGTGGGGATGCCCATGGCGCGGTAGATGATGCCGCTGTAGAAATCGACGTTGGGATACAACTTCCGTTCCACGAAGTAGGGATCGGACAGCGCGGCTTCCTCGAGGTGCTTGGCGATGTCGAGGAGGGGATCGTTGACGCCCAGCTCGGCCAGTACGCGATCCGCGGCCTTCTTGAGGATGCGGGCCCGGGGATCGAAGTTCTTGTACACCCGGTGGCCGAAGCCCATGAGCTTGAAGCCGGAGTTCTTGTCCTTGGCCTGGTCGATGGCCTTGCGGGCATCGCCGCCGGCGGCCTGGATGCCCTCGAGCATTTCGATGACTTCCTGGTTGGCACCGCCGTGCAGGGGGCCCCAGAGAGCGGAGACGCCCGCCGCCATGGAGGCGAAGATGTTGGCGTTGGAGCTGCCCACCATGCGCACCGTGGAGGTGGAGCAGTTCTGCTCATGGTCCGCGTGAAGGATGAGCAGCAGGTTCAGGGCGTCGTGCACGGCCGGTGACACCTCGTACTTCTGCGCCGGCACCGCGAACATCATGTGCAGGAAGTTGGAGGCGTAGCTGAGGTCGTTGCGGGGGTAGATGAAGGGCTGGCCGATGCTCTTCTTGTGGCTGAAGGCCGCGATGGTGGGCGCCTTGGCCAGGATGCGGATGATGTCCAGGTCCTGATCCTTCTTCTTGGGGTAGAAGGTGGACATGGAGGCGAACATGGCGCCCAGGATGGCCATGGGGTGGGCGGTGCTGGGGTAGCCCTCGAAGAACTTCTTCATGTCCTCGTGCAGGAGGGTGTGCATGGTCACCTCCTGCTCGAAAGCGGCCTTCTTCTTCGCGTCGGGCAGCTCGCCGTAGATGAGGAGGTGGGCCACTTCCAGGAAGCTGGACTTCTCGGCCAGATCCTCGATGGGATAGCCGCGGTAGCGCAGGATGCCTTGATCCCCGTCAATGAAGGTCACGGACGACTGGCAGGATCCGGTGTTGCCGTAACCGGGGTCCAAGGTCACATAGCCCGTCAGTTCGCGCAGCCGCGTGATGTCGATGGCCTTCTCGCCCTCGGAACCGGTGACGACGGGGAGTTCGATCTCTTTACCGTCCAAAATGATCTTTGCAGTGCTCATGGATCCTCCCGACCCTCGCGTCGATATTCCTACCAGTCAACCAGATTAGAGTTGGAACACCACATGGGAAATTGCTGTGACCAAATACCGTTCCTCTTCCCCTGAGGGATCGGGAGCTCCAATCCGGGGGTCAAATCCTGACGGTGGATGGGCTGGGGCCCAGCGACCACACCCTGAGGTGCCATTTACCCCCACATCATGCGGCTTTTCTACCACCTGGGTCCTGTTCTAGACTGGGAGCAGACTGTCCTGGTTGCTTGTGAGGTTGATCCATGTGCGGAATCGTCGGATACATCGGGGCCCAGCCTGCCGTCCAGATCTTGGTGGATGGCCTTCGCACCCTGGAATACCGGGGCTATGACAGCGCCGGCGTGGCCCTCGTCCCCGGGGATGGCACCCTGCGGGTGACCCGGGCCAGCGGCAAGCTCATCAACCTGGCGGGCAAGGTGGACCTGAACGATGCCACCCCCCAGGGCATCGGCCACACCCGCTGGGCCACCCACGGCCGGCCCACGGAGGAGAACGCCCACCCCCACCGCAGCCAGGACGGCAAGGTGGTGACCGTGCACAATGGCATCTTTGAGAACTTCCTGGAGCTGCGCCAGGAGCTGCAGGCCGCGGGCAACGTCTTCAAGAGCGAGACGGACACCGAGTGCTTTCCCGTGATGGTGAGCCACCTCATGTCCCAGGGCGCCGCCTTCCCGGAGGCCTTCCGCCAGGCCGTGGGCCGCATGCACGGGATCTACGCCTTGGCCTGCATGCACGCCGAGGACACCGGCCGCATCCTGGCCGCCCGCAGCGGCCCCCCGCTTGTCATCGGCATCGGTGAAGGCGAGAACTTCCTGGCCTCGGATGTCGTGCCCCTGCTCCGCCACACCCGCAAGGTGATCTTCCTGGAAGACGGCGACCTGGCCGAACTCACCCGGGATGGCGTGCGCATCTTCGACTTGAACGGGAAGACGGTGGATCGCGTGGTCCACACCATCCCCTACGATCCCGTGGCGGCGGAGAAGGGCGGCTTCAAACACTTCATGCAGAAGGAGATCTTCGAGCAGCCCCAGGCCCTCTCGAACACCCTCATGAACCGCCTGCCCCTGGACGGCGGCGCCATCCCCCTCGATCTGCCCTTCTCCGATGAGGAGTTGAAGGCCCTGCAGCGCATCCACATCGTGGCCTGTGGCACCTCCTGGCACTCGGGCCTCGTGGGCAAGTTCCTCATCGAGCAGCTGGCCCGTGTGGCCGTGGAAGTGGATTACGGCTCCGAGTACCGCTACCGCGAACCCGTGATCCCCGAAGGCACCCTCATCATCGGCATCACCCAGAGTGGCGAGACCGCCGACACCCTGGCCGCCATGAAGGAGGCCGCCGCCAAGGGCGCGCGGACGCTCGCCATCTGCAACGTCATGGGCAGCACCGCCACGCGCACCGCCGAGGCGACGATCCTCACCCACGCGGGCCCCGAGATCGGCGTGGCTTCCACCAAGGCTTTCACCACCCAGCTCGCCGTGCTGACGTTGCTCGCCCTGAAGCTGGGCGAGGCCAAGGGCACCGTGGACCCCAAGCTCAAGGCGGAACTCGTGCAGGGCCTGCGTGAACTGCCCGCGCACCTGGAGCGCCTCAGCGCCTTGGAGCCCCAGCTCAAGGAGTGGGCTCAGGATTGGGTTGATGCCTCGGACTTCCTCTACCTCGGCCGCGGTCCGCTGTATCCCATCGCCCTGGAAGGCGCCCTGAAGCTGAAGGAGATCTCCTACATCCACGCCGAGGGTTACCCCGCCGGCGAAATGAAGCACGGCCCCATCGCCCTCATCGATCGGAACCTGCCCGTGGTGGCCCTGATGCCCCAGGATGCACACCGGGAGAAGACGCTCTCCAACCTGCAGGAGGCGGCGGCGCGTGAAGGCCGCATCCTCGGCCTGGTGACGGAAGGCGACACGGGGCTGGATGGCATCGCCGCCGACGTGCTCCATCTGCCCAAGGTGCACCCCTGGCTGGCGCCGATCCTCTACGTGGTGCCCCTGCAGCTGCTGGCCTACCACATTGCAGTGCTGCGCGGGTGCGACGTGGATCAGCCGCGGAACCTGGCGAAGTCGGTGACGGTGGAATAGGCCCTTCGGGATGCCTTGAGTCAGGGCACAGGGGGCGGTGAAGCCGCCCCCTGCTTGATTGGCGCGGGAAGTCTCGAACTGCGCGCGCCCACAAAAAAGCCGCCCATCGGGCGGCCATTTTTGGTTGGCGCGGGCGGTCTCGAACCGCCGACCCCCACCGTGTCAAGGTGGTGCTCTACCGCTGAGCTACGCGCCAATAGAGAACCTTTATTCTACCGGGTTTGGGGGCCTTGTCCAGCCGGGGGTTGGCCGAAGGCGCCTCCGCCCAGGGCGCCGGGCCAGCGGCAGATCTCGGCGGCGCTGCGGTGGCAGCCCTTGCAGATGTGCTCGGCGTCCAGCTCGCAGACGTGGATGCAGGGGGTGGGGGCAGGCCGGGGCGGCATCCCTTCATGGGACCTCGGGCCGGGGAGGGGGTCAAGGTCCGTAATTCACGGTCCCCATTCTGGAGCCGATGGACCAAGCAGAATCCGGAGGCTCCATGAAGAAATCGTGGATATTGCCCTTGATCGCGACTGCCCTGGTGGCCCAACAGACCCCTGAAGCGGGCACGAAACCCAAAGACGAATTGGCGGAGCTCCAGGCGCTGCTGAACGTCCAAATCGTCACGGCCTCACGCTTCAGCCAGGGGGCGGACGATGCGCCTGCGACGGTGCTGGTGGTGCGGGAGGACCAGATCAAGCGACGGGGCTACCACTCGTTGGCGGATTTGCTCAAAGACCTCCCGGACTACAAGGTCGAGAACCGCGCGGATGTGGAGTGGTACACGGATGTCACCGTTCGTGGTGTGCCGGGCCACGACAAGTTCGTGATCCTCTTGGACGGCATCAAGATCAGCTCGCCCGCCAATGAACAGATCCCACTCCTCGAAAACTACCCCATCCACTTCGCGAAGCAGGTGGAGGTGGTGCTGGGACCGGCTTCCGCCCTCTACGGGCCGGATGCCGTGTCGGGCGTCATCAACATCATCACGAGCGACCGGGATCGTGGGGTCGAAGCGGAATTGCGGGGTGGCCAGGACGGCGCCCGGCTCGGGAACTTCTTCCTCATCACGCCGCTGGCGGCCGGGATGAAGCTATCGCTCGGCGGACAGTGGTCGCAGGATGACCAAGCGGACCTCTCGAAGGATTATTCGGAGTTCGAAGGATTCGCGCCTCAGCGCACCGGATCCTTCAACACGATCTTCGGGCCCCGGACCGCCTCGGGCTACGATCCCAATCCATCTTTCACCGTGAAGACCCAGGCGCTGTTCGGCGCGATTTCAGGTGGAGGGCTTCGCTTCTCGTTCTTCACGAACAGCTCCCGTACGCCCTCCAGCGTTGATAACAAACCGGGCAGCGCCATCTACAGCGAGGATGTCTTCGTCGGTCATCGGCTCACGGTGCTGGGCCTTTCCCATGTGGCCCAGGCGGGGG
Source organism: Holophagaceae bacterium (assembly GCA_035255465.1). Taxonomy (GTDB): domain Bacteria; phylum Acidobacteriota; class Holophagae; order Holophagales; family Holophagaceae; genus JAFDVN01. The sequence continues at coordinate 52,909 of DATEZP010000114.1, forward strand.
CTTTCGCGTTTCAAAGTTCGCTTCAATCCGGCGAATACCGTTTGAATCCCAACAGCAATTTCAGGAATGCATTCACGGCGGATGGGGCGACCATCGGCACGGGCTACAAATACGCGGAGAGTGGCTCGCTGAAGGCCGAAGAACAGGTGACCTGGTCTCCCCAGGAAACCTTCAACCTCATCGGCGGGCTGAGCTTGGAACGCACGCATGCGATCCCGTGGTCGACGGATCTCAACGAACCGGTGAACCCGAATGGGGCCGTGGCGGGCACCATCCGGGGCACGACCCTGCCCGCGGATTTCTTCCCGCTCAACTACAACAACCTGGGCGCCTACCTGCAGGGGCAGTTCGTGGCCTCCAGTGCCATCATTCTCACGGCGGGTCTCCGTTACGATGACAACAGCCGCTATGGCAGCTCCACCAACCCAAGGTTGGGCCTGGTCTGGCATGTCAACCCCAGCCATACGCTGAAGGTGCTCTACGGAACGGCCTTCCTGGCACCGAGCCCCTACGCGGCCTTCGCCCATTTCGGCAGCTTCAACACCACGGTCAACGGGCCTGGGCCCGAGTCCTTCTTCTGGAGGCTCCCCAACCCAGGTCTTAAGCCCATCAAGGAGCGCAGCCTGGAGGTGGGATACAAGGGGTATCTTTCAGGCACGCTCAGCATATCCGCCACGGTGTTCCGCACCGAATTGCGCAACCTCTATTCCCTCCAGAACGATGCCACGAGCACGCGCCTCTACAACGGCGTCTACAAAGGGTTGGACGTGGCCTACATCGAGGTGCGAACGAACCTTGGGACCCAAAAGAACACCGGCGGCACAGTCCGCTTGGACTATCTGAACTTCTTCGGGAACGGCATCCAGGTGAATCCCTACCTGTCCTGGAGCCACGTGGACGGCAAGGTCGATCCCAAGGAGGATGGCCACGAGATTGAGATCGGGCGCGTGGCGCCGGACATCATCCGGGCTGGGCTGGATGTACAGGGCGCGATGTTGAGCGGGAGCCTCCGGGTCACCCGCGTGGGGGATCAGCGCATGGAGGCCCTGGATGCCTCGGGTGAGCGACGGCTCCGGATCGGGCGCTACACGGTGGTGGATCTGAACGTGAAGGCCGAATTCGGGAAGGGGATCTACGCGGGCCTGGGTGTTTCCAATCTCACGAACAAGCGCTACTACAACATCAACCAGGCCGCCACGGATCAGGCCAGCAGCATCGAGTTCGTGGGGGCGCCCCAGGATCTCCGGAGGGCCTTCTTGAGCGTCGGATGGAAGTATTGATCGACTAGAACTGGAACCCAGCTGAGATCAACAGCGTTCGCAGCTGGGTATCCCGGTCGTTCTGGCTGCGGCTGCGCCCCATGATGCGGCGCCAATCGGTGGCGTACTCGACTTTGATGGGAAAGCCGAGCTTGAGGATGAGGCCCAGGCCCGGGGTGATGCGCCAGGCGGGGAAGGGGGCGCCGTTGTCCACCACCCGGAAGCCGCCAGGGCTGCTGGGATCGGAGACGGTGGTGGTGCGGTCCTCGGGCCGAGCGTGGATCTGGGCGTAGACCTGGCCGCCATCCACGAAGATCTCGCCCCAGAGCGTGTTGCCGATCCAGGGAAGGGGGAAGCGGTATTCGAAGCTGGCCATGGCCAGCACCTGGCCACCGAGCGGCGTGAGCTGGGTTTCGAAGAGGCCGGGGGTGCCGGGCACGGGGATCTTGTTGCCGGAGGAATCTCGCTTGGGGAGCTCCTGCACGGGGCCCAGGAAGCCCGGCTCCACGCCGCGCACGGAGAAGGGGCCGCCACCGAAAAAGCGCTCGGTGAGGGGCAGATCCCGGGCCGTGCTGGCGGTGGGGCGCGCCATGCCCAGGCGGAGGTTGGCGGTGATGACGCCGGCTTCGGCCCGGAAGCCCATGGGCCAATTCCATTGGTGGCGGACGTCGAGCTTCACGAAGCTGCTGTTGGTGCTCGTGCCCAGGGCCTGGGTCGCGAATTCCAGGTAGCTGTTGAAGAAGGTGCCGCTGGTGGGATCACCGGCGCGGTCGCGGCGGTCGATGGTGATGGCCGCGTTGAGGCCGGAGATCACGCTGCGCTCCGGGGAACGGGCGAGGGTGAACAGCTCGTTGGAATCGAAGAGGGGCTTGCCATCCGCATCCTGGGCACTGGCGACTTCCGCGCGCTCGAAGCGGTAGCCGAGCTGCACCGTCTGGGCTGGGGTGATCCGCCATTCGAGGCTGCTGATGAAGCGGCGGCGCCGGGCGAAGAAGCCGGCGTTGGCCTCCTCCAGGTAGGCGCCTTCGAGGCGCATGCGGGTGCGGGCGTGGAGGAGATGATCCAGGGCCCCCGGCATGAACCAGGGATCGGTGTAGCCGAGGGAATAGCTGTCGAGGCTGCGGTTCACGTCGCCCGTGGGGAAGGCCTCGCGCAGCGCCTTGGACCTGAGGGTCTGATCTCCGGCCCGGATGCCGAGGTCCACACTGCGGCCCATGCCGCCGAGGTTGGCCCGCTGGATGCCGCCGAGCACGCGATAGCCCTGGGCCCGGTCGTAGCCAAAGCCCGAGCTGAAAGTCCATGGATTGCGTTCCTCCGTGCGGAGTTCCACGTCGCCCCGCCGCCATCCGCGTTCCTCCTGGCCGGGCACGTCACCCAGGCTCTGAAGGTCCGTGCGGCCGAAGGCGCCGAGGTTGGAGAGGCCCGAGAGCCCTGAATCCAGGGCGCTGGGATCCAGGGCCGGGGCGGGCGTCTCGGGGAACTCCCGCAGCACGGCCTCGGTCCGGGTTCGATCCAGGCCCCGCACCACCAGGCGGCGCAAGGGCTCGAGGGCCTGAGGGGGGATTTCGATGTAGGCGACCTCCTCCTCGAGATCCTCGCGGAAGTGGAGCTCGGGGCGGGGGCTGCCCAGGCCCGCCAGACGCTGGCGGAGGTCGGCCAGCACGAGGCCCAGATCGCCTTTGACGAAGGGGACGCTTCGGCCCGTGGTGAGGCGATAGCGACGACCACCTTCGGGAACGGTCTCTTCGGACAGTTGACCCACGACCCCCTGAAGGTGCGGCCGATCCGCGGGCCAGGTGGTGAGGGTCCCCGCGGAGCCCTTCTTCAAAGGGCGGTCGGCGAGCCAGAGGGCGAGGGCCGGGGCCAGCCGTCCAGGGTCCAATCCGGCCTGCGGCGCCACATCCAGCTGAAGCATCTTCAGGTGGCGGGCCTTGCCCTCCCGGATCTCGAAGGTGAGGTCCATGCGGCCGGGGCTGGAAGGCGAGAGGTGCCCCCGCACGCGCACATCGGCGAAGCCCTTGGAGAGGTAGAGGTTCCGGATGCGTTCTTCCAGCCCGCGGGAGAGTTCCGGGGTGGCCGTGTTGAGGCGGAAAAGGCGCTGCAGGCCCGCCCGGGCGGCTTTGCGGAGTTCCTCTTCGGGCAGCTCGTGGTTGCCGTTGAAGCGGATCGCCTCCAGGCCGAAGGAGGGGCCCGCGTCGATGTGGTAGGTCACCCGCACTTTTTCGGGGGCGTTCGCGGGGCCCGCCAGGATCTGGCGCTCGTGGCGCACCTTCACTTCCTGGTAGCCCCGATCGCGGAAGTAGCGGATCAGGTGGCGCTCGCCCTCGGTGAGCAGGGAAGGGCTCCACTGCGCGGCGCGGGTGAAGAGCACCAGCTCCGCGAGCTTGCGCTGGCCGCCCAGGAAACCGCCCACCCGTGCACCCTCGGAGCGGAGGTCCACTTTGGGGCCGGGCTGCGCGTCCAGGCGCACGGCGCCCGTGGCGGGGTCATAGGTGAGCCGGGCGCCGCCTTCGTAGCGTCGGTCCTTGAGGAAGCGTTCCCGCAGGGCCGAGGTGGCGTTGCGTTCGAAGGTCTGGGACCACAGCGTGACGCCCGGTTTGAGGCCCGCGATCTTCAGCATCCGGGATTGGGAGTAGCTGCCCACGGGCTGGACGAGTTCCACCGTCCGGATGAGCGAAGGCGCGCCGGGCTCCACGTGAAGCTGGAGGCCCTCGCCCATTCCGGTGCGGGTGAGCTTCACCACAGCCTGGGGATAGCCGGAATCCTGGAGCCGCAGCTGGGCCACGGTCTGCCATTCCTGGAGGCGGAGGTCCCCCACGCGGATGCCGAGCCTCAAGCCCGGGAAGAGGGCCTTCGCTTGTTTGGAGGGCAGGGAGGACTGCACCTCGATGCTGGAGAGGGGCCGCAGGGGGACCAGGCGGATCAGCAGCCGCCCGTCGTCCAGGCGCCGCCCCTCCACCTTTTGGAAGCGGTCGATGCGGGTGAGCGCACCCAGGATCCGGCTGAGGGCGCCCTCATCCAGCGGTTCGCCGATCCGGAGGCCCACGGCGGCCCGGGCCAGGCGCTGGTCGTCCCCATCCCCGCCCTCGAGGACGAGCCCACTGAGGGGGGGCATGGACGGAACACCGGGGGTCTGGGACCAGAGCGGTCCCAGTACCCCCGGTATGAGGAGCAGGCTCGCGAGGGGCCTGTTCATTTGGAGTTAGAAATTCGCCAGGGCCTCGGCCTCGCTATCCAGCACCGAGAACACCGAATGGAGGCTGGTCATCTTGATGAGGCTGAAGATGCGGTTGTTCATGCCGCAGATGCGCAGCTCGCCCTGCTTGTTCTTGATGGAGGTGAAGCAGCCCACGAGCTCGCCCACGCCACTGGAATCCAGGTAGCTGACCTTCTCGAAGTTGATGATGATCTTCTTGGCGCCGGCGTTCAGTGTCTGGCGCACGGCTTCGCCCAGTTCCTGGTCGCCATCGCCCAGGGTGATCTTGCCTTCCGGATAGAGGAGGGTGACGTCTTTCTCGGTCCGGGACGTGATCTTCGCCATGGGTGACTCCTCAGGAATAGGGGCTCAGTGTAGCAACGAGCCGTGCGATGCCAAGGTTTAGCGTACGGATTCGGGGCGGGAGGTCGATCAGGATGGGCCGGCCGCCCAGGTTATCCCCCTTTCCCGCCGGGGGGAGGGAATCCTTGGCCCGGGAGGGTGGCACAGACCCTGCACCCATGAACGCCAGGAGCCCCCTTTCCGGGCCCCTTTTGCAGGGTGGACCGTGTTTGACCTGACGAAGAACAACGGCATGATCGGGCTCATGGATGCCAGTCTCAGCCTGGCTTCGCGCCGGCAGGCCCTCATCGCCTCGAACCTGGCGAACGTGGATACCCCCCAATACCGCACCCGGGACTTCAGTTTTGAGGGGGCCTTGAAGAACGCCCTGGAGGTCCAGGGAGGGCAACATTCACCCAGCACCTCCCTGCGGGTCACCCATTCGATGCACCTGGGGGCCTCCGCCTCCCTGAGCCTGCCCCCCACCGAGGATCCGATCCGGCCCAACTACGAGCGGAACGATGGCAATGACGTGAGCCTCGATCGGGAGAACCTCCTCCTGGCCCGCACCCAGCAGAATTACCAGCTCTCCAGTCAGTTCCTTCAGTCCGAACTCCGCCGTCTCTATACGGCCATCCGGGAAGGGAGCAAGTAAATGTCCGTCCCGACCATCTTCGACATCGCCGCCAGCGGCCTCACGGCCCAGCGCCTCCGGGTGCAGCTCATCGCGGGGAACATCGCCAACAGCGAGACCACCCGCACCAAGGAAGGCGGCCCCTACCGCCGCAAGGATGCCGTGTTCATGGCCCAGGATCTGGGCTTCAAATCGGAACTGCGGAACGCGGGCGTCCGGGTGGCCGATATCCAGGTCTCCAAGGAACCCTTCCTCACCCGCTACGAGCCCGGCCATCCCGACGCCAACGCCGAGGGCATCGTCTCCTATCCCAACGTGAACCCCGTGGAGGAGATGGTGAACCTCACCGAGGCCTCCCGGGCCTTCGAGGCCAACGTCGCCGTGATCCGGAGCGCCAAGACCATGGTGCAGAGCGCCATGGACATCCTCCGGGTCACCTAACTAAGGAAATGACGGATTTTCGACTGGCATACCCCAAACCCTGAACCCATGCTGGAACCCATATGGACCCCCTGAAACTCCAAGGCCTCAGTTCCCTCCAGCCCACCCTGGATGGCGCCAAGCCCAGCGCGGAGGGAGGCCCCGATTTCGGGGATCTCCTGAAGCAGGCCCTCAACGAAGTGAACCAGGCTTCCCAGACGGCTGAAGGAGAGGCACGGAACTTGATGTTGGGTGAGAGTGCAGACATGCACTCGGCCATGCTGGCAGTCCAGAAGGCCGATTTGAGCTTCCAGATGATGATGGCCGTTCGATCCAAGCTGATCGATGCCTATCGCGAGGTCATGCGCACCCAGCTGTGATCCCCGTGAAAAGCCCGGCCTGAAAGGGATCCATGGCCGAGGGGAACAGTTTCAGCGACCAGTTGGTGAAGGCCTTCAGGGATATGACCTCCACGCAGAAGGCGGTGGTAGGGGCCATTTCCTTGACCGTGGTCCTCGCCCTGGCGGGCCTCATCTTCTGGGCCGGCCAGGAGCAGATGGACGTCCTGGCCTCCAACCTGGCGCCCACGGACGCCAACGCCATGGTGGAGAGCCTCAAGAAGCAGGGGGTCCCCTACGACCTCTCCAGCGATCAGCGCACCCTCTACGCCCCCAAGGACAAGGTGGGGGAACTCCGCCTCAAGTTCGCCGGGGAGGGCATCCTCACCGGCGACAAGCTGGGTTGGGAAAAGCTCGAGAACGCCCCCCTCACTGCCGATGATTTCAGTCGCAAGGTCATGCACCGCCGCGCCCTGGAAGCCGACCTCGCCAAGACCATCAAGAGCCTGCAGCAGGTGCAGGACGCCGTCGTCCACATCAGCCCCGTGTCCGACAGCCCCTTCATCAGCGACAAGGAGGAGGCCAAGGCCTCCGTCGTCCTGAAGCTCCGGGGCAGCCGCGTGCTGCCCGAGGAGAACACCAGCGCGATCCAGAACCTCGTGGCCGCCTCCGTGGAAGGCCTGAAGTCCGATCAGGTGGTGGTGGTGGATCAGCACAGCCGCATCCTCTCCCGCTCCGGGCGCGACCCCATGGTGGGTGCCTCGGATTCCCAGAAGAAGGTGGCCCGGGAAGAAGAGGAGCACCTCGTCTCCCGCGTGAACGAGCTCCTGGAACCCGTGGTGGGCCTCGGGAAGGTCCGCGCCACGGCCCATGTGGAACTGGATTTCGACAAGGTGAAGCTCAACGAGGAGCGCTTCAATCCCCAGGAGCAGGTGGAGCGGAGCATCAACACCAAAGAGGAGAAGGTCACCAAGCGGGATGGCAGCACCGGCGTGCCCGGCACCCCCTCCAACGTGGCCCCGGCCACGGGGGGCGGCGCCCAGGCGGGCGTTCTGGAGCAGAGCGAAAAGAAGGAAAGCACCACCAACTTCGAGATCAGCAAGACCATCCGCGCCGTGGAGCAGGCCCCGGGAAGCGTGAAGCGCCTCACCCTGTCCGTCATCGTGGATAGCGCCACGGTCTGGGAGAAGGATGCCAAGGGCGACCAGGTGGCCAAGGCCGTGGCCCGCACCCCCGACGAACTCAAGAAGATCCGCGATCAGGTGGCCAGCGCCGTGGGCTTCAACCCCCAGCGGGGGGACCAGCTCACGGTGGAGAACATCGCCTTCGCCTCCACCAGCAACCCCGTGGAAGAGGCCGAGGCCAAGCGGCAGTTTTGGATCGATCTGGCGAAACAGTTTGCGCCGACCTTGTTCTGGATCATCGTGGGAGGGCTGATGCTCTTCTTCCTGGTGATCCCCATGCTGAAGCGCCTTTCGGAAGCCATCAACAAGCCCGTGCCCCTCCGCATCGCCGGGGAGGAGGGCGGCCTGCACCTGACGCCCAAGATGGCGCCGGTCAAGACGATGCAGGAGCTGGAGGCCGAGATCGAGGCCGAGCTGAACCTCGCCGGGGCCAGCCAGGCCCCCGAGGCCAAGCGCCGGGAAATGATGAAGCGCCGCATCCAGGAAGTGGGCGTGGAGGATCCGGAGAGCATCGCCGCCCTGGTCCGCAGCTGGCTGCTTGAGGACGGGAGGTAGCCATGGCCAAACTCACCGGACTGCAGAAGACGGCCATCCTCATGGTCTCCCTGGGTGATGACACCGCATCCAGCATCTTCAAATACCTAGAAGAAGACGAGATCCAGCAGATCTCCCGCGAGATCGCGGTCACCAAGCACGTGCAGCCCGAGCAGGCTGACGAGGTGATCGAGGAATTCCACACCATGGCCATGGCCAAGAGCTACATCAGCCAGGGCGGCATCGAGTACGCGAAGAAGCTCCTCATCAAGTCCGTGGGCCCCGAAGTGGCCCGCAAGATCATCGACCGCCTCGTGAAGGCCCTGGAGAGCAGTGCCGGCTTCACCAGCCTGGAGCGGGCCAATCCCCAGCAGCTCTCCAAGTTCATCCAGAGCGAGCACCCTCAGACCATCGCCCTCATCCTCGCCCACCTCAACGCCAGCCAGGCGGCGGAGCTCATTTCGTCACTACCCGAGGCCCTGCGCAGCGACGTGGCCATGCGCATGGCGAGCCTGCAGGAGATCAGCCCCGAGGTGGTGCGCCGCATCAGCCTCATCCTCGAACAGAAGCTGGAGGCCCTGGGCTCCTTCGCCACGGAAGCCTACGGCGGCGTCCGCGCCGTGGCCGAACTCTTCAACCGCATGGAACGCAACGTGGGGCGCACCGTGCTGGAGAAGATCGAGACCGAGAACCCCCAGTTGGCCGCCAGCATCCGCGATCTCATGTTCGTCTTCGATGACATCCTGCTGGTGGATGACAACGGCATCAACGAGATCCTCAAGCGGGCCGACAAGAAGACCCTCACCGTGGCCCTCAAGGGCACCAGCGAGGAACTCCAGAACCAGTTCTTCCGCAACATG